>NZ_LJTD01000040.1:0-784 GCF_001306765.1 Cobetia sp. UCD-24C | reverse complement strand
GATAATATCTACGTGCGTTCAACTTCTACTAATCAGCTGATCCCGTTATCGAACTTGGTGACGGTAGATGAACAGGCTACGTCTGGCTCACTCAACCGCTATAACCGTATGCGTAGTATTACCATTGAAGCCAACTTGGCCGAAGGTTACTCGCTGGGTGAAGCCCTAGGCTATCTAGAAAACATCGTAAAAGCTGAACTGCCTGATGATGTCTCGATTGATTATAAAGGCGAGTCGCTGTTGTACAAAGAAAGCGGTAGCTCGGTTATTTTCGTGTTTGTACTAGCCTTGCTGATTGCGTACTTGGTGTTAGCAGCACAATTTGAAAGCTTTGTGCATCCGTTGGTGATCATGTTGATGGTGCCAGTGGCAGTGTTAGGTGCCGTTATCGGCATGTACGCAGCAGATATGACCATCAATATTTACAGCCAAATCGGCATTGTCATGCTGATTGGTTTAGCGGCTAAGAACGGTATCTTGATTGTGGAGTTCGCCAACCAGTTGCGAGATGCCGGTATGCGTTTTGATGATGCGTTAATTCGCGCCTCACAGCAGCGCTTACGGCCAATCGTGATGACGGCCTTCACCACCTTGATGAGTTCGGTTCCATTGATACTGGGATCGGGCCCTGGCGCTGAAAGTCGGATGGTGATCGGGGGCGTTATTTTTAGTGGGGTAGCCTTATCAGCTTTCTTAACGATCTTTGTTATTCCTGGGCTGTACTCACTCCTTGCACGTAACACGACTTCGCCAGAGCAGCTTGCGAATGAGTTAGCTGAGCTGG
>NZ_LJTD01000039.1:0-821 GCF_001306765.1 Cobetia sp. UCD-24C | reverse complement strand
ACCGATGGCGAGCATGTCTTCAGCGTCACAGCGACCGATGCCGCCGGTAACGAAAGTGCATCCTCTGGCGAGTTCACACTCACCGTCGATACCGCTGCGCCGGATGCGCCAGTCCTGAGCGAGACCGATGGCACCACCGTCGCCGGGACCGGTGAAGCGGGCAGCACGGTCGAGATCACCAATGCCAACGATGATGTTGTAGGCACCGCGGTCGTCGATGCAGAAGGCAACTTCTCGGTTGAGCTCTCGCCGGAGCAGGAAGCTGGCAGCACACTGACAGCCACGGCAACCGATGCGGCCGGCAATGAAAGCGCAGCGTCCGCGGCACTCGATGTGCCGGAAGACGCTGACGTTACCGCGCCGAACACGCCAACCATCACCTCCGCGACCGACGATGTACCAGCCGATACCGGCGCCCTCGCCTCCGGCGACAGCACCAATGATGCGGCGCCGACCCTCATCGGCAGCGCTGAGGCCGGAAGCTCAATCACCATCACCCACAACGGCGAAGTCGTTGATAGCGTGACAGCCGATGCCAATGGCGCCTGGAGCTACACACCGGCTACTGATCTCACCGATGGCGAGCATGTCTTCAGCGTCACAGCGACCGATGCCGCCGGTAACGAAAGTGCATCCTCTGGCGAGTTCACACTCACCGTCGATACCGCTGCGCCGGATGCGCCAGTCCTGAGCGAGACCGATGGCACCACCGTCGCCGGGACCGGTGAAGCGGGCAGCACGGTCGAGATCACCAATGCCAACGATGATGTTGTAGGCACCGCGGTCGTCGATGCAGAAGGCAACTTCTCGGTTGAGCTCTC
>NZ_LJTD01000038.1:0-836 GCF_001306765.1 Cobetia sp. UCD-24C | reverse complement strand
GGCGCGACGGTGTCGACGGTGAGCGTGAACTCGCCAGACGGCGCGCTTTCGTTACCGGCGGCATCGGTCGCGGTGACGCTGAAGACGTGATCGCCCTCGGTGAGATCAGTGCTCGGGGTATAGCGCCAGGCGCTATTGGCATCTGCCACGACCGTATCAACGACTTCGCCGTTGCGGGTGATGGTGACGGTGCTATTGGCTTCGGCGCTGCCGGTGAGGGTCGGCGTCGGGTCATTGGTGCTGTCGCCGGAGGCGAGGGCGCCGGTATCGGCTGGTACATCGTCGGTCGCGGAGGTGATGGTTGGCGTGTTCGGCGCGGTAACGTCAGCGTCTTCCGGCACCACCAGGGTGTCGGAGACTGGGCTTTCGTTACCCGCGGCGTCGGTGACGGTGGCGGTCAGTTCAGCGCCGGCTTCCTGCTTCGGAGACAGGGTGATGCTGAACGTACCGTCATCGGCAACAGAACCGCTGCCCAGCAGATCGCCATCACCATTGGTGATTTCGACGGTGCCACCGGCCTCGGCGCTACCATTGACGGTGCTGCCGTTGGCGGTTTCGCCATCGGTCTCGGACAGGATCGGGGCATCCGGCGCGACGGTGTCGACGGTGAGCGTGAACTCGCCAGACGGCGCGCTTTCGTTACCGGCGGCATCGGTCGCGGTGACGCTGAAGACGTGATCGCCCTCGGTGAGATCAGTGCTCGGGGTATAGCGCCAGGCGCTATTGGCATCTGCCACGACCGTATCAACGACTTCGCCGTTGCGGGTGATGGTGACGGTGCTATTGGCTTCGGCGCTGCCGGTGAGGGTCGGCGTCGGGTCATTGGTGCTGTCGCC
>NZ_LJTD01000037.1:0-873 GCF_001306765.1 Cobetia sp. UCD-24C | reverse complement strand
TCGTAGTTAATCAAGGTAATGGTCGAGCCTTTGAACCAGGTACCGAGCGCGAGCTACAGTTAGGCATCAATCTGACTCACCGTTGGTAAGCCAACCTTGCGGTTGGCTTTTTTTGTTACAAATTTGCAGTTTTAATTTCTACTCAATCTGTCACTCTTGCACCACTTAGCAAGACAGGTTTTAGTGCTTTAGCTGCTGCAATAGAGCTCGTGCAACTGCCGCTGAGCTAGCAGGGTTTTGCCCGGTAATAAGGTTACCATCAACCACTGCCAGTGGCTTCCAGTCGTCTACTTTTTGATAGTGCGCGCCCAGCTCTTGTAGCTTGTCTTCTAATAAGAAGGGAACAACGTCGGTTAAGCCCACTGCAGCTTCTTCGCTGTTAGTAAAAGCACTCACCTTGCGGCCGGCTACGAGCGGCTTTCCGGCTGGAGTTTTGGCATGAACAAGAACAGCAGGGGCATGACATACCGCTGCTACTGGCTTATCCTGCTCCCAGAATTGTTGAATCAGGCCAATGGATAGCGGATCTTCGCTTAAATCCCATAACGGACCATGGCCACCGGGGTAAAAGATAGCATCAAAACCATCGGCTGTTACTTGACTAAGTTGAAGCGTATTAGCGAGTTGCTCCAGAGCTGCTTCATCTTCAAACAAGCGTACAGTCTCATTGGTTTGAGCTGCAGCTTGCTGACTATTAGGATCGATCGGAGGTTGGCCTCCGTTGGGGCTAGCTAGCACAACCTCAGCGCCAGCGTCTTTAAAAGCATAGTAGGGGGCGGCAAACTCTTCTGCCCAAAAGCCAGTTTTGTGGCCACTGTCACCTAGTTGTTCGTGTGACGTTAGTACCATTAGAATTTTCATGCCGAACTCCGG
>NZ_LJTD01000036.1:0-880 GCF_001306765.1 Cobetia sp. UCD-24C | reverse complement strand
CAGCGACCCGCTGATCGACGTCTTCACCTATGGCATCACCGATGCCGATGGCGATGCCTCGCGCACCACGCTGACCATCACCGTCACGGGCTCGACCGATGCCGCGCCGGTCATCACCGGCATCAGCGGCACGGACGACAACAGCGTCACCGAAGCCACCGGCGACACCGTCACCGGCAGCTTCACGGTCGCCGCCACTGCCGGGATTGCCACGGTCACCATTGCTGGCGTCGATGTGGATATACCGGTCGACATCACCAATGCGACCGAGGCCGACCCGGTGGTCATCGAGGGGAGCGAAGGCACCCTGAGCGTGACCGGCTATGACGCCGGCACCGGTGAGGTTACCTACCGCTACGTCGAGGATGGCGAGACCGAGGATCACTCGGGCGGCGACATCACCGACAGCTTCGCGGTCGTGGTCACCGACATCACGGATGCCAGCACCACGGACAGTCTCGACATCGCGATTGTCGACACCGTCCCGACAGCCAATGCCGACACCGGCACCATCGCCGAGGACACCTCTGACGCCCTGACCGGCAATGTCATCAGCGGGGCCGGTGACAGCACGGATGCCGATGCGGCCGCCGATGCCCTGGGCAGCGACACGCCGACCCTGGTCACTGGTGTCGTGACAGGCACTCTGGAGGACGATGACGCGCTTGCGGCAAACGTCAGCGACACGACCGGTACCGAGATCGCCGGCAGCTACGGCACGCTGACCCTCAACAGTGACGGCAGCTACAGCTACGTGCTGGACAACAGCAATGCCGAGGTCCAGGGCCTGGATGATGGCGCGTCACTGACCGACGTCTTCACCTACGGCATCACCGATGCCGATGGCGATGTCTCCCGCACCACGCTGACCATCACCGTC
>NZ_LJTD01000035.1:0-882 GCF_001306765.1 Cobetia sp. UCD-24C | reverse complement strand
TTACGAACTCGATCAAGTGATTGCCGCTGCTGATCAAATTCGTGCTCATAGCTTGTATCTTCCGGCGCTGCTTTTGGTTTTGCTGGGGGCCTTTACTAAATCAGCACAGTTTCCGTTCCAGTTTTGGTTGCCGCATGCAATGGCAGCGCCAACACCCGTGAGTGCCTACTTACACTCAGCAACTATGGTCAAAGCAGGTATCTTTTTACTAGCCCGTTTGTTCCCCGTGCTTGGTGGTACTCACGAATGGTTCACCATAGTCACCTTAACAGGTCTTGCTACTATGTTGTTCGGAGCCTACTTCGCCCTCTTCAAGTCGGACTTAAAAGGGCTACTAGCTTTTTCTACGATCAGCCATCTCGGTTTAATTACGATGCTATTGGGACTAGGCACCAGCGGAGCGATTTTTGCTGCTTTATTCCATATTTTAAATCATGCCACCTTTAAAGCCGGCCTGTTTATGATTGCTGGCATCATTGACCATGAAACTGGCACTCGTGACATGCGTAAACTAAGCGGCTTAAGAAAGTTTATGCCGGTGACCATGGTATTGGCGATAATCACTTCCGCGGCAATGGCTGGGGTACCGCTGTTTAACGGGTTTTTATCGAAAGAACTCATGTTTATGGAGAGCTATGAGCAGCAATTGTTTGGCGCATTGTCCTGGTTTGTACCCGTGTTAGTTACCCTGGGTGCGATGTTATCAGTCGCCTATTCGATTCGGTTTGTACATGACGTCTTTTTTGATGGTGAGCCAGTAAAACTCACCGTTACTCCACACGAGCCGCCGTTAATGATGCGGGTACCGGTTATTATTTTAGCAGCCTTGTGTGTGTTGGTTGGGTTGCTACCCATGTTATTTGTTCCCAACTTTTTACAGCC
>NZ_LJTD01000034.1:0-893 GCF_001306765.1 Cobetia sp. UCD-24C | reverse complement strand
TACCTAATAGCGGCTCGACCACTTGGGTCAGTAGTTGTTGCATGGCATCAGCCCAAGCTGGGTTTACTCCTGTTTGCAATGGCAATGCTGCGGCAGCATCAATGGTGGCCAAGGGCAGGGCCGCCAATTCTGTATCTAAAGTAGCAATAGCGCGGTTACTTAAACTACCGTACACGCCGGTATCAGGATTTAACGAAGCAGCAGCGCGCTGATCAAAAGCGGCCAACTGACAGCGCACAAAATAGTCATCCACTTTGGCTTGCACCCGTTCCAGTGCTGCTACCGCCGCTGGGGTTTCAGCTCCTAACGGCCATAGTTGCGAATCATCGGCGTCACCTGCTCGTTGCCAATCCACAATAGCTGCTGCTTGCTGAAAAAACTGCTCGAGCAAACTTTGGTTCACGCCCTGGCTGCCACTGCGATCGGCAACGCCACCTAAACAATCGATGATGTCTTGGATCAATTGCTGTAGTTGCGGATCTTGCGCCAATTGAGGCGCCACCACACCATCACCATTAAAATGGTCGGCAGCATAAAGTTTGGTGGTATCAAGAAAATCTTGCACCGTCAGAGCAGCATCGTTGGGTTTATCTAAGTAGGTCAGCACGCGCTGAGCTGCCGCGTACAAGGCAGCACCCTCGGCATCGTCGGTCTTTAATGCAGTTAACGGCACACCTGGTTCAGCAAACATCAAGTTGCTATCCACCAGCCGAGCACAGCACCAGCGTACCGCCGCAATTAACTCAGGTACCCGAATCTGACCATCGTTATCGGTATCTAATAACGAAGTTGTGGCAGCATCAAATTCTAAACCTAAGGTAGGACAGTTCAACACTGTCCATAATTTTTGGTCTAACTCGCTGAGGTGTTCTAAATCAGCGCCACGGCTAATC
>NZ_LJTD01000033.1:0-904 GCF_001306765.1 Cobetia sp. UCD-24C | reverse complement strand
TTTTACTCACCACTCTATTCTCAGTTTGTATGAGCATCCTGAATACGGCGTGTTTATTGGTTCTTATACTCATGGTTTAGGCTTATGGCGCGATGGCAAAATACAACAAGTCTGGACTCGTGACGACGGGCTGCTGGCCAATGAAATCCGGGCTATCACTGGTACTCACGATGGCTACGTATGGATTGCGACGCCCAATGGCCTCAACCGCTATCACCCTGCTACAGGCATTGAAGCTGCGCCCCAAGCTGACCAAGCCCGCTTTAGTGTTAGCTTGTACCAAGACCAGCAGCGGCGGCTTTGGCTAGGTACTGCGCGCGGTCTTTTCGTGCTGAGCGACGATCGCTTCGAAAAAGTAGATTTAAGCGCCTTTAATCAAGCCGAATATGTGTTTGATATTTTCCCTTATCAAGGTCACCTTTGGTTTGCCACCGACCGCGGCTTAATTATCTATGATCCTGCCAGCCAGACTGGACAGGTGGTAGGGCGTAAGCATGGCCTAAGCGCAGAAAAAATTTTCCAAGTGACCGTAGACCCCTATGACAACGTCTGGATGAGCTCTAATCGTGGCATCATGCGCACCTCATTAAGTTCGATCCTAGTACTAACAGCAACTGACCCAGCGCCGCAACCTCTTGTGCTTGATACGTTTAGAGAAGCTGACGGGTTGGTGAGTAGCCAAGCGAACGGTGGCTCTAATCCAGCCTTACTGCTTGATGACGAAGGTCATGTATGGGTACCCACAGCTTATGGCGTCGCAGTGATCGACCCTGCCCAACTGGGACGTTTTCATGAGTATGCTCCCCCTTCAGCCATTGAAGAGGTCGTTATTAATGGCAATTCACTCAGTGACACCGTGAGCCTAGCTGAGTTCGATGGTAATCGCATTAGCATCCATTATGCC
>NZ_LJTD01000032.1:0-926 GCF_001306765.1 Cobetia sp. UCD-24C | reverse complement strand
TCGCTGAGGGTGACCGTGGTTTGCAGACCATCGGTCAGCTCCTCGAGGTTCACGCCATTAAGGGCTTCGGTGATGGCCAGCGTCGGCGCAGACGGCGCGGTGATGTCGATGGCGACATCAATGCTGTTCGAGGCATCAGAGCTGTTGCCCGCCACATCGGTAATCACGGCTGTCGCGGCGTAGCTGCTGCCATCGGTCAGGTCGTCGGCGGCAATGGTCACGGCCACGTTGCCGGCCGTGATGTCGTCGGCGTCCAGCTCGACCGACGCGGTGATCACGTTCTCCGCGTCTGCGTCGTCGACCAGGGTGACGGTCACGGTGTCACCCGCGACGGCATCCTCGCTGAGGGTGACCGTGGTGGGCAGACCCGCGGCCAGTTCGGCGGCACTCACGCCATCTACCGCTGCCTCGATGGCTAGGGCCGGCGCGCCCGGGGCAGTGGTGTCGATGGCGACATCAATGCTGTTCGAGGCATCAGAGCTGTTGCCCGCCACATCGGTAATCACGGCTGTCGCGGCGTAGCTGCTGCCATCGGTCAGGTCGTCGGCGGCAATGGTCACGGCCACGTTGCCGGCSGTGATGTCGTCRGCGTCCAGCTCGACCGACGCGGTGATCACGTTCGACGCGTCATCGCTGTCCACCAGGGTGACAGTCACGGTGTCACCCGCGACGGCATCCTCGCTGAGGGTGACCGTGGTTTGCAGACCATCGGTCAGCTCCTCGAGGTTCACGCCATTAAGGGCTTCGGTGATGGCCAGCGTCGGCGCAGACGGCGCGGTGATGTCGATGGCGACATCAATGCTGTTCGAGGCATCAGAGCTGTTGCCCGCCACATCGGTAATCACGGCTGTCGCGGCGTAGCTGCTGCCATCGGTCAGGTCGTCGGCGGCAATGGTCACGGCCACGTTGCCGGCCGTGATGTCGTC
>NZ_LJTD01000031.1:0-950 GCF_001306765.1 Cobetia sp. UCD-24C | reverse complement strand
GATGCGCTGATCGTCAGTGGCATCGGTGCGGGCGCCAATGCCGGCACTGACACCGCCGCGGGTACGCCGGTCACCGGTACCTACGGCAGCGTCACCATCGCCGAAGATGGCAGCTACACCTACGCGCTGGACAACAGCAACGCGGCGGTGCAGGCGCTGGCCGAAGGCGAGGTGATCACCGAGACCTTCACCTACGAGATCTCTGATGGCCAGGGCGGCACCGACATGGCGCTGCTCACCGTCACCATCAACGGCACCAATGATGCGCCGGTGCTGGTGGATGGGGCGCAGCCGGTGGACCAAAACGGTAACGATGGTGACCCCATCACGCCCTTCAGCGTCGCTGATGCCTTCACCGACGTCGACAACGGCGCAGAGCTGAACTTCTCGGCTGACAATCTGCCGGACGGCCTGGTGATTGACCCGACCACCGGCGAGATCAGCGGCACGCTGTCCCCGGATGCCTCCACCGGCGGTGACAACAACGACGGCATCTACACCGTCACGCTGACCGGCACCGACGAGAATGGCTTGGATGTCACCACGACCTTCACCTGGACTGTGGCCAACGTCGCACCCGAGGTCTTCGACAACACTGCCGAGCTGGATGAGGGCGTCGCCACCAGCGACACCAGCACCACGACCGGCAACGTGCTCAGCGATGCGCAGCCCGATACCGACACCGATGGCGGCAACGACAGCGATGCGCTGATCGTCAGTGGCATCGGTGCGGGCGCCAATGCCGGCACTGACACCGCCGCGGGTACGCCGGTCACCGGTACCTACGGCAGCGTCACCATCGCCGAAGATGGCAGCTACACCTACGCGCTGGACAACAGCAACGCGGCGGTGCAGGCGCTGGCCGAAGGCGAGGTGATCACCGAGACCTTCACCTACGAGATCTCTGATGGCCAGGGCGGCACCGACATGGCGCTGCTCACCGTCACCAT
>NZ_LJTD01000004.1:0-553958 GCF_001306765.1 Cobetia sp. UCD-24C | reverse complement strand
CGATGGCAGCAGCTACGCCGCGACAGCCGTGATTACCGATGTGGCGGGCAACAGCTCTGATGCCTCGAACAGCATTGATGTCGCCATCGACATCACCGCGCCGTCTGCGCCGACGCTGGCCATCACCGAAGCCCTTAATGGCGTGAACCTCGAGGAGCTGACCGATGGTCTGCAAACCACGGTCACCCTCAGCGAGGATGCCGTCGCGGGTGACACCGTGACTGTCACCCTGGTCGACGACGTAGACGCGGAGAGCGTGATCACCGCGTCGGTCGAGCTGGACGCCGACGACATCACGGCCGGCAACGTGGCCGTGACCATTGCCGCCGACGACCTGACCGATGGCAGCAGCTACGCCGCGACAGCCGTGATTACCGATGTGGCGGGCAACAGTTCCTCTATCTCCAATACCGTCTTGGTAGATATCTCAACAGCACCGACTCTCGGTACAGGTAGTACTACAGTCACTGAGGATATTGTTGCGGCTGACGATGCTATAGCCGTTGGCCAACTGTCTTATATGAATGTGTCAGATACCGTTTCCTTTACTCTAACTATTCCTACAGATGTAACTCTGACAAAAAGCAGTGTTGAGCTTGAATGGTCATTGAGCGAAGATGGTAAAATTCTGCAGGCGCTTTATACCGATGAAGATACCGGTATTGAATCTGCTGCCATCACAATAACCATCGATGATAACGGCAACTACACCACGACTATCGAGCAAGGAATTGATCATCAACTCGATGGTGCTGACAGCCTTACCTTTTACGTCGATGTCCAACTGGTCGATGGAGCCACCAGTCTCTCCAGTACTATCAGCGTCAAGATCGTGGATGATACCCCAACGGTTAAAGCGAACCAGTTCGTTGTCGTATCTGCTCTCGGTACTGACTATGACGGCTCAGCCCTGGCTGATAATGGTGGGTTCGGTGCGGATGGTGGCTATGTTCAGCAGACCACTATTCATGGTGTCACCTTCACTGTATCCGATGACCTATCAAGCGTCACTGTGAGTGGTAGCTCTGAGCTCATAGATATCGATGTCAGTAATACGATTGCTATCACCGATGGCCTTCTGACGATAGAAACCGTCCTTGGTGAAACTCTCACGATCAACGTCGAGACAGGTGCCTACACCTATAACAATAGTGGCAACTCCACTATTACCGATAGCCCGAATAGCGCACCAGAAGCTACGATAAGCGGCCAAGGCGGCTTACTGGGCATCGTCGATATTGAAGCACTAGGGCTTATTGACTTGGCAGACACCCAGGACCTGAGTGTCAGTGATACTGACAATAACATTACTGAAGTGGTTATTGAAAAATCACAAATTGCAGGTATAAATATTCTTTCTCCTAATGTAACACTTGGGTATTCGCAAGAGCTTGCTGACGAGCTTGGATTATCAGTCAACCTTGATCCCAAAGGAATTACATTACCTTTGATAGTTGGAACTATTACCCTGATTGGAGCCTCTACTCTAACGATAACCAAAGTGGGTGGAGGGATAATTGATCAGCAGATTCTCAATGAATTCCTCGCCACTGTTGTCATAACGTCAGATGGTGCCATAGACGTTGAAGCACTTGGCGAAACAACTCTCACAGTAACGGATAGTGGTGGGCTCAGTGACACTGCCGATGTTAGTGGTTTGCTTGGCTTGAGTGTTCTAGACGGTAGCAACAGTACCACTGCTACTGTCCTTGAAGATACTGAGGGCACAGAAGAACTGACTGCAGCCTCAGAAACAGGCAGTTCCCGTCTCTATGGCTTCGCTGGCGACGATGAGATCACCGGCAGCGCACAGGCAGATATTCTCCGCGGTGGAGAAGGGAGTGCTATACTCAATGGCGGTGGTGGTAGTGATCTGATCATCGGTGGAACAGGTGACGATACACTTACCGGCGGCGCTGGAGTTGACGTCTTCCGCTGGGAAGCGGGCGATGAAATCACCAGCGATGGCAGCATCGCGACCGACACCATCACCGATTTTGATACCAGCCTGCCCCTGAGTGAAGCCGGCGGCGATATCATCGACCTTTCCGGCATGTTGCAAGGAGAGTGGCGTCTCGGCAATGCTGCCAATAACCTCACCAGCTTCTTGCACATCACTTACGATGCTGACTTGGATAAAACCATTATCGCCATCAGTACCGGCGGTGGATTTTCTTCTGGGTACGATGCAAGCCAAGTCAATCATTACATTGACTTGGCAGGAGTGGACCTTGTTGCCGTCAGCACCACTGATGAAGAAATCATTGCTGGTTTGCTTGAGCAAGGCAAGCTAATCGTTGATGAGGCCAACTCATCTACGGTCTTTGGTGATATCAGCTCCGATGTAAACTTCACGGTCACTGATGGCGATGGTGATACCGCTAGCAGCAAGGTCACCTTCAATGGCCAGGGTGGTACAGAGCCGGACACAACGACAAACTCTGCACCTGAAGTCACCGCCAGTAGCAGCAAGTTACTTGGACTTGTTGGGCTCGAAGCGCTTGGGCTCATCGATTTTTCACAGAACGATGTATTCGTCACTGATGCTGACGGAAATCTGGCATCTGTCACGATCACCTTCGAGCCATTGTTGAGTGTCGAGGTGGGGGGCACATTACTTACCGGCCCAGAATTTACGGCTAACAGCGAACTCGCTGCAGAATTGGGACTGCAGTTCACAACCACGAGTCGTGCGGGACTACTGGGGCTGGTGGCTCCCGAAGCCAGTATCACCATCACAGCCGTGGACGGTGGCGATATCGACAATCTCGCCATCAATGAACTGCTATCGACAATAGCGCTAAACGATGGCATCGCTAATGTGGAGGTGCTCAACTCCATCACCATCACTGCCACTGATTCCGATGGCGCCAGCACAACACAAAGCCTGGCATCTCTGGCTGACATTGGAGTGCTGGACGGTAATGATGACTCAGTCTTTGATGGCGATACGACCGGCAATACCATCGATCAAAGCTCTGCCTTGATTGATGTGCAGCTCTACGGCTATGCCGGCGATGACACTCTCACAGGTGGGAACGGCAACGACCTGATTCGCGGTGGAGATGGCAACGATATCGCAAGTGGCGGCGATGGGAATGATCTACTGTTTGGTGGAGGTGATGACGATACCTTATACGGTGGCGCTGGCAGCAATATCTTCGATGGCGGTGATGGCGATGACACCATCGTGACATCCACCCTCACCTTCGACGTCGATGGTGGCGTAGGTATTGATACCTTGAGCTTCGACAATACTGGGGAAAGCATTGATCTGACTGCACTGCTGGATGCGGATGCTCCGGTAAATACTGCGGCCAACATCGAAGTGCTCGATATCTCGGCCAGCAGCGAGACCGGCACCAGTCTGAAAATCGATGCCGATACGGTATTGAACCTCACCGATGGTGATAACGAGCTGTATATCGATGGCGATGAAGGCGATAGCGTGGAAGCGGCTGGGGCAACATCCTCCGCGACAACGACCGAGCTCAACGGCACGACGTATGATACTTATCAGCTTGGTGAGGCAACGCTGTATATCGATCAAGACGTGACCGTGAATACTAGCAACGGATAAGCCTGATCGAGGTGCCCCGCGAGGGGGCACCTCCCTTGATGATAAGCATGATTCAGAAACACTAGAGCGTCAGGATGACGCAGCACTTCAGAGGACACTCTGAAGACAAGGAGTCACATGATGCCCACCCTATTTCGTTGCCCGTCTGCCCACAGACAGGCAACACTTCCGCGCATGCCAGCGACGAAGCGTTGCGTCGCCATCTGTGCCATCTCCGCCGGGCTTTCAGCATCACTCCCGGCCACTGCCCAGACGAATCGCGATCTCGCCGCCGTGCTGAGCGATGTGCTTGCCCATGACCCTCGCATCGAGGCTGCCCGGGCCAATGTCCGGGCCGCAGGGACGGATATCAAGATTGCCGAGGATGGCTACTGGCCACGTCTGGAAAGCAGCGTCGGCACCGAGGACAACTTCACCGAAGGCGGCTATCGCATCACGCTGAGCCAGATGCTCTATGACTGGGGTCAGGTGGAAGCCGAGGTCGAACAACGCAAGGCCGAGCGGGATGTCGAGCGTGACACCTTGGATCAGACCCGCATGGAGATCGCTCAGGAGGCGATCACCGCCTATATCGATCTCGGGGCCAACCGCGCCATGATGCGCCGAGTACGTGATTACATCGAGAAGCTCGAAAGCCTCGAGACGCTGGCCAATGATCGCACCTTCTCGGGCTATGGGGATCGGGTCGAGCTGGACCGGGCCGCCGTTGATCTTGCCAGTGCCCGCGAGTGGCTGGCGCGCCTGCAGGGCGATGCCGACACCGCCCGTCAGGAGCTCGAGATACTCAGCGGCCGCTCCTTCAGGGATGTCGCCCTGAGCGCCCCGCCGCCCCTGCCGATCGTGGCGGATCTGGCCCGCGACCCCGCCACCACCGATGCCGCCATCACCAACGCGCCGGCCTATCGCAGTCATGTCAGCCAGCAGAATGCCGCGCGCCACGCCCTGAGCCTGAGCGAGGCCGAGCGCTGGCCGGAGTTGCGTCTGGAGGCGACCAGCTCACGCTATGAGTCGAACGACGACATGGTCAGCGACTCCAGCATCGGCCTGCGCATCGAGGCCCCGGTCTTCCAGGGTCTGACGCCGTTGCGCCAGCCCGAAGCGGACCGCGCACGCCTGACCGCCGCCCAGTTCGAGACCGCCTCCACCGCCCGCGAGCTGCGCCGCCAGATAAAGCGTCTGTCAGCGAGTCAGCCCGCAGTCGAGGCGCGCATCAAGGCGCTGGATCAGCAGGCACGAAGCGGCGAACGCCTGCGCAGCAGCTATCGCGACCAGTTCATCACCGGCTCGCGCAATATCGAGGACCTGCTGACCATCGAGAGCGAGATCTTCGCCGCACGGCGCCAGATGATCGAGCTCAACACCCAGCTGCTCACCGATCAATATGACCTGGCGACCCAGCTGGGTGCCCTGCCGCTGGTCTCCTCGCCTTATCGGGCCGAAGCCGCTGCCACCCCGCCAGAGACGGCGCACACCTCGCTGCCACACTCTCATCACCATGCCAGCCAGGGAGTCAGCCCATGAGCGCCCCACAGACCACCGTCTCCTCGGCCACGGCGACATCGCAACCCGACCCATTGCTGGAGAGCGTTCGCCAGTTGCTGCGCCTGCAGGGCCACGGCATCGATCTCGAGCGCCTGCGACACGGCATGCCACTCACCAAGGGTGAACTGGCGCCGCAGGATCTGGAGCAGGCCCTGTCGCGCCAGGGAATCGCCGCGCGCCTGAGTCAGGCACCGCTCAGCGAGATTCCCGAAAGCCTGATGCCCTGTGTCGTGCTGCTGGAAGACGGCAGCAGTCGCGTGCTGCTGTCCCATGAGGCCTCGCATCAGTGGCCTGCCGAGTCGAGCACGGGATCGAGCAGCGAGTCATCTAGTGAGTCGGGCAGCGACACGAGCGACACCCAGGCAGGCGATGACTTGGACACCACCCCCAGCGGCCCCGGCTACAAGCTGCTCGATCCCCTGTCCGGTGGCGCCTACTGGCTGCCACAGGCCGAACTGGCTGCCGCCTACGCCGGCATTGCGCTATTTGCGCATGGCGAGATCTCGCTGGAGCGCGCGGAAGGCTACAGCCAGACCCGGAAGGGGCACTGGCTGACCTCACGGCTCAAGTCGCATTGGCGCGTCTTCGCCGAGGTCGCGCTGTCCTCCTCGCTTGCCGCCCTGCTGGCCGTGGCCACGGCCCTGTTCGCGATGCAGGTCTATGACCGGGTGGTGCCGACCGGCGCCGTCGATACGCTGTGGGCGCTGGGCATCGGCGTGATGCTCGCCATCGGGCTGGAAGCGCTGTTACGCGCATTACGGGCGCAGCTGATCGAGAACTCGGGCAAGAAGATCGACCTCGAACTCAACGATCACATCTTCCGCCACGCCGTGCAGATGCGCCTGGCCGCCAAGCCGCGCTCGACCGGGGCGATGGCCAGCCAGATTCGTGACTTCGACGCCATCCGCGAGTTCTTCACCGCCTCGACCCTCGGCGCCTGTGGGGATCTACCCTTCGCGCTGCTGTTCCTGGGCCTGATCGCCCTGCTGGGTGGCCCGGTGGTCTGGGTGCCGGTGGCGGCGATCGTGTTGATGCTGATTCCCGTGCTGCTGGCGCAACCGTGGCTGTCACGCCTGTCGCGTGAAGGCATGCGCGAATCGGCGGTCAAGAATGGAGTGCTGCTCGAGACCCTCGACAACCTCGAGAACCTCAAGGCCTGTCGCGCCGAGGGCCATGCCAGCCGTCAGTGGCAGCGCCTGACCTCCGAGCAGACACACCGCGGCGTCACCTTCCGCCACGCCGTCGCCTGGCTGACCAGCTGGGGCACCGGCATGCAGCAGCTAGCCTACGTCGGCGTCATCATCGCCGGGGTCTACCTGATCATGGCTGGCGAGTTGAGTGTCGGTGCCCTGATCGCCTGTTCGATTCTCTCGTCGCGCGCCATCGGCCCGACCCTGCAGATCAGTGCGCTGCTGAGCCGCTGGCAGCACGTCAAGGTCGCCAAGGAAGGGCTGGATGCGCTGATGGAGACCGACATCGAGCGTCCCAGCGATCGTCGCTTCGCGCGCCTCGCCCAGGCACGCGGGCACTACCAGGCCGAGAATCTGCACTGGCGCTACGACGAGGAAGCCCCGGAAGCCCTGGCGCTGGACCGCCTGAGCATCGCGCCCGGTGAGCACCTCGCCCTGCTGGGAGGCAACGGCGCCGGCAAGAGCACCCTGCTGCGTCTGCTGGCCGGCTACTTCACGCCCACCAGTGGCGAGCTGACCCTCGACAATCTCGCCCTGAGTCAGATCGATCCTGCCGACCGCCAGCGCGCCATCGGCTATCTGCCGCAGGACATCAGCCTGTTCAGCGGCACGCTGCGCGACAACCTGTGCATCGACGGGCGGGATGTCAGCGACATGCGCCTGCTGGAGGTCATCGAGATGACCGGGCTGGGCGACTTCGTGCGCCGCCACCCGCTGGGGCTGGACATGATGCTGCATGACCGCCACAGCCTGTCCGGTGGCCAGCGTCAGAGCCTCGGCCTTGCCCGCCTGGTCCTGCAGGACCCGGTCGTGGTGCTGCTGGATGAGCCCACCGCCTCGCTGGATCAGGCCACCGAGCAACACGTCATCAAGACCCTCGGCCCCTGGCTTGCCGGCCGCACTCTGGTGCTGGCCACACACCGCAAGTCACTGCTCGGCTGGGTCGAACGCGCCCTGGTGCTGCGCCACGGCAAGCGCGTCATGGACGGCCCGCTGGATCAGATCATGGCCAGACAATCGGCCGGCAAGACACCGGCCACCTCCGCATCCCGTCAGCGCCAGGAGGCCTCATGAGCCAGCGTTTCGATCCCGAACTCATCAAACGCGAGCTGGGCGCGCCGGACCAGAAGCTGGAAAGCCACTGGTCGCGTCCGCTGCTGTGGGCCAGCTTCCTGGTCATCGCACTGTTCATCGCCTGGGCCAGCTGGGCCGAGGTCAATGAGGTGGCGCGTGGCGAAGCCAAGGTCATCCCCTCCTCGCGCCAGCAGACCATCCAGAGTCTCGAAGGCGGTATCCTCGACGAGATGATGGTCAGCGAGGGCGAGATCGTCGAGGCCGGCCAGCTGCTGGCCGCCATCGACGAGACCCGCTTCCGCTCGGCCTACATGGAATCACTGAGTCAGGCGCAGGCGCTGCGTGCCACCATCGCTCGTCTGGAGGCCGAGGTGCTGGACAAGTCGAGCATCGAGTTCCCCGAGGAAGTGCGTGACAACGAGGCACTGACCGCCACCGAGCGCGAGCTGTTCACGGCTCGGCGCAAGAAGCGTGACAGCGCCCTGAATGCGGTCAGCAAGGAAATCAGTGCCGCTCAGCGTCAGCTCGCGGTGATCCGTCCGCTGGTCAAGCGGCGCGCCGTGGGCGAGATGGAGATGCTCAAGCTGGATCGCGAGATCGCCGAGCTCAACGGTCGTCAGGCCGAGATCCGCAACACCTATCTGCAGGACGCCTACGCCGAACTTGCCGACAAGAAGTCCGAGCTGGCCGCCCTCGAGGAAACCAGCGTGCAGCGCCGTGATCAGCTGGACCGTACCCGGCTGCTCTCGCCGGTGCGCGGGGTGGTCAACAACATCGCCATCACCACGCGCGGTGGGGTGATTCCGCCCGGCGAGGAGATCATGCAGATCACGCCGCTGGAGGACACCCTGGTGTTCGAGACGCGCATCCGCCCGCAGGATGTCGCCTTCATCGCCCCGGGCATGCCGGCGACGATCCGCATCAGTGCCTACGACTATGCGGTCTACGGCACGCTTGAGGGCAAGGTCGAACGCATCAGCTCGGACACCCTGGAGGAGGAGACGCCACGCGGCGAGGAGAGCTACTATCGCGTGCTGGTCAGCAGCGAGACCGCAGCGCTTGAGCACAACGGCGAGACGCTGCCGATCAAGCCGGGCATGGTCGCCACGGTCGACATCGAGACCGGCGAGCGCAGCGTGCTCTCCTACCTGCTGAGGCCCTTCACGCGTCTGGAGCTGCGCTGAGCGCAAGGCTGATCGTCAGATAGCGGGCGGCTGGCGCAATGCCAGCATGTCCGGCCACAACCGCGCGAAGCTGTCCTCGAGCATCGCGCGGTTATCCGCCAGCCACGGCGTCATGTCCGCCAGCGGATTGGCGCCTGCATCCAGACTCCCCACCCTGTGCGTATGCCTTCCATTGCGTGAATCACTTGGCTTGCATGTATCACTTGTCTGGCAAGTATCACTTGTCTGGCGTAAGCGGCGTCTGGCCGTCATGCGCTCGCCGATGCTGGCAATGGTCGCGAGCGTGAACTCCAGCTCCCGATAGCGCCTGAGCGCATCGCGCACCTGAATCCATTCGATGAGGCTCGACAGGCGTGACGGCACCTCCTCACGCGCCAGCAGACGATAGAGGCGCTCGATATCGTCATCGTGCATCTCGGCTGCCAGCAGGTGATCCCATATCATGTCGAGGGCAATGCCGGCGACACGTCGCGACGAAGGCGGCACCTGGGTCAACAACCAGCGTGTCTCGGGATGAGCGTCGATCACCGCGTCGCAGCGGCGGTGAAAGCGGATGCCCGCCTCAACCTCCGGCGACCAGTCGCTCAGGTCACTGCCGCGCACGCCATCGGCAATCAGGTTGCCAAACAGGAAGTTATCGCTGCCCGCCAGACTCAGGCGTGCATGACCGAGAAAGTTCAAGTTGCTAGACTCCTGCTTTTGCGAATCCTGTCACCGGTCTCATCTGGTGCGCCCTGGCTCTGCATACCCTGCTCCTGTTTCCCCACTCTACTGACTATCGAGATTCACGATGCCGTCCGCCTCCATGCCAGTCAAAGCGCCTATCGTGCGTGATATCGTCCTGATCGGCGGTGGGCACAGCCACGTCGGCGTGCTGATGCGCTTTGCCATGCAGCCAGAGCCCGGTGTCCGCCTGACCGTCATCTGTCGCGACACCGACACGCCCTATTCCGGTATGTTGCCGGGCTACGTCGCCGGTCATTATACGTTCGACGATGTGCATATCGACCTGCGCCGGCTGTGTCAGTTCGCCGGCGCCCGCTTCTATCGCGATCAGGTGATCGATATCGACCGCCGCGAGCGCCGCGTGATCTGCGCCGAGCGCCCGGCGGTGGACTACGACCTGCTGTCGATCAACATCGGCTCCACGCCTCGCCTGTCCCACATCGACGGTATCGGTGACCCCGAAGCCGCAGACGCCCCCGTGGTGGCGGTCAAGCCGATCAGCACTTTCCAGCAGCGCTGGCTGAGTCTGCTCGAGCGCGCCAGGAGCGCCGAGCGCCCGCTCGATATCGTGCTGGTCGGCGGCGGTGCCGGCGGTGTCGAACTGCTGCTGGCCATCCAGCAGCGCCTCGCCACCGAGTTGCCCGATGCGCTCAAGCCGAACCTGACGCTGATCACCCGAGGACAGCGTCTGTTGCCCACCCATGCGCACACGGTCAGCGAGGCACTTGCCACTACCCTGCACGAGCGCGGTATCCAGGTGCATTTCGGTGAGGAGATCACGGCCGTCGAACGCGCAACCTCGACCGCCCAGCGCCAGCTGATCAGTGCCAGCGGTGCCTGCCATCAGGCTGATGAGGCCATCTGGGTGACACGGGCCGGTGGTGCACACTGGCTGGAGAAGACCGGACTGAGCCTGGACGAGGATGGCTTCCTCAAGGTTCGCGATAGCCTGCAGACGCTTGAGGATGATGCCATCTTCGCCGCGGGCGATATCGCGCATCAGCTCAACCATCCCCGCGAGAAGGCCGGCGTGTTTGCCGTGCGTCAGGCGCGGCCATTGGCCGACAATCTGCGACGGGCCGTGCGCGGCGAGCCACTCAAGGCGCACATCCCGCAGTCGCGCTGGCTGGCGCTGATCAGCACCGGGGATCGCGACGCCATCGCCTCACGCGGTAACCTGGGGCTGGTCGCGCCGCGTCTGCGCCCGTGGCTGTGGCGCTGGAAGGACCATATCGATCGCCAGTTCATGGCTCGCTTCAATGAACTGCCCAGCATGCAGGACGCCGCGAATACCGGCGCCCTTGCCGGGATGCATCAGCGCATCAGCGCTGCCTGGCAGGCACTCAGGGGCAGCGATGGCAAGCTGCATCCGCGCCTGACCGCCGAGCTAGATGAGCAGGAGGCGCATCAGGCCCTGTCCGCACTGGCGATGCGCTGCGGCGGCTGCGGGGCCAAGGTCGGCGCCAGCGTGCTGTCGCGAGCGCTGCAGAGCCTGGCCCCGCGCGAGAACCCGGACGTGCTGGTCGGGCTGCATGCCCCGGATGATGCCGCCATCGTGCGCGTGCCAGAAGGACAGGCGCTGGTGCACAGCGTCGACTTCTTCCGCGCCTTCATCGATGACCCCTACCTGTTCGGGCGCATCGCCGCCAATCACGCGCTGGGCGATCTCTACGCCATGGGTGCGACGCCGCACACGGCGACGGCGGTGGCCACGGTGCCACAGGGAATCGAGCGCAAGGTCGAACCGCTGGTGCGCGAGCTGATGCAAGGCGCGACCGAGGTGCTCAACGAGGCAGGCTGCAGTCTGGTCGGCGGCCACACCGGCGAAGGTCAGGAGCTGGCGCTGGGCTTCGCCCTCAATGGTCTGGTGGAGGAGAGTCTGGCCGGCGTTACCTGCAAGGGCGGCATGCAGCCGGGTGATGTACTGCTGCTTACCAAGGCCATCGGCACCGGCACGCTATTGGCGGCGCACGCACGCCTGGAAGCCCGCGGCCGCTGGATCGACGCCGCGCTGGACAGCATGCAGCAATCCAGTCAGCGCGCGGCGGATATTCTGCGCGCGCATCAGGCGAGCGCCTCCACCGATGTCACCGGCTTCGGTCTGCTCGGCCATCTGGTCGAGATGACCCGCGCCAGCGGCGTGGATGCCGAGCTCGAGATCGATGCCCTGCCGGTGCTCGATGGCGCCGAGGACTGTGTCGCCCGCGGCGTGGTCAGCTCGCTGCAGCCAGCCAATCTGCGCCTCAAGCGTGCCCTGAAGTACCAGGCCGGCGTCATCGATCATCCGCGTTATCCGCTGCTGTTCGATCCGCAGACGGCCGGTGGCCTGCTGGCCAGTGTGCCAGCCGGGGAAGCCGAGGCCTGCCTGGCCGCGCTCAAGGCCGCCGGCTATCACGCCAGCGCCATCATCGGGCGCATCACGCCCCAGGGCGATGCGCTGGCGCCGATCAGCATCAAGCGCTGAGCGCGGTTAGAGGGTCACACGGTGAGCCAGCCAGCCGGCGGTCAATGACAACCGGCGACACCCAGCGATGCTTCACAAGCGTTGTGACATTAAGCGTTGTGACATTCAGATGGCAAGACGCCCGCCAGAGAACTCTCTGGCGGGCGTCTTCATGACTGGCGACTCATGCGCGGGGCGTCTGGCGACAAGCGTCAGACTGACCGGCTACCTCAAGCTTCGGCTTCGCGCTTGAGCGCCTCGAAGGACTCCACGAACGCATCCATGGTCTCGGCGCAGTAATCCCGCAGACCACTGACGACCAGCTTCTTGGAGCCACTGCCGATGCACTGCTCGCCATCATGGATGCTGAACTCGAGCAGGGTATCGCCACGCTTGCCGTTGACCTCGAGCGAGGACCCCACGAAGTCGAGGTGCAGGTCGGCAATATCCAGGCGCTCGAAACAGAAGCCCATGCTGTCGTAGATCACCAGCGGGCGTGCCGGGTTGAACATCACGCCCTTCTCCAGCATCAACGGCTGCAGGAAGTGCGGGAAGTTGCGCCCGGAGAAGGCGATATACTGGCGGGTGAAATTGGCGACCACTTCCTCGTCATGGGTGGTATCGCCGCTGCGCTCGACCGTCAGGTAGACCTTGCCGGCTTCATCGCGCACCAGCAGGGACACGCCATTCTCGTCGGGGGCGTCCAGCGCTTCGAAGATCAAGGGCACATCGTTGCCGACCATGCCGCAGAAACGGATGGTCATGCACTGCGACAGACCGAATTTCGCCAGCAACAGGGAGAACAGCAGGTCGCCGGGCACACAGAAGCGTCGCGCGTCCGGGTCATGAATGGGGTTGTAATCCCCCGCCATCTGCTTGGCGAAACGACTTGCCTGCTCGGCGGTGATCCGCACGCGGCCATCTTCGACCCGGTGAAACTGATCAAGAAACATGGACTGCCTTCCTGCCCTGCTTGAATGATGATCGATGGCCCGTCCTGAACCATCGCGGAAATGCCTCCGAGGGGAGGAATCGCGGTCGACGCGCTGTCACGCCTGCCCACCTGTCGTGTCATGAAGCTTTCAAGACATGCAGATGAAACGATTTTACCACTGGATGACAGTCAGGTGGTGACTCGTGACAGGCTTTGCAAGAGATTGCAGCGCGCCAGATGGCAATATACTGTATATAACCCCATGCTTTCGGGCAAACCGCCGCACTGCCCGCCACTTCGACAGGTCGCCATGCAAGCCGCTCCCCTCGACAATCCGCGCTACTACCTGGCCAACTTCGACACCCTGATCGACTGGGTCTGCCAGTGTCACGCCGATCTGCTGACAGAGGCGGAGCGTGCCACGGTGGACGCCATCACTCGCCTGCCGGATGCCTCGCGGGCCTTGCTGGTGCGACTGCTGATGCGCAAGGGCGATCATTTCGAACGCTCGCAGCTGCATTATCCCGAGATCGGTGCGATCGAGGCCGCAAGCCAGCCATTGATCACACCGCTCGCCGACAGTGCCACGCCTGACGGCCTGTGCCGCCACAATGCCGACCTGACGCTGGACGAGATGCTGGCGCTGGTGACCTTGCCGCGCCTCCGGGCAGCCTTTGCCGAGCTGCCCAGAAGCACGCCCAAGCGTCGCATGCATGATGCCATCAGCGAGCTACTGGGCGACGTCACGCCACGGCCACTGCCAGCGTGGTTGTACGACCCTGCCGCCGACACCTTGAGTGTCGGGCTGGGTGAGCTGTCGCGACGCCTGAGCCTGATGTTCTTCGGCAACCTGCGCCAGAATCTGTCGGACTTCGTACTCAGCGAGCTGGGCCTGCTGCGATGCGAGACGGTCGCCCTGTCGCCGGCCTCGCGTGCCTTCACCCATCGCTGGGAGGTGGATCGCTATCTGACGCTGGAGCAACTGCGTGAGGACTGGCAGCAAGCCAGCGAGCGGCAGGGCCGCACGGCGAACGCCGAGCTTGAGCGGCACTGGCAGCGCATCGTCGCGGCGCTGGATGCGACGCCGTCTGCAGCGGCAAACGAGATCCACAGTGAGCCGTTCGCGACTCATCAGCTCAGTGACGCTCGTGCCACTGGCGGGCGTGCTATTGATGATCGTGCCAATGCCTGGCTGGCGCAGCGGCGTGACCGCCTGCGCTTCTCGCTGGCCCGCGACGCCGAGCGTCATGGCTGGCATCAGGCGGCCGTCCGCCAGTACGCCTGTCTCGAGGACTCCGCGTATGCCCCGCGTGCCATGCCGCGCCGGGTAAGAGCACTGGAGCTGTCTGGCGATATCAGCGCAGCTCACGCGCTGGCCAGCGAGCGGTTGGCGCGTGCCGAGATCACGTTGGACGAGCAGCTGGCACTCGAACGCGCCCTGCCGCGTCTGTGCCGTGGCCTCGGATTGCCCGAGCCCAGACGCGCCAAGGCGCCGACCACTCCGCAGATCACTCTCACGGTGCCCGACCTTGCCACCTCGGCGGCTGACGGTATCCACGGCGTCGAGCGCGCGGCCGCCCATGCCTTGGCCACGCCCGAGGCACCGGTCTTCTATGTCGAGAATGGCCTGATTCCCGCGCTCTTCACCCTACTGTGCTGGGAGGTGCTGTTCGCCCCCTTGCCGGGGGCCTTCTTCCACGCCTTCCATACCGGCCCGGCAGACCTCTATCGTCCTGACTTCGTCAGCCGTCGCCAGGCCGCTTTCGAGGCCAATAGCTCCCAGTGCACGAAGGGCGCCTGAATGCCCTGTTTCYGCCACCTGCTGGCCAACCCTCGCGAACATCGCGCCGGCCTGCCGGACCTGATCCAGTTCTTCCCCGAGCACAGCAGCGACCGTTATCGGCTGATCGAGGTCAAGGCGCCCACCGACCGTCTGCAGGACAACCAGCGTCAATGGCTGGCCCTGTTCGCACGCCATGCGATTCCGGCGCTGGAATGTCGAGTCGAATGGCTGAGCGCGACCGAGGCCTCAGCGGACGAATGCTCCCAGCACAAGGCACCTCCTGCATCATGATCAAGGCGGACGAGACCCACGCTGAACCCGGACGCTACCGGATCGCGGTGCGTGAACTGTGCGCCTTTGCCGCGCGCGAGGGCGATCTGGACCTGCGCTTCACGCCATCGCCCACTGCCCAGCAGGGCATCCGTGGTCATCAGCGTATCGTGCGCCGACGCGGCAAGGACTATGAAAGCGAGATCTCGCTCAGCGGTGACATCGGCAACCTGACCATCCGTGGGCGAGCCGATGGCTATGATCCCAAGCGCAACTGCCTCGAGGAGATCAAGACCCACCGCGGCGACCTCTCCCGCCAGCCCGCGCACCATCGCGCCCTGCACTGGGCTCAGGCACGCGTCTACGGTGTCCTGATGTGTCGCAGCCGAGACCTCGAAGGCATCACGCTGGCGCTGGTCTATCTGGACATCGCGGCAGATGCACCCAGGGGCGCCAAGGATGAGCAGAACGAGCAAACTGAACCAAAAAAAGGCCAGGCGCAGCATGATGAGCAGCGTCTGGAAGCCTGGTGGAGCCGTGAGGCTCTGGAGGCGGAGCTGGCACGTCTGGCGGCGCGCTTCAGCGAGTTCGCCGCCAATGAGCTGGCCCATCGCAGTGCCCGCGACAGCGCGCTGAGCCGCCTGGCCTTTCCGTGGCCGAGCTGGCGTCCCGGTCAACGCCAACTGGCCGAGCATGCCTACAAGGCGGTGATGACCGGCCGCGAGCTGCTTGCCGAGGCGCCGACCGGCACCGGCAAGACCCTGGCGACGCTGTATCCAGCACTGCGCGCGATGCCCGCAAGCGGTACGGACAGACTCTTCTACCTCACCGCCCGCACGCCGGGGCGCGCGCTGGCACTCGACGCGCTGGCCACCTTGGCACCAGCCGCTGATGACAGCGAGGATCAGGACAAGACACCGGCGACACCGCTGCGCATTCTGGAACTGGGCGCGCGCAGCAAGACCTGCGAGCACCCGACACTCGCCTGTCATGGCGAGTCCTGCCCGCTGGCGCGCGGGTTCTATGATCGCCTGCCCGCGGCACGCGCCGCCGCGCTCGCCGACCAACGGCCATTGAATCTGGCGACGACACGCCGCCACGCTTTGGCCCACGATATCTGCCCCTATTTTCTCGCCCAGGAGCTCTCGCGCTGGGCGGATGTCATCATCGGCGACCACAACCACTACTTCGACAGTCATGCGCTGCTGTTCGCCCTGAGTCAGGCCAATGACTGGCGCACGGTGGTGCTGGTCGATGAGAGCCACAACCTCATCGAGCGCGCCCGCGGCATGTACAGCACCGAGCTAGATGCCCGCCAGTTCCACTTCCTGCTCAAGCAGTTGAGTCGCACGGGCCATCCGGCCCCGCTGCGCTCGGCCTCCCGCGCGCTGGCCCGGCAATGGCGAGCGCTGGAGCAGCTCAAGCAGGGTACTGACGCCGAGACACAGGCGAGCAAGGTCGATAGCAAGGACGCAGGCCACAAGGCGCAGCGCCTTGCGCTGGAGGCTCTGCCCGGCGACTTCCTCAAGGCCTTGAGCCAATGGACCGGCGCGATGGGCGACTGGTTGGCGGAGCCTGACAAGGCCGCAAGCCCTGCTGCGGCCAGGCAACAGCCAGCGAGAGCCACCGCCACACAAGCCCCCGAACAGCTGGGCCTGATCGCAAGCGATGCCTCCCCTACTGCTCCGAGTGATGCCGATACAGGCACTGCGACGACAGCCTCCGGCCCGGCCTCCTCCACGGCCAGGCGCCGCGTGGAGCCTGATGTCGAGATGATGGAGGCGTATTTTGCGGCACTGACCCTGGCGCGACTCGCCGAAGGCTACGGCGATCACTCGCTGTTCGAGGTCGAACTCGCCGCCACTCCCCCCGCGCGGCAGGCGTCGCTTGCCAGCGATTCAAGCTCGAGTTCCGGCGCAGCATCGGCTGTAGGAGCAGAAGCAGGAGCAGGAGCAGGAGCAGCAGCAGCAGGAGCAGCAGCCCGGCCACGCAAGGCCCGCGGGCGCAGCGTGCGCCAGATCCAGCCGCGACTGCGCTGCGTCAGCCCGGCGCCGTGGCTGGCGCCCCGCCTGCGCGCCAGTCACGCCACCCTGTTGTTCTCGGCCACGCTCAATCCTCCGGCCTATCACCATCGCCTGCTGGGTCTGGCGGACGATGCCGTCTGGCTGAGTGTCGATTCCCCGTTCAGCGCGGCCCAGGTGCAGGTCAGTCGTCATCGGCTCTCGACACGTCTGCGGGATCGCGACGCCTCCTGTCGGCCGATCGCCGAGCTGATGGCGCGCCAATACCGGCAGCGCCCGGGCAACTATCTGGCGTTCTTCTCGAGTTTCGCCTATCTGGAACAGGTTGCCAGCACCCTGCAACAGCTGGCGCCGGAGATTCCCCAATGGCGCCAGACCCGCGCCATGACGGAGGCTGAGCGCACCAACTTCATTCAGCGCTTCACGCCCGAGGGCCAAGGCATCGGCTTCGCGGTACTGGGTGGCGCCTTCGGCGAAGGGATCGATCTGCCCGGCTCACGTCTGATCGGGGCCTTCATCGCCACCCTGGGACTGGCCGGTTTCAGCCCCGAGAATGAAGCACACAAGCAGCGTCTGGCCACATGGCTGGACAACGACGCTCAGCGGCGTAGCCAACCGCAACAGGCTGAAGGCGACCCACACGGCGATACGCGCGCACCGTGCCCGGTCATCCAGCCCTTGAATGCCGATGACTGCACCTATCTGTACCCAGGGCTCACCAGAGTGGTGCAGGCTGCCGGCCGAGTGATTCGCAGCGAGCAGGATCAGGGCGTAATCCACTTGATCGATGACCGCTTCATGCGCCCGGAAGTCGCACGGTTGCTGCCACGCTGGTGGTCACCGACGGATTGATGCGGGGTGGAAGCGTGACGACGCCACCATGCGCCGTGATGGCACAAAGCCTGCACATCAATGGAGAGCGATTGGGTCTTCATTTCGCACTTCATTTCGCTCTTGTCTTCGCTCTTCATTACGTTAGCCACCCGCAAGGAAGCCGCACGATGCCAGACACCGACAATGCCCTGTGGGGCAATGAGTATCCGCGTGACCTGATCGGTTATGCCGATACGCCACCGCATGCCAACTGGCCGGGTGGCGCAAAGATCGCGGTCCAGTTCGTGCTCAACTATGAGGAAGGCGGCGAGAACTGCCAGCTGCACGGGGATAGCGAGAGCGAGAAGTTTCTCTCAGAGATCATCGGTGCCGAGGCCTACCCCGCGCGGCACATGAGCATGGAATCGATCTACGAATATGGCTCGCGCAGTGGCGTGTGGCGGATTCTGGACGAATTCAAGCGCCGCGAGTTACCGCTGACGGTCTTCGGGGTCGGTATGGCGCTGGCGCGGCATCCGGATCTGGTGGCGCGTTTCCTGGCGGATGGCCACGAGATCGCCAGTCATGGCTGGCGCTGGATTCATTACCAGCATATGGATGAGGCCCATGAGCGCGCCCATCTGGAACGCGCGGTGGAAAGCTATCGCGAGCTGGTCGGCCATGCACCGCAGGGCTGGTACACCGGGCGCGACAGCCCCAATACCCGCCGACTGGTGGTAGAACACGGCGGCTTCACCTACGACAGCGACTACTACGGCGATGACCTGCCACTGTGGATGGAGGTGACCACCGCCAATGGCGAGCAGGTGCCGCATCTCGTCGTGCCCTACACCCTGGACACCAATGACATGCGCTTCGCCAGCGCCCAGGGCTTCAACAACGGCGAGGACTTCTTCCAGTACCTGCGCGATGCCTTCGATGTGCTCTATGCCGAGGGCGACACGGCGCCCAAGATGCTCTCCGTCGGGCTGCACTGTCGGATCGCCGGCCGCCCGGGACGCTTCGCGGCGCTGAAACGCTTCCTCGATTACATCCAGTCCCACGACAAGGTATGGATCACGCGACGCATCGATATCGCCGAGCACTGGCAACGCGAACATCCCTATACCCCCGCCTGCTGACGTACCATCCCTTCAAGCGCCATCACCAGAAACGCCAGACAATTTCTGCAATCGCACATGCAAGGCAGCGCTGGTCAGTCTTCCAACATGCAGATCAGTCTTCCAACATGCAGGCCAATGCCAGCAGGCTCTCATCGCGGCCCGGCAGGCCCAGCAACGAGACGCCCCAGGGCGGTGGTGCAGCCTCCTCCGGCAGGCGCGCAGCGTCATCGGTCAGCCACGGCAGACTCAGCTGCGGCGCACCATTCAAGCCCGCCAGCGCGGTGAGCCCCATCAGACGATGACGATAGGCCTCCATCACCTCAAGGCTTGCACCCAGCAGCGGTGAGGCGCCCGGCGTGGTGGGCAGCACGAAGACCGCCTCGCTGATGGCTTCGGCCTGGGCATGAGGCACGCGACTGCCAGCCTCCGCTGCCGACTCGCTGCCTTTCTGATGACTGGCCGGCTGACTGGCTGCCAGCTGCTGGCGATACCAGCGTCGAACGGTACCTGCCTTGGCTTCTGCTGCCAGCTCATCAGTATCGCTGAGCGTCATGCACCATTTGAGACGCGCCGCGATATCCGGGTTGAGGCGCGGCCAGCGCGATTCGGGCCCCTGCTCCGGCGTACTCAACCATGCCTGGTGAGTGCGCCGAATCTCGCAGCCCTGCAGAACTCGGAAGGCTTCACTGGCGCATGCCATGAAGGTCTGACTCAGCATGCGCCGCTCGCACTGAAAGCCGAGCGACTCAAGACGTCGGGACAGCGGCCCGAGCAGGCGCTGATAAGGCCCCGCGGCCAGCCCTTCCGGCACCAGCAGGATGATGCGCGCCGGCAGTCGAGTAGCTGTCGCCGCCGGCATCAGCACCTCACTGACCTGCGTCAGCGTCGCCAGATCCCGCGTCATCCAGCCGACGGTGTCAAAGCGCGGCGCCAGCGGCTTGAGCTCGGTCATGCTGATACGACCATGGGTCGGTCGCAGCCCATAAAGCCCGCAGTAACTGGACGGCACGCGGATGGAGCCGCCGGTATCGGTGCCCAGCCCGATCTCCGCCTCGCCGCGCGCCACCGCCACCGCAGAGCCTACGCTCGAGCCGCCCGGCAACCTCAGCGGCGCACGTGGGTTCTGCGGCGTGCCAAAATGCGCATTGGTGCCGTTGAGGCTGTAGGCCAGCTCATCGGTGGTGGTGCGGGCCCGATAATCGGCCCCCGCCTGCTGAAGCGCGAGGACAGCAGGTGCCGTCTGCCGCTCGATGGGGGCGCTGTCCAGCAGGTCAGGGTTGCCCTGTCCAGTACGCTCGCCCTTGATCGCGAACAGGTCCTTGACCACCAGTCGCAGGCCATTCAGCGGGCCTTCTTTCTGCCCCCCCTGTCCCCGCGGCCCCGAGAAACGTGCCGGCGCTACATAGATGCGCTTGTCCACTGGGAGCGACTCCTTTCGACTCATGATGTGGTCCACCGCTGTTCGCTCAAGACGCTGTACTCATAGCACCGCGCCGAGGAACTGGCGCAGCTCTTCCGTGGCCGGATTGGCAAACAGTGTCGCGGGGTTCCCGGACTCATGCACGCGCCCCTGGTGCATGAAGATCACACGGTCCCCCACATCACGGGCAAAATTCATCTCGTGGGTGACCAGAATCAGCGTCATGCCCTCACGCTTGAGCTGTTCCAGCACCTTGAGCACATCGCCGACCAGCTCCGGGTCCAGCGCCGAGGTGATCTCATCGCAGAGCAGCACCTTGGGGTGCATCGCCAGGGCGCGCGCGATCGCCACCCGTTGCTGCTGACCACCGGAGAGCTGACTCGGCCAGGCATCGAATTTCTCCCCCAGCCCGACCTTGGCCAGCATCTCGCGGGCCTCGCGCTCGGCGACATCGCGGGCGACGCCCTTGACCAGCATCGGTGCCAGCATCACGTTCTCGCCGACGCGCTTGTGGGGAAACAGATTGAAGCTCTGAAACACCATGCCGACATCCTGCGCCAGGGCGGCGGCGTCCATCTCGCTACCGTCCAGCAGCTTGCCGGCGACATGAATAGTGCCGCCGTCATGCTGTTCGAGCTGATTGATACAGCGCAGCAAGGTGCTCTTGCCGGAACCGCTGCGACCGATGATCGACACCACCTCACCCGGGCGCACCTCGAGATCGATCCCCTTGAGGACCGGCAGTTCGCCGAAGGACTTGGTCAGCGCCGACAGGCTGACCAGCGGTGCCTTTGCCTTCTCGGAGACAGGGGCGCTATCGGTAACTGAGACGTCGGATGAGGCGCTATCCAGCGCAGAAACTTCAGCGAGCAGTGACATTGAGACGTGCCTCCAGATGGCGAGCCAGCCGCGACAGCGGATAGCACATGGCGAAATACAGTAACGCGACCAGCGCGAAGACGGTGAAGGGTTCCAGGGTGGCGTTGTTGAGCATGGTGCCGGCCTTGGTCAGTTCGACGAAGCCGATCACCGAGGCAAGCGCGGTGCCCTTGATGATCTGCACCGAGAAGCCGACGGTCGGCGCGATGGCCATGCGCAGCGCCTGCGGCAGGATGATGTGGCGCATGGTCTTCAGGTAGCCGAGCCCCAGCACCCGCGCCCCTTCCCACTGCCCCTTGGGCACCGCCTCGACACAGCCGCGCCAAATGTCGTGCAGGAAGGCGCTGCTGAACAGCGTCAGCGCCACGGCCGCCGCCGTCCAGGCCGAGACATCCAGTCCGAAGATCGCCACGCCGAAGAAGGCCAGGAACAGCTGCATCAACAGCGGCGTGCCCTGGAACAGCTCGGTATAGAGACGACAGAAGAGCGCCGCCCCCGGCCAGCGGGTCAGGCGCAGAAAGGTCAGCGCCAGCCCGACCAGACTGCCGCCGATGAAGGCGATCAGGGACAGCGCCAGTGTCCAGCGCGCCGCCAGCAACAGGTTGCGCAGAATGTCCCACAGCGTGAAATCGATCATGAGTGGGCCTCTTTCAGGACATGAGAAGACAGACGGCTACGCGGGGCCGGCGTCAGGTGGCGAAAGCCGAACAGACGACGCCCGATGCGGTTGAGCAAGGCGCGCATCGCGATGGCCAACAGCAGGTACATGCCCGCCGTCACCACGTAGCTCTCGAAGCTCAGGAAGGTACGTGACTGGATGAAGTTGGCCGCGAAGGTCAGGTCCGCCACGCTGATCTGGGAGACCACGGCGGAGCCCAGCATCACGATCACGCACTGGCTGGTCAGCGCCGGATACATGCGTTCCAGCGCCGGCATCAGCACCACATGGCGATAGCTCTGCCAGCGGGTGAGGCCCAGTGCCCGCCCGGCTTCCCACTGGCCGCGACCGGTGGCATCGACCCCGGCACGCAGGATTTCACTGCTGTAGGCCGCCAGGTTGAGTGTCATCGCGATTACCGCGGCCATCTCGGCGCTGAGTGACAGCCCCAGCGCCGGCAGACCGAAGAAGATGAAGAACAGCTGGACGATGAAGGGCGTGTTGCGCAGCAGCTCCACCAGCATGCCCAGCAGCCGGCTGAAGAGGCTGGTCGGCGCACGATGGCGCTGCCAGACACACAGCACCGCGCCGAGTATCCCCAGCGTGGTGGTCAGCGCCGTCAGCCAGACCGTCGTCATCAGCCCGGCCAGCAGGTCGGGCAGAAACGGCAACAGGCGCGGAAAATCCGGGAGATAGTTCATCGATCAAGCCTCACGGGCAAAGGGATCAGACGTGTGACGTCTCGAGTCAGGCATCCAGTGACGGCAGCGGCGCCTTGAACCAGGTCTCGGAGAGCGTATTGAGCGTGCCATCCTCGATTCCCTGGGCGATCAGCTCATTCACGCGCGCCTTGAGCGCCGGCGTGTCATGACGCATGCCCACATAGCAGGGAGAATTCTTGAGCGGCAGCACGCTGACCGGCACGCGGGCGGGATTGCGTTCGGCGATGGCGGCGGTGACGAGATTGCCGGTGGCGATCATCTCGACCTGCCCTGACAGGAAGGCCGACAAGGTCGTGTTGTTGTCTTCGAAGCGCTTCACGGTGGTCGATTCCGGTGCCACCTTGCTGAGCTCCATGTCTTCCACTGAGCCACGTGTCACGCCGATGGTCTTCTCGCTCAGTCCTTGCGCGGAGTCCACCTCACTGCCCTTCTCGCCGAACACGCCGAGGAAGAACGGCGCATAGGCATCGGAGAAATCGATCGCCTTCTCACGCTCCGGATTCTTGCCCAGGCTCGAGATCACCAGATCGACCTTGCGGGTCTGCAGGTAAGGAATGCGATTGGCCGAGGTGACCGGCACCAGCTCAAGCTTCACCTCCATCTCGTCTGCCAGATAGCGCGCCATGTCGATATCGTAGCCACGCGGCTTGAGGTCCGGGCCGACCGAGCCGAAGGGCGGGAAGTCCTGTGGCACCGCCACTTTCAGCACCCCGCTATCTTTGATGTCACTCAGTGCATCCGCGTGTGCGCTCAAGGCGGTGGACGCCAACGTGCCCCACAGGGCCAGCAATATTCCCTTGCGGACCCAGTTGCCAAGACGCTGCTTGTTGCCTGTCCGTGTGGCGCGCTGCTGGGCCTTGCTCTCGTGACGCTTGCTCATCGGTCGACTCCGGTATCCGTCAATGCCAGGCGCTGATGCGAGGACGACTCGTCTACACCTGGTGCCTTGCGGCAATGAATTGTTGTTGGTTGTTGTTGATCGTCCCGCCGTGTTTCTTGCCGAGTGTCTCGCCGAGTCAGATCCAGTGACTCCCTGCCCCATTCGTCTTCAGAACCTGACCAATGAAACAAGTGATTCTCTTATCAATCTCTGCAACAGGTGTGCCAAAACTTTCGTTACAAGCCCAATAAGGTGATCGAATTGCAGGCAGCGCAGAGTCACCTGCGGCTCACACGCCTGAGCAGGGGCTTGATAAAGCGCTTGAGCACGCGCCCGAAAGCAAAACAGCGAGCAGCAACGTGAAGAAGCGATACACGTCTGCGTGAGGCGAAATCGCGGATGACGCCCTCGCCGGGCGGCGAGATCAGGGCGCCGACACCAGCGATATGGCAGCAGATGGTGCAGTCAGCGAGGCATATGCGCCCTGCGGGTGCGCAGAGCGCGGCGAGTCGAATCGGGCCGCCGCACAGATCAGAGGCAAGGCTGGCGGCCCACAGGGGGATAGAGAGGGAGAGGGAGAAAGAAAAGGCAGGAGCACTTCAAGCTGGACGATCAGCCGTCGCCCAGTTCCTCCAGCGCATCGAAGGTATCGGTCACGCGGCGTATCTGACTGCGCCCGCCGACGAGATCGTCATGCAGCAGGCGCGTGGCCAGCAGGTTGATCTGGCTCATGGCTGCGGCGTAGCTATCGAAGGCGCTGACGCTGTCCAACGGGCAGCGCAGGACATGCTCGATACCGGCGGGAATGCTGCTCAGGCTGTCATCGCAGACCAGCAGCACCGTACAGGGCGCCTGCCCCAGCCATTCAAGCAATCGTGCCAGCCCCTGCGGTCGCCGGCGCATGGCGAATACCACCACGGCGTCATCGGCATCCAGGCGTGCTACCTCCTCGCCGAGTGATTGGCCGGGTTGCGGCAACACCGCCACCTGCTCGCGCAACTGCAGCAACTGCTGGCGCAGGTGCAGCGCCAGTGGATAGGCATTGCGAAAGCCGATGATCTGCAGCCGCTCGGCCTTGGCCAGAGCGCTGCTCAAGGCCTCCATATCGAGCATGTCCAGCGCCGCCAGCGCCTGACGCAGGTTGCGACACTCCTGCTCATAGTGACGCTGGTGATGGTCTGCCGTCGGCGCTGCCGCCACCGGGACACCCGATTGACGCAGACTGCGTGCCTGGTCCCGCGCTTCACGGAAGTCCTGATAGCCAAGACGGCGGAACAGGCGGCTGACCGTCGCCTTGGAGACGTCGGTCAGGCGTGACAGTTCCGCGGCGTTGTATAGCGCCAGTTCATCCTGATGCGCGAGCAGAAAGCGCGCGATGCGCTGCTCATTCGGGGTGAGCTCCTCAAGCGAACGGGTCAGACGCTGATGCAGACTCAGGCTCCTAGTGCCCTGCCTTGCGGCATGGCGAGCGGGGCTGGTAGCAAGATTGACGGTGGCATCGGCTTCGGGGGCAGGCGCTTCCCCATCCGGGTGCACTGCCCGGGATTCACCGGACACGTCATCCTCGGGGGGCGCGCTGTGATCTATGGGCGCTCGTGGCATGAAGACACACTCCTGAAAAGATTCTGCGTGAGCGCAGAGCAACGATTGCATCAACGATTGCATCAAGACAGTGCAAAGCCTGGGCCAGGTGCTGACTGACAGTGCATAGACGAAAGGCGTAACCCTCGCGATGAGCGCTTTTTCCTCATCCTGAACGCCTCTGACGCTCTCAAGCGCTTCACGACGCCAACCATCCTCACAGCACCACAGACACAAGCGACTGTTTTTACTGTTCATCACATCAAATCGGCACGCAAGCCGCTTGATCAAGACTAGCCAGCCGACAGGTCATACGCCGCGCAGTAACGCCAACGACCCTTGCCGGACTGCAATATTCCCGATAAAGCGCTCGCGATGCGCAAGGAGCATTCTCATGGCCACCTCAACGATGACTGCCCTCCTCGATACCTGCCGAGCCATGACAGCCAAGGTCACAACACAGACATTCACCCTCTTGCCGCGCTCTAGCAGCGCCACCCAGGATGTCGCCAATGCCCAGTCCGCTCAATTGCTGGGCGTGATGGCGATGGGCTACGAGGCACCGCCGCTGAGCCTGAAGGCAACGGCGGCCCCCACGACGCCTTCACCGGCCCACGACACGCGCAGCCAGGCTGACATTGCCGCCTCGGCCGTGGCGGCCCAGGCCTCAGCCGAGACATCGACTCCAACAGCATCGCCTATCGCGCAGCAGAAAGCCGTCTTCAATCCTGACATCAATCACAAGGCTCACGCTGACTGGGAGGCGATGCACCGCCACCACACCCTGCTGCGTCAGAGCATGACGCGTCGAGGAATGCTGGCATGAGCGTCTATACCATCGGCATGGAATGCGGCATGCACATACCGCTGGAGAACAGCATCGCCCTCGCCCCGGCGCCTCGCATCAAGCTGGAACTGACCGCCGGCCAGCATGCTGGTGAGTATCTGAGCATGATGTCAGGAGCCATCCAGCCGCTGACGGATAGCGACGATGCGTTGCTGAAAAGCCTGGAGGCGCAGCTGCCGCGCCGCAGCCTGATCTGGACGGCGCGCGGGATCACCGAAGTCGGGCGTGGCTGGCGCTGGCAGTCATCGCCCGGTCATCCCCAGGCGCCCTGGCTGGACGCCGTGCATCACAGCTGGCCGAGTCATGCGCCGCGCTGGCTGCGCAAGGCGCCGGTGGTGGTGGTCACCGCCGATGCACTGCCGCTGGCCAACCGCACCCGCCACCAACGTGACCTCGCGCGTCTGTGGGCCAGCGCCGATGCCGCGCTGATCTACCTGGCCGACGATGCCCGCGATGGCTGGCAGATGCATCAACACTGCGATGTCTCTCAATTGGAGAAAGCCGAGTTGTCGGGGGCCAAGCAAGAGGAAGAAGCCATGCTGGATCACGATCCCGGCATGCCCTTGGAGATGGCGAGCTGACCACCTGATGGCGGTTTCCTTCGCTGTTCCAGAATGACACAAGAGCGAGCGACGCAAGAACGACTCTAGACTCAAGAACCCAAAAGCCCGCCCCGGAATCCGGGGCGGGCTTTTTGCTGTGCGGCGAGGTACTGACAACAGACAGCTGACAACTGGCAACTGACAGAGCGCTGAACCCGCCGGCTCAAGCGCTCAGCCGCTCAAGCGCTCATGCCGCTCACGACTGTCGCGGGCACAGACCATCACATAGCGTGCTGGCCACGAAATCCGCCAGCTGCTCCCAGTCTTCATCGCTCTGCGGCGCTCCCCCCAGCTGATCGATCTGGGCGGCGAAATCCGCGTAATGCTGAGTGGTGGACCAGATGAGGTAGATCACCCACATCGGCTCCGCCTCACGCAGTTTGCCCGCGGCCATCCAGGCCTTCATGACATCGCAGCGCGCCTGTACCCAGTCACGCAGGTCGCCACTGAGATAATCGCGCAGGAAAGGCGCCCCGCTGATCACCTCCGCCGCGAACAGACGCGAGGCCTGCGGTGCCTGGCGTGCCAGCTTGAGTTTCACGCGCACCAGCGCCTCCAACACCTCACGCGGCTCGTCATCAGGCGAGATATCCTCGAGCGAGGCATTCCAGCGCGTCAGGGTCTGCTCCAGCAGGTGAACGTAGAGCTTCTCCTTGGAGCCGAAATAATAGAGCAGATTGGCCTTGGGCAACTCGGCCACTTCCGCAATCTGCTTCAAGGTGCTGCCGCGATAACCGTGACAGGCGAATACACATTCGGCGGCCTCGAGAATACGGCTCTCGGCTTGCTCACGCGGAGAGCTGGCAGGCGGCACGCTCAATTCCGCGCTACGGGTACGACGGACTTCAGCATAAAGGGAAGAAGGAGAATCCGCGGGCATCGGCATCACTCATCAGGTCAGAAAAAAGCATTCGAGTCTCTTGGCGACAGCCCCCTGTCTGTCTCACTCGCCTATCAGCGGCGATGTGCGCAAGCAGGAGGCTCTGGTCAAGCGACTATCACGTGGCGTTGGAACAGCAGTGAAAACAGCCCGTTGAGACACCGGCGAACAAAATACCACAACATGCACTGACCATTTGGTCAGATTCTTGCAGGAATCACAATACGACCTGTTACATTGATAGAGACAACAGCCTGCAGACCAACGCTCGCCGCCTAGATAGAACAGGCCCGCTGGCAAGACAGCCCAGCCCGCCGGCAGCGTAGAACAGAGGACTTGAGCGTTGGAACCACGCTGTACGCAACAAGGCACCACAATGACAATACGACCTGACAGGATGCCCGCATGATCGACTTCACCTTGAACGGGCGCGCGTGCCGACTGCCCTCACCTGCACCGGGAACGAGCGTACTCGAAGTGCTACGCACCTCACTTGGGCAAGACGGCACCAAGGAAGGCTGTGCCTCCGGCGACTGCGGCGCCTGCACCATTGCCTTGCAGGGGCCGGGCCACAATGTGAGCACCGCCAATGCTTGCCTGATGCCCGCCCACCAGCTGGCCGGCTGCGACTTGATCACCGTCGAGGGATTGGCGGATGCCAGCCAGGCGCCAACCCTCTCGGCAGTGCAGCAGGCATTGGTCAGCACCCATGCCAGTCAATGCGGTTTCTGCACCCCGGGCATCGCCATGAGTCTTGCTGTGCTGCATGCCCGTCATCAGCGCCAGATCGATCAGGGCGAAGTGATCGATGCCAGACAGCGCGACACCATGATCGATCATGCACTGGGCGGCAACCTGTGCCGCTGCACCGGCTATCGCCCGATCCGCGAGGCCGCTCACCGTCTGCTGCAAGGCGAATTCGGGCCAGCCAGCCTGCAGGACGCTGGCGTGAGCACAACGAAAGCGCACGACACCGCCCCTGATGATGATCGAGACACCGGCCGCTTCTATCGGCCGGTCACCTTGCAGGCCCTGCTGGCGCTGCGCGCCGAGCGCCCGGATGCCGCGCTGATCGCCGGTGGCACGGACCTGATGCTGGAGCACACCCAGCGCCTGCGCGACTTCCCGGCCTTGATCGACACCACCCAGGTCGCGGCGCTTGGCAAGATAGAGGAAGGCGAGCACGCCGGTCAGGCAGGCTGGTGGATCGGGGCAGCGGTCAGCTATCACCAGCTGATGCCGCTGCTGCGGGAACATTACCCGGATGGCGCGGAGCTGCTCACGCGACTGGGCAGCGAGCAGATCCGCCATCGTGGCACCCTGGGCGGCAATATCGGCAATGCCTCGCCCATCGGTGACATGCCGCCGCTGCTGATCGCGCTGGACGCCTATCTCCAGCTGATGAGCCAGGACAATGAGCGCATTCTGAAGCTCGAGGACTACTTCCTCGACTACAAGCGTACCCAGCTGATGCCGGACGAGATCATCCACTCCGTCTTCCTGCCGCGCCCGCTGCCCAACCAGCGACTGGCGGTGCACAAGCTGTCCAAGCGGCGTGATGATGACATCTCCACCCTGCTCGGCGTCTTCGCCTGGCGGCGGGATGCCAGCGGGCGCGCGCAACACTGGCGGGTGGCCTTCGGCGGCATGGCCGGGGTTCCGGCCCGCGCCCCGCACCTTGAAGCACTGCTGACGCTGCAAGCGCTGGAATCTCTCACTCCCGCCAGACTGACGGCGCAGACTCGTCAGCAGATCGAACAGGCCGTGCAGGCTGATTTCTCACCGCTCAGTGACGTGCGCGGCTCACGCGAGTATCGCCTGCTGGCCGCCAGCCATCTGATTCCCCGCGTGGCCCAGCGCATCCTGAATGAGCGCCAGCCCACGACTTCCCTCACGCCACTGGAGAGCCTCGATGCGTACCTTGCACAGTCTTGAGTCCGACGCCAGCGCCGCGCCGGCCGCCCCCGTTCTCCAGTCACGTCAGCATGAAAGTGCCCAGCGCCATGTCAGCGGTTCGGCGCGCTATGTGGATGACCTGCCACTGCCCACCGGCACGCTGCATCTGGCCATCGGCATGAGTGAGGTCGCGCACGCCACTCTGGATGCGCTGGATCTCGAAGCGGTGCGCCGTGCCCCCGGCGTGGTCTGCGTGCTCAGCGCCGCCGACATCCCCGGTCACAGCGATGTCGGGCCGGTCTTCCCCGGCGACCCGCTGCTGGTCAGTGACATCATCAGCCATCATGGTCAGGCACTCTTCGTGGTCGCCGCCGACAGCGAGCGCGCGGCACGTCAGGCCGCGCGACTGGCCAAGGTCGCCACCACGCCCCTGCCGGTGTGCCTGGACCCGCGCGAGGCGGCCAGCCGCGGTGATCTGGTGCGCCCGACCCACACCCAGGCACGGCTCGCCAATGGCCGCGCCGGCGATCTCGACAGCATCAGCACCAAGCTCACCAAATCCGCCTGGCAACTGAGCGGTGAGCTGGAAAGCGGCGGCCAGGAACACTTCTATCTGGAAAGTCAGGCCGCACTGGCCTTGCCCGGCGAAGATGACGAGATGCTGGTGCACAGCTCCTCCCAGCACCCCAGCGAAGTCCAGAAGCTGATTGCCGAAGTGCTCGGCGTGCCCTTCCACGCCGTCACGGTGGAGACCCGCCGCATGGGAGGCGGCTTCGGTGGCAAGGAAACCCAGGCCGCACCGGTGGCCTGTCTGGCCGCGATGGTCGCCCGGCGCACGGGCCGCGCGGCACGCCTGCGACTGGCACGCGCAGATGACATGCGTCTGACCGGCAAGCGCCACCCTTTCCACCATCGCTATGAATTCGGCGTCGATGACAGCGGGCGCATCGAGTCCGCCATCATCGAGCTGACCGGCGACTGCGGCCACTCGCCGGACCTGTCGGATGCCATCGTCGATCGCGCCATGTTCCATGCCGACAACGCCTACTACCTGGGGAATGCCCACGTGCGCGGCATTCGCGCACGCACCAATGTGGCGTCCAATACCGCCTTCCGCGGTTTTGGCGGCCCTCAGGGCATGTTGGCGGTCGAATCCGCGATGGAGGATATCGCCCGGCGTCTGGGGCGTGACCCGCTGGAGATCCGCAAGCGCAATCTCTACTGCGAAGGCCGTGAGACCACGCACTATGGCCAACACGTCAATCAGCACCCGCTGCTGGCGACCCTGATCGATCAGCTCGAGGACAGTGGCCGCTACTGGGCGCGCCGCGCCGAGATACGTGCCTTCAATGCCGCCAATCCGGTGGTCAGGAAGGGGCTGGCGCTGACACCGGTCAAGTTCGGCATCTCCTTCACCGCCAAGCACCTCAATCAGGCAGGCGCCCTGGTGCATGTCTACACCGATGGCAGCGTGCAGGTGAATCACGGCGGCACCGAGATGGGCCAGGGCCTGCACACCAAGATCACCCAGGTCGCGGCGCGTGAACTGGGGCTGAGCGTGGACAAGGTGCGCATCACCGCCACCCGCACCGACAAGGTGCCCAACACCTCGCCGACGGCGGCAAGCTCCGGCGCGGACCTCAACGGCATGGCGACGCGTGATGCCTGCCTGCGCCTCAAGATGCGCCTGCTCGACTTCGCCGCCGAGCATCTCGCCCAGCCACGCGTCAGCCTGAGCCTCACGGATGGTGAGCTGCATGGCCCGAGCGGTGTGCTGATGACCTGGGGCGAGCTGATCCAGGCGGCGTATCTGGAACGCATCTCACTGTCCGAGAAGGGCTTCTATGCCACCCCGGATATCCATTACGATCGCGCCAGCGGCACCGGCCACCCCTTCTACTACTACGCCTTCGGCGCGGCGCTGTGCGAAGTGGTCGTCGATACGCTGAGTGGTGAATACCGTCTGGAAAGCGCCGAGATCCTGCATGATGTCGGTGATTCGCTCAATCCAGCCATCGACATCGGTCAGATCGAGGGTGGCTTCGTGCAGGGCATGGGCTGGCTGACGACGGAGGAGCTCAAGTGGAACGAGGATGGCCGGCTGCTCACCGATGGCCCGGCGACCTACAAGATTCCGGCGATCAGTGACGTGCCGGCCGGCGCGCTCAAGGTACGCCTGCTGGAGGGACATCCCAACTCGGCCGCCAGCATCTACCGCTCCAAGGCGGTCGGCGAGCCGCCCTTCATGCTCGCCATCAGCGTGTGGGCGGCGCTGCGCGATGCGCTGGCCTCGCTGACCGACTATCGCCGCGCGGTGCGCCTGGATACCCCAGCCACGCCGGAGCGCGTGATGCTGGCGGCGCGCGAACAGCGTGACTGGCAGGAGCAGCACGACACTGCTGGCGCAGAGCCAACGCAGGTGCCGTCATGAGTGCCCGCTGGTATCAGGCGCTCGCCGAGGCCCAGGCAGCGCTGACGGCGCATGCACTGGCCACCGTGGTAACGGTGGCGGGTTCTGCACCGCGTGGTGCCGGCAGCAAGATGCTGATCACCCCTGATACGCTGCACGACAGCCTCGGTGGTGGACGGCTGGAGCAGCTGGTGGTGGAGCGCGCCCGCGAGAGGCTGGCCCAAGGGCAGTCAGGCTGCCTGCTCGAGGAAATCGCGCTCGGCCAGCATGTCCAGCAATGCTGCGGCGGCCATGTGCAGGTGCTGATCGAGCTGTACCCGGCACTTGCGCCACGGCTGGCCCTGTTCGGCGCCGGCCATGTCGGTCAGGCGATCGTCACGCTGCTGGCACCGCTGGGCTGGCAGATCGACTGGCGGGACTCACGCCCCGAGCAGCTCACGGCCGCCACGACCCCCGCGGGTTGTGAGGGGCGTGTAGCGCGTCAGGCGTTCAATATCCTGACCGAGCCGCCGACCGCGAAAGCCGCGCCCGCCAGTGAATCACTACCCGTGATGGCGGGCAGCCATGTGCTGGTATTGACCCATGACCATGTCGAGGACCAGGCGCTGGTCGCCGCGCTCGCACCACGAGATGACCTGGCCTCGCTGGGGCTGATCGGCTCCAGCAGCAAGTGGGCGCGCTTTCGCCAGCGCCTGCGCGGCGATCTCGCGGAGCATCAGATCGCCCGCGTTCGTTGCCCGATCGGCGTGCCCGGCATTCCCGGCAAACGCCCTGAGGAGATCGCGATTGGCGTCGTCGCGGAACTGCTGCAGATCGAGGCGCGGCGCAGTGACGAAGCGGCCGTGAACTCGCCCGACAAGGTCACCGGACATGGCACGTCAATTCAAGGTACGTCACTGGACAGCCATGGGCTGACGCGTCAGGGTGCCCGCCAGCTGCGCGCCCATTTTGCCCCTGACGCGATGCACCAGACAGAAACGACACAGAAGGCCGAATGATGACTGACCAAGACACGTCGCACACTGCGGCCTGCCACCTGGATGAGCAGCGCCTGACGGCAGCCCTGCGCGCGGCCGCCAAGGACGCTTCCTGCGTCAGCCTGCTGCGTGGAGCACTGCTGCATTTCGTCGCCGACCCTGAAGACGCCATGCTGAGTGAGGCGGCCTCGAGCGATGGCAGCGATAAGGGAGGCACACGAGCCTCTGACATGGCGGCGACCCTGGCACGCGCCGTCGAACACTACGCCGATGCGCTGCTGGTGATGCATGCAGGCCATGTGGTCGCCGTGGGGGATCATCATTCACTTGCCCGGCATGAGGCCGTGGGCGAGCTGATGCGCCTGTCTCCGCCGCGCAACGTCGAAGGCCTGATGATGCCGGGATTCATCGATACCCATGTGCACTTCCCGCAGCTGGATATCATCGCAAGCTACGGCCACTGCCTGATCGACTGGCTGAACACCTACACCTTCCCCGCCGAGCAGCGCTTCGCCGACCCCGCACATGCCGCCGAGGTCGCCGATGCCTTCCTCGATGCGCTGCTGTGTCATGGCTCGACCAGCGCCCAGGTGTTCGCCACCTCACATGCCACCAGTGCCGATGCCCTGTTCCGGGCCGCTCGCGCTCGCGACATGCGCGTACACGCCGGGCGCGTGATGATGGACCGCAACGCCCCGCCCGAACTGCTGGACTCCGGGGTCGCCGCGCTCAAGGACGACGAGCGCCTGATCGCCGACTGGCACGGGCGTGACCGCCTCGGCTATGTGCTGACGCCGCGCTTCGCGCCGACCTCCACGCCCGAGCAACTCGATGCTGCCGGCCAACTGCTCAAGAGCCAGCCGGACCTGCACCTGCAGACCCATCTGGCCGAGAATCTCGATGAGGTGAAGTGGGTCGCCGAGCTGTTCCCCGACGCTCGGGATTATCTGGCGGTCTATGAGGATGTCGGCCTGAGCCATGAGCGCACCACCTTCGCCCACGGCATCCACCTGGACGATGGCATGCGTCAGCGCATCGCGGATCGTGGCGCCAGCATCGCCTTCTGCCCGACCTCCAACCTGTTTCTCGGCAGCGGACTCTTCGATCGCGCCAGTGCCCGCGCCATGGGCATGAACATCAGCATCGCCACCGATGTCGGCGGTGGCTCCAGCCTGTGTCAGCTGGAGAGCCTCAAGGCCGCCTATCAGGTCGGCCAGCTTCACGGCGCGGTCGCCCATGATGTGGCGGGGCTTGAGACACGCGCCAATCAACCGCTGACGCCCTGGCAGGGCTTCTATCAACTGACACTGGGCAATGCGCGCGCCATGCGCCTGCAAGACAAGGTCGGCAACCTGCGTCCGGGCATGGAAGCCGATGTCATCCTGCTCGACCCCGCTGCCACGCCCTTGCTGGCACGGCGCACTCGTTGGGGTCAGTCCACGCAGGTGTCGCTTCAGGAGGTGCTGTTCGCATTGATGATGCTGGGCGACGACCGCGTGATACGCGAAGTCCATGTGGCGGGCCAGTGCCGCAAGCTGCACAGCCTGATGCTGAGTGCTTCTTCTGAGACGCCATCCAGAGAGCCTGCCGCAGCATTAATGCCATGAAAGCATCACAGCGATGACAAGTAATTGACATATGGCACCAATTCTCAGGATTGGTGCCATTTTTTCATCTTAAAGATGCGCGCAACGCGGATACTCAACGCTGAATCCACTCGCTATGATGGCGACATCTTCTTCCAAAAGGTCATGGACGCTCAGCGACTGGCCTGCCACTACGAGGACCATCATCATGACTCCCACCGCCATCATGCAACGTCGTTATTCCACCAAGGCCTTCGATCCGGCACGCAAGATCAGCGCCGCCGACTGGCAGGAACTGGAAAACGTGATGCGCCTGAGCGCCTCCAGCGTCAATTCCCAGCCGTGGCACTTCCTGGTGCTGGAATCCGACGATGCCAAGCAGCGCTTCGCGCGCGCCGGAACCGATGACAAGTACGCCTTCAACTCGCCGAAGATCACCAATGCGTCTCACGTCGTGCTGTTCTGCACTCGCTCCACCTTGGACGACGACTACCTGAACCACCTGCTGGACACCGAAGCGTCTGATGGCCGCTTCAAGAAGGATGACGAGTTCAGCGCGATGATGGACGGCGCGCGTCGTCTGTTCATCGACCTGCACCGTCATGACCTCAAGGACCTGCAGCACTGGATGGACAAGCAGGTTTACCTCAACTACGGCAGCCTGCTGTATGCGGCCTCCAGCCTGAACATCGATGCGGTGCCGCTGGAAGGCATCGACCCGGTGGCGCTGGATGCGGAATTCGGCCTGCGCGAGAAAGGCTTCAACGCCCTGGTCGCCGTGAGCCTGGGTTACCGCGCCGCTGACGATTTCAATGCCGAGCTGCCCAAGTCCCGTCTGCCGGCAGACGAGATCTTCACTCGCCTGTAAGGCTCGCTCTCAAGGCCGGGCTCTCAGCAGCTCGCGCTCAAGAGCGGATTCTGAAGATCTGTTCACAGCAGCTGTCCGCAAGACATCGACGTGTCCGCCTTGCGGGCCAACGGCGGGCACGGGGGGGCAAGTCGCCGCCCGTGCCCGCCGCATTGCATCCCGATGGCGGACATGCCACCTTTTCGAGGCAGGCCAGCGCAGTGCATTCCCGGCGGCGATGGCCGGCTTACGTGCCTGATTCGTTTCTCCCATCTGTTACGTCCACTTCTTACGCCCACGACAGGATTCATGCCATGTCCATCAAGCTTATCGCGACACTGACCTTCCCCGCCGACCAGCAGGACAAGGCACGCGATGCTCTCGCCGAACTGGTCGAGAAGAGCCAGTCCGACAAGGGCTGCCTGCAGTACGAATTCTTCGCGATCGACAAGAACGTCGCGGAAGGTGAGCCGGTACCGGAAGGCGACTTCGTGGTTCTGGAAGAATGGTGGGATGAAGACGCCATCGAAGCCCACGTGGCCACCGAGCACTTCCAGGGCTTTTTGAGCACCTTCGGCGAAGGCGAGATCAGCCTCAATATCCAGCGCCTGCTGACGCCCTGAGCCGCTGAGCCGCTGAGCCGCTGGGCGTACCTTCGCTCAGACAAGGCGCCGCGAGAGCAAAGACCGATCCCCGCCGGGCATGACGCCCGGCGGGGATCTTGCGTTTGTGGTACACGGGCTTGGCCTTCTCATCCGCTGGCCTGGCCGCGGGACACGCAACAAGTAATGGAAAAATCGATACGAGCACTGAACTTGGTTCACATCTTGCTTATAATTGGCTGCCCGCGCTGAACACTCCAGTGCCCGACACCATTTTCGCCATTGCACCGCGAGCAGAACAAGGAGCGTCACATGAGCCAATCCTCTTCCGATTCCAAGGGGATCGACGAACCACTGCTCGGCCTCGAAAGCTGCCCGTCGGTCCCCATCTCGGCCCTCGCCGGCGCCCAGCATCTGCTGGCCAGTCTGGCCGGTATCATTGCACCGACATTGATCATCACCAGCGCGCTGGGCCTCGATGCCTACACCGCCAGCCTGCTGTCGATGGCACTGGTGGTCTCCGGGGTCGCCACCTGGATCCAGTCCCAGCGCATCGGCCCGTTCGGCTCAGGGCTGTTGAGCATCCAAGGCACCAGTTTCAGCTTCGTTTCCGCGCTGATCACCGCCGGATTGATCGCTCGTTCGCAGAATGCCAGTGACGAACAGGTACTGGCGGTGCTGTTCGGCACCTGCCTGGCGGGCAGCCTGATCGAGATGGCGCTGGGCACGGTGCTGCCGTGGCTCAAGCGGGTCATCACGCCCGTGGTCACCGGCGTGGTGGTGATGCTGATCGGCCTGAGCCTGATCCAGGTGGGCATGACGGACATCGGCGGCGGCTTCGGCGCCGAGGACTTCGGTGCGCCCGCCAATCTGGCACTGGCCGGTTGTGTGCTGATCACGGTGCTGGCCTGCCAGGTCTCGCGTCACCCGTGGCTGAGAATCGCCTCCATCTTCATCGGCATGGCCGTCGGCTGCATCATCGCCGCCATCGGTGGCCTCTATGATGCACCGCAGCTGGCCGATGCCGCCCTGCTGGCCCTGCCGCATCCGGCGACCCTGAATACCGGCTTCGATTTCTCGCTGGCCGCCTTCCTGCCGGTGGCCTTCATCTTCATGATCACCGCCATCGAGACGGTCGGTGACCTCACCGGCAGCGCACGCGCCTCGGGTCTCGCCGTGGATGATGAGCTGCACCAGAAGCGTCTGCGCGGCGGCGTGCTGGGCGATGGCCTGAATTCCGCGCTCGGCGCGCTGGCCGGCACCTTCCCCAACACCACCTTCAGCCAGAACACCGGCGTGATCCAGCTGACCGGCATCGCCAGCCGCCATGTGGGCCGCTACGTGGCAGGCTTCCTGCTGCTGCTGGGCCTGTCGCCCTTCATCGCCACCCTGCTGACCCAGATGCCGCGTCCGGTGCTCGGCGCCACCACCACCCTGATGTTCGCGCTGATCGCGGTGTCCGGCATCCGCATCCTGATGGCGCAGCCCATTGGGCGCCGCGAGATGATGATCATCGCGCTGGCCCTGGGGCTGGGACTTGGCGTCGGCATGGTGCCGGATGTGCTGAACGCCATTCCGGGCGCCTTCGCCGATGCGCTGCGCTCGCCGATCACCATGGGCGGGCTGACCGCCATCATCGCCGAGCTGCTGCTGCCGAAGATGGAAGACGCCGAGGTGTTCAATCCCAAGGCGAGTGAGCGTGAATCCACCGACAGCATCAGCGCGGACCAGGAACACGCCTGACCCGCAGGCGCAGCGATGAGACATGAAAGAACCGGCGCATCATTGGCCGGTTTTTTCATGTCGGTCTAGAAAGTTCGCACTTCGTGTGTCGGTCATCCAATCTCCACAGCAATGAGGCAGACTGCATGGGGTTGTTCATGCCGTCTCCACCCTTCAAGCAGTTTTACCATCAACACTCTTACAATCAGCACTCTTGCAATCAGTACCCTTTCCATCAGCACTTTCAGGTTGTAACGCGCCATTGCGCACCGGAGCCAGACACAAGGAACGTATCGCTCATGCTGAACACTCGACTCACCTCATCAAATGCGCCGGGCTTGCGCGCGCCTACCCACTCGCGCATGGCGCTGAAGGCCCTGCTGGGGGCTGCACTGCTCAGTACGCTGAGTGCCTGTGCCAGCCAGGCGGGCCATGAATGGCAGGCCGACACCACCTACCACCTGACGGTGCTGCACACCAACGACCACCACGGTCGCTTCTGGCAGAGCAGTGATGGCGAATACGGCATGTCGGCGCGCAAGACGCTGATCGACCGCATCCGCGCCGAGGTGGAATCCGCAGGCGGCAGCGTGCTGCTGCTGTCGGGTGGCGACATCAACACCGGCGTACCGGAATCCGATCTCCAGCAGGCCGAACCCGACTTCAAGGGCATGAACCGCATCGGCTACGACGCCATGGCGGTGGGCAACCATGAATTCGACAACCCGCTGGAGGTGCTGCTCAAGCAACGCGACTGGGCCGATTTCCCGATGCTGGCCGCCAATATCTATGACAAGACCAGCGGCGAGCGGCTGTTCGCGCCCTGGAAGATCTTCGATGAGCATGGCATCCAGATCGCGGTGATCGGCCTGACCACCGAAGACACCGTGCGCATCGGCAACCCCGAATACTTCAGCAATCTCGACTTCCGTGACCCCAAGGAAGAGGCGCGCAAGGCCATCGAGGAGCTCAATGAGCATGAGCAGCCGGACCTGATCTTCGCCGTCACCCACATGGGCCACTATCAGAATGCCGAGCATGGGATCAATGCGCCGGGCGATGTCTCGCTGGCGCGCTATCTGCCCTACGGCGAACTGGACATGATCGTCGGTGGCCACTCCCAGGAGCCGGTCTGCATGGAGGGCACCAACCGGATGGCGAACTTTGCGCCCGGCGATGATTGCCAGCCGGACCGCCAGAATGGCACCTACATCGTGCAGGCGCATGAATGGGGCAAGTACGTGGGACGCGCCGATTACGAGTTCCGCAATGGCGAGCTGACCATGGTCAACTATCAGCTGATTCCGGTGAATCTCAAGAAGACCGTCGAAGAGAATGGCGAGCGCAGGAAGGTGCTGGTCGCAGAGGAAATTGCCGAGGACAGCGAACTGCGCGAATTCCTGCGCCCCTATCAGGAAAAGGGCCAGGCGCAGCTCAACGTCACAGTCGCGCAGAGCAACGGCAGGCTGGAGGGTGAGCGCGACGTGGTGCGCTTTGCCCAGACCAATCTGGGACGCCTGATCGCCACCGCCGCCATGCAGGCCGGCAAGGCCGACTTCGGCGTGATGAACGCAGGTGGCGTGCGGGCCTCGCTGCCCGCGGGCGAGATCACCTACAAGGATGTGCTGACCGTACTGCCCTTCGGCAACACCGTGGGGGTCGTGACCATGTCAGGCAACGAGGTACTCGAGTATCTCGAGGCGGTGGCCACCCAACCGGTGGACTCCGGCGCCTATGCCCAGTTCGCCGGCGTCAGCCTGCGCGTCAATCGCGCAGAAGGCAGCGTCTCCGACGTGATGATTCAGGGCCAGCCATTGGCCATGGACGCGCAGTATCGCTTCACCATCCCGAGCTTCAATGCCGCCGGAGGGGATGGCTATCCGAAGGTCACTGAGCTGCCGGGTTACCTGGATACCGGCTTCGTCGATGCCGATGTGCTCAAGGCCTACCTTGCCGAGCAGAGCCCGATCGACGTCGCGGCATACGCGCCCCAGGGCGAGATCGTCTATCAGTGACGCTTGAGGCTTCTGCTCTAAACATGCACATGACAACGGGACGCCTTGGCGTCCCGTTGTGGTTTCCAGAGCCGGTATCTCCTCGCCAGAGGTGGAAGTCGGACTATACAAGTGCGGATCGCACAGGTTTGATAAGGCATGCGCACCACTACAACAAAGACCGTCGAGACCCAGGCCCATGAACCTCAACCGCACCGACAGTGAGCTGCTCAACCTGCTGATCAAGGACGGTCGCATGTCCTACGCCGATATCGCCCGCAAGCTCGGCATTTCGCGTGCCCATGCGCGCAGCCGTGTCCAGGCGCTGGTCGAGAGCGGCGTGATCGAACAGTTCACCGCCGTCATCAACCCCGACAAGCTCGGCAAGGGCATCTCCACCTTCGTGGACCTGACCGTCGCCCCCAGTGCCATCGAACGCATCGCCGAGGAGCTTTCCGCCTGCGTCGAGGTGGTCAGCCTCTATATCATGAGCGACCTGAAAAGCCTGCACATCCACACCCTCACCGACAGCTACGAGGCCTTCGATGCCTTCGTGCGCGCGCATATCTTCAATCGCGACGAGATTCTCTCCGTCGACTGCAAGTCGCTGATGACCCGCGTGAAGCACCGGCGTGGCGGCGCGCGGCTATGACGTCTCTGTCTCTGTCACTGCCTCTGTCTCTGACGCCGCAGCCCCGGACGGCGCCGGAGCCGTCATTTCACTCGTCACCTCACATATCACTGTAAGCGTCACTGCAAGCGTCACTTCAACCTTGCCAGCCCGCGCAGCAGCCGTAGCACGACCCACAGAAAGCCCAGTGGGAACAGCACCGTCTGGGTGATGAACAGCATGGTGAGGTCGATCACCTTGTCGGTCATCGCATCAAAACCCTGGGTGACACTGGTGATCGGCCCACCGACCCAACCTTCCATGCTGCCCTTGAACTGCTGCCACCAGCTGCGCTCCTCGTGCGCGCCACCTACCTGCTTGTCGGCGACTTCCGCCAGCTGCTGCTGCGTCACGCTCAGCTGCGCCATCTGGGTATCGCGGCTGTCATCGAGAAAGGCCTGACCCGCAGCGCCGCTGGCCAGCGCGACACTCAGCACCGCGAAGCGCAGTGCGATGCCCCACAGGGCCACGCGCAGAATGGCCACCTGCCACCAGCGCTGACGGGGATGCACGCCATCGGCCGATTGGCGACTCCCCGTGAGCAGCCCCAGCGCTGCCAGCAGGCAGGCACCGCTGGCGAATACCTTGATGATCAGCGAGCCGGAAATGCCCAGCAGCAGTTTCTGCAGCGCCAGCGAGCCGGTCGCCGCGAACATCACCCACGAGAAGCGCTCGATCATGTCATTGGCGGGGTCCAGCGCTTCCCCGGGCGAGACCTGAAACACCTGCAGGTCGATGGTCGAGGACTGCAGTACCGAGATGGTCGCATTCAGGCCCTTGGCGATGGCGAAGGCACTGAATGCCTGACCCAGAGTGGCGTCGAGGAAATCCAGCGCCCACTGCTGCGGCATTTCCCACCAGGCAAGCACCGCCATCACCACCAGGATGGCGACCAGCAGGATGCGCGGTACCTGTGCCCCTTCCGGCGTCCCGGGCTTGACGGGCAGGCGCGGCCCGGCAGTCTTCGTCACGGAGGTGGGTACGGCGGCAGGCGAAGACTCCGAGCGGGCGGTAGGCTCTTCAGGCTCATGAGGTGACATCTAACGCTCCATCAGGACAAAGCCGCATGATGCCACCGACCCGTCAGACTGTCGTCTGTGGCGCCTCGCATGAAGACTAGAGGTGGGCGAACCGGCTCTGATTGACCGACGCTGATTGACCGACTCTGAGCGCCCCTATCCAGGCGCACCATGATCGATCGCGCGCACCATCAGGTCGCGAGCATGACAATTGATCATCCCCACCCCACATTCGTGAGCCAGATGTCACCCTCCCCGTCGCTATCGGTGAACAAATGCCGCGACAGGCGTCATCTTCTGACATTTGTCAGGCCCTGAACTTTGCCAATCAGCGCTGCCACGGTTTCACTTGGGCAACGCCAGGGGCGCACTCACGCTCCATCAGCGGAACACAGCGTCCAGAATCTCCATACAATCGATTGAAAATAAAGAACAAATCTCCCTGCGCGCCAAATGGCACACGCCTTGCAGAGTCATCCGTGTAGCCCACTGACAAATGGCAGCCTCCTGGCTGACAAATGACAGGCAACGCTACTCAAGAACATGCAGAAACACCTACACAACAAGATCGCCGGCCTCGATGTCGGCATGCCGTACAGGCACCCCTTGAGACAGAAGACTCTTTCACACAGAGCATTCAAAGCAGTCTGTCACAAGGGCATTACTGGTCATCCGTCCGCAGGAGATCCTCCCATGACATTCGATCGTCGCAAGTTCCTGGGTGCCGCACTGGCAACCTCTACCGCTGGACTCGTGATGGGTGCGCCCGCCATCGTGCGCGCGGAATCCAACAAGACCTATCAATGGAAGATGACCAATGCCTACGGCCCGGGCTCGCCCTTCTATGTCGAGGGCCCGGGCAGTCCGACCGACTTCTGCCGCAAGGTGGAGGCCATGTCGGGTGGGCGCATGAAGATCCAGCACTTCGCGGCCGGTGAGCTGATTCCGGCCCTGGAGGGCTTCAATGCCGTCGCCAGTGGCGTGGTGGAGATGAACGCCGGCAATGCCTACTTCTGGGCCGGCAAGATTCCCGCCGCCCAGTACTTCACTACCGTGCCCTTCGGCATGAATACCCAGGGCATGAATGCCTGGCTGTATCACGGTGGCGGCCTGGAGCTGTGGCATGAGCTCTACGCTCCCAAGGGGCTGATCGCCTTCCCGATGGGCAACACCGGCGTGCAGATGACCGGCTGGTTCCGCAAGCCGATCAATACGGTCGAGGATTTGAAGGGCCTGAAGATGCGTATCCCGGGGCTGGCCGGCAAGGTCTACGCCGAACTGGGCGTGGCCGTGCGTCTGCTGCCCGGCGGAGAGATCTTCCCGGCGCTGGAACGTGGCGTCATCGATGCCGCCGAGTTCGTCGGCCCCTATCAGGATCGCCGCCTGGGGCTGCAGAAGGCCGCCAAGTATTACTACACCACCGGCTGGCACGAGCCGACCAACGTCACCGAGCTGATGATCAACAAGGCGGCCTGGGAGGGCCTGCCCGAAGACCTGCAGGCCATCGTCAAGGCCGCCGCCCAGGCGTGCAACGTCGAGAGCCAGGCCTGGTGCGAGTCGGTGAATGCCGAGGCGCTCAATGACCTGGTCGACAACGAAGGCGTCACCGCCCAGCCGCTGCCGGACGCGGTGGTAGCGCGCCTGAAGGAAGTCACCGAGAAGACGCTGACCGACATGGCGGCGGCCGATCCGGATACCGCGCGCGTCCACGAGTCCTTCATGGCCTTCCGCGACCAGCACAAGGAATGGGCCGCCGTCAGCGAGAAGACCTTCCTGGCGCTCTGACGCCTGGTGTCTCGGGTCTCGCGGCTCGCACCTGTCGACTCGGGTCTCGCGTTCAGACCCGTCGCCCGATGAACTCGCCCTTCGCTGCGCTGCGGGGGCGAACTCAAGGTACAAGCCCTGAGCGCAAACGCCTTTCTCCGTCTTCCTGCTTCCCTGTCCAACGCCACGACCTGTCCCGTCGTGGCGTTCATGAGGCCATGCCATGCTGTACGTCATCCATTTTCTCGAGGGCATCATCGAGCGACTGGGCGTCATTGCCCGTTACTCGCTGTTGGCGCTCGTGTTGCTGGTCGCCAGTAACGTGCTGCTGCGTTACTTCTTCAGCATCAGCCCCGTGCCACTCCAGGAATTCGAGTGGCACCTGATTTCTCCCATCGCGCTGCTGGGCATCTCCTACGCCCTCAAGCATCGCGCCGACGTTCGCGTCGATGTCTTCTACGACCGCTTCTCCCTCAAGGGCCGCGCGCTGGTGGATCTGATCGGTGCGCTGATGACCATCGCCATCGGCGCCGCCATCGCCTGGCTGGGCCTGAGCTACACCGAGCAGTCCTGGCAGCTGATGGAAGGCTCGCCCGACCCCGGCGGCCTGCCCTATCGCTATCTGCTCAAGGCCTTCATTCCCCTCGGGTTCGCCGCGCTTGCGCTGCAGGGCGTGGCAGATTGCCTGCGCGCGCTGCTGGTACTGTCCGGCAAGCCCGTCGACGGTGACCTGGAACGCGAGGTGACGCCATGAGCCCGAACGAGTGGATCGCGCTGGCCATGATCGGCGGTTTTCTGGTCCTGATGCTGATCGGCATTCCGGTCGCGATTTCCCTGGCCGTGGCCGGTTTCGTGGCGGGGCTTGCGGGCTTTGGCCCGCTGCTGTTCAGCCTGATGCCGGCCCGTCTCTATGGCGTGGTCACCAACTACACCCTGCTGGCGATCCTCTTGTTCGTCTTCATGGGGGTCATGCTCGAGAAATCGCGGGTCGCCGAGGGCATGCTCGAGACCATCGGGCGCGCCATGGGCGGCGTCAATGGCGGCATGGGCATCGCGATCATCCTGGTCGGCGTGCTGATGGGCGCCTCCACCGGCATCGTCGGCGCGACGGTGGTCACCGTCGGCATGCTGACGCTGCCGACCCTGTTGCGCCGCGGCTACCACCCGGGCGTGGCCTCGGCCACCATCTGCGCCTCCGGCACCCTGGGGCAGATCATTCCGCCGAGCCTGGTGCTGATCCTGCTGTCGGAAATTCTCGGCGAATCCGTCGGCACCCTGTTTGCCGCCGCCTTCGTGCCGGGGCTGGCCATCGCCGTCATCTATATCGTCTATCTGCTGGTGCTGGGCTGGTGGAAGCCGGACCTCGTCCCGGCCATCCCGGAAGAGGAGCGCGCCGCTGCCGGTGGCATGAAGGAATTGCTGCGTGATCTGGCGCGTAGCGTGATCCCGCCACTGATGCTGGTGTTCGCGGTGCTAGGTTCGATTCTGGGTGGCGTGGCCGCTCCCACCGAAGCGGCCTCGATGGGGGCGCTGGGCAGCATGCTGATCGCGCTGCTGGCGCGGCGTCTCAACTTCACCATGCTCAAGGCCTGTCTGCATTCGACCCTGACCATCACCGCCATGGTCTATTTCATCCTGCTGTGCGCGCAGCCCTTCTCGCTGGCCTTCCGCGGCCTTGGCGGCGAGAACATGGTGCATGATCTGTTCAACCTGCTGCCGGGCGGCGAGCTGGGCGCGCTGATCTTCCTGATGGTGATACTGTTCGTGCTCGGCTTTTTCCTCGAGTGGATCGAGATCAGCTATATCGCGCTGCCGATGTTTCTGCCGGTCTTCATCGGCTATGGCACCGACATGGTGTGGCTGGGCGTGCTGGTGGCGATGAATCTGCAGATGTCCTTCCTGACGCCGCCCTTTGGCTGGGCGTTGTTCTTCCTCAAGGGCGTCGCTCCCCCCGAGGTCACCACCCGCCATCTGTATCTCGGTGTGCTGCCCTTCGTGGGCCTGCAGGCTGCGGCAGTCGTGCTGCTGTTCTGCTTCCCGGGGCTCGCTACCTGGCTGCCGGAAGCGATCGGTTGGTAAGCCGGCCAGCCATCTACCGGCGCCGCTCGAGACACTTGAGTGGTGATTCAGCGCAAAGGCCATTGGCAAGGTAATTCAGCAACGCGTAATGTCTTGTGGCCTGCCCACCGGCTCGCCTCCCTGGAGACAGCACCCCCGCCAACGCTCCGGGGACATGCATCGACTGCCGATGGCGTTCATCGGCAACCTTCATCAGCAATGAACCACCCCGCGCCATACGGGGACGACAAGGAAACACCATGGAACTGTTCTCAGCCTATCCACTGCACTGGATTCTCGGCCTGATCGCCGCACTGATCGTCACCGGCATGATTGCCGGCGTGATGGCCGGCCTGCTGGGGGTCGGCGGCGGCATCGTCATCGTGCCCGTGCTCTTTCACCTCTTCAGCCTGCTGGGCGTCGATGAAGCGGTGCGCATGCACCAGGCCGTCGGCACTTCACTGGCAACCATCATTCCCACCTCGATCATGTCGGCCAGGGCGCATTACGCCAAGGGCAATCTGGACCCGGCGATTCTCAAGCGCCTGCTGCCGGGCGTGATCATCGGCGTCATCATCGGCGGCCTGCTGTCCAATCTGTTCAGCGGTGCGGTACTGATGGGGCTGTTTGCCACCGTGGCCTTCCTGGTCGCGCTCAACATGTTCCGCCGTCAGTCCACCGTGCTGGGCACTGGCCTGCCGGGCCCGCTGGGCAGCGGCGCACTGGGCACCTTCATCGGTGGCGTCTCGACGCTGATGGGCATCGGCGGCGGCACTCTGAGCGTGCCGACCCTGAGCACCCTGGGCACCCCGATGCACCTGGCCGTCGGCACGGGCGCGGCGCTGGGTCTGGTCATCAGCCTGCCGGGCACCGCCAGCTTCCTGCTCAATGGCATCGGCGAACCGAACCTGCTGCCGGGCTCCATCGGCTACGTCAATCTGCTCGGCTTCGCCGCCATCGTACCGGCGACCATGCTGTGTGCTCCGATCGGTGCGAAGCTGGCCCACGCGATGGACGCCGCCAAGCTCAAGAAGGTCTTCGCCATCTTCCTGATGTTCACGGCACTGCGCATGTTCTACGACCTGTTCACCGGTAGCTGAGACGCACTGGACGCTCAATAACAACAACGGAATCCTCAGGAGCAAGACGCCATGATTCATACCCGACGTGGTTTTGGCGGCGCCTGCGCCGCGCCCCATCATCTGGCGGCGCAAGCGGGCCGCGATATCCTGCGCGATGGTGGCAACGCCATCGAGGCGATGGTCGCGATGGCAGCGACCATCGCAGTGGTCTACCCCCACATGAACGGCATCGGCGGTGACGGCTTCTGGCTGATCAAGCGTCCGGGGCTGGCGCCGCTGGCGATCGATGCCTGTGGCCCGGCGGCAGGGCTTGCCAGCCGAGAGTTCTATGCCGAGCACGGCCATGGCTATGCGGCTGACAGTGAGGATGCTGCTCCCCTGGCCAACGGCAGCAGCATCCCGACCCGCGGACCGCTGTCGGCCTTGACGGTGGCCGGCACCATCGGCGGTTGGCAGGAGGCGCTGGCCTTCTCTGCCGAGACCTCAGCGGATGAGCGCTCGCCCCTGCCGCTTTCGACACTGTTGGGCCACGCCATCCGGCATGCCAATGATGGCGTGGCCGTCAGCGCCAGTCAGAAGGCACTCAGCGAAAAACACCTGGCCATGCTCTCGCAGCAGCCCGGCTTCGCTGAGCGCTATCTGGGTCAGAGCGAGTCAGGTGAGCCGATCGCGCTGGAAGAAGGCGCACGACTGCGTCAGCCGGCGCTGGCCGCGACGCTCTCGCGTCTGGCAGATGCCGGACTCGATGACTTCTATCGTGGTGAACTTGCCACGCGCATGGCACAGGAACTGGAAGCCGCCGGTAGCCCGCTGCGCCTGGCAGACCTCAACGGCTATCGCGCCCAGCGCGTCACGCCGCTCAAGGTCCGCTTGCGTGACAGTGAGGTATACAACCTGCCCGCACCGACCCAGGGCCTCGCGACGCTGATGATTCTGGGGCTCTACGATGCATTGAGCGCGACGCATGGCATCAGCGAGGCGGACGGCAACACACCGCGTCACCTGCATGCGCTGATCGAAGCCACCAAGCGCGCCTTCCTGGTACGCGACAGCCTGATTACCTCGCCGGAATGCATCGAGGGGGCGCTCGAGGATAGCCTCGAAGGCAGCATCGCCACGCAACAGGCACAGCTCTCCCCGGAGGCCCTCGCCCGCCAGGCCGAGATGATCGACATGCAGTCCGCGCTGGGCTGGCCGCACGAGCCCGCCGAAGGCGACACCATCTGGATGGGCGCGACGGACAGTGACGGCACCACCGTCAGCTTCATCCAGAGCGTCTATTGGGAATTCGGCAGTGGCATGGTGCTGCCCAGCAGCGGCGTGATGTGGCAGAACCGTGGGCTGGCGTTCGACCTGTCGCCGGACAGACTGCGCAGCCTGGCACCGGGCCGCAAGCCCTTCCATACCCTCAACCCGTCACTGGCCTGCTTCGATGATGGCCGTGTGATGGCCTTCGGCACCATGGGCGGTGAAGGCCAGCCGCAGACTCAGGCGGCTGTCTTCACGCGCATCGCCCGTCACGGCATGTCATTGCAGGCCGCGATCAGCGCGCCTCGCTGGCTGCTCGGCCGCACCTGGGGCGATGTCAGCACCAGCCTCAAGCTCGAATCGCGCCTCGCGGGCGAAATGGCTCAGACACTCTCGGCCATGGGCCACGAAGTGGAAGTCCTCGATGAGGCCTTCAGCGACACCCTGGGGCACGCCGGCGCCGTGATGCGCCACCCGGATGGGCAGGTCGAGGCGGCCCACGACCCGCGCAGTGATGGTGGTGCGGCGCTGACGTGATGAAAACCGGCCAGTGTCATGTCACGAACTGGCCGGCTTCTTGCTTGACTCGATGGGGGATGAAGCCTTCCGCCTGACTCCCGCCTCCACCCCATGCTGAGCATCAATCGCCACACAAGATGACAAGGAGAACTGACCTCTTAAATTTAGATATTCCTTATTCATGAATAATGAAATATTGAGACACGACCTTCATTTGCCCTCATAACAACGACAGAGCGACTCACCATAATGACAACAGCTGACTTCATGACTCCCCGCCGCCTTGTAGCTGCCATCTCGATCGCCGCCTGTTCCCTGGCCTATGGCATTCAGGCCAACGCCGCGGAACACCCGGGGGTGAAGATCTATGCCACCGGCGGCACGATTGCGGGTAACTCTGCCTCCTCCACGGACACCACCAACTACGAATCCGGCAGCCTGGGGGTGCAAGCGCTGCTGGACGCCGTACCAGAACTGGCCGATGTCGCCGAGGTGACCGGTGAACAGATCGCCAACACCGGCAGCAGCAATATCGATCAGAAAATCCTGCTCAAGCTGTCGAAGGCGATCAATGAAGAGCTCGCGACGGACGCCACCCACGGCGTAGTCATCACCCACGGTACCGACACGCTGGAGGAGACCGGCTTCTTCCTGGATCTCACCGTCGACAGTGACAAGCCGGTGGTAATGGTCGGCGCCATGCGTCCGGCGACTGCCATCAGTGCCGATGGCCCCTTCAACCTGCTGGAGGCGGTCACCCTGGCAGCCGATGAAGGTGCGGAGGGACGTGGGGCGATGATCGTGCTCAACGACCGCATCGGCTCGGCGTATTACACTACCAAGACCAATGCCATCATGATGGACACCTTCAAGGCGACCGAGCAGGGTTACCTCGGTGCCTTCATCAGCGGCAAGCCGCACTTCTATTACACACCGGCGACACCGACCGACAAGCCTCACTTTGACGTGACGTCCCTCGATGGCCTGCCGAAGGTCGATATCATCTACGCCCACCAGGACATGGACCCGGCGCTGTTCACCGCCGCCCTCGACAACGGCGCCAAGGGCATCGTGATCGCCGGCAGCGGCAATGGCTCGATTCCGGAGACCGTCAAGCCGCTGGTCAAGCAGGCCATGGCGGATGGCATCCCGGTCGTGCGCAGCACCCGTACCGGCAATGGTATCGTCAGTGCCAAGGAAGAAGGCATCGGCAGTGGCGCCCTCAATCCTCAGAAGGCGCGCATTCTGCTCTCGCTGGCGCTGACGGAGACTGATGACATGGACAAGGTGCGTGGCTACTTCGAGTGAGCCGGCAGTCAATGACGTGACGAAACGTGACTGACTATCAATGCAAAAAGGGACTGCTCAGGCAGTCCCTTTTTGCTGCGTCACCCATTTATCGAGGCAAAGAACGCTATCACTCCTTCAAGGCGCGTTGCGCTGCGAGGGGCTGCGCGTGAAGGCGCCGGGGCGCTTCTCACCGTCTTCGCTCTCGAGATAACGCCTGGCGGCATTCGCCCACCAGGCAAGTTGTTCGAAGGCGCGGTCGAGATAGCCGCCCCATTCCCGGGCATCCTGACTCTCGGCGTAGCCGCCATCTTCATTGAGCACTTCCTGCGCCCGAGGCACGTGAATCATCGCCGAGACCGGCAAGCAGCCCAACTCCGAGAGGAAGGTGCGCATGTTGACCGCTGCGCGTACCCCGCCCCACTGTCCTGCGGAATAAGTCGCAATCACCGAGGGCTTGTAGGAGTAAAGCGAGCTGCCGAAGTGATTTAGGAGATTGGCCAGCGCCGGACTCATGGAATGGTTGTACTCGGGGCTGACCATCACGTAACCATCCGCCGCTTCGATCTGCTGGGCGAGGTTGAGCAAGTCCTGGGGGGCATTGCGCTGCGCATAGGAGAACAGCGGCTTGAAGGGGTCTGCCAGATCGTAATCGAGTGGATCGATCAATACCGCCTCATGGCCACTTTCCTCGAGCTGTGTGACGCAGCACCTGGCAACCCTTTCCCCAAGACGTGCAGGTGCGGGGGGTGTGCTGGTCCGTACCGACCCCAGAAAGACCAGAATCTTCAGTGCCATTGTTCTCTCCTTGTTGCGAGCCCCATGAAGTGGATTTCTGTGCTCGATATTCGCTCTTGCATTGCATCATACTCCGGACTCTGAACACCGATGCACTGCATCGCAAGACACTGCATCGCAAGACACTGCATCAATCTTCATGCTGCGTCTGACACAGATCATGAATGTGCATTCCCAGCCATGCATTCCCCGCCATGAATTTCTTGCCTGGCGGCTTTACCGCCTTCCCCATTCTTTCCTTGATTGCTGCGCCAGCACCCTTCCAACCCCCGCAGGGGCATGACCTGCCGGCATGAACCATATCGCCCTCAGCATCTGCAATTGGCGACTGATCCCCCTCTGCGAAGGTAGCGTGGTGGAGTCTTTGGCGTTGCGTCAGCAGACCCTCCATTTCTCATGACAATACCGATCTCGTATCTCATGGGGCCAAGGCCTCAAGGCCATCCACAAGCCCGTCTCAGGCAATGAGGTAAAGCACAGCTTCATCTCTTTTTGCCTCATGTTAGCCGCAAATATCGAGATTATCGTGACGTGTGGACATCATCCATCACGTCGGTTTCATTTCGTCGGTACGCTGACAATCATGCTGTCTGGGCCATCTTCGCCACAGCCAACTCCGCGTCATGATGCTGCAACAAACATGCACTAAAACTAATTAAGTGTTAGATTTGCCATCCCAAAAGCATGAGAAAACTAACCAACCTCATGACACGAGGAGACAGAAAGGGAATGCAAGACACTCAAGACGTTGCCGTCATCCAGCAGTTCACCGCTTCTTTCACGCATCAGACCCATCGAGAGACAGTGTCTTTCTTTGGTCGCAATCACCCGCTCTTCCGCCATGTGCGCACGCTACGTGAAGACCACCACAGCGCCTCGAAGGCTTACCTCAAGAAGCATAGTGATCACGATGATGTGATCGACAGCAACAGCCAGCATATCTGCCTGATGGACACCCAGCACGACACCCTACTGGGCAGCATTCGCGTCACCCCCGGTAGTCTCGAGTCGCGCACGCTCTTCGATGACAGCGATGCGGTGTCCATCCCGGAGGGCGCCATCTATGAGTTCAGCCGGCTGGTGATGGCCCCGGAGGCAAAGCGATTTGCCCATGGCAATCTACTGATGGCTGCTGCGGCACGTCATGTCAGATCCCGAAAAGGCGATGGCATTCTGGCCTTGTGCAAACGCGCCAACATGAAGATCTTCAAGCGTTTCGGCCTGGCGCCACTGCATGATGCCACGCTCAGGACTGACAAGAACCTGGGAGATCTCTACATGGTGTATGCCAGCATGGAGACCATCATGCACACAGCGAAAAAGCGCTATTCCTCGCCCGAGCAAGCGCCACAGCCAGCGGAACTCTCACCAGACGCCACCTCGCTCTCGCCGGGCCCGGGCCCGGGCCTCGCAAGCCAACCGCTCTGAACGTAGAACGCTCACCAGCCCCCCGTCGTCCGCCATTCTGTGCGCTGCCAGCTCGCGTCTGATCTTGCGCGCAATACCCGGGGCCAAGCCGCCATCCCCCTGATTTGCCATCCCCCTATTGCAGTCGCTGAGGCTTTGCACCATTATTTAATGATAATGATTATCATAATCATGCAGATTTGCTTAAGACGATAATATTCGGTCACGGGAGGGCCTCATGGACGAATGGAAGCATGAAACACAGGCAGGCAATGCGTTGTTCGAACAGGGCGACTACGCCATGGCAGAGCAGCACTATCTCAGCGCCTGCCATTTTTCCGACATCTTTCTGATGCCCTGTGCAGACCCGGATGGCGGCGTCGCGGCACTGGTCGTGAGCTACCAGAATCTGGCGGAGCTCTATCGCGCCCAGGGCCAACACCCGCAAGCGATGCGCGCCCTGCAGGCTGCCCATGCGCGCCTCTCCCATGCGCTCTCCGCCCCGGGTCTGTGCCATGCCCATCAACAGGCCTTACTGCGCGGCAGCGGCCAGGTACGCATGGAAATCATGAACACCGTGCAATGGCTCGGCGTTACCACGCGACGGACCCACCAAGCGAACCCCGCGGGACACTCCACGACGCGGATCCATCACTGACTCTCACCCTCACAGGAGATACGGCATGAAGAAAATCTTCACCGCGAGCGGACTGCTGTTGCTGACCGCCGCCAATACGGCCCTGGCCCACCCGGGACATGACCACAGTGACTGGAGCAGCCCGCTCGTTCACACCCTGTTCTATGGCGCCATCGCAGCCGTCATCGGTACCGCGTACTTCGTCATTCGTCAGTCGCGTCGCAAGCGCCAGAACACTCAGCAAAAGGAGGATTGAGCATGATTCACGCCCTGCTTCGCGGCATTGACCGCCTGGTATCAGTCCCTGCGGCTTCCGCGCACTGTGATATCCCCTGCAAGATCTACGACCCGTCTGCTGCACAGATCGCCGCACTCAGCGTGATTCGCTTCATGGACCTCATCAATGAGCTGGGCCAGAAGGACAGCCCGACGCTGGCAGACCAGGCCTTGTTGGCACGTCTGGTGGAGCAGAAGGAAAGCCACGCTGAGAAAGCCAAGCATGAGATCCGCATAATCTGGGGCGATTACATCAAGCAACCGCAGCGTGATGCCTATCCCAACATCGATGCGCTGGTGCACAGCATCATGCTGGCCGGCTCTGCCTGCAAACAAGGCATCGAGCGGGACAAGGGGGAAAAGCTGCTGACCCTCATCAATGAATTCACCGCGGCGTTCTGGGATACCAAGGGTGTCACGACCTTTACCGCGACCTGCCCGTATCCGCCGTCTGAAACTGTCGTCTATCCGAAGCTGGATTGAGGCAAAGACATGACGCGCCAAAGAACTGATGAAGAGTGAATTAATCAAGAGTGAACGGATGCCCATCGGACTCTATCGCGTCAATGGACTCAGCATGTCTCCCGGCCTTGCGCCGGGAGACTATGTCGTGACGCTGAAACGCTGGAAATCGCGCTATCGCATAGGCGATATCGTGGTGGCACAGCACCCCCACTTCGGCCGAATCATCAAGCGCATCCGCAGGATACAGCCAGACGGCATGCTCTGGCTGGAAGGCACCCATCCTGACAGTACCTCTACTGACAAGATGGGGTTGATGAGGCGCGAGCGGATCCAGGGGCGGGTAATTCGATCCATTTCTCAAAGCACTATGTAAGACTTTTCACGCCACCCTGTGAGACTTGCCCAGCCCGTGTCATGTCTCTGCAGTAGTGTCCCTTCTCTGTCACCCCCTCACACCACCTTCATCAGCCTCAGCGCGTCATAGATCGCCGCATGGGTATTGCGGGTCGCAACAGCGTCACCTATGCGATAGAGCTGAAAGCTGCCCTCTGCTGCGCGCTCGGTGTGTTCCGGGCTCGGGCCGTCCACCGGTTGGGCGAGGCCTGCGATCAGGGCGTCGTAGTCCACTGCCCCGCCATTACGTGAGTGAGGCTTGAGTTCGAAGTAGAGATCTTCCATCGGGCGGGCGCCGTAGTTGACCACTACCTGATCGACAAGGCGCTGATCCGCGTAGGCACCGGTGCCCTTGCCCTGCGCCACGGCGTCATCCAGATAATCACTGCCGATATGGGCGATCAGCTGGCCATCTTCACTACGCGTGACACTGCCGAGGCGATAGGTCGGCGTGAAGGTGACGGCGAGACGTTGCAGGCTGCGCATGTAAGGCACCAGGTTCATGGCCATGATTTCCGGCGCGAAGGTGCGATCTGGCGTCATCATCTCGAGCCTGGCACCGGAGTTGGCGATCATCTCGGCGGCCTGTAGCGCAGCGTGGTCTCCCGCATCATCGAACAGCAGCACGTTGCGGCCAGGCGTGACATGGCCTGAGAGAATGTCCCAACTGGAGACGACCAGCTCGCTGCCGACCTGCGGCATGTCTTCCTCGGGATAGCCACCGGTGGCGACGATGACGACATCGGGTTGCTCCGCCAGCACATCCTCGGCCTCGGCGAAGACGTTGTAGCGCATCTCGACGCCGAGCGCCTCACAGCGACTGATGCGCCAATCGATGATGCCGATCATCTCGCGTCGCCGCTCGCTCTGAGCGGTGAGGCGAATCTGGCCACCCGGCTGGTCGGCCGCTTCCAGCACCACCACCTGATGCCCACGCTCACCGGCGACGCGTGCGGCCTCGAGCCCTGCCGGGCCCGCGCCGATGATCACGACCTTCCGGGTGACCTCGGCAGGCGCGATATCATGCGGTTGCTCCAGCTCCCGCCCGGTCGCAGCGTTATGAATGCAGTAGGCGGAGCCGCCCTGATAGATGCGATCGAGACAATAGTTGGCTCCGACACAGGGGCGGATGGTCTCCTCCTGCTTGGCCATCAGCTTGCGCACGATGTGCGGGTCCGCCATGTGGGCGCGCGTCATGCCGACCATGTCGACCTTGCCAGTGGCGATGGCGTGGCGCGCGGTGGCGATGTCCTGAATCTTGGCGCCGTGGAAGGTCGGGAAATCCATTGCTTCGCGAATCTGTCCGGCAAAGTCGAGATGCGGCGCACTGGCCATGCCCTGGATCGGGATGACATCGGTGAGGCCCGCATCGGTATCGATATGGCCGCGCACCACATTGAGAAAATCGACCTGACCGCTATCGCGCAGCAGGCGCGAGACTTCCAGGCCATCGCTGGCATCAAGCCCGCCACTCAGACACTCATCTCCGGTGTAGCGGACGCCGACGATGAACTCGTTGCCCACCCGTGCGCGAATGGCGCTCAACACTTCCATGGTGAAGCGCAGTCGACTCTCGAGACTGCCGCCGTAGGGGCCCTCCAGGGTATTGGTGAGCGGCGACCAGAACTGGTCCATCAGATGGCCATAGGCCTGCAACTCGATACCGTCTAGGCCGGCTGCCTGCATGCGCTCGGCGGCGTCGGCGTAGTCCTGGATCAGCCGTGCGATATCCCAGTCCTCGACCCGCTTGGGAAAGGCGCGGTGCGCCGCCTCACGACGATGGGACGCCGAAACCGCCGGCAGCCAGTCGGCCTTGTCCCAACGTGTGCGGCGTCCTAGGTGAGTGAGCTGGATCATCACCGCGGTGCCGTGCTCGTGACAGGCATCCGTCAGCTCGCTGAGCCACGGCACCACCTCATCGCGATACGCCAGGATGTTGTTGAACACCGGCGGGCTGTCCTTGGCGATCGAGGCAGAACCCGCCGTCATGGTCAGGGCGATACCGGCGCGCGCCCGCTCCTCGTGATAGGCGCGATAACGCGCCTTGGGCATGCCATCTTCCGGATAGGCAGGCTCGTGGGAGGTCATCATCAAGCGATTCTTGAGGGTCAGATGCTTGAGCGTGAACGGCGTGAGCAGCGGGTCCTGAGCCATGTGGCCTCCTGATGAGCAGACAGCGAGAACAGGGGTGTCTTTATTGAGTACACCTGTGTACATACGCTGACTATAGTCCTAGGCTTCAGGCCATGCGTCGCCGGACACGCCGTTCTCGCCCGCCTGACGCAGCCAGACTCGTCGCTGTCGCAAACAGCATGCTCATGCTGTCATCGCACGATCGACCTTACATGAGCCCCCACCATCCCCCGCCTTTCAGGAGACCGCCCATGCCAGAGTCCCCATGCGTCCCCCCGGCAAGTGACGGCGCCCAGGCTGCCGGGCGCGGCAAGGCCGAGGACTGGCTGGAAGCCGCCTATCAGCAGCTGTTGCTGGGCGGCGTGGATTCGGTGCGCGTCCTGACACTGGCCAAGACGCTGGGCCTGTCACGCACCAGCTTCTACTGGAGCTTCAAGGACCGCGACGCCCTGCTCACCGCGCTGCTCGCGCGCTGGGATGCTCACAATACCGCCGGCCTGATCGGGCGCTGCGAGCAATACGCCGCCACGGTGGTGGAAGCCATGCTCAATGTCTTCGACTGCTGGCTGGATGCATCACTGTTCGATGCACGCTTCGAGCTGGCGATCCGCAACTGGGCCTCTCAGAACGCGGAGGTCGCCGCTGCCGTCGCCCGCGCCGATCAGGCACGCATTCAGGCGCTGACCAGCATGCTGATGTGCTACGGCCAGCCCGAGCAACTCGCCAACGTGCGGGCACGCACCACCTACCTGACCCAGATCGGCTATCTGTCGATGCGCACTCAGGAAAGCGTCAGCGAGCGCATCAGCCGCGTCGCTGAGTATGTCGAGGTCTTCGTCGGCGAGCGCTGCGAGCCTCAGGAGCTGGCACGCTTCGCGGCCCGACACCCGGCCTGAAAGGACAAAGCCCTCACCGACGGCAGTCGGCAAGGGCTTGGCAGAAACATCAACGGCTAGCTGTCACATTCAATGGCGCTCGATCAAGCTCTTGGCGCAGGATCGAGCTCAGGGGTCAGCTTGGAGCAGAGCGCGGCTCAGAAGGCTTCCCACTCCTCTTCTTCGCGACGCCGGGATCCGCGCGCGGCGCTTGCCGGCGGCGTAAAGGCAGACTGCTCGCCATCCGCCATCGGCTGAGTGTTCATGTGAGACATGGACTGATGCGACACGGATTGGCGCGACATTGACGATGTTGCCATGTCTTGAGCGCCTGCCACCTTGAAGCCTGCCATCATCTGCTCCAGTGCCTGGGCCTGGGCGCTCATGCTGCGCGCCGCGTCACTGACCTGATTGACCAGGGTGGTGTTCTGCTGCGTCATCGCATCCAGCTCGCTCACCGCCGTATTCACCTGGCCGACGCCGGCACTCTGTTCACGCGCCCCGGCACTGATCTCGGCGATCATGTCGTTGACGCGCTCGACACTGGAGAGAATCTCGGCCATCGCCTGACTGGCGTCCTTCACCTGCGCCACGCCCTGCTGCGTGTGCGAGATCGACTCGTCGATCAGGCCGCGAATCTCGCGGGATGCATCACTCGAGCGCGTCGCCAGGGTGCGCACTTCCTGCGCGACCACCGCAAAGCCACGCCCATGCTCACCGGCCCGCGCCGCTTCCACCGAGGCATTCAGCGCCAGGATGTTGGTCTGGAAGGCGATGCCGTCGATCAGGCTGATGATCTCGCTGATGCGCTCGGCAGAGCGGTTGATGTCTTCCATGCTCGCCTGCGCCTTGCGCATGTCGTCATTGCCGCGGCGCGCCTGCTCGGAGGTCGAATTGACCAGCTGACTGGCCTGCTGGGCGGAATCGGCACTGTGCTGCACGGTGGTGGTGATTTCCTCCATCGAGGCCGAGGTTTCCTGCAGGCTGGAGGCGGACTGCTCGGTGCGTGCCGAAAGCTCCTCGTTGCCCTGGGCAATCTCGCCGGCAGCCTGATTGACGGCGCCCGTGGTGCCCCGCACCTGACCCACCACTCGACTCAGGTCCTCGCCGACACTGTTCATGGCCGCGGTCAGCTTGCCGATCTCATCCTGACGCTGACTGGTAATGCGCTGGGACAGATCGCCCCGCGCCAGTGCCTGCGCCAGTGATACCAGCGCATCCAGCGGACGGCTGATCAGACGCCGCTCGAGGAAGTAGAGAATGCCGGCCACGGCCAGCGCCAACAGCAGTGCCAGCCCGAAGACCTGATTGCGGACCTGCGTGATGCCCGCCGTCACTTCCTGCTTGTCGATCGTGGTCGCCACCACCCAGTCCCACGCCGGATAGTGCTGGAAGCTGGTGATACGGTCACTGTCTTCGCCCGCCAGTCGGTAATCGATCTGACCGCTGTCGGCGGCGAAGAGCGGCGCGAAGGCCGGCTCGCCCTGCGCATTATTGAAGTCCATCAGCGAGCGGCCCTGCCACTGCCCCGTCGTCAGCACCTTGCCCTGCTGGCCCGGCGCCGTGCTCGCCACCAGACTGAAGTCCTTCTCATGCAACTGGATATTGGTGATGGTGGCATACAGCTCATCGATCTGCTCGCCGACATCCACCCCGATGAACGAGGCACCGATGAGGTTGTCATTGAAGTCGGTGATCGGACGATAGCGCGTCATGTAGTGACGGCCCGCCAGATAGAGCATGCCGGTATAGGGCTGTCCGGCATTCAGCGCATCCTTGACCCCACCACTCAGCGTCAGCCCGAGCAGGCTTGAGCCATCTTCGGTCTTGAGGGTGGTGGCAATGCGCACGAAGTCCTCACCATCGCGCACGAAGAAGCTGACCGGCGCACCGGTGCGATTGGCGAAGTCGGCCAGATAACCGGATTGATTGTTGAGCATGAAGCCGGCATTGAGCAGCGCCGGTGCATCGCGCTCGCCGATCGGTAGACGTCGGTCCTCGATCAGCGTGAAGTTGTCAGGAATGGTCGCCAGGAAGGCATTGAGCATGCGCGTCACGCTGGACTGCATGGTGGTATCGAACAGTTCGATGGTGTTGGTGATCTGTTGCTGCTGCTGAGCGAGAGCGCGTTCTGTCTCGCCTTCCACCTGATGCATGCTGGCCGTCGAGAACACCAGGCCCAGCGCCGTGAAGGCCGCCATCATCAACAGCAATACCAGCAAGGCAAGCTTGCTGCCGACACTGGCGCGGGCCAGACGCTTTTTTATTGTCATCACTACGCGATACCCCGATCCATGAGAGAAGTATCACGTCTATCGGCCACCGGACTCAGAACTGTAGCGTTGCTGCTGACGAGTGGGTGCTGACGAGTTCTTGCGAGTTGATTCTGACCAGCGGCGACTTGGAGCGCCGCTGGTCAGTACGCCCCCATTCATGACTCTCTCAGCCATCGCCCCCTAATCCATTGCCCTCTCATCCTTCCCCCCTCAGCGTGTCGCCTGCCACCAGTCATCCAGCAGCTGGCGTTCGGCATCGGTCATCTGGGTCATGTTGGCCAGCGGCATGCTCTTGTCGACCACCGTGCGCTGGTGGATGCGCATGGCCTGACGCTGGATGTCATCCCAGCCATTGAAGGCCACGCCGGCTGCCGGAGCCGTCAAACCGATCAAGTTCGGCGTATCACTGTGACAGCCGGCGCAGCGTTGCTCGACGATATGACTGACCTTGTCTCGCAAGGCCTGATTCTCCCCCGGGGCCTCATTGCCAGCTGCGCTGCTGGCCGCGACAGATGCTGAAGGCGCGCTTGTCTCGACAGTCGCGGGCGCCGTCTGTGAGCGCGGCGCGCAGAGCAGGATCACGCCGATCAACGCCAACACTGCCCCCACGGGTACCCACAGACGCTTGACGCCCTTGTGGTGATCCACCGTGGCGATACGGATAAGACCGCCCGTCACCAGCAACAGCAGAATGACGCCCAGGCGATAGTCATTGGCATACAGCAGCGGGTAGTGGTTGCTGATCATCATCAGCACCGCAGGCAGCGTGATGAAGGTGTTGTGCACCGAGCGCTGCTTTGCGCGCTGGCCGTGGATCGGGTCCGGCGTTTCCCCACGCTTGGCAGCAGCCAGCAGGGCCTTCTGACCCGGGATGATCACATTGAAGACGTTGCCCGCCATAATGCTGCCCATCAGCGCGCCCATCAGCAGGAAGGCGGCACGCCCCGAGAACAGTTCGGTCGCGGCCCACGCCGCCAGCGTCAGCCACACACCGACCGCGACGAACAGCGCCCCGGCATGGCGCTTGAAGGGGCTGCGACACAGCGCCTCGTAGCCCAGCCAGCCACCGACGAGCACGCCCAGAGCGCTGCACACGGCCAGGGTGCCGCTCATCTCGAACACGCGCGGGTCGATCAGGTAGGCATGCGGCTGCAGCAGGTAGATCAGCGTGAACAGCCCCATCCCGGACAACCAGGTGACATAGGCCTCCCACTTGAACCAGTGGATCTCGCTGGGCAGCGTTTCGCTGACCCCATCATGACGAAACAGATGATAGAGACCGCCACCATGCACCGCCCACAGCTCGCCGCCGGGGCGGCCATCCACCGCATGAGTGGCCGGCTTTCGCCGATTGTCGAGCCAGATGAAGAAGAACGATGCGCCGATCCAGGCGATCCCCGCCATGACATGCAGCCAGCGGGTCAGCAGCATCGCCCAATCGAGAAGATATGCGCTCATGCCGGCTCCTTAGCTGCCGCGGTAGACACTGTAGGCCCACGGGGTGACCAGCAGCGGAATGTGATAATGGCCGCTGGCCTCGAGGGTGAACTCGACCGGCACGCGGCCGAGCATGCCCTGGCCCACCGCGCGGCTGGCAAAGTAATCCCCGACCTGAAACGTCAGACGATAGACGCCGGAGAGATCAGCGGAAGCGTCGGTTTCCTCAAGCAGCGGCGCATCGAGACGCCCATCGGCATTGGTCGTGACCTGCGCTAACTCGTGAAAGTGACCCTGCGCATCCTGGCGCTCCAGGGTGATATGCACACCGCTGGCAGCGATGCCTTCGGCCTGATTGAGCACATGCGTCGTCAGTCTGGGCATGGCGATTTCCTGTTCTTGTGTGGATGTGGCGGGTACGGCTGGGCTCTGTACGACGAGGGCCTGTACGTATCGACCCCGTAGCAATGCAAGCTGTACGAATGAAGACGGTGTTTCGGTTTTCTGGCCTGTCCTGCTCTGGCCTGCCGTCAGCGGTTGGTGGTATTGCACCCGATGAGTGCATTGCTGCATTCTGACCGATCGGTCAAGGTGCAGGCCGTATCGCCCCATGACAGACGCCGCTCGGTGCCGTCAGGCAAGCCGGTGGCGATACAGCCTTGTCGTCAACCACTGGCATGGCGATGCAACGTGTGACACAGCGTTGGTCAGACGCGTTGCCAGCGACGGCATGCGCCTTGCAAGCTGATGATTCCTTGAGCTTTTCAAACCTATCCCCCTCTCTGGAGCAAGGCGCATGCCAATCGAGACCCCGATGCACTATCTGGTAATGCTGGACACGCTCAACGCCCTGCCACCCGAGGCGCTGGCACGACGCTTGAGTGGTCTCTATGAGCACTCGGACTGGGTGGTGGAACGCGCCGCGGCAGAGCGTCCGTTCGCGAGCATGGAAGTCCTGCTGACGGCGTGTGCCAATGCGGTACGCCAGGCCAATGATGTCGAGCGCCACCAATTGATTCTGGCCCATCCTGAGCTGGCTGCCGGCAAGCTGGAGACCCTGACGCCCGCCTCGCAGGGCGAGCAGCGTGGCGCAGGGCTGGATCAGCTCGATGACGCCACCCGTGAACGCTTCCTGACGGCCAATGCCGACTACCAGGCCCGCCACGGCATTCCGTTCATCATCTGCGTCAAGGGCCACAGCGCCACCAGCATTCTCGAGGAACTGGAGCGCCGCCTGCCGCAATCCACCGAGGCGGAATACCAGGAGGCTCTGGCCCAGATAAATGCGATCGCCGCAGTGCGCCTGCCGGGGCTGCTCGAGGCCAGTTAGTGACCAGCGCCCCTGCGGCCGCTAATAGGTTCTGTCTACCGCGTTCTGTCTCATGCGTGCTGTCCTACACGTGCCTGGCGGCCACGGCCTCGATACTGGCGATCAGTGCCGCCAGGGCCTTGGCGACATCGTCTTCGGTCACCGCCTCCAGCGGGTGGTGGCTGATACCGCGCTCACAGCGCAGGAACAGCATGCCCACCGGGCACAGATGACTGACCGCCATGGCGTCATGCCCGGCACCACTCGGTAGCCGGAATGGCGCCTGACCGATGGCGGCAATACCGGCATCGACGGCCTGCATCAATCCCTCGTCACAGGCCACGGCATCGGCCGCATGCGTCTGCTCACAGTGGAAGGTGAGGCCCCGTCGCGCCGCGATTCGATGTGCCTCGTTCAAGAGTTCATCCAGCGCACGATCCCGCTGCGCATCGTCCAGCGCGCGGATATCCAGACTCAGTGCCGCCCCCCCGGGGATGACATTCACCGCCCCGGGACGCAGCTCGCAACAACCCACGGTCGCGACCAGCGAGTGGTCCGCCATGTCAGCGCGCTTGCCCGCCTGGACATCACACGCCAGCGATTCCACCGCCAGTGTCCACTCCGCCGCCGCACACAGCGCATCCTGACGCAGCGCCATCGGCGTGGTGCCGGCATGCCCCGCCTGGCCGACGAAGTTGACCGCGAAGCGTCGCGCGCCGGCGATGCCGGTCACGGTGCCCAGCGCCAGATTCTCGGCTTCCAGCACCGGGCCCTGCTCGATGTGTACTTCCAGATAACCCAGCGGCGGATTCGCCTGCAGGCTGGCCCCGGCAGCCGTCTGCCCGGAAAGCCCGAAACGTTCGAGCGCGTCGCCAAGCGGGATGCCGTCCTCATCCTCTACCCGCTCCCAGTCCGACTGCCAGCGTCCGGCGATGGCATGGCTGCCGAGCAGGGTCGCACCGAAGCGGGTGCCCTCTTCATCACCGAAACCGACCACTTCCAGCGCGAAGGGCAAGCTCAGCTCGCCGGCATCGGCGCGCTGCCTGAAATGTGTCAAGGCGGCCACCCCGAGCAGGACACCAAGAATGCCGTCATAACGGCCGGCGTCCGGCACACTGTCCAGATGCGAGCCGATCACCAGTCGCGGCACGCCGGCTTCGCTGTCAGCGGCAGCGGTGAGAGCGGGTGGACACCAGCGGCCCCAGAGATTACCGGCGCCATCCTGCCAGCTGCGCAGACCGGCAGCCTTGAGCCAGCCAGCCGTGGTGGCGTTGGCGGCGGCGTGTTCCGGCGTCAGATAGCGACGGTCGATCCCGCTGTCGCTGCGTGAGATCGCCGCCAGGGTGTCGCAGGCGGCCAGCACATCGGCGGCCGTTTCCAGCGGCGCGATGGCGTCCGGGGGTATGGATCCGGCATCGCTCATGACTGGCCTCCCGTGCCGGGATTGGCACGGCCATTGGCCGCCTGACCCTGATGCTCCTGATAGAAGTCCAGCGCGGCGCCGACGCCACCGCCGGCCACAGTCTTGACGCCACCCCGGCGCAGGGTCTGCTCCAGCGCCGCCAGCGTGGTCAGCACGGTATCGCGACGCGCGTTGTAGCCCATCACGCCGAGACGCCAGACCTTGCCGTGCAGCGGGCCGAAACTGGTGCCGATCTCGATTCCGAAGTCCTCCAGCATGCTGCGGCGCAGACCATCGCCATCCAGGCCGTCGGGAATCATCACCGCGCTGACGTTGTTCATGCGGTGGGCCTGATCGCCGAACAGCGCGAGCCCCAGCCCCTTCAAGCCTTCGACCATCGCTTGACCATGCAGCGCATGGCGCGCGATGGCGTTGTCCATGCCCTCATTGACCAGCAGGCGCGCACACTCACGTGCGCCATACAGCATGCTGGTAGCTTCGGTGTGGTGATTGAGGCGAAGCTCTCCCCAGTAATCGAGCACCATGGAGAGATCGAAATAGTTGGAGCGGATGCGCGCGCCCGGCTCCGCCAGACGATCACTGCCGCTGCTGATGCCCGCCTCGACATGCCGCCGGGCATGCACCACCTCCACCGCACGCGGCGACAGCGTCAACGGCGAGCTGCCTGACGGCCCCGCCAGACACTTCTGCAAGCCTGCGGTGACGGCGTCCAGCCCCCACTCATCGGTCTTGAGCGGATTGCCCGCCAATGACGCCGTGGCATCGCTGTAGAACAGCACGCCTTCGCGGCGACAGATGGCACCGATGTCTTCCAGCGGCTGGCACATGGTGGTCGAGGTATCGCCCTGCACCAGTGCCAGCACGCTGGGCTTGACCTCGCGAATGGCGGCTTCGATCTGCTCCGGGCGGAACACCTGGCCCCACTCGCATTCCAGCGTATGGACTTCGGCACCACAGCGCTCGGCGATCTCGCGCAGCAGATGACCGAAACGGCCGAAGATCGGCACCAGCACCCGCTCCCCCGGCTGGATCAGCGAGACCAGCACCGCCTCGATACCGGCACGCGAGGTGCCATCGATCAACAGGGTGGCATCATTGGTGGTCTCGAAGACGCCGCGATAGAGCTGCATCGTCTCGTTCATGTAGTGCGTCATCGCCGGGTCGTACTGGCCGATCAAGGGAGCGGAAAGCGCTCGCAATACACGCGGATCCGCATTGATCGGACCGGGGCCCATCAGCAGGCGCTGGGGAGGATGAATCTGGTCAAAGGTCGGGCTCACGGTCGCTCCTCGTGCAGCAGGGCATGGAATGCGGAAAGACTCGCCAACTCGCCGAGCCTCATGACCACACTACTGCAACAAGTGCGCCAGAATTTAAGAAATGAAACAAATGTTGAATTGCGGATGTATTCGACGGGCGCCACCGCCCTGTCATGGCGTGCGCATCGAGGGGCAAAAGGCTCTCTGATAACCGAGTGACAGAAAGGCAGCCCGGTAAAAGACGGCATGGCTGCAAGATAACGCTATAATTTTGCTGACCACACTGACCGGTGTCGCTCTGACAGTGCATGCCTTGCCTGCCAGGCACCATGACGGGGCATGAATGAGCTGAATCGACGCTTTCATTACCTGTTTCATGCGCCGGCGCTCAGTGCCCGAGGCTGAACTCGCCACATGAGTCTGTTATACAAGGAGGCATCGGATGAGTGAGGGTTGCCTCATCCGACCTGATCATCGCTGCCGGAGAGCCACATGACGCTGGAACAACGCCTGGAACGAGCAACGGAACTGGCCAGACAGGCTGGTGAACGCATGGTGCAAGCGCGCGAGGAACAGGGTTTCGCGCACCATTACAAGAAAGGCGATGAGCTGGTCACCGACATCGACGTGGCGATCGATACCTTCCTGGCGGAAGCGCTCGAAGCCGAATTTCCCGAGGATGCGCGCCTTACCGAAGAGCTGTCGCCTGAGCGGGACGTGATCGGTACCAAGGGCGGCCTGTGGGTGATCGACCCCATTGATGGTACCGTCAATTTTGCACATGGCCTGCGCCATGTCGCCGTGTCCATCGCCTGGTGCGAGCGCGGCAAGATCCAGATGGGGGTCGTGCATGCGCCCTTCCTCCGCGAGACCTTCACCGCCATCCGCGGCAAGGGGGCCTGGCTCAACGGCGAGAGCATCTCGGTCAGCGAGACCGATGAGATGAGCCGCGCACTGGTCGCGACCGGCTTCCCCTACAACCGTGACAGCCGTCCGCCGCTGCTCAAGCGCCTTTCGGCCATGCTGCTGGTCTGTCAGGATGTGCGCCGCAACGGCAGTGCCGCGCTGGATCTCTGTGATGTGGCGTGCGGACGTCTGGATGCCTATTACGAAAGCGTCTCCCCCTGGGACTTTGCGGCGGGTCTTCTGATCGCGCGTGAAGCCGGCGCACGCACGGGTCACCTGTATCGCTGTCCGGACGGCATTCCCGATGAGCTTTATGGCGAGAATATCGTGGTGGCCTCACCGGCCTTGCATGCTCCGCTCAAGCGCCTGCTGGAAGAGGCCGATGCCAGTTCAGGGCTGCCGGGGCTGTAGTGAAGAACTCAAATACAGGACTGTAGTGACGCGGCTGTGATGACCTGACTTTAATGACAGACTACCGCTTCGATACACAAGAACCCCGCCAATTGGCGGGGTTCTTGTGTTTCTGGCTGGCATGCTCTCGGCATCAATCGCCCAGATTGCCGCCCTTCTTCTTGCCCTTGGCGGCCGACTTGCTGGTGTCTTTGCTGGAATTCTTGCTGGCTGAGTCCTTGCTCGCCGCCTTCTTGTCAGCGCCGGCCGCTTTCTTGCTGGCAGACTTGGCTGATGGCTTGCTGGCCGCTTTCCCTTTGGCACTGGCCTTGCCGGTGGCAGCACCTTGAGGGGCGGCAGTGGAAATGTCGGTTGATCCAGTCTCAGCGGCCTTGGCGGCGACTTGCGCCGACGCCACCGTCGGCTCCTTGAGCAGGCTCAGGCGTTGACCGATTTCCTGCCACAGGCTGCGATAGCTGACAGCCGGTGAGCTGTTGCGCGAGAAAGTCCCGATGGGTTTGCGCTCGATTCCCATGCGCTCTACCACGCTGGAATACGGGATATAGCCACTGAGCTGCAGCGGATAATCCTGCTTGAGTGATTCCATCACATTCTTGTGCAATGTCTTGCGTCGATCCACCAGAGTGAAGAACGGCCAGACGGGTACATCGAGATCGATCTCGGCCAGATAGGCGTTCAATTGCTCCAGGGTACGCAGCGACAGAACCGTGGGAATGATCGGCACCAGCAGGGTATCGGCAGAGGCGAAGACCTGCTCGGAAAGACTGGAAATGCTCGGCGGGCAATCGAGGATGACGAGATCATAGTCATCGCGAACCGGCTTGAGGACCTTGCGCAGTCGGGTACGCTTCTCTTCCTCAAGAATGTGGTCGAGGTTGCGGTAGGAGAATTCCGCCGGCAGGACATCCAGGTTCTGATAATCCGTGGAACGGATGACGCGGGACATGTCCTGCTTACCGCTGATCAGTTTCTCGACCCCCCCCTTGAGCTTGGGCTTGGTACGCACATAAAAGGTCGCAGCGGCCTGCGGATCAAGATCCCACAGCAATACACGCAGGCCACTGTTGGCGGCACAGTGCGCCAGATTGATGGCAGAAGCGGTCTTGCCCACGCCCCCTTTGATGCTGTACACCGCAGCAATTTTCATGGCTCCCTCCCGTCATTCCAGTTTGTGCAACGTTAGCACAATCCGGTGCCATGTCCCTGACTGACAACGGTGAAAGAGGAGAAAATGATATGACATTTTTATGTCAGACAGGCTCTCGCTCATCGACCAGGCCGCGCTTGAGCAACTGGTTAGTGAGGCGATTGAGCAACAATCCGTACATCGGCAGGAACAGCAATATCGAGATGGCAAGCTTGATCGCGTAATCCACCCAGGCAATCTCGATCCAGTGAGCCGCCATGAAAGCATCGGGCCCATTGCGGAACGCTACCGAGAAGAAGGCAAAGGTGTCAGCAAGATTGCCGAATAAGGTCGACGCCAGCGGCGCGATCCACCAGTGGGCATTGCGACGCAGACGATCGAACACCTGAATGTCGAGCAACTGACCGATCACGTAGGCAATGAAGCTTGCCAGCGCGATACGGGCCACGAACAGGTTGAAGTCAGCCAGTGCCTCTACCCCGGCAAAACTGCCCGCCTGAAACATCACCGACACCATGTAGCTGACCAACAGCGCCGGCAGCATGACCAGCGCAATGATGCGTCGCGCCTGATGCTTGCCGAACAGACGCACCGTCAGATCCGTTGCCAGGAAGATGAACGGGAAACTAAAGGCGCCCCAGGTGGTATGGAAGCCGAACAGAGTCATCGGCAACTGCACCAGATAATTGCTGGCGGTGATGATGAGGATGTGAAACAGGGCCAGAGCGACGAGTGCGCGCTGCGTCTGAGCAGACGAGAGGAGTAGCATTGCAGGTCCTTTTTGAATCCAAGCCGTCGTCCAGGGGTGAGGGAACCCTGTCACGAGCGTGTTGAGGTTTGCGTCGTCGATTCTGACATCAGCTGCCATGGCCTGACATCGGCCTTGACGCCTTGTCGCAGCGATTGAGCGCTGCAGGCATGCGTCAGCCGACATGCTTCACTGACAACCGCCGCGAGGCTTGCACGTCGTCAGAACGCAAAATGGCCGCGCATCGTATCACGATGCGCGGCCATTGACAGGTGCCTGCGGGGAAAATCTGGCCAGATGGTCAGGCCGTCAGTCTCCCCCGGCGCCCCTTACGTTGCAAAGAAAGCGATGCAATGAAATCCATGCAATGAAAGCGAGTGACAGAGTCATTTCTTCCAGATGCTGGCATCGACCTTGCCCTTGAGCTCCGGGAACTGCTCCGGATCAAAGGTCGGCTCCTTGCCGGCCTTATGCTGACGGTCGTAATCCTTGAAGATACGGAAGGCCAACGGCGACAGCAGCAGGATGGCGATCAGGTTGATCAAGGCCATCGCGCCCATCGACAGATCAGCGAAGTTCCAGATGTTCTTCAGGCTGGCGACAGCACCGAGCATGACCATGCCGAGCACGGCGAAGCGATAGACCATGATGACGGCCTTGGCGTTCTTCTTGCCGGCGATGTACTCGATGTTGGACTCGCCATAGGAGTAGTTCGCCACCAGCGAGGTGAAGGCGAACAGCAGAATGGCGATGGCCACGAAGCCGCCACCCCAGCTGCCGACCTGTGAGGACAGCGCCGCCTGGGTGATCTGGATGCCGTCATTGCCGCCATCGTTGCCCAGGGTGCCGCTCATGATGATGATGGCCGCGGTCGCGGTGCAGATGACCAGGGTGTCGATGAACACGCCCAGCATCTGGACGAAGCCCTGGGACGCCGGGTGCTTGGTGGTCGCCATCGCGGCGGCGTTCGGGGCGGAACCCATACCCGCTTCGTTGGAGAACAGACCCCGCTTGATGCCGTTCATCATTGCCTGGGCGATGGTGTAACCCAGCGCGCCACCTGCGGCCTGCTCAAGGCCGAAGGCACTGCGGAAGATGGTGCCCAGCGCCGCCGGCAGCTCGGTGATGTTGATGGCCACGACGAAGATGGCCAGCAGCAGATAGAGCAGCGCCATGATCGGCACGATCAGCTCGGCGGTACGCGTGATGCGCTTCATGCCGCCGAAGATGATCGGCACCATGACCACGACCAGCACAACGCCCATGATCCACGGAGGCACGCTGAAGGCCTGCTCCATGGCCAGTGCGATGGAATTGGACTGCACGGAGTTGAAGGCCAGGCCGAAGGCGATGATCAGACACACGGAGAACAGGATCGCCATCCAGCGCTGACCGAGGCCCTTCTCGATGTAGTAGGCCGGACCACCACGGAAGGTGTTGTCATCGTGGGAGACCTTGTAGGCCTGCGCCAGGGTGGACTCGATGAAGCTGGTGGACATGCCGACCAGCGCCGTCATCCACATCCAGAAGATGGCGCCCGGGCCACCCAGGGAAATCGCCACGGCGACACCGGCGAGGTTACCGGTACCGACGCGCGCCGCCAGAGAGGTGGCCAGTGCCTGGAAGGAAGAGATGCCGCCTTCGCTGCCCTGACGAGACGTGGCCAGCAGCTTCCACATGTGTCCGAAATAGCGGAACTGGATACCCTTGGTCATGACCGTGAAGAAGAGACCCGCTCCGATGAGCAGGTAAATCAATACACTGCCCCACAGCAGGCCATTGCCTGCATCGATCAGCGCCAGAATCGGCGCTGGAATGATGGACGTTGTTTCCGACATGTCGGTCTCGCTTTGGCGGGTTTTTGGTCTTGTCGACGCTGCCAGGGCAACGGAAAGCCCATGACTTTCCTGCGACTGACAGCGAGCAACCACTACGATGGGGTTGCTCGACATGCTTTGGTGAGCGCCATTCTTCATATCCCACGGGGATAAGCAAGAAGAGCCCACTGTAAAGCGGTCTTCTACGCCCGAATTCTAGGGGAAAAATAGCGCAATGGCGGTGTTTTTCACTGCGACCTAGACTTTAGGTGAACACGGTAATGTTTCACGTCTTGTTTGGCTCGGGCATAATGCGCCCCCTTCCGGAAGTCGCCGCCTGCCAGTGGCGGCCCAGGACTTGTCGGGCGCAGGCTCGCGACTCATCGATTGCCGTTGCGCAACGGCGATCCCGCGAGTGTGCGCTGCGATCAGGCGGTGCAACTCCCTGACACCCACGCACCATAACCGCCATAACGGCACCCGGTAGCGCGCTTTGTCCCGGCGCCTGCCTTTGATTACAGGTGATACATGGAACTGACCAGCTACGCGGCGTCCCCGCTTTCGCTGCTCGCCCCGATCATAGCCATCGGTCTCGCAATACTGACACGTCGTGTCATGCTCTCCCTCGGGCTGGGTATCGTGTCAGGCGCCCTGCTGCTGAATGATTTCTCGCCGCTCGTCACGCTGCACTATCTCTGGCAGCAGCTGGTTGCCGTCTTCATCGAGATGCCGGACAGCGGTCAGCTTGCCGATGCCAGCCTCAACAGCTGGAATGTCTATATCCTGCTGTTCCTGCTGGCACTGGGTGCCATGGTCGGCGTGATCACGCTGGCAGGCGGCACCCGTGCCTTCGGCAACTGGGCGCGGGCTCGTGTCACGACCCGCCGTGGCTCGCAGCTGATGACCGTGCTGCTGGGGGTATTCATCTTCATCGATGATTATTTCAATAGCCTGGCCGTGGGCAACATCTGTCGTCCGCTGACCGACCGTCAGGGGCTGTCGCGCGCGCGCCTGGCCTATCTGATCGACTCCACTGCCGCGCCCGTCTGCGTGCTGACGCCGATCTCCAGCTGGGGTGCCTACATCATCAGCCTGATCGCCGGTATCTTGGCGACCCACCAGATCACGGATGTGAGTCCGTTCGGTGCCTTCCTCGAGCTCTCCGCCCTCAACTACTACGCGATTGCGGCGCTGGTACTGGTGATCGCCTCGGCCTGGTTCGACATCAACTTCGGTGCCATGCGCCGTCATGCCATCGCGGCGCGCGACGGTGAGCTTTTCGATGCCAAGCGCGGCAATCCGCCGGGCAACACCCACGTGGAAGAGTCCGAGCGTGGCCGCCCCATGGACCTGCTGATCCCGATCATCGTGCTGGTCATCGCGACCTTCTTCATGATCGTGCAGACCGGCGCCAGCGCACTGGCCGCCGAGGGTGAGGCCTTCGGCCTGATTCGCGCCTTCGAGCTGACGGATGTCGCCAAGTCGCTGATCATCGGCGGCGCCATCGGCCTGCTGGCCGCGGTAGTGATGCTGCTGCGTCATCGCATGGGCGCTGGGCGCAGCCTGAGCGCCATCGCCCAGGGCGCCAGCTCCATGCTGCCGGCCGTCTATATCCTCGTCTTCGCCTGGTTGCTGACCGGCATCATCGGCTCTCTGGGGACCGGACAGTACCTGGCCACGCTGGTCGAGGGCGTCGTGTCTCCGACCTGGCTGCCGATGCTGCTGTTCGTGCTCTCCGGCCTGATGGCCTTTGCCACCGGCACCAGCTGGGGCACCTTCGGCATCATGCTGCCCATTGCCGGTGACATGGCGGCCGCCACCGAGCTCGCCATGATGTTGCCGATGATGGGCGCGGTGCTGGCCGGCTCCGTGTTCGGGGATCACTGCTCGCCGATTTCCGACACCACCATCCTGTCCTCGACGGGTGCCAGCTGCCATCACATCGATCACGTCATGACCCAGCTGCCCTACGCCCTGCTGGGTGCTGCGATCTCGCTGATCGCCTACCTGGTGATGGGCCTGACCGACAGTACCCTGTTCGGCTGGTTGAGCCTGGCGGGTCTGCTGGTCATCAGCATTGCCTGGCTTGCACGCCGCGAGATGGCCAATCCGGTCGTGGCACGCGCGTGATGCAATAAATGCTGCCTTGCTAAAAAAAGCCCCCGCCATGTCTCATGGCGGGGGCTTTTTCATTATTGGAGCAGCGCGAGCCGCGTCATGCGTCCGCAATGTCACGTCTTCGACTCACGCGCTTCGGTTCATGCGCTGCGTGCCTCACTCGCCTGACCGACGCCGGCCTCGCTCAGCGCCTCACGCACATCTTCCAGGCTTGAGGGGTCATCTATCGTCGAGGGCACCTGGTATTGCTCACCGGCGGCGATCTGACGGATCATCTTGCGCAGTATCTTGCCGGAGCGCGTCTTGGGTAGACGCTCGACGATCAGCACCTCCTTGAGCGAGGCAAAGGCCCCGATTTCCTGGCGTATCCGCTGGGCAAGCTCGGCGCACAGGCTGGCTTCATCCCCCTGCCAGCCATCCTTGAGAATCACCAGTCCCAACGGCATCTCGCCCTTGAGCGAATCCTCGATGCCGATCACCGCACATTCCGCGATCGCGGCGTGTGCACCGAGCACCTGCTCCATCTCGCCCGTCGACAGGCGGTGCCCCGCCACGTTGATGACATCGTCAATGCGTCCCATCACGAACAGATAGCCCTGCTCATCGAAGTAGCCGCCATCACCGGACAGGTAATAGCCGGGGTAGGCGGCAAGATAGGCAGAATGGAAGCGCCCGGGGTCCTGATAGAGTCCGGTCAGGCAGCCCGGCGGCAGCGGTTGGCGCAACACGACATTGCCCTGCTCTCCCGTGGGCACCTCATCCCCCATGCCATCGAGAATCTGTACATTGAAGCCCGGCAACGGCCAGGTGGCGCTACCGGCACGCGCCTCGACCGGTGCCTTCACCTCGCGGCTACCTTCGGTGAACATGTCGAGGCCCAGCAGGTTGCCGGCGATGGGCCAGCCGGTTTCGGTCTGCCACCAGTGATCGACGACCGGCACCGGCAGGAGATCGGCGAGCCAGTGATAGGTCGGCGGATCCAGTCGCTCTCCAGCCAGGAACAGACTGCACAGGCTGGAAAGGTCGTAATTGGCCATATGACTGGCTTCCGGGTCTTCCTTCTTCATGGCACGAAACGCCGTCGGCGCAGTGAAGAAGCAGTTGATGCGGTATTCCTCGATCAAGCGCCAGAAGGCTCCGGCATCCGGTGTCTTGACCGGCTTGCCTTCATACATGACGGTACTGGCCCCCATCAGCAGCGGGCCATAGACGATATAGGAGTGACCGACGACCCAGCCGATGTCCGAGGCCGCCATGAAGGTATCCCCGGGGCGGGTCGCATAGAGAAGCTCCATTGAATAATGCAGCGCCACGGCGTAACCGGCGTGATCACGCACCACACCCTTGGGCTTGCCGGTGGTGCCGGAGGTATAGAGGACATAGAGAGGTTCGCTGCCAAGCATGCTGACCGCTTCGGTGGCCTGGGCGCTGGCCAGACATTCATGCCAGTCATGATCACGCGGCCCGAGTGTCGCCCGCTGCTGTTCACGCTGCAGGATCAGACAGGCTTGCGGGTTATGTTCGGCAAGCTCGATGGCTTCATCCAGCCAGGGCTTGTAGGGAATGATGCGATCAACTTCCACCCCACAGGACGCCGCCATGATCACCTTGGGCGCGGCGTCATCGATACGTACCGCCAGCTCCTTGGGGGAAAAGCCGCCGAAGACCACCGAATGCACCGCCCCGAGGCGTGCACAGGCCAGCATCGCCATCATGGCCTCGGCGACCATCGGCATGTAGAGCACGACACGGTCGCCCTTCTCCACCCCGAGATTGCGCAGCGCTCCCGCCAGCAGGGCCACCTCATCACGCAGCTCACGAAACGTGTACTGCCGCTTGCTCTGGGTGACCGGCGAATCCCAATACAACGCGACCTGATCCGCGCGCCCATTGGCGACGTGATGATCCAGCGCGGCATGGCAGATGTTCATCTCGCCATCGATGAACCAGCGCGCATGTTGTTGCTCATCCCAGGCCAGAATGGTCTGCGGCGGGCGAAACCAGGCGATGCGTTGCGCCTGCTCAGCCCAGAAGTCTTCTGGCGTCTCGTTGGCTCTCGCCGTCAGGGCTAGATAACGCTCGCGTGCACAGGAGTGATTGGCGTCGGGCATGGCGTACCTCGTGATCCACGAATGTCGTTATGGGCATCTCTTGCCTGTCCTGACGCAAGGCCTTGTCACCGGGGCCCGTTGACCGGACCTCTTTTCATGTCCTCATTGACGTCGCTCGCCAACGGCGATGCGACAGACGACGATGGAGGAAGGACAGGCAGGACAGAGATGCCTGAACCGATAGTTACGTTGAAACCTTAGGCCAAAAATCGCCCTTCAAACGTGCTCGGCTCACCGTTTTCAGCGTCTGATGGTCTTATACTCAGTCCTTGGTCGCAGACGACCTGACAGCGTGAAAGGCGTCATTCGCGCAATAAAACATACGCTTGAACGCGGTCTCACAGCAGATGCGACAAAAAGTCAAAGCCTGAGAGTGACAAAGTCGATGATTTATCGTTTAAGATTGTCTTGGACGTAGCACGCGGAGTTATTGATCATTCACTAAAACAAGGTTAGGTCATAACAACATGCCAATGGCCCATTGCGTCCCTCGGGATGCACCAAGATAGACCGACCGGGAGAGACCGCATGAACGCAACACTTTCTACAGCTGCAAGGAATAACCCCATGCCAGTGTCCAGCGATGCCATCACCCTGCACCAGGCCGGTGACCGCGTCATCGAAGAAGCCACTGCCCTGCTCAAGGCGATGGGCAACGAGAATCGTCTGCGCATCCTGTGCCTGCTCAGCGACAGCGAAATGTCGGTGAGCGAGCTCAACTCGCGCCTGGAACTGTCACAATCCGCCCTGTCGCAGCATCTGGCGATTCTGCGTCGTGAAGGCATGGTGCGGACGCGCCGCGCTTCGCAGACCATCTACTATTCGCTGCAAGGCCCCAACGCCGCAGGTGTCATTCGTGCCCTGCAGGACCTCTATAACTGAAAAAGGGCGCCAGCCGGTGACTGACGCCCTTTGAGGGGAATGTCGCTGAGTCACGCTGATTGTGACCCGCTAGACATCTGTATCACTCGCCGACTCCAACAAGATCGGGCAGGCCACGGAATGGCCTTCCAAGCCTCTTCTCTTCGCCCGCGACGGCAATCTGTCGCTTATTGCTGATGCCAGCGCGACTCCGCATTGCGCTCCAGCACGCGGTCCAGCACACGATCCAGACTCGATGTCACGCCCTTGCCGAAACGGTCCATCACGCGACGCGGCTTCTCGAGACTCACCTCGAAGATCTTGACCTCTTCCTTCAGATAGCGTGCCAGCAACGCCTGACTGGTACCGACCTCGTCGATCAGACCGATATCGATGGCTTCACTGCCATACCAGATATCGCCCTGGGACACTGCCTCGACGTCCAATTGCGGACGACGGCTGCCGACATGCTGCTTGAACAGCTCATGGGTGCGCGCCAGGTCCGACAGGAACTTCTCACGCCCTTCTTCACTGTTCTCGCCGAGCATGGTCAAGGTGCGCTTGTAACGCCCCGCCGTCAGAATCTCGACATCCACATCATGCTTCTTGAGCAGACGGTGCACATTAGGCACCTGAGCCACGACACCGATCGAGCCGATGACCGCAAAGGGCGCTGCCACCACGTGGTCCGCCGCACAGGCCATCATGTAGCCGCCACTGGCCGCGACCTTGTCGACCGTGATCGTCAGGCGCGCGCCACTGGCACGCAGGCGGTCCAGCTGTGCCGCGGCCAGGCCATAGGCATGCACCAGGCCACCACCGGACTCCAGTCGCAGCACGACCTCATCCTGCTCACCCAGCACGCCTTCCAGCGCCGTGATCTGCTCCGCCAGGCTTTCCACACCGCTGGCCTTGATGTCGCCGACGAAGTCGAGCACGAAGACCCGGCGCCCACGCGTACTGGCCGGCGCATCGTCCTTGTCCGCATTGCCGCCCTTGTTGGCTTTCGCCTTGGCCTTGAGCGATTTCTTGAGCGCCTTGGCTTCCTGCTTGTGCTTCTTGGCCCGCGCCTTCTCCTTGGCGGCGTACTCGGCCTCTTCCAGGCCGGCGTGGCTCAATTCGCGTTGATAGCCCTTGATGCGCTCATGCCAGGGGCGAATCTTCAGCTTGGCCTGGCGCTCTCCCGCTTCCCCCTGTCGTGCACGTGCAATGATGAGCACGATGGCCGCGATCGCGACCACTACGGTGATCGCCTGGGCCAGAAAGAGGCCGTACTGTGAAATCCATTGCATGCACTTGCTCCTGAAACATTGAAGAAGGTGTCTGATCTCTCGCCAGCACATGAGCGACAAACGCTCGCTCTCAAGTGCATGGCTGCCGGGCAGAAGGTCAAGGCATCTGCCACACGACCAGGACCCCATAACGAAATCACCGGCTAAAGGGCCGGTGCGGGATGGTACTCGATATGGGGGCAAACTTGCCCACCTGCAAGGCTGGCTGGCGCCTGGTCAGATTTCACACTACTCGCATTGTCATGGGACTGGCGTACCGCCTGTGCGAGTTCTCCAGGTGGCCTGGACGCCATCCGTACGTTATCTCTGTACGTTCAAAACTGGGCGCTGGAGCGCGGAAAACGGCAGATCGATCACACGACTTGATTGGAACGCTCGTTTGAAATAGTCTGATGTCAGTCTTGAAGGTCAGCAGCGTGATCACTTCATGGTGAGCAAGGTGATGAACGACACCCCACCCCTCGCCATGCACGTCATCTTTCCCCGTGATCATTGGCCTTTCTCCACCGCTAGCACTGACAAGGAATATCACCATGGCCGACGCCAACGCCGTCATCGACATGCTCAAGAGCCGTTTCAACCCCGAAGCCGCCAAGGGCATGGATGAGGTCTTTCAATTCAACATCACCGACAGCGATGACTACTACATGGTCGTCAAGGACGGCACTCTGGACGTCGGCGAAGGTGAGCACGATGATCCGTCCGTGACCCTGAGCACCGACAGCGACACCCTCAAGGGCGTGATGAAGGGCGAAGTCGACGGCATGCAGGCCTTCATGACAGGCCGCCTGAAAGCCACCGGCAACATCATGCTGGCCACCAAGCTGACGTCTCTGTTCCCGAACAAGTAAACGTCTGCTTGAGCAGGTGCATCGCTGCGAACAAGCCCGATGGAAGGGTCACGCGATGCACCAGCCAAAGAAAACGCCCCGGCCGATGGCCGGGGCGTTTTCTTTGAGAAGAGGCTTGCAATATCAGCGGCCCGTCGCGACCGAGCGCAGGAAGTTGTCGATCAAGGCATGCGAGATCGAGAACTTTGGGGGCAGCCCCGGCAAGTCTTCCGGCGTGAACCACTGGGCATCCTCAATCTCGATACCATCGATGATGATGTCGCCACCGGCATATTCCGCGTAGTAGCCCAGCATGAACGAGTGCGGGAACGGCCACGACTGACTCTGGAAATAGCTGACTGGCCCGACCTCGACACCGACTTCCTCGTGCACCTCACGCCGCACGGCTTCCTCTGCACTTTCACCGGCTTCGATGAAGCCCGCCAAGGTCGAATACATGCCCGGCCCGAAGCGCGGACTGCGCGCCAGCAACATCTCGCGGCCCCGGGTGATCAGCGTGATGATGCACGGCGAGATACGCGGGTAGCTGCGATGCTGACAGCCGGTGCAGTGCATGGCGAATTCATGCTCCAGACGCTTCATGCGCTTGCCACAACGGCCACAGAATCGATGGTCTCGCAGCCATTTGAGCACCTGCAACGCACTGGAAAGCAGCGGAAACTGATCACGTGGCAGCGTATGCAGCCACTGACGCGCGGCGGGCCAATCGGCACTGCCATTCTCACCGAACACCGCAATCGGCGCGCCCTGCCATTCCCCGAGGGCCACGGCGCCGCTGGGCCAGTCCGCGATGGGCTGGATGATGCCGCCATCCGGCGCAGGCGCCACGCCATCACGCCCCACGCGAATCAGATAACCATGGCGCTGGGTCACACGCGAGAGATCACGAATCAACATCAGGCGTCGTCTCCGCGGTTGCCTCGGCTGTCCAGACTGGCGCCATCAAGACTGGCACTATCAATACTGCCCAGTGCATTGATCGAGAGGCGATCGAACAGGCACTCATCGGCCTTGCCACGAATCTCTTCACACCAGGCCGAGTGACGCTCAAGCTCCAGCGCGGAAAGCCCGGGTGTGGCCAGACGTGGGCGATCGGCACGCAGGCGACGAACTCCGACGATACCGCCCTCCTCGCCATCGCCTTCCTCTATCACGTCCAGGCCCAGCGCCGTCTGGCCACCGGTCATCGCCAGATAGACGTCGCCGAGAATCTCAGCATCCAGCAAGGCGCCGTGCAGCACACGATGCCCGTTGTCGATATCGTAGCGCTTGCACAGCGCATCCAGGTTGTTGCGCTGTCCGGGGTGCTTCTCTCGGGCCAGCTTCAGCGTATCGAGAATGGCGCAGTGATCGGCGACCGGGCCCAACGGGTTGGCACGCCCGGGATTGATCAGCCCGAATTCGTGATCGATGAAGCCCACATCGAAGGGCGCATTGTGGATGACCAGCTGGGCACCCTTGATGAAGTCCCAGAAGGCATCGGCAATCTCGGCGAAGACCGGCTCGTTGGCGACTCGCTCATCGGTGATGCCGTGTACCCCGATCGCCTCTGCATCGATCAAGCGCTCAGGATTGACGTACTGATGGTAGGTGCGTCCGGTCAGGCGGCGGTTGATCATCTCCACCGCGCCGATCTCGATCAGGCGATGGCCTTCCTTCGGATCGATACCTGTCGTTTCGGTATCGAGAATAATCTGACGCATCTCAGACCTCTTGGTAAACAGTGACAGCTCCCTGATCGGCATCTGCCCTCACCTTCGGGCCGCGCATCAGGGTGCCTCAATATCGGATCCTGCATGTCCGTGCTCAAACACGGCTGGCCATCGCGCTCGGCGTGCCTGCCAACGAGGCACTCAGCGGCGGCGCTGCATCTCGTCGATGGCCTCGTTGGCCAGCGCATCGGCGCGCTCGTTGCCCTCATCGCCGCTATGACCCTTGACCCAGCGCCACTCGATATCATGACGCTCACTCTGGGCCAGCAGTGCCTTCCACAGATCTTCATTCTTGACCGGCTGCTTGGCTGCCGTCTTCCAGCCGCGCTTGACCCAGCCGTGCACCCACTTGGTGATGCCGTTCTTGACGTATTCGGAGTCGGTCCACAGCACCACCTGACAGCGCTTGGTGAGCGCCGTGAGCGCCTCGACCGCCGCCATCATCTCCATCCGATTGTTGGTCGTCTGGGCCTCGCTGCCATTGAGTTCCTTGCGATGCTTGCCACTGACCAGAATCGCGCCCCAGCCACCCGGGCCCGGGTTGCCACGACAGGCACCATCGGTGTGGATGACCACGCGAGTCGGCGCAGCCTTGGATTCGGACGTCGCAGCGGCGGAGGGATTCTGGGGTTCGGACGTGGATGCACTCTGGCTCACAAACGGCACTCTCGACAAAGGAAACGAAGACGGGCAAGTGCGACGGCTCTGGCTGTCACGACAGGGGCAAGCCTGGCTCGCAGAGGCGGGGCTTGGAAACCGCCCCCTGACAATCACTCTCCGATAGCCCTCCCGCGGCAACAGCAGGCCTCGCCACAATGAGTGTCATTCTACCCACTCGCATGCAGCATGGCCAAAGTCCCTGTGTTTTTTTACAGCTTTCCGCCAGGCTGAACTGAAGCCTTGAAGAAAAGGGAGCCCTGCAGCGAGCCGCCGAGCTAGCCGCGCTCGGACAGGTCTCTGTGCGACTCACGCTTCACATGCCCCTCCCGGGAATGCACCCGCGTGGCCTGGCCGATGGAGACACCGGGGATGGCGACACGCGGTCGCTTGGCATTCAAGGGTTGCACGTACCCGACATTGCGCCGCGCCCGTATCAACATCAGGCTGCCCAGCGGCAGGTTGTAGCGGCGCCCCATGCGTTCAAGCCAACCGTGTCGCAGGCGTAACCCCGGCAGGTGGAAGCCGGCATAGTCGATACGCTCGATCTCGAAATCCACGAAGGCCAGCCAATCGCGCAGGGCCGCCGGCGTTCGCCAGCTTCCCTCCCAGGGAGTGATGCGGCGACGGCGCGGGTCCAGACGCAGCAGCCCCTCGCCAGATAACGGCTGCCAGGCGACGATGACCAGACAGCCACTGGAGCGCAGGACTCGGGCCGCCTCGCGCAGCAGACGGTGTGGCTCCGGCGCGACCTCCAGCAGATGGTGAAGCATCACCAGATCCATACTCTCGTCCGGCAATGCCAGCTGGGTCAGCGGGCAGATCAAGGTGGAAGGCGACTCGGCAAGCGCCGCCTCGGGGCTCCATTGGATGGCATGGCGGATGGCGGAGAGCGACAGGAGGTCATTGCCGCCCGGGCCCAGGTTCAGGCTGTGAAAACCGAAGCAACGCTCGAACAGCGGCGACAGCATCTCGCGCTCCGCCGTCAGGATGTCCTGCCCATCCGGGCCCTCGAAAAAGGCACGCATGGCGCGCACATGGGCACTCAATTGGCGCGCATGCTGGCGCTGGCGCTCCTCGGCGGTCAGGGTCGCGCTGGCCTTGTCCGCACCGGAGTCATTCACACCAAAGGGGCCTTTCCACATCTTGCATCTCCCGGGCTTCAGGCGGGGAGACACTCCCCACGGCATAGACAGGCTTTGACACTTGTCTACATTCTCACACCATAAGAGGTTTGACACTTACCTGCTGGCTCGTCAGGCTTGTTATCCGGAAAATTCAGATTCCCGCCACGAATCAATCCACTGGGCATCATCGTGCTGGCTATTGGCCTTGCGATTGATGGCGCTCATGGACTTTGGCACCGGCGGCCAGTCGTGACTTTTCAAGCGGGACTCTTCTTGATGGGCTCTGCGTCAGCCACTCGGCGCCTGATTGCACACGGCGAGTCTGACCGGGAACGAAATCCCAACAAGCGAGTCTTGAACAGGACTGCGGGCATCGAGCGTCTCGACACGCTCGGCCCGACACTCAGGATAGAGTGAAGCAGGGTGTTGCCCAACATCCTGCGAATGACCCATAAATATGCGTTGTCGATGATAGAGCATATGGATTGCCCCTCCCGCCCACATACGCGGCCAGGGGAGCGGCTAGGAGCACGACCGTCCTGAGCCGTCTCTGAGCATGATCTTATGCCGCTTTCGACAACTAACTCTCAGTAAGGAGTCGATGGAACCGCCTGCCCATCAGCATTGCAGGCGATGATGACATGCCATGTTCATCTGCTTCAGCCTGGCCGAACCCTCGGCGAGGACGTATGAAGCCCCTTTTCGCGTCACTGGCCTGTCATTGTTTCGATCGACGACTGCAAGACATCAAGAGCACCTGACCACCATGATGAGCGTAACGCCCATAGCGGCCTTTCAGGACAACTACATCTGGTTGATACAGAGCGACGCCAACCCCCGCGTGGCGGTCGTCGACCCCGGTGATGCACGCCCGGTGATGGAGGCCCTGGAGTCCAGAGGCCTGACCCTCGATACCATCCTCATCACCCATCACCACCAGGATCACACCGGCGGCCTGCCAGAGCTGATCGAACGCTATCAACCTCGCGTGGTTGGCCCGCACAATCCGGCCATCCACGGTATCGACGAGCGTGTCGGCGATGGCGACAGCTTCCGCCTGCAGGGCCGCCTCTTTGAAGTGATGGAAGTGCCGGGCCATACGCTGGATCACATCGCCTTTGTCAGCTCCGGCATGCCGGGACTGCTGTTCTGCGGCGACACCCTGTTCAGTGGCGGTTGCGGTCGCCTGTTTGAGGGCACGCCAGAACAGATGCATCACTCCTTGTCGTGCCTGGCCGCCCTGCCGGAGGAGACGCTCGTCTTCCCGGCACACGAATACACGCTGGCCAACCTAGCCTTCGCCAGTACCGCCGAGCCGAACAACCCGGCGCGGGACACCCTCAACGCAGAATGTGAACAGCTGCGTTCACTGGGCCGCCCCACGCTGCCCACCCTCATCGGCCGAGAAAAGCAGATCAATCCGTTCCTGCGCAGTGATGAGGTCGCGCTGCAACGCCACCTCGAGCAGGAAGGACGCCTCTCGGCACCTTCGGGTCAGGAAGATTCTCCACTGGCGGCCTTCACGGCACTGCGTCAGTGGAAGGACAACTTCTAGCCCTGCTGCCCGCGTGCCATTGCCCCCGTTTTGACGCCACTCAGGTGAGCGGTTGGAGCGCGGCGTGAATGGCATTTCGCGTGACAGCGGGTCGAGAACATTCCTGATCTCGATCAGCCCCCGCAGTCACTGATTCGTGCCGGCATGACCGGCCAGCCGAGCCGCTGCTGCCCCATCCAGCCGCGGCTCGCCAGAGAGTATTTCGTCAATGCATCAGCAAGACCTCCGTACCGACGGCCAGATGGCCGCCGACACGCCGTGTCGTCTCACTCCGACCCAGGCCCCCTTCCGTCCGGCTCGACTGCGTCACCTGATTCGCCTCGCCTCTCTGGGTGCCACCCTGTGCCTGATGCCGCTGACCGCCAGCGCCAATTCAGCGATGGTGTCCGGGGTCTCGCCCACCAGTGAATATCAGCGCGCCCCGCTGAACTTCATGGAGGCCGTCGACGCCATTCCCGCGCACTACGACGACGTCTGGGAGCGCCTGCGCGCCGGCTATCAGCTGCAGCAGGACACCGGTCGCCCTCGCGTGCGCAAATGGATCAGCTGGTATCAGGAGCACCCCCACCACGTGGAGCGTATCGCGGAACAGGCCCGCCCCTGGATTCGCTACGTGACACTGCGCACCGAAGCACGCGGCCTGCCGGCAGAGCTGGCACTGCTGCCCTTCATCGAGAGCGCCTACGATCCGGATGCCGCGCATCCGGGCGGTGCGACCGGCATGTGGCAGTTCATGCCGCGCACCGGTGACGCCATGGGGCTGACGCGCAACCGCTGGTATGACGGTCGCAAGGACGTGTTGCTGTCCACGGACGCCGCGCTGGATTACCTGGAGACTCAGGGCGAGCGCTGGTATGACGGCGATTGGGAGCTGGCGCTGGCCGCCTACAATGCCGGTGCCGGCACCGTGAACCGTGCACGCCGCCGCGCCGGTGGCGATGAGGATTACTGGAACATCAAGCTGCCCAACGAGACCATGGAATACGTGCCGAAGCTTCTGGCACTGGCCGCGGTGATTCGCGACCCTGAGGAATATGGGCTGTCGTTGCCGAAGATTGACGACAAGCCGGAAATCGCGGCCGTCGAGACGGGCGGACAACTGGACCTGTCCACCGCCGCCAAGCTGGCCGGCATCAGTGAAGATGAGCTGCGCGCCCTGAACCCGGCCTACAAGCGCTGGGCCACCACGCCCGGTGACAGCTCGCTGGTGATTCCCGCCACCGCCCGCGACACCTTCCTCAGCCAGCTGGCCACGCTGCCTGAAAAAGCGCGCCAGAGCTGGGCCAGCTATCGCGTCAAGCGCGGCGACACCCTGTCCGTCATCGCGCGCCGCAATGGCCTGACGCTCTCCGAGCTGAAGCAGAAGAACCGCCTCTCGGGCAACACCATCCGCATCGGCCAGGCACTGATGGTGCCAGACCGCGGCGCCTCGGTGGCCACCCAGCTGGCCTCGGCCAACGGCGAGAAGAAGGTGCGTGTGAAGAGTGGCGATTCCCTGTCATTGATCGCCGCACGCCACAATGTCAGCACTCGCCAGCTCGCGCGCTGGAACAAGCTGTCATCTGCGGACTACCTGCGCCCCGGTCAGATGCTGACCCTTTACAGCGCCAACTGAGTCAGTCGATTCACGCGTCGTTGCACGACGCTTGATAGGCGATTCCTCAACGCCCCTGCCATCCGTGATGGTGGGGGCGTTTGCGATTCAAACGCCGCAGCATGGCCGCTGACAGGGAACTTCGTTACTCTTGGCGGGGTCGATGCAAGGAGACCGGCCGCAGCCCGGCGCGTGGCGTAGACCTTCTGCACCGCTTCTGCAGTTCTCCTGCGGTTCTTCTTCAGCTCACGGCAGCTCACGATAGTGTGTCGACAGCGGTGTCGACACTCTTGTCGACAACCGCTGAGGAGACCCAAGGCAGCGAAGTTGAGGGCGAGTCAGGCGCAAACCAGCCGCTGCCCAGATGCCGGTCATTTCATCACGGCCGCGAGGCCCGGGTCATTCAGTCAAGGAAGTCTTCGATGCAGCGTGTTTCTTCACTCACCCACCGTCGCTGGGCCGCGCTGCGTGCGCTATGCCTGGGGGCGCTGATGGTGAGCGGCTCGTTCACAGCCACGGCCAACACGGCTGAGCCCAATGCAGCCGGGCCCAATGCGAATAGCGAGCAATCTGCCGATTCACGCCCCAGCGCCGACATGGCGTCGGGCACGCAGGCAACCAGTATCCCCACCTCGAACGTGCAGACGCCGCTGGACGTCCCGACCGTACATGGCCTGGCCATCTACGGCGAGCCCGCCCACAAGCCCGGCTTCACGCACTTCCCTTACGTCAATCCAGAGGCGCCGGTCGGCGGGCGCATGACGCGCGCCGCCATCGGCAGTTTCGACTCCACCAATCCCTTCATCCTCAAGGGCAATTCGGTGGCGGGACTCAACTACTTCGGCGGACTGATCTACGACACCCTGATGATCCCCTCCGCCGATGAGCCCTTCACCGAATACGGATTGCTGGCCAGTGGCGTCCGCCTGGCCGAGGACCGCAGCGCCATCGAATTCGATATCGACCCTCGGGCGCGCTTTCACGATGGCGTGGCGGTGACTGCCGAAGATGTCGTCTTCACCTATCGCCTGCTCAAGGATGAAGGCCTGCCGTTCTTCAAGAGCTACTACCACGATGTCACCGGCGTCAGCGTGATCGATGCCGACACCGTGCGCTTCGAGATGGCGCCAGGCGCCGCGCGCGAATTGCCGCTGATCATCGGCCAGCTGCCGGTGTTGCCGGAGCACTACTGGAAGAGCCGCGACTTCACGCGCGCCACCCTGGAACTCCCGCTGGGTTCCGGCCCCTATCGCATGGCGTCTCTGGATGCCGGCCGCCAGGTTCGCTATGAGCGTGTCGACGATTACTGGGGCAAGGACCTGCCGGTCAACAAGGGCCGCCACAACATCCAGACACTGGTCTACGACTACTACCGGGACCAGACCGTGTCGCTGGAAGCCTTCAAGGCCGGCAGCATCGATCTGCACGTCGAAAGCAGCGCCAAGAACTGGGCGACCGCCTACGACACTCCCGCGCTGCACGAGGGCCGCCTGAAGAAGCTGGAAGTCCCGGACAGCAACCCGGCGGGCATGCAGGGCTTCGTGCTCAACGAGCGCCGCGAGCGCTTCCAGGACCCGAGAGTCCGTGAGGCACTGGCGCTGGTCTTCGACTTCGACTGGATCAACCGCAACCTTTTCTACGGCGCCTACCAGCAGACCCACAGCTATTTCGAGAATTCGGACATGGCCGCGGATGGCATGCCCACCGGCAAGGAACTCGCGCTGCTTGAGCCCTTCAAGGATGAGCTGCCCAGCGCGGTCTTCGACAAGCCCCTGCCGATCGATGAGCCACAGGAATTGCGCCCTCGCCTGCGCAAGGCGTTGGGGCTGCTGCGCGAAGCGGGTTATGAAGTGGTCAAGGGCCAGCTGGTCAGCCGCAGCAGCGGCAAGCCGCTGACGCTTGAGGTGCTCAACTACGACACCCAGTTCGAGCGCATCATCCAGCCGTGGATTCGCAATCTGGCGCGCATCGGCATCAAGGCACGGATTCGCACCGTCGACGTCAATCAGTACATCAACCGCCGTCGCAGCTTCGACTTCGACGTGGTGGTCGGCAGTTATCCGCAGTCCAACAGCCCCGGCAGCGAGCAGCGTGAATACTGGACCAGCGACTATGCCGACGTGGCCGGCTCACGCAATCTGATCGGGCTGAAGAGCCCGGTGGTGGACGCGCTCACCGATGCCCTGATTCAGGCGCAGACCCGCGAAGACCTGCTAAGCGCGACACGGGCGCTCGACCGCGTACTGCGCTGGGGCTTCCATGTCGTGCCCCAGTGGCACCTGGCGGCGACGCGCATCGCGCTCTGGAACAAGTTCGGCTATCCGCAGCCCTTCCCGGAATACCAGCTGAGCCTGGACAGCTGGTGGATCGAGCCCGACAAGGATGCCTCGCTGGAGCTAGGTGAATAAGCCGGGAGAATGGGCCAGGTGAATGAGCCGAGCGAATAAGCCGGGTCAACAAGCCTGAAGAACACGCTCGGCGCATATGCCAGGCATAGACGCCTGGCGCGACTGTCGCCTTGCTGATGCGTTCACGACACCAATAACCGATGCCCCTTGCACCGCACATCAGATGCCGGCGATGAGGGGCACGCAGGGAGATTGCCATTGGGTGCCTATATTCTGCGCCGGATTCTGTTGATGATTCCGACGCTGCTCGGAATCCTGTTGCTGAATTTTCTGATCGTACAGGCCGCCCCCGGTGGCCCGATCGAACAACTGATGTCACGTCTGGACGGCATGAGTGCCGGTGCCAGCACCCGTCTCAACAGTGGCGGCGGTGATGGCGTCACCAGCGGTGGCGGGGGCTCCTCGACCTATCGCGGCGCCTCAGGGGTCGACCCGGCCTTGATCGAGGAGCTGGAGCAGCAGTTCGGCTTCGACAAGCCGGTCTGGGAGCGCTTCACCGACATGGTCATCGACTACGCGCAGTTCGATTTCGGCGACAGCTTCTTCCGTGATCGCCCGGTGATCGACCTGATGCTGGAGCGGCTGCCGGTCTCCATTTCGCTGGGGCTATGGACCACGCTGCTGGTCTATCTGGTCTCGATCCCGCTGGGTATCCGCAAGGCACTGGTGCATGGCTCGCGCTTCGATATCTGGACCTCCGGCGTCGTCATCGTCGGCTACGCCATCCCGGGCTTCCTGTTCGCGATCCTGTTGATCGTGGTATTCGCCGGCGGCAGTTATCTGGACTGGTTCCCGCTCAGGGGGCTGACCTCGCCGGACTTCGAGGAGCTGTCCACCGCCGGCAAGATTCTGGACTACTTCCATCACATCGCCCTGCCCGTGCTGGCCTCCGCCATCGGCAGCTTCGCGACCCTGACGATGCTGACCAAGAACAGTTTCCTGGACGAGATCCACAAGCAATACGTCCTGACGGCGCGCGCCAAGGGCGCCAGCGAGAACCGCATCCTCTACGGGCATGTCTTCCGCAACGCCATGCTGATCATCATCGCCGGACTGCCCGCGGCGCTGGTCGGCATCTTCTTCACCGGCTCGCTGCTGATCGAGGTGATCTTCTCCCTCGACGGCCTGGGACTGCTCGGCTTCGAGGCTGTCCTGCAACGCGACTACCCGCTGATCTTCGGCACCCTGTATCTCTATACCCTGATCGGTCTGATCCTGAAGCTGGTCTCTGATCTGATGTATGTGTGGATCGACCCGCGCATCGACTTCGCGACACGGGAGGCCTGACATGCGCCACGAGACAACGGTTCACAGAACATCAAATCACGAAACACCCGCTCACGACGTGAGCGACGAAAGCCAGCAAGCGAAGCAACGCCCGCGCACCTCACGCCTGTCGCCCATCACCCGACGGCGCATGGCGGCCTTTCGTGACAACCGTCGCGCCTGGTGGTCGCTGCTGATCTTCGGCGTGCTGTTCGTGCTCTCGCTGGGGGCCGAGCTGATCGCCAATGACCGTCCGCTGCTGGTCGAGTATCAGGGCGAGACCTACCTGCCGATGCTGCACGAGTATCCGGAGACCACCTTCGGCGGCTTCCTGCCCACCGCCACCGACTATCGCGACCCCTATGTGATCGAGGCCATCGAGGCGCAGGGCTTCATGCTCAACACCTTGATTCCCTACTCCTACGACACCCTGGATCTGAATCTGGGCTCTCCGGCGCCGTCGGCCCCAAATGGCCGCCATTGGCTGGGCACCGATGATCAGGGCCGTGACGTGCTGGCGCGCGTCATCTATGGCTTCCGGCTGTCGGTGATCTTCGCGCTGGTACTGACAGCCGGCTCGCTGGTGCTGGGGGTGGTGATCGGTGGCGTGCAGGGCTACTTCGGCGGCAAGGTCGACCTGATCGGCCAGCGTCTGATCGAGGTATGGTCCGGCCTGCCGGTGCTGTTCCTGCTGATCATTCTCGCCAGCATCGTCGAGCCGAACCTGTGGTGGCTGACTGGCATCATGTTGCTGTTCTCGTGGCTGGGCATCGTCGATATCGTGCGCGCCGAATTCCTGCGCGCGCGCAATCTGGAATACGTGCGCGCCGCCCGGGCCATGGGTCTGCCCTCGCGCCTGATCATGTGGCGTCATGTGCTGCCCAACGCGATGGTCGCCACCCTGACCTTCATCCCCTTCCTGTTCACCGGCGCCATCACCACCCTGACCGCGCTGGATTTCCTCGGCTTCGGCCTGCCGGCCGGCTCACCCTCACTGGGCGAGCTGGTCGCCCAGGGCAAGAACAACCTGCAGGCACCGTGGCTGGGCATGACCGCCTTCCTGAGCCTCGGCATCATGCTGACGCTGTTGGTCTTCATCGGCGAAGGGCTGCGCGATGCCTTCGACCCACGTCATATCAGTGCCCGGGAGCAGAACGCATGAGTCATCCCACTTCACCTGCGGACAACACCGGCACCGCTGCCAGCGTGCTGAGACTCGACGACCTCTGCATCCGATTCGGTCAGACACCCGTCGTCAGGCATCTCTCCCTTGAGGTCCGACGGGGGGAATGTCTGGCCATCGTCGGCGAGTCCGGGTCGGGCAAGTCCGTCAGCCTGTTGGCGAGTCTCGGCCTGCTGCCGGGGCATGCCCATGTCACCGGGCAGCGCGAATTCACGCGGCCTGACGGCAAGACGCTGGATCTCGCTGCCCTGACGCCACGCCAGTGGCAGCGGGTGCGCGGCGGCCAGATCGGCTTCGTGTTCCAGGAGCCGATGACCTCGCTCAATCCGCTGACGCGTGTCGGCGAACAGATCAGTGAAAGCCTGCGCCTCCAGCAGGGGCTGCGCGGCAATGCCGCCCGCCAGCGCGTGCTGGAACTGCTCTGCCAGGTGCAGCTGCCGCGTCCCGAGGAATTGATCGATGCCTGGCCACACCAGCTCTCCGGCGGCCAACGCCAGCGCGTGATGATCGCCATGGCGATGGCCAATCAGCCACCGCTGTTGATCGCCGATGAGCCGACCACGGCGCTGGATGTCACCGTGCAGCAGGAGATACTCCAGCTGCTGGATCGCCTGCGCCGCGACCAGGGCATGGCGATGGTCCTGATCAGCCATGACCTCAATCTGGTGCGCCGTCACGCCGACCGCGTGATCGTGATGCGCGACGGGGAATGCATCGAGCAAGGACGCGTCGACGAGGTATTCGATGCGCCGCAGGCCGATTACACCCGCGAGCTGCTGGCTGCCGAACCCGAAGGCCTCGCCAGCGACTTGAGTGCCGAGGACGCCGCGACACCGGTTCTCGCCGCGCGCAAGCTGGAGGTGCGCTTCGCTCGCAGCAAGAAGCTGTTCCAGAAGCGCCCCGCGGACTTCGTCGCCGTTCATCCGCTGGATCTGACACTGGCGCGCGGCGAGACGCTCGGCGTGGTCGGGGAATCGGGGTCCGGCAAGACGACACTCGCCCTGGCGCTCTTGAAGCTGCAGGCCGCCAAGGGCGAGATCCACCTCGAGAACGAACGCATCGATACGCTGGATCGCAATACGCTGCGCCTGCGTCGCCGTCAGATGCAGATCGTCTTCCAGGACCCCTACGGCTCACTGTCGCCACGCATGCCGGTGGCGGACATCATCAGTGAAGGGCTGCGCTTTCATCATCCAACGCTCAGCGAAGACGAGGTTCGCCTGCGTGTGGCGCAGGTGCTGGAGGAAGTCGAACTGCCCTCGGCGTGTGCCGATCGTTATCCCCACGAGTTCTCCGGCGGCCAACGTCAGCGGATTGCCCTGGCACGCGCCCTGATCCTCGAGCCCAGACTGCTGGTGCTGGATGAGCCCACCTCGGCACTGGATCGCAGTGTGCAGAAACAGCTGATTGCCCTGCTGCGTGAACTCCAGACACGCCGAGGCCTGAGCTATCTGTTCATCAGTCATGACCTGGCGGTGGTGCGCGCGCTATCCCATCGAGTGATGGTGTTGCGTGAAGGACGCCTGGTGGAGACGGGCACGACGGCAGAAGTGCTCGGCAATCCCCGCGAAGACTATACGCGCGCCCTGATACAGGCCGCGGGTCTGGCCTGACAGGCTCTGCTCTGCTCTGCTCTGCTCTGCTCTGCTCTGCTCTGCCATAGCATGCCGATCGCCCTGCTCGGGCAGCCACAGATGATGAGCAGGGCGTTGGCGCATTGCAGTCAGTGCACCCCTGCGTTGCAGGACGCACGTTTTGTCGATTGCAAATAATAAAGGTTCTCAATATGATCCAGTGAGATGCGGGCCGACCATCGAGAGATCGTGTAATGACTTCCCGCCCTCTCTCGAGCGGCCCCACGCACTGCCGTTCTGCGCGCACTGCATAACAACAGACCGATCAAGGGATCCACATGACTGCCTCTTTCCGTTTTGCCTTACGCAAGCCGCTGGCAGCTGCCATCGCATTGTCAGCCTCCATGTTCACCGGTGCCGCTCTGGCAGAGCATCATGGCGACGCGCATGACAAGGCGCTGACGGCCGACGCTGTCGTCGCCCAGTACGCCAACGTCGCGCATGCCACCTATAGCGATGCCCTGGCCAGTGCCAATGCCCTGCGCGCCGCCAATGCCGCACTGATCGAGTCGCCGTCCGAAGAGACGCTGGCCGCGGCACGTGCCGCCTGGAAGCAGGCGCGCGTGGCGTATCAGCAGAGTGAAGTGTTCCGCTTCGGCAATGCCATCGTCGATGACTGGGAAGGTCAGCTCAACGCCTGGCCGCTGGATGAAGGGCTGATCGATTACGTCGAAGGCAACGGCTATCAGGCAGAGCTGGGCAACCCGGGTGCCAGCGCCAACATCATCGCCAGCGACAGCGTGCAGATCGGTGCCGACAAGATCGACACCACCGAGATCACACCGGAGCTGCTGGCGTCCCTCAACGAGCTGGGCGGTTTCGAGGCCAACGTGGCCAGCGGCTACCATGCCATCGAATTCCTGCTCTGGGGTCAGGACATGCACGGCTTTGAGGCCGGTGCCGGCGAGCGCCCGGCGTCCGACTTCGCCAAGGGCGATGCCTGTACCGCCGACAACTGTGACCGTCGTGGCGCCTACCTGCTGGCCGCCAACGACCTGCTGATCAGCGACCTGGAATACATGGTCGGCCAGTGGGCACAGGGCGAGAAGGACAACTACCGCGCGGAACTGACTTCATTGCCGGCCGGGGAAGGCCTCGAGAAGATGCTGTTCGGCATGGGCTCCCTGTCACTGGGTGAGCTGGCCGGTGAGCGCATGAAGGTCGCGCTGGAAGCCAACTCCTATGAAGACGAGCACGACTGCTTCTCCGACAACACCCACTACTCGCACTTCTACAATGCCAAGGGCATCCAGAACGTCTACGAAGGCAAGTACGTGACCCTGGACGGCCGCACCTTCGAAGGCCCGTCACTGCATGCACTCGTCGCCCAGAATGACCCGGAACTGGCCGAGAAGATGCACGAGGCACTGGACACCACCATGGGCCAGCTGCAGGTGATGGTCGACACGGCAGAAGCCGACGGCGGCATGAAGTTTGACCAGATGATCGCCCCGGGCAATGCCGAAGGCGCCGAGATCATCAATGCCAGCATTCAGGATCTGGTCGCCCAGACCCGTCTGATCGAAGAGATTGCCGGCACCGTCGGTATCGATGGCCTGGAAGCCGACACGGCAGATCACGAATTCTGATCAACTGCTCTACATTGCCAAGCGTGAGTTGGCTGAAGACCCCAAGCTGCCTCGCGTCGCGCTGATATCCTCGCCCGAACCTCTCTCACGACAGGTTCGGGCGTTGATGGTTCTTGCGCCAGCTTTTCATGCGCGTCTGCCGATAGAGTCCTGAGAGGCGACTCTTCGAGCAGCCTGACCGCGCAAGCCGGGAAAACCCTGTATGCCAATATTGCACCACGACATGATGCTGCGTCCCTCCCTGACCCGCTCCCTGCCACTTGCTATCGCCCTGGCGTGCCTGCCTGCTCAGTCGGCATCGGCAGATCATCCCAAGTCCACGGCAGATTCCGCGATGACAGTGATGAGCTATCTGTCTTCCCTGCCATTGCAGGACACCGACAGAAGCGGTGGCGACGGCAGCGTGCCCAAGCACGACACCAATGCCTATTCACTGCCGGCCAAGAACCTGAGCTTCGATCAGCGCCTGTCCTTCAGTGTCGGCAACAGCTTCTTCAAGAGCCCCTGGGTGATCGCGCCCGCCAGCACCACTGCGCGCGATGGCCTCGGCCCGCTGTTCAACACCAACGCCTGCCAGAACTGCCACGTCAAGGATGGCCGCGGCAGCCTGCCGGCTGAGGGCGATCCCTCGGTAGGCCTTTTCCTGCGCCTGGGCCTGCCGGACAGTCACGAGGACAGCTGGAGCGATGAGGAGCGTGAATTCCGGCGTATCGCCGGGGTGATGCCGCATCCTGTCTACGGCACCCAGCTGCAGAATGCCGCCGTGCCCGGCATCGAGCGCGAGGGCCGCATGCAGGTGGATTACGAGCAAGTGACGGTGACCCTGGCGGACGGGGAAGTGATCGCGTTGCGCAAGCCGCACTATTCCATCGTCGAACCCGGCTTCGGTGACCCGGGCGCCATCGCGCTTTCCCCGCGTCTCGCCCCCGGCATGGTGGGGCTGGGGCTGCTCGAGGCGGTCAGCGACGAGACCTTGCTCGAGTGGGCCGACCCACAGGATGCGGATGGCGACGGCATCAGCGGGCGCGCCAATACTGTCTGGTCACTCGCCGAGCAACGCGAGGTCATGGGGCGTTTCGGCTGGAAGGCCGGCCAGCCCGATGTGCGACAGCAGAGCGCCAAGGCCTTCGCCGGTGACATGGGGCTGACTTCCAATCTGGTCAGCTCCACCGACTGCACCCCGCTCCAGAAGTGCGAGGCATTGCCCAATGGGGGAGAGATTGAGGTCGACGACAACGTGATGGACAACGTGGCCTTCTACTCGCGAAATCTGGCCGTGCCCACCCGGCGTGCCATCGATGACCCGACGGTGCGCCAGGGCGAGCAACTGTTCCGCGAGCTTGAATGCGCCAGCTGCCACCGCCCTCGCCTGACCACCCAGTCCGGCGGCGTGGCGGAACAACTGGCCGAGCAGACGATCTGGCCCTACAGCGACATGCTGCTGCATGACATGGGCGAAGGACTGGCAGATGATCGCCGCGAATTCGACGCCAGCGGCCAGGAATGGCGCACGCCGCCCCTATGGGGCATCGGCCTGGCCCAGACGGTCAACCCTGCCACGGGCTTCTTGCATGATGGCCGTGCACGCACCCTGCTCGAGGCCGTGCTCTGGCATGGCGGCGAAGCCCAGCCCAGCCGCGATGCCGTCGTGGCCCTGCCGACTGACCAGCGTGAAGCCCTGTTGCGCTTCCTCGAGACCCTCTGACAAGGAATACCCGTTCATGCCCCGCGACACCTTCACCCCTGCCGCCACCCCGATGAAACCTGCCCAGCGCAAGACCTCGCCCCTGGCCCTGATGGCCTGTGGCATGACACTGATGGGCGCCGCGCTATTGCCTACGAGCACACTGGCGGCGACGGACTCTTCTGCCGCCAACACAGACGCCGCCACAGACACCAACAGCGCAGCGGCCGTCAGCCAGTTTGCCGCTGACACGCTGAGCGAGGCGCACCAGCAACTTGCCAGCCGCCTGCAACAGCTCGCGCAGCATACTCAAGCGTTCTGCTCCGCCGAGGGTGACGTGACCCTCGACACCCTCAAGCAGGACTGGCGCAGCGCCATGCTGGGGCTGAATCAGGTCAACTGGTTGGAAATGGGCCCGATACTGCAGAACTCGCGTCAATGGCAGCTGTATTTCTGGCCGGACAAGAAGGACCTGGTCGCGCGCAAGACCCGCGCCCTGCTCGCCGGTGATGCCCCGATCACGGTCGAGAGTCTGGCGGAGCAATCCATCGTCATGCAGGGGCTGGGCAGCGTGGAGTATCAGCTGTTCGATGCCCGCTATGCCGACTCGCCCCTGACGGCCGACTCGCGCCGCTGCGAGTTGATGACGGCCAACACCGCCTACGCCGCCAATACCGGCAAGACGCTGCGTGATGAGTGGCAGCAGTTCGCGCCGCAACTGGCCGAAGGCACTGGCGCCTTCAGCGATTCGCGTGACGCCGTGCTGTCTCTGGTTCGCGCGCTGACCGTGCAGCTGGAAGCCATCAAGGACCGCAAACTGCGCCGGCCGATCGGCCTCGACAACGGCGGCACCGCCAACCCCTATGCGGCTGAGTCCTGGCGCGGCGGCATGGGGCTTGCCAACATCGCGGCGACTCTCGCGATGATGGAACGCCTCTGGCTTGGCAATGACGAGGTCGCAGGCATTCAAGGCTACCTGAATGGCCAGGTCGACCCGCGCATGGTGGCCTCTACCACAAGCGATTTCGTCGATGCGCGCCAGGCCTTCGCCGCCCTGCCGGATGACCTCGCCGGCATACTGCGCGATGACCCGCGCAATGGCGAGCTGCAGCAGGCCATGATCCATGTCGAGACCCTGCAGGCCGGCTTTGCCGACACGCTCAACCCGGCACTGGGCCTGTCACTGGGCTTCAACAGCACCGATGGCGACTGAGGAATTGAGAGCGGCGAATGACAACTGACAAGAGGCCAGGCGAGATGCCTCACGGCTTGACAGACACACACGCAGCCGACGCCCGCCAGCGACGTCGGCTGCTCAAGGCGTTGGCCTGCACGCCACTGATGGGGCTGCCCGGCGGCATGGCCGTGGCGGGCGGCAACAACGCCGCCAGCGCCCAGGGGCGCGAGCCACTCGGGGTGGCCATCTCGGCATGTGATGATGACACGGGGCAGCACTTTGCCAGCTGCACCAGTTATCAGGGAGTGGAGCGCTGGCGCCAGCCGATACGCCAGCGCGCCCACGGCGCCACCCGACATCCTCACAAGCCGTGGGCGCTGATCTTCTCACGGCGTCCGGGGACGGAAATCAATGTCTTCGACCTCGACAGTGGCGAGCGGATCGCACGCATCGAAGCCGCACCGGACCGTCACTTCTATGGACATGGCGTGTTCAGCCCGGATGGCGGCCTGCTCTACACCACCGAGAATGCCATCGCGCCCGGAAAAGGCCGCATCGGCATCTACGACGTGAATCGCGACTTCGCGCGGATCGGCGAGTTCGCCAGTGGCGGGATCGGCCCGCATGAAATTCGCCTGTATCCGGATGGTCAGCAGCTGATCATCGCCAATGGCGGGATTCTGACGCGGCCTGAAACCGGTCGGGTCAAGCTCAACCTGGACAGCATGCAGTCGAATCTGACCTTGCTCGACCGTGTCTCGGGCGAGATTCGCTGGCAAGGCGAGCCCTCCCATCACCAGCTGTCACTGCGCCACCTGGACGTCAGCCGCGAGGGCGTCATCGTCGCGGGCTATCAGTACCAGGGCCCCGCAGCGGACCACCGCCCGCTGGTGGTGATGAAGCATCCCGGCAGTGACCGCTTGCAGGAACTGCCGTTGCCGCGGGAATACGTCCCGCAGTTCAAGCAGTACATCGCCAGCGTCGCCGTCTCCCCCGATGGGCGACAGGCCGTGGCGACCGCCCCACGCGGCAATCTGATCACGCTCTGGAATCTCGCGACGGGAGAGCTGGACACGACTCTGGACTTCGCCGACTGCGCTGGTGTGCTGGCGGTGCCGGCCACGCAGCAGACGCCTGCAGGCTTCGTGGTCAGCAATGGTCGTGGCGAGTGGCTGCTGATCGATGAGGAGGGGCTGCCGGCGCTTGGCCCGGTGCGGCTGGCGAATACCCACTGGGACAATCACTTGGCGCTGATGTAGCCAGGCCTCTGGCGCTTTGATAACCGAGTGGAGGCGCTGTGGTGATGGGAGCTGAGACGCAGCGCGGGCGACTCACCACAGCGTCATCTGACGATCCAGCAGGCGATCGAAATCATCGTCCACGAACGGCAGGATGCCATCGGCGACGGGCTTGAGCTGACGACTCAGGTAGTGCTCGACATCAATGGGCGAGCGCAGATACTCGACGGGTTCCGGGCCGGAGGTGGTCATCACATAGCGAATCCAGCCGCCGCGCTGATAGCGTAACGGCAGGCCCCGCCGGCGGTTCTCGTCATCCGCCAGACGCGCCGCACGGACATGGGGCGGCACGTTGCGCTGATAATCGTCGAGCTTGCGCCGCAGTCGCTTGCGGTAGATCAAGGCCTCGACATCCGAGGTGTCCGCCGCACCATGGGCATGGCGTTGCAGGTAATCCTGCACGTAGCCTTTCAGATACTCCTGATAGGGGCTGCCTTCGAAGATGCGACGATAGAGTCCCTGCTGGAAGGTCTTGGCCAGCGGCGTCCAGTCGGAGCGCACCGACTCCAACCCCTTGAACACCAGTTCCGTCTGGCCGCTGCTGCCTGTCTGTTGCAGCCCGGCGTAGCGTTTCTTGCTGCCCTCCTCGGCCCCGCGAATGGTCGGCATCACGAAGCGCTGATAGTGGGTCTCGAACTGCAGCTCCAACGCGCTGTCGAGATCGAGACTGTCCTGGAGATGCCGTCGCCACCAGTCGGTGACATGGGCCGCCAGCTCACGGCCGATCCGGCTGGCCTCGGCTTCCTCATGCGCAGCGCCCAGCCACACGAAGGTGGAGTCGGTATCGCCGTAGATGACGCGGTAGCCACGCGCCTCGATCAATTCCACCGTCTGCTGGATGATCTGATGGCCACGCCGCGTGATCGAGGACGCCAGCCGTGGATCGAAGAAACGACAGCCACGTGATCCCAGCACGCCATAGAAGGCATTCATGATGATCTTGAGCGCCTGGGTCAGCGGGGCATCCCCCGCCGCGCGGGCGGCGTCACGTGCTTGCCAGATCTCGGCGACGATGCCCGGCAGGCAGTGTCGGTCACGCGAGAACCGCGCGCCGAGAAAGCCGGGCACACCGGTCTCAGAGGCGTCATCCGAGCCGTTCTCCGACCCACGCAACCCTTCGATCAGGCCCAGCGGGTCGATCAGGAAAGTGCGGATGATGGAGGGATACAGACTCTTGAAATCCAGCACCAGTACCGAGTTATAGAGGCCGGGCTGGGAATCCATCACGAAGCCGCCGGGGCTGTCCTCCCCCACCACGTCTCCCAGATTGGGGGCGACCTTGCCCAGCCGGTGCAACCTCGGCAGATACAGATGCGTGAAGGCTGCCACCGAACCACCGCTACGATCCGCCTCGAGCCCCGTGGCAGCAGCCCGCGCGAGCAGAAACTCCATCAGTCGCGTCTTCGCGAAGATGCGCGTGACCAGCTCGCAATCCTTGAGGTTGTAGCGCGCCAGGGAAGGCTTGTCCTCGGCGAACATGCGCAGAATCTCGTCCAGCCGGCCGTAGGGATCATCGATGGCCTTGCCTTCCTGCAACAGCTCACGCGAGACATTCTCGAGACTGAACGACTCGAAATGCCAGAAGGCCGACTTGAGCGCCTCGATGCCATCCACCACCCAGCGCCCGGCGATCTCGGCAAAGAAGTGCTCGGCCTGGCGAGAATGAGAGCGCCACTGCATCACGCTGGCGTCACGTCCCAGTCGCAGTGGCAGGCCTTCGGCCTCTGACAGCCGCACCAGCATGCGCAGATCGAACTGGATGACGTTCCAGCCGATGATGACATCAGGATCATGCCTTGCGACCCAGTCCAGCAGGCATTGCAGCAGCTCATGTCGGCTATCGCGGTACTCCAGCGAGAAATCGCGGCTGGCGTTCTCCTCGCCATTGGGGGGCCCCAGCATGTAGACCTGACGCTGTCCGCAGCCCTCGAGCGCGATAGAATACAGATTGCCCCGCGCATCGGTCTCGATATCCAGCGATGCCCAGCGCAGCGGTGGCCGATAACCCTCAAGCGGTGTCAGGCGCGCATTCTTCACGCTGCCATCAGGCTGGCGCTCGCCGCGTGCCGTGACGCCTGCCGTGATGAAACGCTCCATGAGGTAGCGGTCCGTCGGACGAACATCCGCTTCATAGACATCGACGCCAATCGCCTTCAAACGGCGCGCCAGCTGGCCCAGGGTGCGATATTCACGACAGTAGAGCCCCACCACCGGGCGATGGTGGAAGTCTTCCAGTGCCAGCGGTCGCAGCTCGACGCCGACCTCAAAGCTCACCAGTGTCTGAGCCAGCACCTGCTGTTCGGCGGGCAGGAAAGCGACGACTTCCTGGGGCGCACATTCGACACGTACGGCGCCTTCGTCGGTGCGAATCCAGAAGCTGATCACCACCCCCTCGGGCGTGTCCCGCCAATGACGTGTCAGCACGAAGCCATGAAGTTCAACAGGAGCGTGGCGGGACTCTTCGGATGCGGCCTCTGGCACTGCATTACCTTTACGTTGAATATACGAATGCCGGGCGGGATGAGAGCAAGACGCGTCTGCATCCTCATACGATAATATGAATTCTGTATCGTACAACATCCGGCGTGAAGCCTGAGCTTGACGACGGAAATACCGTGCCTTCCCGGCGACAGGATGGATGTCTGCGGCAAGGAATGCCTCTCCCGAGATAGCGGCACCCCACAAGGAGCCTGCGTCATGCAACGCTTTGAGATGATTCAAACCCTGCTGGGCCAGATCGACGACATCATCTTGCTTGCAGATGATCAGCGCCACATCACCTACCTGAATGACAGCGCGGTGAAGGCATTCGGCTACCCGCGTGAAGCGTTGATCGGCAAGCAGACACGTATGCTGTATGCCTCCAGCGATGAGTTCGAGCGCCAGGGGCAGAGGCGCTTTCGTGTCGATGCCCAGCCCGCCAAGGAAGGCCGGGTCATCCGCTACCGACGCCAGGATGGCACCTACTTCTATGGAGAGACGCTCGGCGGCCCCATCAAGGACCCCACCAGCGACAACATCTTCATGTTCGGGCTGATCCGCGATGTCTCACGCCGCGTGACGGCGGAACATACCCTGCACAGCCTGCATGCCATCACCTCATCACGTGAACTCAACTTCAATGAGCGCATCGATGAGCTGCTGAAACTGGGCTGCGCCCATTTCGGCCTGCCGATCGGTATCTTCAGCCGCATCCAGGACGGCGAATACGTCGTCCAGCGCGCCTGTCACCCGGAAGACCTGCTGGAACCGGGACTGAGCTTCTCGCTCAGCGATACCTATTGCGATCACGTCTACAGGGCCGACTGCGTTCAGGCCTTCCATCATGTGGCCAGCAGTGAGATCCGCAACCATCCCTGCTATGCCAACTTCAATCTGGAAGCCTACATCGGGGCGCCAGTGATCGTGGATGGTGAGCGCTACGGCACCTTCAACTTCTCAAGCCCTGACCCGGTGCCGCCCTTCACCGCTCAGGACATCGAGCTGGTACGTCTCATCGCCTTGTGGGCCGGCCACGAAGTCGCGCGTGCCAATGACATCAATGCCCTGAAGGAAGCGCATCAGGCGCTCGAGAAGATCGCGATCACCGACCCGCTGACCGGCCTCTACAATCGCCGTCATGCCCAGCAGGTACTGGATGACAGCATCGCGGCACTGGCCACCGCCGAGGTTGACCACCCCCTGTGCGTGGCACTGCTGGATTTCGACCATTTCAAGAAGATCAACGACAATCATGGCCATGACGCCGGTGATCTTGCCTTGCAACACTTGAGCGTCCTCGCCGAGGAGATTCTGCTGCCCGGCGACACCCTCGCCAGATGGGGTGGCGAGGAATTCCTGGCGATTCTGCCTGACTCGCTGCTCAGTGACTCGGCCACGCGCATCAACCTGCTGCGACAACGCATGAAGGACAGTGTCGTGGAATACGCTGGCCAATGTCTGCCCCTGTCATTGAGCATCGGGATGACCTGCCTAGAACCCGATGACAGCGCCACCCGCGAGCAGTTGATCGCACGCGCCGATGAAGCCATGTACGCGGCCAAGGAAGAAGGACGCAACTGCCTCAGGATGCTGTAACGCAATGATTCGTGAATTGCTCCGTCCTGCCTGTCCTGATCAGGAGCGCCAAGCAGGACGGAGCCTTCTCACCAAAGCCCTCTCGCCAAAGCCCTCTCGCACTCAGGTAGCGAACACGCTAAGGTCAGGCCCATCCCCTTCTGCCGAGCCACCCGACGTCGTCGTTGCCTATCCTCATGCCTTCACACGATTCCAGCGCTACGCCGCCCGATGCGTCCTATGCCTTCGGCCTTCCGGAAGACGGCGTTCTGTCAGCGCAGCCCACCGGCATCGCGCCCCTGACGGCAGCGCTCGCCTCGCCGACTCAGCACGACCGTCATCAACTCGGCATCTTCCTGCTGCCGGGCTTCGCGATGGTCGCGCTGTTCTCGATGATCGAGCCGCTGCGCATCGCCAATCGACTGCGCGGAACACGCCTGTATCAGTGGACACTCGCAAGCCAGGATGGCGCGTCGGTCAAGGCCTCCAACGGCATGGTGCTGCCGGTGGATACCGCACGTGATGACCTCGCCGCAGTGGACACGCTGGTGGTGTGCACCAGCTTTGCCCCGGAAGCCTATCTGGAAGACCGCACCTTGCGCTGGCTACAGGAGCGCTCCCATAGCGGCTGCCAGCTCGGCGGCGTGGACACCGGCTGCTTCGTGCTGGCGCGCGCCGGCCTGCTCACCGGCAAGACGGTGACGCTGCACTGGGAAAGCCTGCCGGAATTCAGCCAGCGCTTCGATGAGGTGGACGCCGTGGAGTCACTGTATGAAATCAGTGACGATGGCTTCTTCTGCGCCGGCGGCAGCGCCCCGCTGGACATGAGCCTGGAGCTGATTCGCCGCCAGCATGGTCAGACGCTCTATCAGGCAGTACGCGAACAGCTGATTCTCGATCAGGGTCGCCTGCCGGCCAGCCGCCAGCGCGGCATCAGTCAGCAGACGGCCGACCTGGCTGACCCGCTGCTCAGGCGTGCGATCACGCGCATGGAGAACACCCTGGAGGCCCCGCTCAGCATCGAGGCACTCGCCGAGGAGCTCGGGCTCTCATGGCGCCAGCTGGAGCGCCGCTTCCAGCAAGGGCTCGGCTGCACGCCTCGTGCCTATCACGGGGAGCGTCGCCTGCTGCATGCACGCAGCCTGCTTCACGATACCCGCCATGGCGTGACCGATATCGCCCTGGCCTGTGGTTTCACCTCGCATTCGAGTTTCACCCGCGCCTTTCGCCGTCGCTTCGGCATTACCCCGACCCAGGCACGCCGTCAGCCACCACGTCCTCTGGGGTGATCCACGCCCGACACCCGCATCACAATGTCGAATTGGGCACAGTCAGTGTCGAATTGGGCACAGTAGCGAGCGCCGTGGGCTGCCATTCTGTCGGGGAATCGCTCACCTGACAGAAGGAAGGACTCTCCATGGCGCTCCCGATCACACCCGATTACGACAGCTGGCCAATTGACGAGACTCTCGTGAAGGTCGTTCACGAAGCACGCTATCTGAGCGTGACCTGGAGCGATGGCCGCGTCAGCCGTTTTCATAGTGTCTGGTTGCGCGAGAACGCCGCGGACGATACCACCGTCAATCCGGCGACGCGCGAACGCATCCTGGACCTCTCCCAGATTCCCGCCTGGCCGGAAATCGCCGAGGCCAGCATCGATGAGGACGGCGCACTCAGCGTGCTGTTCACGCCCGAAGACCGCCGCCTGCGCTTCCACCCGGGCTTCCTGCGCGCCAATGACTATGACAACCAGGACGCGCTGCCGCCGGAACTGCCGCCGCTGACGCTCTGGCACGGTGAGCAGCTGGAACAGCCGCCGACCATCGATGCCGCCCGCCTGGCCGAGGCCGACCATGGCAGCGCGCAGGAGGCGGAGATTCTGTATCCCACCCTGCACGAACTGCTCGGCAAGGGACTGGTGCGCCTGCGCAACCTGCCGACGGAAGAAGGCGCCATCGAAAAGGTCGCCGAACGCATCGGCTCGATCCGCACCACCAACTTCGGCCACCTCTTCAATGTCCGTGCGATCCAGAACCCGGATTCCAACGCCTATACCTCCATCGCCTTGCCGCCGCATGTGGACCTGCCGACCCGGGAATATCAGCCGGGCCTGCAGTGCCTCTACTGTCTCGAGAACACCGTGGAAGGCGGCATGGCGGTGATGATGGACGGCTTCGCCATCGCGGCGGCGCTGAAGGAAGAACACCCCGAGGCCTACGAGACACTCACCACGGTGCACTGGCGCTACGCCAATACCTCGCGCAATACCGATCATGTCTGGTATTCGCCGATGATCGTGCTGGGTCAGGCAGGAGAACTGCTGGAGGTGCGGATCGCCGACTTCCTGCGCGGGCCGATGATGGCCCCGTTCGAGCAGACCGAGACCGCCTATGAAGCACTGATGACGCTGCAGCGCATGTTGCGTGAGCCGCGCTTCGCCATGCGTTTCACCTATGCCCCCGGCGACATGGTCATCTTCGACAATCGCCGCCTGCTGCACGCCCGCGATGCCTTCGAAGGCGACAGTGGCAGCCGCTGGTTGCAGGGTTGCTACCTGGAGCGTGACGAGGTGCGCTCTCGCTATCGCATGCTCAAGCGTGCCGAACGCGCCGAGCGGGTCGAGGAAGCCACCCAGACGGTGTGATTCGGCACGGCGTGCCTCTGCTCGCGCATTGGCTCACACATCAGCTCACGCCGATGGCCGGCATGAGAATGAGAACGTGCGGAGAATCAGGGCGTGCGTGGCGTGATGACGAGCGTGAAGCCGGGGTCCTGCGGGATCAGGGGAGGCAGACAACGCACCTCATGACCGGGCAACTGGCGGGCAAGACATCGGGTCAGCGTCGCAGGTTCAAAGGCGCTGACCCATGCCGGCCTATCAGGTTTCTCGCCCCGCCAGTGGACGGCATGCATGCCCCATTCCGGCTCCAGCATGTGGCGTGACAGGGTCTGCCAGGCCAGTTGATGACGACCGCTGCCCGACACGATGCGGGTGGACAACGCCAGACGCTCGACATCAAAGGCATCGATCACGATTCGCAGGCGTGGATGACGAAGAATCGCCTCGACGAGTCTCGTGAGTTGCTCACCCTGCTGCCAGTTGGCACTGATGCGACAGCTGATCACCACACAGGGTGCCGGCGTCTCTGCCAGCACATCGAGAATGTCGCCGTGCACCACCTCGTCAAGCTGAGGCCAATGTCGCCGCGCTTCCTCCACCATGTACTGCGAATACTCCACGAATCGCACGTCATGTTGACGTGACAGGATCGCGGCGACCTCGGCAAAGCCTGCCATCAGCACTGGCTGCCCCTGATCATCGGGCAACAGCCGCGCCAGGCGCCGGGCAATGCGCTCAAGTGGATAGCCCTCACGATAGATGGCATTCCAGTCGACGCTGCCTGAATAGAGATCCTCATCGCGTGAGACTGCCAAGGTGTCACCTGCAAGCGTGGCCATGAAAGGGTCGCTATCGTAACAGAGGCCGGCTCTGGCAACGCAGACACTCGACTTGCCAGGATTCGCCCCCAGCCCTCTCATATCTCTTCAGGTTGCCATCCCTTTTCAGCCCCCTGAACTCATACCGCTCTGGACATATACCGCTCTGGGCAGAGCCTCTCTGTCACGGTAGCCTTGCACGCCTGTCAGGCAGGTCATTCGTCATGTCGGCTGCCTGACCCCCTATCCATCTTTATTGGCTACCTGCATAGGATGCCCGCAATGCTCGCCAGTCCCGCCGATTTTCCCTACCTAGCAAGCCTGCTTGATGGCCTCGCGCAGTATTTCCCGCTCTCGCTGCCTATCGTCTGCGCGTTGCTGCTGCTTGCCCTTCTGACATCAGCCATGTCTGCAGCTGTCGGGGTCGGCGGTGGCACCCTGCTGATCATGTTCATGGCGCAGTTGATGCCTGCCGCTGCCTTGATTCCGGTGCATGGCATGGTGCAGCTGGGCTCCAACGGCGGGCGCATGGCGATGACGTGGCGCCATATCGACATGCGCCGTCTGTTGGCCTTTCTGCCCGGTGTGGCGCTGGGTGCGCTGGTCGCGGCCTGGGTATTGATCCGCTTGCCTGAAGGGGTGCTGGAGCTTTCCATCGCGCTGTTCGTGCTGTTCACCTGCTGGGGGCCGGCACTACCCAAGCGAGCTTTGAGCCGCACGGGCACCTTGATCGCCGGTGCCATCACCACCTTTCTTTCAAGTCTGATCGGTGCCAGCGGCCCACTGGTGGCGAGCTTCATCAAGCAAGGCGGCGGCGAGCGTCATACCAAGGTGGCGACCTTCGCGGCCTGCATGGTCGCGCAACACCTGACCAAGGCGTTCATCTTCGGCATGGCAGGGTTTCTCTTCCAGGAGTGGTTGCCCCTGATCGTGCTGATGATCGGCGCGGGCCTGATCGGTACCCGGCTCGGACTGCGCTTTCTGGATAGCGTCTCCAACCGGCACTTCGATGGCCTGTTCAAATGGGCGCTGTCGTTGCTGGCGCTCAGGCTGGCCTGGCTGGGTAGCGCTTCTCTGATCAGTCATTGATCCGCCGTCAGCCATGCCCTGTTCCGCTTCTCACGCACGGCTCATCTGGCGGTCGCGCTGATGATCACAGTTTGTGTCCCTGTCCTCTCGACAGGGATGCCTTGGGTGTCACGCTCAGCTGGCCTTGTTGCATGCCTCGTCCATCATGACGTGTCAGCATTACCTACCATCAAAAGCGCCCCGCTCAGGCATCAGGCTGAGCGGGGCGCTGCTTGTCATGCGTCAACTACAGAGCAGAGATCAGAACGGATATTGGCGAGGCTCGACCTGCAGACTGACCCACTGGTCGGTGGTGAATTCCTCAAGCACCCAGTCGCCATTGAAGCGCCCAAGGCCGGAGTTCTTCTCACCACCGAAGGGTGCGCGCGGGTCATCGTTCACCGGCATGTCATTGACGTGCACCATGCCAGCCTCGACCTGGCGCGCGAAGCGCTCGCCGCGAGCGATATCCGCGGTGAAGACGGAAGCCGAGAGGCCATATTCGGTGCCATTGGCAAGCTCCAGCGCGTGCGCTTCATCACGGGCTTTCTGGATGCCGACCAGCGGCCCGAAGATCTCGTTGCGCGCCAGACTCATGTCATTGGTGACCTCGGTGAACACATGGGGCGGCACCAGCTGCCCCTGCGTCTCGCCCTCAAGCATCACCCTGGCGCCCTCGCCCTTGGCCGTCTCGATCATCTCGAGCAGACCATCACGCTGCTTGGCATTGATGATCGGCCCGATGACGGTATCGTCCTGTGCGGGATCGCCGACCTTGAGTGAGCGGGCACGCGCCACGAAGCGATCGACAAAGGCGTCATGGACCGACTCATCGACGATGATGCGGTTGATGGCCATGCAGATCTGCCCTTGGTGGAGGAACTTGCCGACCAGAGCGGCGTCTACCGCCTGCTCGATATCTGCATCATCAAGCACCACGAAGGGGCTGTTGCCGCCCAGCTCCAGGGCAACCTGCTTGAGATGATCACCACCGACGGCGCGACTACCGATACCCTTGCCCACCTGGGTGGAACCGGTAAAGGAGATCAGCCGCGGTACCTCGTGATCCACGAAGGCATCGCCGATCTCGCTGCCGGCACCGACCACCACGCTCAGGACACCGGCAGGCAGGCCCGCCTCCTCGAAGAGCCTGGCCAGCAGTAGGCCGCCGGTCAGCGGAGTATCACTGGCCGGCTTGATGACGACGCTGTTGCCAAGTGCCAGTGCCGGCGCCAGGGAACGCTGGGTCAGATGCAGCGGGAAATTCCACGGGCTGATGATGCCGATGACACCCAGCGGCTTGCGGAAGACACGGCTTTCCTTGCCCGGCACCTGAGCCTCCATCACCATCCCGGCCACGCGATTGGCCATCGCGGCGGACTCCAGCGTGATCGCACGGGCCGCCGCCAGTTCCGCCTGAGCCTTGAGGCGAGTACTGCCGGACTCACGGATCAACCAGCCGAGCAGCTCCTCGCGTCGCTCGTCCATCAGCTCCACCGCCTTGTGCATCACACCCGCGCGCTCGCTTGCCGACGTCTGGGCCCAGTCAGGCTGAACATCGCGCGCCTTGCGATAGCTGGCGTCGAGATCCTCGGCGTTGGCCATGGAAATCGAGAGCAGCGAGCTCTGATCGAAGGGGTCCACCACCTCAAGCATCTTGCCGGCTCGTCCGGCACGCCATTCACCGGCGAGAGGGAGCTGCTCCAGGTTCTGGTAATCGCGAGGCATGAGTCTCTCCGTGCTATGGGGTTACAGGAGACATGGCGATAGTGTGGCAAAACCCAACCACCGCAACTCAGCTATGCCAGAATGGCACCGCCAACTGAGAGCACCCCCCTACCGCAACCGAATGAGAGTCAAAGGATGAGCCCTGAAGACCTGCAGAAACTGACGAACCGCCAGATGCCCTATGGCAAATATGCCGGACGCCTGATTGCCGACCTGCCCGGGGATTATCTGGGCTGGTTTGCGCGCAAGGGGTTTCCGCAGGGCGAGATCGGTCGCCTGCTCGCGCTGATGCACGAGATTGATCACAACGGGTTGAATGCGCTGCTGGAGCCGTTGAGAAAACGCTAAAGCCAAAGAGAATTATGCTGTCGATTAAGTTGATTTAAATATACCTGCGAGCAACCAAAATATATGATGGTCTTTGCATGCTCCTAACTTCATGCCCACCATTTCTGAGGCAATCATGACACGCACACTAATAACAACTGTACTCATGCTTACCATTACAGGTTGCTCTACTACGCCAATTTCATCATTAGATGCCGACCCCGTCCCTCCTGAACGAATCTATGCACACAATCAACCTTTACAGGAGGAGCATGGGACATTGACTCTGACCCGTGATAGTGGGCTGTTAGGCAGCGCTTGCGGGATCATTGTAAAAATCAATGGAGTTCTAACCGCCAAGCTTGACCCTGCAGAAACTGTCTCGCTGGATCTTACTCCGGGTACATATATCGTCAGCGCTTCAGCGGATCAAGGGCTTTGTGAGACTGGAGTAAAAGAAGTGAAAGACACCATTACTCCCAATACAACAATACGCTATAGAATGGGGTATGACCCAAGCGGAACACTGGGGCTTTTCCCGACAATGTATTGACCAAAATCACTACAAGCGGCCGCTGGCCTCCAGTTGATCGAACATGTCGTGCAGCGTCGCCTCGAGGGGCCGGTAGATCAGACCCAGCTGCTCGCGACTGCGGGTATTATCGAAGACGAAGGGGTGGCCCACGTTGCGCGCGACGACCTTGCGGGTCACGGCCTTGTTGGCCAGCGGACCCGCCAGCCACACCAGCCATTTGGGCAGCTGGCGAGTGGGAATCGCGTACTGCGGGCCGGCGTGACGGCGCAAGGCCCGCCCCAGCTCAATGAAGCTTGAGGAATGCCCGGCGACCAGATGACGCCCATTGGCCGTGGGCAGAAATCCCGCCGCCAGATGCGCCTCGGCCACATCCCGCACATCCACCACGCCCATGCCGTAATCCGGCGCGCCTATCCTGAGCGTGCCATCACATAGCTGCGTCATCAGGCTGAAGGATTCGCCGCACGTGTCATCGCTGATCGCGGGGCCGAGCACCAGCGAGGGGTTGATCACCACCAGCCGCCAGCGCGACTGCCGCTCGGCGATCTGCCAGGCGACCTGTTCCGCCAGCGTCTTGGAATGGGAATAGGCCTGATGCTCAAGCGACGCCGTGGTGTTCCAGACACTCTCGTCGAAACAGCCACGCGGCGTATCCAGCGCATCGGCATTGTCGCTGTAGATGGCGGCACAGCTGCTGGTCAGCACCACCCGTTCGACACTGGTCTGACGATTGGCCTCTTCCAGCACATTGCGCGTGCCCTCTACTGCCGGACGCACCAAGTCGCGCTCAGGGTCCAGGACACTGACCACGAAGGGTGAAGCGGTATGAAAGACCACCGCACAGCCTGCCATCGCCTGAGCGTAGGAACCCTGTTTGAGCAGATCACTGGCGAAGACACGTAGCTCCCCCGGCAAGCGCTCGCCCAGCGCCATGAGCGCCGCCAGACGTTCGCTATTGCCGGGATCGCGCACGGCGGCATGCACCGTCAGGCCTTCTTCCAGCAAGCGACGAATCAGCTGCCCCGCCACATAGCCGGTCGCGCCGGTCACCAGTACCGGGCGCGATCGCTCCAGCCCTGCCAACAAGGCTTGCGTAGACGCATTGAGCGGCATGGACGTCTCCCGGAATGCATTAATTGGCGATCTGACGGCACAGCGTGCGCGGCAATGGCGTCAGGCAGACAGCTTGACGAACCAGGTCCACAGGCCGCCCAGAATCAGCGACTCGGCGGCAAAGCGGAACAGATGGCGCATCTCGATGCCATCCAGCATCAGCCCCATCAGACGGGCCGTCATGATACCGGCGATACCTGCCACCGCGAGCGTCACCAGCACCGGCAACACACCCATGCCAATCGGCGGATACATCAGCAGATACCCCACCGCGATGACCCAGCCCCAACGAATGCGCCGCGAGATCGCCGCGCCGGTCTCCTTCGGTACGGTCTGCGGGGTGTCGTTCGGCCCCTTGAAGCGGTTGACCAGCTCCGGCACTGCCGCCAGCAGTACCCCTGCTGTCAGCACGAAGCCGCCCAGAATCTGCAATACCATCATCATCGTGCCATCTTCCCTTGTCCGGTAATCAATGGCGCACATGCTACCAATACTGTCGGGCAAATGCCTGACTTAAGCCGCCGGCATCAGGTTGGCTCAGCCTCGTTCACGGCTGGCAGGTCGCTGGGCTCACGCCACAACGAGATGAATGTAGCAATGCACATCAGAATCATCAGCAGCGAAAACGGCAGAGAAGCGATGAGCATTGCCTTCTGAATCGCCGCCAGGCCACCCGCCAGAAGCAATGAGCCCACCACCAGTGTAAGCAACACACCCCAGATGATGCGGTGACGGCGCTCGTTGGTTTCCTCTCCCCCGGCCATGATGGCGTTGAGCACCAGCACGCCCGAGTCCGCACTGGTCACCAGATACGTGATGATCAGGATCAAGGTGCCGCCGACAATGACAGGGATCAAGGCGCCGGTATCCAGGTAATCCAGCGTCACGAACAACACGGTGGCGATATGATCGCGCACGGTTGCCAGAATCGTGCCTTGCGCCAATCCGCTGGTTTCCATGTGCAGACTGCTGCCACCCATGTAGCAGATCCATACGAAGCACATGAAACTGGGAGCCACGACCGCCCCCAACACGAATTCACGAATCGTGCGACCACGTGAAATACGCGCAAGGAAGAGCCCGACGAATGGTGCAAAGGCAATGAACCAGGCACGCTGCAGAATGGTCCAGTCGACCTGCCACTGGCCTAACGCACTCGTCACCGGCCAGGTTTGGAAGCTGCGTTCAGGCAGGGTTCTCAAATAATCCCAGGTCGCGGAAACCAGCAGTTCACTGGCAAACAGACGACTGCCGAACCAGATAAAGACGGCCAGCAGGGCAAAGGACAGAAGCATGTTGAACTGGCTGAGCCAGTTGACGCCGCGCTTCACCCCGGTCACGGCGGACAGTGTCGATAGCCCCATTATCACGACGAGTGTCAGGATCAACGGCCAGGGGCGTGGAATACCGGCGGAGTCCAGCAATTCAGTGCCCGGCATCACGAAATCCAGCCCTGCCACCAGCTGACTGACACCGGCGCCCATGGTGGTGGCCACGCCCAAAGTGGTTGCGACCACGGCAATGATATCCACGGCGTGACCCAGGGGGCCATCCAGCAACCGCTTGCCGAAGATGGGCATCAAGGTACTGCGAATGGTCAACGGCAAGCCACGACGGTAGGCGAAATATCCCAGCGCCAGCGCCACAGAGGCATAGATTGCCCAGGCATGCAGCCCCCAGTGCAGGAAGGTATAGCTGACGGCACTTTCAATGGCCTGCTCGGACCCCGCCTGCACCTTGCCTGCCGCGATATCCGGATTGAAATTGAAGTGCGAGACAGGTTCCCCGATGGAGTAGAACAGCAGCCCGATGCCCATCCCGGCGCCGAACATCATCGAAAACCAGGCAAAACGCGAAAATTCAGGCACTTCATCATCACGCCCCAGTCGCTTGCGCCCCAACGGCGACACACACAGCACCGTGCAGAACACCAGATAGAAGGCGACGGCATATACGTAATAGAGATTGAAGTGCTCAAGCATAGTCTGATTGATCGTGGTCAACAGCGCTACGGCCCGATCAGGGAGGGCCACGGCAAATACCACGAGAAGAGTGATGATCAGTTTGCTGATCAGTGTCACCGGAATGTTGAGTCCTCGGTACAACCCCGTTTTCTGGCAAGTGATAGTGATACTGCTGTCATTCACATCGGACGACATGTCTTTACCTCACGTCAGTAGGCGCGCAGCCAGCCGTCCCTCACGCGCCATAGGCACTGGTACATGAAGGAAGCAGACAATGGCGGCACGATCATTTATTGGAATTATGGTGATCTGTGTCTCTACATCTGTGTCACTACGAAACGCGTCAGGAGATTGCGATCAGGCAGCTGCCCGACCGAACACCCCGGAGTATGAAAACAACGTCATTGCGGACGGCAGACTGCGGGCCAAGAAGTGTCATGGCGCTGCTTGATCAGCAGCGCCATCCTGAAATCATCAGTTCAACAAGGCTTCCTCGAACGGGAACTTGCTCAGGATCTCGAGGCCGTCTTCGCGCATCACGCACTGCTCCTCGAGCTTGACGCCTTCCCCGGCTTCGGGGTCGCCGATATAGCTCTCGACGCAGAGCACCATGCCCGGCTCGATCACGCCGTCGTAGCCTGAGACGGCAAAGTCGGCATGGTGATACAGGTAGGGATATTCGCCGGTCATGCCACAGCCATGGGCAGAGAGGTAATAGCGATTGGCATGGAAACGCTCGGGGATGTTCCAGGCCTTCTCGGAATATTCACGGAAGCTCATGCCGGGACGCAGGATGTCGAGATTGTGCTGTACCTGCTCATGGGCGGTGCGATACAGCAGCTTCTGGGTCTCGGTCGGCTTGTCAGGGCCGACGTGGAAGGTGCGCGAGAAGTCGGAGTAATAGCCGTGGCAGCCGACGACGTCCGTATCCAGTGCCACCAGCTCGTTGGCGGCCAGTCGCTTGGTCGCGGTTTCCTGGAACCAGGGATAGGTGCGCGGGCCTGAGTTGAGCAGGCGAGTCTCACAGTAGTCGCCATTGTCAGCGATGATGGACTGATGCAGCACCGACCACAGCTCGTTCTCGGTGATGCCGGGGCGAATCGCTTCACGCAGACGTCCGACGCCGCGCTCGGTAGCACGCAGCGAGGCTACGACACACTTGAGCTCTTCGTCAGACTTGATGGCACGTGCACGTTCAAGCGGTGCCTGGGCATCGACGACGCGCGCGCCCAGACGATCAAATGCGATGGCGGTCCCGGCATTCATGCGCTCCATGCCGATCACCGCTTTCAGACCGCACAGCTCGGTAATGGTCGCCAGCATCTCGCGCGCCCATTGCTGTTCACGCTCAGCGATATCGTGACCTGCCGCAACGAAACTGGTAGTCATGGCCGGGCGCACTTCGTCGATGGTTTCCAGGCCATCGGCGAGATGCTCACAGCCCGTGAATTCGAACAGCACACTGCGATGCTGGGTCAGCAGCAGGTAACGCGCCGGAGTATTGCGAGCGCTGAAGACCTGCATGTTGCGTGCGCCGCTGGCGTAGCGGATGTTGACCGGGTCCGAAATGATCAAGGCATCAACGCCCTGGGTGCTCATCTCTTCGCGCAGGCGATTCTGTCGATAACGACGCACGGCCACCAGGTCGATGCCTTCACTTTCAGGGGCATTGTCCTGAAGCTCCAGCGGGTGAAGGTCACTACGGTCGGCATGCCAATCAAGTTCATTCATGTTTGCTACCCAGTCAGGTCACGGAGTGTCATGCTGATAGCCCGTGGTCATCTACGGAATACCCTATGCATCACGATGACATCAGTGTGAACCTGATGATTCCGGCTGTGTATAGCCTCAATCCTGATCAACCTTGATAACTTTAAGTCATCAGGCATTGACCTATCAGCCAACGTTACCCTCCTCGTCTCGGAGCCCTGCATGAAGAGCTTTCGTCATCGCCTTCCGCCTCTCAACAGCCTGCTGACCTTCGAGGCAGCCGCGCGTCACGCCAACTTCACGCGTGCCGCCAGCGAATTGCATATCACCCAGGCTGCCGTCAGCCGTCAGATCGCCATCCTTGAGCATCACATCGATACCAAGCTGTTTCATCGCCATGGCAGACGCGTCTCCCTGACCGCAGCAGGACAGCAGTTGAGCCAGCGCCTGGCGACCAGTTTCGATTTCATGATCGACGCGCTGGAAAGCGTCAGCCGCCCTTCTCCCAATGCCCGCCTGACACTGGCCGCCAACAGCGCCATCTCACACCTATGGCTGGGGCCGATGTTGAATCGACTTCGCGCCACCCAGCCGACGCTTGCCAGTGGCCTGCGCCTGATCACCGCAGATCATCATCGCGACATCCTCACCGAGGATGTGGATCTCGCCATCTGCTATGACATGGCGCCGCATCCGGACTGGCAATTGACCCCTCTGTTCACCGAGACGCTCTATCCGGTGGCGTCACCCGACTTCATCGCCGAGCTACCACAAGGTGCCCGCGACTGTCGGGAGCTACCTCTGCTGGCGGCTCTGCCACTGCTCGACTACGAGCGCCTCGAACCCAACTGGATCAACTGGCCACGCTGGTTCAGTGGCATGGGCAAGCCGGGGCTGGCGCTCAATGTGCAACGTCAATTCACCAGCTACCACCTGGTGCTGGATGCCGCATTGGCCGGGCAAGGTGTCGCGCTGGGCAGTCATCAGCAAGTCAGTGCATTGGTGGCACGGGGACAGCTGGTGCGGCTGGGGACGCTGGAGTATTCCTCCGGCTGTGATTACTGGCTCGCGGCGCGTCTCGAGAGCCAGAACCCGCGCCAGGCAGCGTTGGCCAGCTGGCTGCATGAGCAGGTCTGAGATGGCCAGCACGAATACTGATGGCTGTCAGCCCAAGACGGAGGGCTGAAGATCGAGCGCTGATGACCGAGAGCAGAGAGCAGACTTCCCATCCGCGGCACGCTGATCTATCATCGCATCATCGTCATTTCGACAAGTCTCGACATATGGACAGATTAAATGAATGACTCCGACAGCCTGCCCGACCCGCAGGCCACGCTGGACACCTTCGCGGCGCTGTCCCAGGCCACGCGTCTGGACACGTTTCGACTGCTGGTCCGCCATGAGCCACAAGGCCTGCCTGCCGGCGAGATCGCACGGCGTCTCGAGGTGCCGCACAACACGCTCTCGACCCATCTGGGCGTATTGAGCCGCGCGGGGCTGATCCACTCCCAGCGCGAAGGCCGCTCGCTGATCTACCGCGCCAACCTCGAGCACATGCTCGCCACCGTGCAGTTTCTGGTACGTGACTGCTGCGCGGGCTCCTCGGTGGTCTGCGACCCACTGCTGGCCTCGCTCACCGTGCCCGACTGCAGCGCCTCTTCTACCCCCTGTGCTTCTCAGGAGCCTGGCAGCGATGACTGATTCCGTCCGTTCTTCCGGCAAGATCACGATGTATCACAACCCGGCCTGCGGTACGTCCCGCAATGTGCTGGCCATGCTCAAGGCCTCCGGCGAGACACCGGAGGTGATCGAGTATCTGGTCACCCCGCCGACGCGCGAGACGCTGGAATCACTGATTGCCGCCATGGGGGGCGGCCCGCGCCCGCTGCTGCGCCGCAAGGGCACGCCCTATGACGAGCTCAATCTGGATGACCCGGCCTTGAGCGATGCGGCGTTGATCGACGCCATGATGGCCCACCCGATCCTGATCAATCGCCCCATCGTGGTCACGCCGCAGGCCACGCGCCTATGCCGCCCGTCGGAGGCGGTACTGGAGCTGCTGGACAACCCGGTCGCGCAATACACCAAGGAAGACGGCGACGTCGTCCACGCCCCCAGGACCTGAATCATGAACGCACACACTCCCGACGCGTCGCACCTGCCGACAGGCGACACCATGACCAATGAACTCATGACCGATGAGATGAAAGCGGCACTCGCCGACCTGCCCAATATCGATGCCGAACACTGGCGACCGCTGGAGATCGATCGCCTGGTCGGGCCGGATGCCCCGCGTCACGCGCCGCGCATTCTGGTGCTGTACGGCTCCCTGCGTGAGCGTTCCTTCTCGCGCTTCGCCGCCGAGGAAGCGGCGCGCCTGCTGCGTGCCTTCGGTGCCGAGGTGCGCCTTTACTCGCCGGCCGGCCTGCCGCTGCCGGATGACTGCGAGGCCGATCACCCCAAGGTGCAGGAGCTGCGCGAGCTGGCCCAGTGGTCCGAGGGCATGCTGTGGGCGAGCCCGGAGCGCCACGGCGCGATGACCTCGATCATGAAGGCGCAGATCGACTGGATTCCCCTGTCACTGGGCGGCGTGCGCCCCACCCAGGGAAAGACGCTGGCCATCCTGCAGGTCAGTGGTGGTAGCCAGAGCTTCAACAGCGTCAACCAGCTGCGCATTCTGGGCCGCTGGATGCGCATGCTGACCATCCCCAACCAGTCATCCGTGCCCAAGGCCTTCAATGAATTCGACGAGCATGGCCGCATGCGCCTGTCGCCTCTGTATCTGCGCATCGTCGATGTCTGTGAAGAGCTGATGAAGTTCACCTGGATGAACCGCGACCGCAGCGCCTATCTGATCGAGCGCTACTCGGAGCGTGTCGAGAGCGCCGAAGAGGTCTCCCGTCGCGTCAATCAGAGCACGATCTGACGCAATCCGCGGTCGCGCACGCGGCTTCTCACTTACTCTTCACCCTCGACAAGGAGACGTCATGCTTGCCTTGGCAATCTTCGCCATCACGCTGGCACTGGTGATCTGGCAGCCACGCGGGCTGGGCATCGGCACCAGCGCCCTCGGCGGCGCCGTGGTCGCGCTGGCCTGCGGCGTGGTCAATCTGCCGGATGTGCTGGTGGTCTGGGATATCGTCTGGGACGCCACCTTCACCTTCGTGGCGCTGATCATCATCTCGCTGATCCTCGATGAGGCGGGCTTCTTCAGCTGGGCCGCGCTGCATGTCGCGCGCTGGGGCGGCGGCAATGGACGCAAGCTGTTCCCGCTCATCGTGCTGCTGGGCGCGGTGATCGCGGCCTTCTTCGCCAATGATGGCGCCGCCCTGCTGCTGACGCCGATCGTGATCGCGATTCTGGTGCGTCTGGAATTCTCGGCGGCGGCCTCGCTGGCCTTCATCATCGCCACCGGCTTCGTGGCCGACTCCACCAGCCTGCCGCTGGTGATCTCGAATCTGGTCAACATCGTCAGTGCCAACTACTTCGACATCTCCTTCACGCATTACGCCGCCGTGATGGTGCCGGTCGATCTGATCGCGCTGGCCGCCACGCTGATCGTGCTGAGGCTGATGTTCCGCAAGGAGCTGCCCTCGCACTACGCGCTGGAGAAGCTCGAGGCACCGTCGAGCGCCATCAAGGACCGCCAGGTATTCCGCGCAGCCTTCCCGCTGCTGGGGGTGCTGCTGGTGTCCTACTTCGTGACCGCGCCGCTGGGCATTCCGCTCGCCGTCGTCACCGGCAGCGCCGCGCTGATTCTGCTGGCCATCGCCGGGCGCTGGCTGGGCAGCGGTGATGCCGTGATCGAACTCGGCCCGGTACTGCGCGGCGCGCCGTGGCAGATCGTGCTGTTCTCGGTGGGCATGTATCTGGTGGTCTACGGGCTGGGCAATGCCGGCCTGACCGATCACGCCAGCGACATCCTCGCCTGGCTTGCGAGCCAGGGCGAGCTGGTCGCCACCCTCGGCACCGGCGTGCTGGCCGCCGTCACCGCCTCGGTGATGAACAACATGCCGGCCACGCTGATCGGCGCGCTGGCCATCGACCACCTCACCGCGCAGCAGGTCAATGACGCGACGCGTGAGCTGATGGTCTATGCCAACGTGATCGGCAATGATCTGGGGCCCAAGTTCACCCCGATCGGCAGTCTCGCCACACTGCTGTGGCTGCATGTGCTCGATCAGAAAGGCCATCACATCAGCTGGGGGCAGTACATGAAGGTCGGCCTGGTGCTGACGCCGCCGGTGCTGATCGCCACCCTGCTCGGCCTGTGGGCCTGGCTGGGCGTGCTCAACGGCTGAGAGGCCGCCATCTCGTGGCCAAGGGCCATGGCTCAGGCCGTCATGACATGAGCACTTGCACAAGAAAGCCCCGCCGAATCCCGGCGGGGCTTTTGCGTTGTGTGCGTCATTGTCCGTGATAGAGATGTCCGCCGTCAGGGCTGGGGGCGGCTGACGATGACTCCACTGTCGGCCGCTTCACCCTCAGCGGCGATCTGCTCACGCATCCAGTCACAGAACTGCTGCACGTGCCTGGCAGGCTGCGGATGATGGAATAGCCAGTAAGCGCGCTGGCGATTGGCGGCCATCTCGAACAAACATTCCAGGGTTCCATCTTCCAGCTCCTTGCGGATCAGGCGCGGCGGACACAGCGCGACCCCCTGCCCCGCGACCACCGCAGCACTCAGCAGACTGAAGTCCTGATAGAGATCGCCCTTGTCCAGCTGGGAGGGATACAGCCCGCAGTTGTTGAACCAGTCATGCCAGGGCTGGCGCGATTGATCATGGATCAGCTCGAGCTTGAGCAGGTCTGCCGGCTGGGTCGGGCGGCGGTGATGCTCAAGATACAGCGGACTGGCCACCGGCTGGGTGGCTCCCGAGAACAGGCGGAACGCCTGTGATGCCTTGTCCGGGAGTTCGTCCTGCCAGGTGATCATCACATCGACCTCCGGCAGCAGCCCACGCGCACTGATGCCGGCATATTGCAGGCTGACCGCGATATCGGGGCATTGTTCGCGAAAGCTGTTGAGCCGCGGAATCAGCCAGCGCACCGCTACCGAGGGAAGACAGCTGACGCGCAGCTGACGCCGCTGGTGCACGCCTTGTGGGTCGACCTCGAATTCGGCCACCGACTGCTCGATTCTGGCAAAGCCGGCCTGCAGGCCATCGGCCAGTCGGCGCCCGGCGTGTGACAGCACCACGCCGCGTCCGGCCCGCTCCAGCAGACTGACCTCCAGCGTGGCCTCCAGGCGGCGTATCTGGTGACTCACCGCCGACTGGGTGATGTTGAGCTCATCCGCAGCCGCGGTGATGCTCCCCAGGCGTGACACGACCTCGAAGGCATTGAGCGATGACAGACTGGGTCGCATGGGGTGTCCTTGATGACTGGCCTGGCCGGGAGCCAGAAACCGGGTGCCGAGTGCCTGTGTCAAGCGCTGGGCTGAGTGCTTTGATGAGTGCTTGCGAGCAGCGCCCTGATGGAAGAAAGGCGTCAACCAGCATGTGACGGCAACCCATGATATTGAGTCATATATTAAACGAAAAATGGTCATTTTTCTGCAACCCACCTCATGGCTAAGGTGAAGGTGTCAGTGATATTGCCAGCTCCCCGCTGCTTGTTCCGCGCAAGCCTGCTGCAACACGACACCACTGGTGAACAATAACAAGACGCCTCGGCGTCACCATGAGGTCTCCTAGGATGAACTTACCTGTCCTGCTGTCGTTCGGGCTCTATCTGCTGCTGATGCTGGGCATCGGCATCTACTTCTATCGCATCACCCACAATCTGTCGGATTACATACTCGGGGGACGCGGCTTGCCGCCAAGCGTCGCGGCCTTGAGTGCCGGCGCCTCCGATCTCAGCGGCTGGGCCCTGATGGGCCTGCCCGGCGCCATCTTCAGTGGTGGCCTCTCGCAAGCCTGGATCGCGGTCTGGACCCTGGTCGGCGTCTACCTGAACTGGACCCTGGTCGCCGAGCGACTGCGCGTGTTCACCGAAGCGGCCGGCAATGCGCTGACGGTGCCGGATTATCTGGAAGCGCGTTTCGAAGACCGCTCACGCGTGCTGCGTACCCTGTCTTCCGTGGTCATGCTGGTGTTCTTCACCTTCTATGTCTCGGCGGGTCTGGTCGGTGGTGCCGTGCTGTTCGAAGGTCTCTTCGACATCGATTACCGCGTCGCACTGTGGTTGGGCGCGCTGGTCATCGTCGGCTATACCTTCCTCGGTGGCTTCCTCGCCGCCTCATGGACCGACCTCATCCAGGGCCTGATGATGGCCGCCTCGCTGTGTGCGGTGGCTGCCATGACGGCAGTGGCGCTGTTCGGCGATGGCGCAGCCGCCCCGGCAGCGGCGCAGGATGTCGCCCCCATCGGTGGCCTGATGGAAGGCGTGACCTTCCTGGGCATGCTGTCGCTGGCCGGCTGGGCGATCGGCTACTGTGGCCAGCCACACGTCGTGGTGCGTTTCATGGCCGTGCGCAAGCGTGAAGATATCAAGGTGTCGCGGCGTATCGCCCTGCTGTGGTCCGCCATCACCATGGCGGCTGCGGTATCAGTGGGCGTGCTGGGTTACTACTGGTTCGGCGGTGAGCTGGGTGGCGGTCTCACGGACAGCGAGCGTGTCTTCATCTCCCTGAGCCAGATCATGCTCAACCCCTGGGTGGCAGGCTTCATTCTGGCCGGCGTTCTGGCCGCGATCATGAGTACCGTCGATTCCCAGCTGCTGGTCTGCTCCAGCGCCATCGCCGAAGACATCTACCGTGGCCTGATTCGCCCCCAGGCGACGCAGAAGGAGCTGGTCTGGCTGAGCCGTGCCAGCGTGATCGGCATCGCACTGCTCGCCACCGTGATGGGCAGCGAGCGTGACAGTAGCATCCTCGGCCTGGTGTCCTACGCCTGGGGTGGCTTCGGCGCCGCCTTCGGTCCCGTCATCCTGCTGTCACTGTTCTGGCGTGGCATGACCCGCAACGGCGCCATCGCCGGCCTGCTGGTCGGTGCCCTCACCGTCGCGATCTGGAAGTCGCTGAGCGGCGGCCCGCTGGAGATATTCGACATGTTCGAGGTCGTGCCCGGCTTCCTGTTCGCCCTGATCGCCGTCGTCCTCGTCAGCCGCATGAACGCAGAACCTGCCGCCAGCGCCTGCTTCGACCGCCTGATGAAGCACTGGCGCCGCGAACAGGCATGACCCCGCGCAGGGGGACCAAGAACCTCCCCCTGCGCCCTGCAGATACCGCCACTGCCGGCCATCACACGTGCCGGCAGTGCACGAAAGTCCCCAGCCGGGCAGCGAATTCCAGGCAGTCCGGCCTGGTCATCAGATCCAATTTCGACTCACGAGGAGTCCTGTCATGAGTGATGTACCTGCCGCCTATCAAGCCAGCAAAGGTTCGATTCTGGACGTCGATCGCGACTTCTACGACAGCCTCACCGAAGGCAAGGCTGAGCGCACCCTGGTCGCGACCCATACCGTGCCGCTGCGCGATGGCCTGGCGTGGGAAGTGCCGGCGGGCCACGTGCTGCGCATCAAGATCACCGAGGGTTCACAGGTCGGCGATTTCAACATGTGGAATCTGCACAACCCGCGTGAGCGCATGTGGGCGTCTCGCACCCGCCAGCTGCAGCGCGCGCATGTCAGCACCTATGATCGCCTGTGGTCCACACTGCCCTACCTGCGCCCGATGGCGACCATCATCGATGACACCCTCGCCGACTATGGCGTCGATGCAGAAGGCGGTCGCGTGCATGACCTGCTGGGCACGCGCTGCGACCCCTACGTCAATCGCCTGCTGACCGGCGAGGACTTCGATCACCACTGCCATTCCAATCTGGTGCGCGCAGTGGAGCCCTGGGGCCTGACCGAATTCGATATCCACGATGTGCTCAACATCTTCCAGTGCACCGGCCTCAACAATGAAGACAAGTACTTCATGAAGGCCTGCCCGGCACGCAAGGGCGATTACCTGGAGTTCTTCGCCGAGACGGACCTGCTGTGCGCGATGTCCTGCTGCCCGGGTGGCGATCTGTCAGTGGACCTGTGGGGCCCTGATGCGCGTGACCCGCTCGAGACCTGTAACCCGCTCGGTGTCGAGATCTATCGACTGGAAGGCGACGTGCTCGCGGGCTGGGAGTCGCCCAAGGTCGCGGCTTACGCTGGTAACCACGGCCGCCAGCACCCCACCACCGACTGGGCCGCCATCAAGCGTGAGCGCTGCTGCTGATGCGACTTTTGACACGCTGATCGCCTTTAGCGGGTACTGATGTAACAAAGCCCCCTGCCGAGACTCTCGACAGGGGGCTTTGCCTTTCATGTACGGACATCGCCGCCTCACCCTCGGCTTGTCTGCTCATACAAACGGCGATGTTCGGCGTGCAGCGATGTCCAGAGCGGCGCCATGCGGGCAATCAGGCGAGGATCAAACTGCTTGCCGGATTCCTCGCTGAACAATCCGACCAAACGCTTCAGGGACCAGCCCGGCTTGTAGGCGCGCGGCGAGGCCAGGGCATCGAAGACATCCATCATCGCGGCTACCTGACAATGCAGTGGCAAGGCACCCCCGGTGGACCCGGCAGGATACCCTTGGCCATTCCAGCCCTCGTGGTGGGTGATCGCCACCAGGCTAGCCAGCGCTCTCAGGGGGCCGCGCAGCGTAAACAGCAGGCGCCCGCCGTGACTGGCATGATCGCGCATCGTGACGCGCTCCTCATCACTGAGCGCACGCGGGGCATTCAGAAGCTCCGTCGAGATGCCGACCTTGCCGATATCATGCAGCAAGGCCGCACTATGCAGGTCATGCAGTGGCACCTTGCGCTGACCGGACGGCAACAGCCTTGCGTAGAGAAATACCGTCAGCCCCGCCACCCGCCAGGAATGCGCCAGGGTATCGCCATGATGACGATGAAGGAGGCGCGCCAAGGCCAGAACTCCGGGTTCGAGCGTCTTCGCCCCGGGGGGCGGCTTGAAGAGGTAATCCGGCAAGGGGGCATCACCGGCGGGCGCGAATCGCGTCGCGCACAGGGCATGTTTCATGGGGTCTCCCTGTTCAATCTGCCTATCAAGGGTCGTGAGTCATCAGGGGGCGCATGATCGATGCACCAGATAGGATCGCATCAGCCCGGAATGACGAACGCCTATTTGTCGTTCGTTTTTTAGATTTGTGTTTCACATCCGTCTCGCAAGCTCGGGCCTTCATATCCGCTTCGAAGACCAGCTCTTCCAAGACCCTGCACCTGCTAAAAAGGACTTGCTAAAAAGGGCTTGATAGAAAGCACGCGATAAAAAGTACCTGGTGAATATTAGGCGATAATAATGACGTGTCTCAATGTTTCCTTCATCAAATCTTTACCTTATTCGTATTGCAGCAATGACGCATACCGCGCTCAGAGACGCGCACATATCATCTCGCGAACCATTCCAGCAGATGCTCGATCAAGCGCACCGTGCGCAGCGGACGATGGCGCTCACGATGATAGATCAATGACAACGGCACATCCGCCGGCTGCCAGTCACTCAGCAACTCCTGCAGCTCTCCTCTCGCGATGGCTGATTCACAGTAGAGCCTGGGCACGCGAATGATGCCATTGCCGGCGATGGCACCACTGACCAGCACATGCCCGTTGCGGCACTCAAGCTGGCCACCCACGTCCACCTGCAACTCGCGAGGCTCTGCGCCGCGTGCGGTGAAGGACCAGCGCGAGACCGAGCCGACCAGGCAGCGGTGATCCACCAGCTCGCCGGGCGTGTCTGGCGCGCCATGGCGAGCGAGATAGTCGGGGCTGGCCACCACCACGTAGGGCAATGTCATCAACGGACGCGCGATGAAGTCGGCATCCTCGAGGGCGCCCATGCGCAGCGCGATATCGAAATCATCACGAATCAGGTTCACGCGATGACTGCTGAAATCCAGCTCCACCTGCACTTGCGGCCAGGTCTGCATGAAGGCATGCACAGCGGGTGCCAGCAGCCGCTCGCCTATCGGCCCGCCGACGCTATTGATGCGCAGCCTCCCACGCATGGCGTTGCGCTCCTCACGCACCAGCGTCACGATCTGGGTGATGTCACCCAACGCACTGCGACACTGGGCATGCAGCAGATGGCCGCTCTCGGTGAGTCGCAACGAGCGTGTCGAGCGCTGCATCAGCGACACGCCCAGTGCCTGTTCAAGCGCAGTCACCTGTTTGGAGACCTGCGACCGCGACACGCCCAACTGCTCGGCGGCGCGGGTGAAGCTGCCATGATCCGCCGTCATGACGAAGGCACGAATATCGGCCAGAGGAAGCGATTCGAGCATGGGGCTCTCCAGGCAGGTTGGATGTCGAGAGGGAACACAGAGGCAGGCACGCCAAGACACTCAATCGAAGATACTCGACCGAAGACACGTAATTGAAGACATACGATCGAAGACATGCGATCGAAGACAGTCAGTCACGGAGCATCATGCCAGCAGTCTACCAGCCGCATCGACGTCTTCTGTCACAAGGTCTTCAAGACGACAAATGGCGCGTGAAGATCCTTGGCGTTAGATAACGCATACAAAAAGGGGCGCTGATGAGCGCCCCTTTTTATTTCTAGATCACCAGTCTATTTCTAGATCACCAGTCTATTACCAGATCACCAGTCTATGATCAGGTCACCAGATCACCCGACTTCCGAAACTGGCTTATATCGTCTGTCTTGCCTGTCTGGATGCCGTGACTGTCTATATGTCGTGACTGTCTATATGCCTTGACTATCCTGGCATCTAGCCACCCCTGGCGAGTCAGCCTGCCAGAGGGGGCCGCATTACCAGCCGACGCTGGCTGACAGGGTGATTTCCATCGGGTCACCCACCAGCACGCGGGTATCGCCGCCGCTGCCGTAGTAGTAGCCAGTATCGAACAGGTTCTTCGCATTCAGCTTGAATTCGGTGTCCGGGCCGAAGAAGTCATGACGCCAGCCGACGAAGGCATCTGCCACGGTGTAGGCGTCCATCGAGAAGCTGTTGTCGTCATCGCCTTCACGCTCACCGACATAGCGCACGCCACCGCCGACACGCCACTCGCCGTAGGACGGATCGATCGCCAGGTCATGTGCCAGATAGAGGCTGGCCGCATTGAGCGCCGCATTCGGCAGACGATTGCCCTCGGTGCCTTCGGTATCCTCCAGCACTTCGGTATCGGTGTAGGCGTAGCTGAACAGCAAGGAAGTGCGGTCCGTCAGGGCCCCTTCGAGGCTGAATTCCAGGCCTTGCGAGCCGGCTTCACCGATGGTGCGAGTCACACCATTGTCAGTGACTGCGACGTTTTCCTTGCGGATCTGGTAGAGCGCCACGGAGGTCGCCAGACGCGGATTCCACTGACGCTTGTAGCCGATCTCGTAGCCCTTGCCGAGCTCGGGGTCGAGGCTCTCGCCGCTGTCACTGTCGCTGCCGTTCGGCACGAAGGATTCGCTGTAGCTGATGTAGGCGGAGCTGGCATCGTCGATGCGATAGAGCAGATTCGCGGAGGGCAGGAACAGGTCGTCGCTGTAATCGGGCTCAGACACGAAGTCCTCGCCCTGCCCGCTCTGCTGATCGAACCAGGTGTAGCGCCCGCCAAGGCCCAGAATCCACTTGTCGGTCAGATACCAGCGGTCGCTGACATAGACCCCGATGGCCTGGGTCTCGTCGAGACGATTGCTGCGCGAGGTATTGATGTCGTCGGAGGTCACCTGGGCCAGCTGGCCGTGGTTCACGTTGGTGACGGTGGAAACCGTGACGGAATCGCCGAAATAGCGCTCATCCAGATAGTCGCGAGTGGTCTCGTAGTCCGCCCCGATGACCAGCCGGTGACGCTGGCCCGCGATCTCGACATCGCCCATGGCGTCCAGCGCCGTGTAGTGCTCGCTGCGATCATAGCCCTGGTTCTCTTCGGCGCGCACGGTCACATCGCCGCTGTCGCTGACGTCGGTGACATTGGCGCGTGCATCGCTGTACTGGCGACGCGTCCAGCCGTAGGTCAGCTTCATGTCCCAGTTGTCGGTGACTTCCTGCTTCCACCAGGCATTGACGGACTCGTCATGGCCATAGACGCGGTTCCAGGTTTCATCGAAACGCGTGCCACGCGTGACGTTGGCGGCGCTGCCGTTGTAGAAGACGGTGCCACGGTCGATATCCAGCTCGTAATCCTGGTACTCGTAGCTGATCTGGGCACTACTGTGCTCGCCTTCCCAACGCAGTGACGGGGCGATGGTGGTGCGACGGTCATTGCCGTACTCGCGCCAGGAGTCTTCATCTTCATGCGAGAGGATGAAGCGATAGGCCAGGCCGGTATCCTCGATGGGGCCGGTGGTGTCCAGGGTGGTATTGCCACCGCCGAAGGAGCTGACCTCGCCACTGATCTCGGTATGCGTCTCGTACTGCGGACGCTTGGTGACCATGTTGATCACGCCGCCGGGGTTCTGCTGGCCCTGAAAGAGCGATGACGGCCCCTTGAGCACCTCGACGCGGTCCACGGTCGCCGTGGTGTAGGTACGGCGCGGCTGACGGATGCCATCGATCAGCATCGAGCCATCACTGTTGCTGCCGAAGCCTCGCTTGACGAAGCCGTCTTCGGTGCCCCCCAGGGTGTTGCCCAGCTGGATACCCGCGACCGGCTGCAGCGCCTCTTCCAGATCATCCAGATTGAAATCATGCATGACCTGCTGGGTCACGACATTGATGGTGCGCGCCTGCTCGAGGAAGTCCACCGATTGCTTGTTGGCCAGGCTCGAGGCCTCGGCGCGATAGCTGCCCGGCGCCACTTCGCCTTCACGCTCTCCGGTTACCACGATCACCGAATTCGCGACTGGCGACTCGCTTGAGGTGGCGCCCTCTGCCGCCAGCGAAGTGGCCGGCAATGCCATCAGGCTGAAGATCAGGCAGGAGAAATGTCCCTTGTTCGTGCTTGCAGCGCTATCCCGAGAATGATTTGGCACCTGAAAACCCTTTGTACGCGATGCGACAGCGTCCTGCTGAACCACACCTTTCATCCGCTCGATGAGCAGAAAGTGGCCATGACTGACGCCCCCCGCGCCAGTAAATGAATCGCGAATGCTAATCTTTATCAAATGCTACCGCAACGAAAAATGCGTGATTTTTCCGCGGAATCACCTGGGATTTGCCTTATTTAACGCTCAGCAAACCTCTATTTGCGTAATTGTACTGACATCGTACCGTCACACGCGCAATGCGCGACGTCAGGACATGGCAGCAACGACACAAGGCTTGGGAAACGCCGCATTGACACAGGGAGAATGATCGCTCTACCCTGCACAGGTAGAACGAACACTCTCCTTCGTTGATTCGACCATGGCACCGACATGATTCAGCACGATATCGCCGCACGCCTGGAGACGCTCTTCAGCCAGCGCGGCTTCGCAGAACCGAGTGTTGCCGAGCTCAAGGCAGCGTCAGACGTGAGTCTGCGCACCCTCTATCGCCACTTCCCCTCCAAGGAGAGCATGGTGATCGGTGCGCTTCAGCATCGCCACGAGCGCTATATGGCCTTCCTCGAAGAGGGAGTGCCCGAGGATGGCGCTGCGGCGCTCAGCCACCTCTACCATCGGCTGGGCCATTGGATGGCGTTCGAGGCGCCCAATGGCTGCATGTCGGTCAATGCCCTGGCGGCCTTTCCCGACAACCCGCAGGTGCGCGAGGCCGTCAACCGCCACAAGCACGAGACTCTCGAGTGGCTCGGCCAACGCAGCCGCCGCCCAGACCTCGCCACCGAGCTGTTCCTGATCCATGAAGGCGCCTCCTCCGCCTGGCTGGTGCTGGGCGAGAAGGCCATCGAGGCCGCACTTTCCACCACACTGACCCTACTGGGAGCACCCCACCGATGAGCTCACTTGCCACAAGCAAAGACAGCATGCACGGCGTCTACCTGACCGGCCATGGCGGCCCGGAAGTGCTGGAAGTGCGTGACGACATTCCTCGCCCGACTCCCGGCCCGCGTGACGTGCTGGTGCGGGTCGGCGCGGCTGGCGTCAACAATACCGACCTCAACACGCGGCTGGCCTGGTACTCCAAGGGCGATGGCGAGGCAGAGGATGCCAGCTGGTCCGGGCAGCCGATCCATTTCCCGCGCATCCAGGGGGCCGATATCTGCGGCGAGATCGTCGCGGTCGGCTCAGACGTCAGCCAGGCGCGCCTCGGCGAGCGTGTGCTGATCGAGCCCTGCCTGAGGGAGCACGACGGCCAGGCGCTGGAGTCCGCCTGGTATATCGGCGCCGAATGCGATGGCGGCTTTGCCGAATACACCCGGGTGGCGGCGCGCCATGCCCTGCGCGTCGAGAGCTCACTCAGCGATGTGGAACTCGCCTCCTTCCCCTGCTCCTACTCCACCGCCGAGAACATGCTGACCCGCGCACAGCTTGCCAAGGGCGAGCGCGTGTTGATCACCGGCGCCTCCGGTGGGGTCGGCTCCGCGGCCGTCCAGCTCGCCAAGGCCCGTGGTGCCCATGTGATTGCCGTGACCAGCGCGGCCAAGGCCGATGCCCTGCGCGATCTCGGAGCCGATGACATCGTGCTGCGCGATCAGCCTCTCGACGAGGCGCTCAACGGCCAGAGTGTCGAGGTGGTCATCGATCTGGTGGGCGGCCCGCAATGGCCGCAACTGCTGGATATCCTGGGCTACAAGGGGCGCTACGCCGTCGCGGGCGCCATCGGTGGCGAGATGGTGGAACTCGACCTGCGCACGCTGTACTTGAAGGACTTGAGCTTCTTCGGCTGCACGGTGCTGGAACCGGAGGTCTTCCCCAATCTCGTGCGCCATATCGAGCAAGGCAACATCAAGCCGCTGGTCGCTGACACCTTCGCGCTGGCCGAGATAGCCACCGCCCAGGAGGTCTTCCAGCAGAAAGGCCACGTGGGCAAGGTCGTGCTCAAGGTCCGCCAAGACTGAAAGCGCCCTGCCCGCGCGACCGGCCAGAACGCAAAAGGGCTACCCGATGGGTAGCCCTTGTTGTGACTGAACGCTCATTGCTCGACGGGCATTGCTTGACGGTCACTGCCTGACAACAAGACAGCCAGACAAGCGTCGCGATAATCAGTCGCTACGCTTGTCTTCGGTGTTGGTCTCGAAGTCAATCGCCGAGTGGCGCTCGATCAGCTGCTCCTGCGGCTCTCCCCAGAAACGATTGACCATGCGACCCCGCTTGACCGCCGGGCGTTCGGCAATCGACTTGGCCCAGCGCTGCACGTGCGTGTAGTCCTGCACGGAGAGGAACTCGGCAGCCTCATAGAGCTTGCCTTCGACAAGTGCGCCATACCAGGCATAGATGGCGATATCCGCGATGCTGTATTCGTCACCGGCGATATAGGCGTTGTCGGCCAGCTGACGATCAAGCACGTCCAGTTGACGCTTGGTCTCCATCGCGAAGCGGTTGATCGGGTACTCGAGCTTCTCCGGGGCGTAGGCATAGAAGTGGCCAAAACCACCGCCCAGGTACGGCGCAGAGCCCATCTGCCAGAACAGCCAGTTCATGACTTCGACACGCTTGGCGGGGTCCTTGGGGATCAAGGCGCCGAACTTCTCGGCCAGATGCAGCAGGATGGAGCCAGATTCGAACACGCGAACCGGCGTCTCGCCGCTTCTGTCCATCAGCGCGGGGATCTTGGAATTGGGATTGATCGCGACGAAATCACTGCCGAACTGATCGCCCTCGCCAATACGGATCGGCCAGGCATCGTATTCCGCACCGCTATGCCCGAGCGCCAGCAGCTCCTCGAACATGATGGTGACCTTCACGCCGTTGGGTGTCGCCATGGAGTAGAGCTGGAAGGGATGCTCGCCGACCGGCAGCTCCTTGTCATGCGTCGGGCCCGCGATCGGCCGATTGGTACTGGCGAACTTGCCGCCACTCTCGCTTTCCCATGTCCAGACCTTGGGTGGCTGATAACTGTCGCTCATACCCTTGACTCCTTGGCATCCTGTTGAAGCTTCAAGACTGACGCTTCAAGACTTCGGTGGCGTCAGACACGTCGGCGTGGCGCCGCTCTGACTCGGTAGACAAGTTATGACGGTAAGGCGCTCGTGACACAAGGGGATGAAATGACAAGATTTTGTTGCTAGTATGCCACCAGTTTTTGGGGAGTAGCCCGCTCTCGTCACCCAACGAGAGTCTCGGATGTCAACATAGTCGGCAGGCATTGCCGTGGCACCGAGGACCCACCTATCCGATCATGCCCGTGATCAGTCAGGACGAGGTTCGGCGAGACCAATGACAGTCAGACGCTTCCGGCCGGTGGTGTCTTTCTGTTATTGACTCGCAACCGGCCTGGAACATCCTGACTCATGCCTCTGCTACCGACATTTCTGCTCGCCTTCTCCATGTCCTGCGACGCCTTTGCTGCCGCTCTGTGCAAGGGAGCCGCCATACGTCGTCCCTCTCTGAAAGACGCCCTGCGCATCGGCCTCATCTTCGGGGTCATCGAAGCCATCACGCCCGTGATCGGCTGGCTGATCGGTCGCTCACTGGCCGTCTACGTCGAACAGTGGGACCACTGGATCGCCTTCGCCCTGCTGCTGCTGCTCGGTCTGCACATGATTCATGAGGGGCTTTCCAAGGACGAGGAAGATGAGGACTGCACCACCCCGCAGTCGTTGCCCCGCCTGATGTTGACCGGCCTGTCCACCAGTATCGATGCCATGGCCGTGGGTGCCGGGCTTGCCTTTGCGGGCGTGAACATCGTCACCACTGCGCTGGCGATCGGCACCGCCACTTTCGTGATGGCCACCACCGGCGTGATGCTGGGCGGTGTGCTGGGCAAGATGGTCGGCAAGCGCGCGGAAATCATCGGTGGCCTGGTGCTGATCGGCATCGGCACGACCATCCTGCTCGATCACACCGGCTACCTGGGTTGATCCTCTGCTGAAAAGCGCCCTGAACGGCCCCGTGGCGGCCCCTGGCGATGGACGCACCCACGCGTTGCGCCAAGGGCCCCCTTGAAAACCCTGACAATGGCGTCATTCAAGGGGGACACATGGCGTATCCTGTCGCTGGTCATTCAAGGCGCTTGATTTCTGAGATACGTGATATCCCAGACACGTGATATCAAAGACACTCGATATCTAAGACACGTAATATCCGACACGTGATATCCGCCGCCTGATCAGCTGTGACTTGAAAGCCAACGCCGTGATCTTCAAAAGGGAGCCAGATTGCATGTATACACGCAAGCTTCATCCAGGCAGTGAATTCCCGGCCGTCCAGGTCAAACGCAGCGACGGTGAGGCACTGACCCTCGGCAAGCCCCAGGGCGAGCATGACTGGCAGCTGGTCGTGGTCTATCGCGGCAAGCATTGCCCGATCTGCACCAAGTTTCTCAACAAGCTGGAGAGCTATCGCGAGCGCTTCAGCGCCCAGGGCGTCGATCTGGTCGCCGTGTCTGCCGATGATGAGCAGCAGCTCACGCAGCATCGCGAGTCGCTGGAGGTCAACTTCCCGCTCGCGTATGGGCTGACCCTCGAACAGATGCAATCGCTGGGACTGTTCATCTCGACGCCGCGCAGCGCAAAGGAAACCGATCACGACTTCCCGGAGCCTGCCTTCTTCATCGTCAATGGCGAAGGCAAGATCCAGATTCAGGAAATCGCCAACGCGCCCTTCGTGCGCCCTGATCTGGATACCCTCATGGGTGGCATCGAGTTCATCCGCAAGCCGGATAACGACTACCCGATTCGCGGCACCCGCGATTACGACTGAATCCTTCAGGGTTCACGCCGTCACACAGACGCCCCGCAGCCTCGTGCTGCGGGGCGTCTGTATATCTGGGCCTGTTGCTTGCCACCTGGCCTTCACCTCGCCCGCTTTGCGCTTTTGGTCTCTTTTCATGACGCCGCTGATAAGCGCTGAAAACAGGCCATGAATAACCCACGAAAAAAAATGTGATCTCGTGACATCCAGACGAGAAAGGCCAGCGTTATGAACAGTGCAAGGGAGACAACGACACACCTGCAACCGCTAGCTGAACCTTATCTGTCTACGGAGTCGTCAAGATGAAAACAATCGCCTGTATCTCTGGTATTTTCGCTGCCCTCGCATTGAGCCCGCTGGCTCAAGCCATGGAGGTTCCCGAGAGCGTCACGGTGCCAAAAGGCAATGAAGTCGCCATGGAAACCGTCGGTGTCGGCAAGATCAAATGGGCCTGCGAAGCCAAGGACGATGGCACCATGGGCTGGGTCTTCAAGGGCCCGGATGCCGCGCTGAATGATGCCGATGGCAAGCAGGTCGGCAAATACTATGGTCCGCCCGCCACCTGGGAATCCATGGATGGCTCCAAGATCACCGGTACACAGCTGGCGGTAGAGCCCAACGGCAAGGGCAATATTCCGCTGCAGCTGGTCGAGGCCAACCCGGCCGAAGGTGAAGGGCATATGCAGGGCGTCACCTATGTCCAGCGCCTCAATACCCAGGGCGGTGCCGCACCTGACATGGCCTGCGATGAAGCCCACAAGGACAAGGTCGAAATCGTGATGTACCAGGCCGATTACCTGTTCTACAAGGCCATGTAAGCTCAAGCCTTGAATAAAATGGATTCACCACTCGATGTCGTGTACAAAGCGCATTGACACAGGGAAGGTGCGATCATGAAAAGCCCCGACATGCATAGGCATGTCGGGGCTTTGTCGTCATCAATCCCGGCGGGGAAATGATGATTCATAATGGAGCTCAATCAGCAACGCGCAGGCGATAACAGAAGTGCTAACAGAGAAGGTCAGGAAGGCCATCACGAAGATAGTCAGCCTCCTATTTCGGTGCAAAAGCCGTGAGTTTGTTTCCCCGCCCCGTGAACCGATCTCTGAGCCGATAAGTTGCCGTCAGACCAGCGCCAGCATCGTATAGGGCGCTTCACAGGAGTGGCGCTCATCGCGTTCATCCACGCTGCCCAGCTCATGGTTGCGATCATTGTCATAGACCACGAACAGCCGTTCGCGATCCAGTACCGCAAGCCCTTCCGCCTTGTGCTCGAACTCCAGCACGCGACCATCCTCATGCGTCACCAGCGTAGGGGGCTTGCCTGCATGGAAGTCGGCCAGCGACAGCACCCACAGATAGCCCCCGATCACCTCTTCACTGCCCTGCTCGGTCTCGAAGCTGGTCACCAGATAGAGGCGTGCGTGATAGGGATCATATTCCAGGCTCGAAAGACCACACTCGTGATTCACGCCCTCATATTCGGCGGGGTCAAACGCATAGACGTCGTGAAGGTCCTCGATGAACTCGATATTGTCACTGTCGGTCATCGCATAGCGCGCCCCGATGACGCGACGCACGTACGCGAAGTCATCATGCGAGTTGCCTTGTTCGCGCACCCCGAACAGGATCAGCCCATCGCCCTTGTCACTCGGCACGACCGCCAGACCTTCGATCTTGTAGTACGGCTGGCCAATGGCCGCTTCCAGCTTCTGACGAAATTCCAGTGAGCCCTCGACCCCGTCACGCGGGTCCGGGTCGACCACCTGCACCTTGTCCGGCTCACCCAGCGGCCAGATCAACAGGTGGTTGTAGGCATTCAGGGCATGACTCTCGCTGTCGATGCGATCAAACCCGGTGGTTGCCAACATGTGACGGCCATCGGTGGTCAGCGCGAAGTCTTCATACTTGACCGCCTGACGGATCAACGGCGTGGTCAGATACTCAAGCTGACTGTCATCCGGTCCTCGAGAATCCAGTGGCAAGGAGAAGACCGCCGAGCGTCCCTCGCCCGGAATCGGCTTGTCACTCGCCATCAACAGACGCTCGCCGTCATAGGCCACGGCGGAAATCTCCGCGTTCACCAGCTTGCCATCCTCATCCTTCAAGCCGGCCGGAAAACAATGGATCGTGCCCTGTTGCGTGATACGTACCTTCGCCATGCATGGCTCCTTGAAATGAAACGTCATGACAGTGGGACAGGCCATGCGGGATTGAGTTCGGGACAATGCATGCCGCCTTGTGACAGCCAGGCCAATGACAGGGACATACCCAGAAACTGAGACAGAAGCAGAAAAGCGTCTGCCAGACACCACATCGCCCCGCGAGACTCTAGCAGGCAGGAGTGTCGCGGGGCGTTGGGTGTGAAGCCTCAAACGTCAGAGCGCTGGCTTACGTACAGGCTAGCGGTGTGCGGCTCACACTTCCCTGGCCGGCGCCGCCAGCACCGTCTCGTGATTGCCACCTCCAGCGGCCTGCTGTGCGTGAGTGCCCTGCCTGCGAGAGCTGCGCGCACGCCAGGTGATGGAGATGGCCAGCACCACCAGCATCGCCCAGGGGTAAGGCGTGAAAAAGGACGCCATGGCACTCGGCGCCGCGACGCCCGCCTCGGCGGCACTGGCAGCGATCACCTGCTGCCAGACGGCCACCGCGATATGCCAGGGCAGCAGGAAGAAGACCGTGCAGACGGCGCAATCCATCAGGTTGGCACTGCGCTCCGGCGCGATCCCGAACTTCTCGGCCAGCTTGCGCACCAGCCCGGGGCCGACCAGCAACAGTGCCGGCGCATTGGCGGACAGCGGGATGGACGCCGCGACCGTCACCGCCACGATGCCTGTCTCGGCCCCCGTACGCGACGTGATCAAGCTGTCATTGGCCTTGTCGAGCAGACGACGCATCAGGCCGGCATCCAGAATCACCTGTGTCAGTGCCAGCACCATCAGGGCGAACAGCACGGCGCCGGTCACCGAGGCGATGCCATTCTCGATCAAGCCGGTGCTTTCACCGCGCTGTGCCGGCAGCGCAAAGATATCGCCCAGGCTGATGGCGCCGATCACGAGAGCGCAGAGCATGGCGACCAGATTGCCGAAGAACATCGCCTCGATGATATGGCGACGCTTGAGGGCCAAGCCGACCACCACGGCCAGAGGCAACAGCATGACCAGGCCGAGCGCATTGCCTGATGCCAGCGCAGGCACCTCGGTCAGCGCCGTCTCGCTGCCACCGGCCACCAGGAAGATCACCACGCAGATGGCCGCCGCGGACAGTGCCAGCGGCAGACGCGTGCGAATGACATCCGCGACCTGCGCCCCCTGGGTGAAGGACGACACGATGGTGGTATCCGAGACTGGCGACAGATTGTCACCGAAGGCAGCGCCCGAGAGCAGTGCCACCGCCAGCATCGTCGGGTCTGCGCCCAGCATCACGCCGGCCGGATACAGCACGGGGCCAAGGCCGATGACAGTGCCCACGCTGGTGCCCGTACCCAGCGAGAACACCATGCAGATGGCGAAGGCGAGCACCACGAAGACACCACCGGTGGCACCCATCGAGGCACCAATCCATTGCAGGCCATCGATGAGCCCACCTGCCATCATCAGCTTGCCGAAGACCCCGGCGAGCAGCCATAGGGCAATGATGGCGGTCGCGGTGTGGTTGCCCATGCCACGCAGCAGGCTCTCGCAGTAGGCCGAGCGGTCACGACACAGAAAGAGCCCGACCCCCATCGCCAGCCAGGCGCAGGCCCAGAAAGGCTGAGTGCCCGCACGCTCGAATACCGAGAGGTAGATCAGCCCCGCCACCAGCACCATCAGCGGCACCAGAGCACCCACCACACCACCCCGAAACACCAGTTCCTTCGTGTCCTGTTGCTGCATATTCCTGTCCCTCACACACGAGTCTTGTTATTGGAGTCATCCTTGCCTGGCGGGCCTGCACATGACGGCCCAGGCCCCCGCCAGACAGCCACAGGCTATGCGAGCCACTTGCGTGACGACCAATGCCAAAATCAGTGGCAAACGATTACTTTTGCACATGACCAAGCAATCTCTCTGCCAAACATTAGAAAATCAGGAATTTCACATATCAAAGGACTGACGGACCAGTGATCTGTCAGGGCGCTGCCGCATCAATCAGCGTTACCGCAAGGTAGTATTGGTGAGAGACAGTCTTGGCGGGAGAAAGTCCTGGAGTGACCGTCCTGGCGAGAGGTATCAGCTGCGAAAGCTCGCTGAGCTGGGGCCTTGAGGCAGAACGCGGTTCGACACCCGCCCCTGCAAAGGCTTGCAGGGGCGCATGCGGACAGGTGAAACGTCGGGATGATACTCGCGGGTGAAGGCAGGACTGACGCCAGCGCCGCGCGGGGGCGCAAGCGTGTGATCGGCAAGTGCGCGATAAAGGGGCACGCATTGATCTTTTGCACCGATCCTCTGCACCGATCCTCTGCACCGATCCTCTGCACCGTCTTCATGAACCGAAGAGTCAGCGCAGGAGCCCGAGCGAGTGGCAGTTTATGTCATGCCGGGCGATCAATGCAGCACATTGCGGATGAAGCGCAGCATCCCGGTGCCCGTGTTGTGGTAGCGGTAGGCCTGATCACTGGGATAGACATGGAAATCCCCGGCGTAAATGACGATTTCCTCGTGTTCCAGCGTGAGGGTCAGCTCGCCTTGCGTGACCACCAGCATCTCGTGCCAGCCGGCATCATCGGGCGCGGAGTCATAGTGCTCGCCGGGGGCGAGGGTCCAGTCCCATAACTCGACTTCCTGGGTCGCCGGTTTGCTGGCCAGCAGCACGGCGCGGCTTTCGGGCGCCTGCCCGACCCACGCCACCTCATTGATGCGTGCCGAGTCTTCGCTTTCCGGGGGCTGGACCAGCGCGTAGAAGAGCACCCCTAGCGCCTCGGCGAGCTTGTCGAGCGTGCCCAGGCTGACATTGACGTCGCCCTTCTCGATGTTCACCAGCATGCGGCGGCTGATCTCGGCCTGATCCGCGAGTGCCTGCTGGCTCAGCTCGGCGGCCAGACGCAGACGGCGAACATTGGCCGCGACATGGACCAGAACATCGGGTCGATCTTTACTGTTGTGCAATATAGTGCGCATCCGTACAATCCCGCTGACGATGAGGGAAGCCGGCATCCTACTGGCCTCAAGCTCCCTTCCCTTGCTACCTCAATGTCCATGAATCATGCCGCATGTGTTCTTGACTGACCATGCCCGTCATCCGCTGGATCGCTCAAGGAGACTTCAATGTCCGTTGCCGTCGCCGCCTCCTCTTCTCGTCTGTGGCCCGTCGCCATGCTGCTGGTCGCCATGTGCTCAATCCAGAGCGGTGCTTCGCTGGCCACTTCCCTGTTCCCGATGATCGGCGCGGCGGGCGCGACGGCGATTCGTCTGATCATCGCCTCGATTCTGCTGCTGGCCATTCTGCGCCCGTGGCGCAAGCCGGTGACGCGCAAGGCCTGGAAGTCCATCACCATCTACGGCGTGGCGCTGGGCGTGATGAACCTGCTGTTCTACCAGGCCCTCAAGACAGTACCGCTGGGCATCGCCGTGGCACTGGAATTCACCGGCCCGCTGGCCGTGGCGCTGCTGAGCTCGCGCCGCTGGATCGACCTCGGCTGGGTGGCGCTGGCGATCACCGGGCTGGTCCTGCTGCTGTTGCTGGGTGAGGACACCGCCGCGCCGATCGACCCCGTCGGTGCCGCCTTCGCCCTCGGCGCTGGCCTCTGCTGGGCGCTGTATATCCTGTTCGGCCAGAAGGCCGGCGCAGGCAATGGCACCCAGAGCGCGGCGCTGGGCATCACGATCGCGGCGGTGGTCGTCGCGCCCGTCGGCCTGATGGAGGCCGGCAGCGCCATGTTTTCCGTGGATATCCTGCCGTTGGCACTGGCCGTCGCGGTGCTCTCGACCGCGCTGCCCTACACCCTCGAGATGGTGGCCTTGCCGCGCCTGCCGACCCACACCTTCGGCACCCTGATGAGTCTGGAACCCGCCATCGGGGCGCTCTCCGGCCTGTTGTTCCTCGGTCAGACGCTGGGCATCTTCCAATGGCTCGCCATCGGCCTGGTCATCGCCGCCTCGGTGGGCACGACGCTGACCGGTCGCAGCAAGGAAGTCTTCGATGGACCAGTGCCGGATTGAGGATGGCGCTGCCGTCTGCAGCTGAGCCGTTCAGATGTTCCGTTCAGCTGAACCGTGCAGACGTACCTCTCAGCTGAACCGTTCAGGTGCCCCTTTCAGGAAGAACGGGACGGTGAATCAGGACGCAGCGTGGGATATCGTGTCTTCCTCTATCACGCTTTTCGAGACAGGAGACCGCCAGATGACATCACCACGTTCCGCGTCTTCCTCACCCTCCGCTGCGCGCTCCACCGCCCAGATGGTGGTGTGGTTCGGGCTGAGCTTCCTCACTGCCGCCATCGGCGCGCTAGCCTCGGTTGACGCGAAGACCTTCTATGCAAGCCTCACCCAGCCGGCCTGGGCCCCGCCGGCGGGTGCCTTCGGGCCGGTGTGGACGGCGCTGTTCGTGATGATGGCGCTCGCCGCCTGGCGTGTCGCGCGCGATGGCTTGCATGCCAGCAATGGCTTCCGTTGGCGCCATCGTCTGGCGCTGGGGCTGTTCGTGGTGCAGCTGGTCGTCAACGGCCTGTGGAGCTGGCTGTTCTTCGCCTGGCATCTCGGTCAGGCGGCGTTCATCGACGTGCTGGTGCTGTGGGCGCTGATCGCCGTCACCCTGATCGCCTTCTGGCGTATCAGTCGCCTGGCCGGGCTGTTGATGCTGCCCTATCTGGCGTGGGTGACGCTGGCCAGTGCGCTGACCTGGTCCGTCTGGCAAGCCAATCCGGCCCTGCTGGGCGGGTGAGCCGGCAACGATCGACCTGACGGCAGATGAGCGGCCAGCACTCGGGCCCCGACGCCAGAACATCCCCCGCAGATACCAAACGCCAACGCCCAGCCGAGACTCATGCAGAGTCTCGGCTGGGCGTTGGCGTTTGAAGCGTCGTCTTGCTGGTGCGATTCTTGCTGTTGCGATAATGCCTTGCGGTCCTCTGGTGCCGCCGTGCGGGCCTGGTGAGCGATCAGATCTCCTGTCGCGCCTTCAAGCGGCCTTCCTCTACTACCAGCACGCGATCCGCGACCTTGCGCAGCAGTGCCGCATCATGACTGACCAGCACCAGTGCCGTGCCCTGCTCCCGCACCATCTTCACCATGCAGGCGATCACCTCCTGCTGGACCAGCGGATCAAGACGTGAGGTTGGCTCATCGGCGAACACGAAGCGCGGCTTGATCAGCATCAGACGCAACAGCGCGAAACGCTGCAGCTCGCCACCCGAGACCTGTCCCGGCAGACGCGAGAGCAATTCCGGCGCCAGGCTCAGTTGCTCCATCAGCTGCGGCAGCTGGCTGTCATCGAGCCGATGGCGTGCGCTGAGATCCTTCAACAGCCGCCCCAGTGTCCGGCGTGGCGGGAAGGTCGCCACGGGGTCCTGATAGAGCTTCTGATATTCCAGGCGTTCGGCATACTGGACCACGCGTCCTGAATGCGGTGCCAACAGGCCGAGCAGCGCATCGCCCAGCGATGACTTGCCACAGCCTGAAGCGCCCTGGACGCCGATGATCTCACCGCCCTTCACACTGAGGTCCAAGTCACGCAGCAGTGTGGTGTCCCCGCGCGCGATGGTCAGATTCTCGGCGTGGATGATGGTCTCGCCTGCCGCCTTGCCATCACGGCTTGCACTGTCGGCTGCCGGCTTGAAGGCGGCCTCCGGCCAGGCCTGCGGCGCGGCATTCACCAGGCGTCGGGTATAGGCATGTGTCGGCGCGGCCAGCACGTCACGCGTCGCGCCCTGCTCGATCACCTGCCCCCTGCGTACCACCATCAGACGGCCGCCGATCTGGTGCGCCAACGCCATGTCATGGGTGATGACCATCAAGCCGGCACGCGGTGTCTCAGCCAGTGACTTGAGCAGCAGCTCGCCGATCTCGCTGACGCGGGCGGCGTCCAGCCCCTTGGTCGGCTCGTCGGCGATCAACAGCGGCGCGCCGCCGGCGCGGGCAGCGGCAAAGGCCACACGTTGCGCCATGCCACCGGACAGCTTGCCCGGCAACTGCTCGCTGGCCGCGGCGACACCCAACTGCTCCAGATCACTGCGCGCGGCCGCGTGGGAGGCCTGCGCTGAACGCCCCGCGACCAGTCGATATGCCTCACCGACCTGACGAATCACCTTCATCAGCGGGTCCAGCGCCAGCCAGGGCTCCTGGGGCAATACCGCCAGGCGGCGGCCCCAGAGCGGGCGACGATTCTCTGGCGTGTGCAGAGGATATTGCTCGCCATCGAGCCACAGGCTGCCGGAGGCCACAAGCTCCGGGGGCAGCGTGCCCAGCAGTGCCTGAGCCAGCAGACTCTTGCCGGACCCCGTCTCACCGATCACCACCAGCGGCTCGCCCGCCTTGAGCGCAAGCGAGACAGGCTCCAGCAGCGCCGTCTGCGCGCCCTGGACCCGCACGCTCACATCCTCGGCACTCAGCACCACATCATCCGCCGTTGCCCCATGCCGCGTGTGAGAGGCAGGCGTGGTCATTGTCGCGACATTCATGGGCGCGCTCCTTCGAGGGTGTCCGCGGCGGTTGACGTTCTGGCCTTGCTACCGGACATCAGCAACAGCCCAAGCAACAGTAGGAAGGTGACCAGCACCGGCGTCAGCAGCGCGAATGGCGCTTCACGCCAGTACGGCAACAGCTCGACCATCATGGTGCCCAGCTCCGGCGTGGGCTCCGGAATGCCGACGTGCACGAAGCCCAGCGCGGCAATCGCCATCAGGGCATTGGCCATGCCGAAGGCCATCGCCGTCATCATCACGGGCGCCATTTCCGGCCACAGGTGATGACGAAACCGGTACCAGGCCCCGAAGCCCAGCAGACGGCTGGCCTCGACGCCGGGACTCGCCAGCACGCTGCGACCGGTAGCGCGAGCCAGGCGGAAGAATTCCACCCACAGCACCAGCGACAGACCCAACCACAATGCCAGCGGCGTCGACGGCAGGATGACGCTGACCATCAGCACCAACAACAGCCCCGGCAATGCCAGCAGGCTGTCTGCCACCAGGCTCAACAGGCGCTCGGCCCAGCCACCGCGTCCTGCGGCCAGCAACCCCAGCGAGATGCCCGAAAACGCGGCTAGAATCACCGCCCCCGCGGCAATGGAAAGCGACAGCCCAAGCGCCGCCACCAGGCGGTGATACAGGGAGCGCCCAAGGTGGTCATAGCCCAGCGGGGCGCTGGTGATCACCTCGCCGGCGTCAGAGACACCGACGGCATCCGCGCCCTGCAGTGCACGATAGAGATGCTGCTCCAGCGGGTCTCCCGGTATCACCAGATTGCCCAACAAGGCCAGCAACACCAGACTGGCGACCATCGCAGCCCCGATCACTCGGCGCAATGGCCAGTTCAAGCGCCGGCGACGCACGGCTTCCACGCGCTGCGGCGCAAACCCTTCCACCACCTGATTCATTTCACACCCCGTGGGTCCAGTTGGCGACCCAGCAGATCGACCAGCAGATTGATCAAGACAAAGCCGACGCCCAGCACCAGGGCGGTGCCCTGCACCATCGGCACATCGCGCGAGAAGATGGCGTGCACCAGCGCATGGCCGATGCCCGGCCAGCCGAAGATGCTCTCGATCACCACCACCCCTTCCACCAGGGTCACGAACTGCAGTCCCAGGTAGGTCACCAGCGGCAAGGCCACATGGCGCAGGCCGTGACGCCAGAAGGTCTGGGCGTTGCTGAGGCCCTTCCAGCGCGCGAAATCATGGAAGGCCGTCTGGGTGACGGCGGCCATGGCATCACGTGCCAGACGTGCCGATACCGCTGCCAGCCCGAGCGCCAGCGTCATCGCCGGCAGAATGAAGTGCTGCGGCTCACCGTGACCGGCGGCCGGCAGCAGGCCCATCTCCACGGAGATCAGCAGGATCAGCACCAGCGCCAGCAGGAACTGCGGCGTGGCACGCAGCAGACTGCAGACGGCCAGCAGGCTACGGTCCAACCAGCCACCGGCACGCAGACCGGCCAGCAGCCCCAGCGGCGGGCCGATCAGCAGCGAGATGCCCAGCGCCGCACCGGCGAGCGACAGGGAGTTGCCCAGCTGATGACGAATCTCCACCCACACCGATTCACCGGAAATCAGCGAGGTGCCAAGCTCCAGGCGCAGGATATCGCCCAGCCAGTAAAGGAAGTGCAAGCCGCCCTGTGCCTCGAGGCCCAGTTCGGCGCGTACCGAGGCCGCAGCGGCCGCATCCAGCGCATCATAGCCATAGCGGCCGGCCGCGATACGCCAGGCGGCATCGCCGGGCAGACTCTGCATCATCAGATAGCTGGCGCCGCCGACCATCAGCACCACCATCAATAGCTGCAACAGACGTGAAGGGAGATTCATTGTGCCCACCGCAATTCTGAAAGGCCGAAACTACGCTCCCAGGGGTCTACCTGAGCGCTTTGCAGTCGATTGGAGATCGCCAGGTTCTGGTAGTACCAGGCGATGGGGATCACGGGCAGCGCCCGCTGGATCACGCCGCTGGCCTGGGCGCGCGGGTCCTGCCCTGCGGGCGTGGGCCCATAGCCCTCGCGTGCCATGCGCTCAAGCTCGGCGGTGAAGTCCGCATCGAACCAGCCCATCGCGCCCCAGTCGCCACCGGGGGCCTCGGGGGTTCCCGCGTAATCGCTCAGCACGTTGCCGATGGGGTCCGGCACCATGGCCAGATTGCGCGCGAACAGCGCCATGTCGAGACTGCCGTCGTGGTGGCCGGCCGTAATCGCCGAGAAGTTGGTGATATCCAGACGCGTCTGGATGCCGATGGCGTGGAACTGGCGCTCCAGCACCGTGGCGACCAGCGGCAGCTCCGGGCGGTCCGAGAAGGTGATCAGGCTGATCGCGAGACGCTGGCCATCCTTGTGGCGGATGCCATCCTCCGCGACCTTCCAACCTGCGGCGTCCAGCAATGCACGCGCCTTGGCGACATCCTGATGCAGCTCGGGCAGTGCGGGGTCATGCCAGCCTTCCACCATCGGCGGGAACAGCTGGCTGGCGCCACGCGGATAGCGCAGCACGACCTGCGCGATGGCGGTGCGATCGATCGCCAGACTCAATGCACGCCGTACAGCGGGGTCCTGAAAGGCCGGATGATTGGCGTTGACCTTCAACAGCATCGTGCGCGGCGTCGCGGCCGCTGCCAGAGTCACACGCGGCGACTGGGAGAGACGCTGGCGACTGGCGGGGTCCAGCCCATAGGTGAAGTCGGCATCTCCGCTCTCGGCGATCAATGCCCTGCCCTCGGCGCGGCTCACCGCCTGATAGCGCGCCTGGCGCACCTCGGGCTGCGGGCCCCAGTAGTCCTCGAAGGCGGTGACTTCCAGGCTCAAGGGCGGCGTCATGCGCAGCATGCGATAGGGGCCGGTGCCGATGACCTGCTGGGCGGTGCCCGTCTCATCGAAGGCTGCCGGCGCGAGTATCTGCTGGCGATAATCGGCCAGATAGGCGGGCAATGCGGCGAAGGGCTCGCTGAGGGCAATCACCAGCGTCTGGGCATCTTCGGCGACGATCCGCTCGACCGGCACCGACTTCAACAGACCCGGCTTGGCACTTGCGATCTCGAGCACCTGACGCGCCACCTCGGCATCCAGCTGGCTGCCATCATGGAACTGCACGCCGGAGCGGAGCGTGAAGCGCCACTCCAGGCCGTCATCCGAGACCTCCCAATCGCTCGCCAATCCCGGCTGCAGTTCTCCCGTGGCATCCACCTCGACCAGTGTCTCGACGATTTGCATGCGCTGGAAAAGAATGCCGCTGAGCAGCGGGTCCGCCCCCTTGATGTCGAAGGGCGCCACGATCTCCAGACGCCGTGTGTCCGCCGCCGACGCTTGCGCCGCTGAGGCATCTTGCGCATGGCTGGGCTGCACCACGGCCAGGCTCAGCGCGACGCTGGCGACGGCCAGCTGCCTGCGATCGTGAAGGAAGGTTCGGTATTGCCACCGAAGCCTTGAGAGCAATTTGACCATCGATATCGCGAGTCCCGAGCAAGAGCATGGATGCCGACGCGCAACCGGCGCCGACGAACAAAAAACGCAATGTTATAGTGTAACTATTACGTTTTGGCAACTCTCGACTCACCTTCTACGACTGGGCAAAGCTGGACAGGCACTTGAGAGGTGCTTGAGAGACACTTGAGAGATGCGGGACATGTACTGGACAGGCATTCACTTGTCAGCGGCAACCCAACATCCGATGATAGATGGCAAACTACATTAGTATGCGCTAACCGACTGGTCCGCTATTCTGGACGAATGGTCATCAGTCCGCGCATCTGTGCCCCTACCCTCAACAATAAGCGACAGGATCATGGATGATCTCAGCATTACCCCTATCAGCGATTCGGCTTGCAGCAGCTATCTGAGCGCCGCGGCTCGGCGACTGTGCTGCGGCAACATGCTCGCGACCTACAAACGGCATGGCATGAGCTGGGACGAGGAGTTGTTCAGCGAGCGCTGGCGGGACAACGAGAACTACGCGATACGTATCAATGGCGAATGGGTCGGCTTCATCAGCCTCAAGGCCCTGCCGGATATCCTGTATCTGCGCGACCTGCAACTGGTGCCACATTGGCAAGGCCGTGGCGTCGGCTCCGCCTGCCTGAACTGGTTGATCCAGCTGGCAACGCAGCAGGAGTACGGCCAGTCGCTGCTGAAAGACCGAGCCTCCGAGCTTTCCCCGGGCGCTCAGCCCTGCCCGCGCGCGCTGCGTCTGAGAGTCTTCTCCGACAGCCCGGCATTGGCGCTCTACCAGCGCCACGGTTTCACCCTGGTCAATGAGCAGTGCACCCCGACGCGCAGTGGCAGCATCATGGCACTGGAAAGACCCCTCGCCTTCCAGACAGCGCCGACGCTCGCCCCGCGGGGTGATCACGCGCCCCTGCCCCTGTCGGGCAATGCCTCTCTCGACACGATCATCGACGACCTTACCGAGGAAGACGCCTTGACGATCACCGCCAAGCGCAAGCGACAGTCCCCTCCGGCCGCGCGGAACATCGCGCATCATTAGGCGATTTCCCGTGCGCGATTTCCGCCAGATACGACAATGCCCGGTCATAGGACCGGGCATTGTCGTTCAGGGCTCATTCACCATCATGGGGTGAGATTTTACTGCGCTGATGGCTGATAGGCTCCTCCTCAGCGGGCGAGGAAGTCCAGGATATAGCGCACGGTATCCTGCGGCTTTTCATCCGTCACCCAGTGACCGGCATCCTTCACCCAGATCAGCTCGGCACCCGGAATGGCATCTGCCAGCATCGGGGCGTAATCCGGCTTCTGGAAGTTGTCCTTGTCGCCCCACAGCACCAGAGTCTTGATCTCGATATTCTTGAGCTCACCGGCGATGGCCTGGGTGTATTCCTTGTTGAGACGACGCATGTTGCGGAAGAAAGCCGCCTTGCCTTGCTCGCTGTTCCACTGGGACACATAGCGCTCGACCATCTCTTCGGTCGCGACGGCCGGATCATGCACACCACTGGGCATGAAGCCGCGCATGGTGCTGATGAATTCCTCGACGCTGGTCGCTTCCTCGACGCCCGGCTCCAGCAGCTGCTTGAACTCCGGAATCGGCCAGGAATCGAAGCACACGCTGTCGATCAGTACCTGACGGCGAACACGCTCGGGATGATTGACGGCCATCAGCTGACCGATACCCCCACCGATATCATGCGAAACGACATCCGCACTCGCCACACCCAGTGAATCCATCAGCTTGATGAAGATGCGTGTCTGGGCATTGATGGAAACGTCAGCATCCACCGGCATGTCCGACTCGCCATAGTTGAGCATGTCCGGGGCGATGACACGATAATGCCTGGCCAATTCCGGCATCACATCACGCCACATCAGCTTGTTGGTCGGAATGCCGTGAATCAACAACAGCGGCTGACCTTCACCCATTTCCTTGTAGGCAATGCGGTGACCTTCGATCATCGCATAACGGGTTTCCAGGGCTTCCATTGTCACGTTGTCGTGGCTCATTGCTGACCTCTTCGCTTGATGAATACTCAATCACGGCCTGGCGAAACAGTGCTATATCGCGGTGTTGCCGTGAACGTGGGACCACCTTACGGATTTCTGAGCGATCACTCAAGCATGATTTTGATTGATTGCTCAAAATACGCTTTAATGGCCCCATCAAATTCAAGGGAAACGCCCATGGCCCGTGTCATCAACCGCAGTCTGCTCGATCTTCGCCGCCTGACCATCAACCTGGTGACCTACCCCGAAGGCCACAGCGTGATGCGCCACAACGACCCGATGGGCAGCGGCAGCTACTACAAGCTCAATATCGTGCTCAAGAAGCCCCGCCGGGGCGGTGTCTTCGAGACCGATGGCAGCCTCTTTCGCCTCGCGGACCGCGTGGTGCTGTTTCGCCCCGACCTTCACGAACACAGCGTCAGCCGCATCGAGCGCGGCAAACGCGTACTGCTGAGCATCGCCTTGCACGCGCCCTGGCGCTGACCCGCAATGGGACTGCGCAAAAGAACCTGACCCAAAAGCGGATAATGAGACAGATAGCGGGTAGCGCCTGGCGACAAAAAAAACGCCAGTCAGCAATTGCTGACTGGCGTTTTTTCCCACCTGAATCCAGGCCAGGAACGACGTGCTCGACAATGTGCTGCCTTGGCTATTCCATCCGGTCCAGCCCGACGCGATAACGGGCAAAGCCCATCTCGTCCTGATCCACCAATGTCATCGGGTAGACCGCCTGGGCATCAATGAACTGCTGCGCATCCGCGCCGGGGGCGGTGGTGAAGCGAATGTCCAGCGGGGTATCGGTGTCGATCGCGGCCAGCCGCCAGTTGTGATCCGCCGCGGGGTCCACCGCGCCCAGCTGCTGCGTCTGGCGCGAGATGTACTGGGCCAGAATGCTGCGATTTTCATCCGGTGACGCGAAAGCGACATGCGACTCTCCGGTGCCGGGGAAGTCCTCGCCGTAGGCGCGATAGTTGTTGGTCGCGAGCAGGAAGACATCGTCGTCCTTGACCGGCTCGCCCTGGTAGGTGAGGCCCTGGATACGGTGGGCATCGGCGTCGATCAGCGCGCAATTGCCGTCGTAACGCGCCGGCTGCGTGACATCCACCCGGTAGTCGACGCCGTCGATCACGTCGAAGTTGTAGCTGCGGAAACCTTCCCAGTTGATCAAGGGCTGGGGCGTGGCGAGATCCGGATCAATGCGATGGAACTGGCCGGCGCTGCACTCGAGCCATTCCCGCACTTCCCTGCCGGTGACCTTGAGCGCCACCAGCGTATTCGGATAGAGATAGAGATCGGCGGCATTGCGGAAGCTCAGCTCGCCTGCCTCCATCTCGGTGAACTGGGTCGGGTCATTGTGACGGCCGCCGACCTTGAACGGCGCAGCCGCCGAGAGAATCGGCAAGCCTTCCAGGTCCGGGTCGCCTTCGACGAAGCGTTTGACGTAATCGGCCTGGGCGCGATTGACGATCTGGATCGTCGGGTCGTCCTGCACCAGCGCCAGATAGCTCTTCATCGCCGCACTGGCGCGGCCGATGCTGCGATTGACGTACTCGCGCGTGGCGTCGTGCTCATGATCGATCAGCGCCGCCAGTTCGGCATCTTCCGCCACCTGTGCCTCGCCGCCCACCTGAATCGGGCGGGCTTCTGTCTGGCCGCTCACGACCCGCCACTGGCCCGAGGCATTGCTCAGTTCGAGATCCATCACGCCCACATGGCTGCCCCAATGCCCCGGCATCATCGCCGGCACGCCATTGAGGGTGCCCCTGGCGATATCGGCCCCCGGTACCTCGGCGAATTCCTCGCTGGGGAAGACGGCATGGGCATGCCCGAAGGCGATGCCATCGATGCCCTCGACCTGCGAGAGGTAATACACCGAATTCTCGGCCATCACCCGGTAGGGGTCGGTCGAGATACCGGAGTGCGGAATGGCGATCACTACATCCGCGCCCGCCCGGCGCATCTCGGGCACCCAGCGCCTGGCGCTCTCGGTGATGTCCTCGGCCGTCAGGTGGCCCTGGAGATGCTTGCGGTCCCAGGTCATCACCTGCGGCGGCGCGAAGCCGATATAGCCGATCTTCAATGTCTGAGCGTTACCCTCACTGTCGGTGAAGGCATGGGCGGTGATCTGGTAGGGCGTGAAGTACGGCTCGCCTGTCATGGCGTCCAGCAGGTTGGCGTTCACATAGGGGAACTGCGCGCCGGAAAGTGCCTGTTCGAGATACTCGAGCCCGTAATTGAATTCATGATTGCCGATGTTGCCGACATCGTAATCCAGCTGATTCATGACCTTGTAGGCCGGGAAGACATCGCCCTCCTCGAGACCTTCTGCCGCCATGTAATCGCCCATCGGGCTGCCCTGGATGAGGTCGCCATTGTCCAGCAGCACACTGTTGGCCACCTCGGCACGCGCCTGCTTGATCAGACTCGCCGCGCGGACCAGGCCGATGCGCACGCTGGGACGGTCCTTGTAATAGTCGTAATCCATCACGTTGGCGTGGATGTCGGTGGTCTCGATCACGCGCAGTGACAGCGTCGCGGCATTGGCTGGCTGAACGATCATGAAGATACCTCCGAGACTGGCCAGGCCAAGGATGGCTGCCCGCAGATGCGGCTTGCGCCGACGTCCGGGGTGCTGCGCAACACCTGGCGCGTCAGACGCCCGTTGATCTTCGCTAGCCGATGAAGCATTCGCCATCTCTCACTTCCTTGTCATGGGGGGATGTGCCAGTGCCCCTTGGGGGCAGCGCTCCATTATTCAGATGCCGACGCCTCAGGCAACTGGCGGTCCCTGCCCGCCAGCCAGCCGACACCTGCCATCAGCACACTGAGGACGGCGCAGACCATCAGTGCCAGCTGCCAATTGCCCTGCATGTCGTAGAGCGCGCCGATCAGCGGCGGCCCCATGGCCGCGAGCAGATAGCCCAGCGTCTGCGCCATGCTCGACAGTGACGCCGACTGCATGGCATCGCGCGCCCGCAGCCCCATGAACGACAAGGCGAGAATGAAGCTGGCCCCGGAACCCGCGCCCAGCAACAGCACCCACACCAGTGCCCACTCCGGCATCAGCCATAGCCCGATGAATCCCGCCAGCGACATGCAGGGCGTCGCGAAGGCGATCAGGCGTTGATCCTTCAGGCGCGGCATCAGGGGTACCAGAATCAATCCCGGCAAGGCCGAAGCCAGCTGGAGTAGACCATGCAGCGAGCCCGCCTTCTCGGCAGAGAAGCCATTGTCCGCCAGCATGCTCGGCAGCCAGCTGTTGACGGTATAGAACAGCAGCGAATTGATGCCCATGAAGAGCGTCACCTGCCAGGCCAGTGGCGAGCGCCACACCGCTGCCTGACGCACCGGCCGCGTGGCACCCTTCTCGACGTCCTTCTCGGCACCCTTCTCGGCTTCCTTCGCCGCCGGCAGGGAGCGACGTGACAACTGCGGCCACCACACCCCCATCGTCACCAATGGCAAAACGACCACTATGAGCATCGCGTACTGCCAGCCAGCGCTGCTGCCCTGTGCCAACGGCACCATCAGCGCCGAGGCGATGGCGGCCATGATGCCCATGGTCAGCACATAGCAGGAAGTGAGCAGCGCGACATGCTGCGCAAAGCTGCGTTTGACCAGGCTGGGCAGCAGCACATTGCCCACGGCGATGCCCGCCCCGATCAGGCCGATACCCAGATAGAGGGCCAGCATGCTGCCCTGCACCCGCAGCACGATGCCCGCGGCGATCGTCAGCAAGGCGAGGAAGAGACTGCGTTCAAGCCCGAGACCTCTGGCGAGGCGCGGCACCCAGGGCGAGACGACGACGAAGGCCAGCAGCGGCAGGATCATCAACAGGCCAGCCGCCGTGGCATTGAAGCCCAGCGCCGCCTGCAGGCGCTCCAGCAGTGGCGCGATACTGGTGAAGGGCGCACGCAGGTTCATGGCGATCAACAGGATACCGGCGATCAATACGGCCGGGTGGCTCAGTCGCCGGACAGGAGACGAGTGGCAGAGTTCAGTCATGAGGCGCTCGCAGCGATCGTGAAACGGGGTAATGGCGGGACGACACCCAAAGGTGAGTCCGCACACAGAGTGGGGCTAGCTTAATCCCCTCGCCCACTGCAGAATTGAGCCATCATGACATCAGATCACTGAAATCAGACAATCTGCGAGCCGCCATGTCAGTGACCACACCCGTCCTACCGTCATCGCCCGGGGTCAGCACCCGTGGCCCCGATCAGGTGCCCTTCTCCAGCAGCGTCTGCGAGCACGACCCGGACATCTACGAGATTCCGGCCAGCGCCCTGCATGTCGAGACCGGCCAGCAGGTGATGGAGGTGCCGATCCACCAGCATCGCAAGGGACAGCTGGTCATCGCCCTGCATGGCGTGGTGACCAGTCGCGTGCCGGAAGGTCTGTGGATGGTGCCGCCGCACAGCGGGGTCTGGATTCCCGGCAACCTGCCCCACAGCAATCATCTGACCCGTGGCGGCCGCGTCTGCCACCTGTTCATCGAGCCCGGTGCGCTCGAGATGCCAAGCCACAGCTGCACGCTGTCGATCTCGCCCCTGCTGCGTGAGCTGGTGCTGCGCCTGGCAGAGCTGCCCCAGCCATATCCTGAACAGGGGCCGACAGCGCGGCTGGTCGGTGTGCTGCTGGAAGAGCTGGCCTGCATGCCCAGCGAACGTCTGCATCTGCCCTTGCCAGAGGATCCGCGGCTGACCCGCATCAGCGATGCGCTGATCAAGACCCCGGACGACCGACGCACCCTGGCCGAGTGGGCGAGCGAACTGGCGATGAGCGAACGCACCCTCGCCCGGCTTATCCAGCGTGACACCGGCCTGAGCTTCAGCCGCTGGCGTCAGCAACTGCACCTGGTGGTGGCGATCCGCCTGCTGGCTGAGGGCATGAGCGTGCAGCGCGTCTCGGAAGACGTCGGCTATCAGTCCGTCAACGCCTTCATCAGCATGTTCAAGAAGCTGCTCGGCACCACGCCTGCCCGCTACCTGCAGGAACGCGAGCAACGCCGCTCGGGTAGTGGCATGGGCGGCGCGTGACGACGACGCTTACTGAGTGGCCGCCTGTGCCACGCTGACGGCCAGCGCTTCGACGGAATCCACGATCGGCAGCCGGTCATCGAGCAGATGGCTGATAATGGAGAGCTCCGTGCAGGCCAGTACCAGCACATCCGCTTCCTGCGCCACCAGGTCAGCGGCTGCCTGACGGAAGGCCCCCCCGACGGCGTCATCACTCACCTGGCCTTTCTTGACGCTGCGAATCACCTCCAGCATCGCGTCCTCATCCTGGGGATAGGCCAGCGACAGGCCACGCGCCGCGATGAAGCCTTCGTAAAGGCCAATCTTGCGCAGTGCCGGGGAACACAGCATGCCGACACGTGCGCCCGGCCACTGCGCCGCCACGCGGTCCAGGGTGCGCTCGACGATATGCCACACCGGAATCGAGACGGCATCCTGCGCATCCTGCCAGTAGTAGTGGGCGGTGTTGCAGGGCATGACCAGAAAATCACACCCGGACTGCTCCAGTCGCTGGGCCATTTCCGCGATGGCAGGCCCCGGAGAGACATCGCCCCCTTCCAGCAGGGCCTTAATGCGCGACGGCACCTTGGGATTGTTGTCGACCACCATGTGTACATGGTCGATGTCGTCTTCGGCCGGTGTGGCCTGGATCACCTGCTGCATGAAGGCCACCGTGGCATCCGGCCCCATGCCGCCCAACACGCCCACGACGATATGTTCTGCGCCCGAGGCGTCATGCGAGCTTCTCATTGGTCGTTCTCCGACAAAACTCTCACTGAAGATCAAGGCTCGAGAGGATGGCGACGTGGCCGGCATCCTCTCGAGAAACTGTTTCATGAGGCACTGTTTGCGAAGGGCTGTGTTTACGAACCACTATGTTCACGAGCCATTGTGTTGACGAAAACAGTGTTTACGAGCCACTGCCCTCCGCTGCGCCGCTAGAAGCCCATCATGTCCGGCAGCCACATCGTCAGCTGCGGCACGAAGGCCAGCAGCAAGGCGATCAGCACCATGGTGCCGACCAGCGGCAGCGCCCGCACCGAGATCTTCTCGATGGACACGTTGGCGATGCTGGAACTGATGAACATGTTCTCGCCCAGCGGCGGGGTCGAGAAGCCGATCCCGAGACTCACCACCAGCACGATCCCGAAGTGCACCGGGTCGACGCCCAGCTCCACCATCACCGGCAGCAACACTGGCGTGACGATCATGATGGTGGCCAGAATCTCGATGAACATGCCGACGATCAGCAGGAAGGCGATCACCAGCACCCACACCAGCCACAGGCTGTCGGTGATGTTGAGGATGCCCTGGGCGATCATGGCCGGAATGTGATGCTCCACCAGGATGCGACCGAAGGCGGTGGCGGTGAACATGATGATCAGCACGCGACCGGTCAGCCAGGTCGTGTTCTGGAAGGCTTCATTCAAGCCCAGCAGCGAGGACTCCTTGTGAATGAAGACACCGACGAACAGCGCATAGAAGATCGAGACGACGGCGGCTTCGGTCGGCGTGAAGAGACCGCTGTAGATGCCGCCGAGGATGACCACCGGTGCCATCAGTGACCAGAAGCCTTCCTTGAGCACCTTGAAGACACGTGCCTTGTCGTACGGCTCGCCCTGGGCCTGATAGCCGTTGCGCTTGGCGGTGATGTAGTTGGCGATCATCAGGGCCGCCCCCAGCATGATGCCCGGAATGACACCCGCCATGAACAGCGCCGAGATCGACTCGTTGGCGGTCACCCCGTAGATGACCAACGGCATGCTGGGCGGAATCACGACGCCCAGTCCGCCAGCGGTGGCGGTGATCGCCGCCGGATAGCTGCGGCCGTAGCCACGTTCGATCATCGCCGGAATCACCAGCATGCCCACGGCCGCCGTGGTCGCCGGACCCGAGCCGGAGATGGCGCCGAAGAACATGCAGGCCATCACCGCTGCCGCCCCCAGGCCACCTGCGGCCGGGCCCGCCAGCTCTTCGGCGATACGAATCAGACGCCGCGCGATGCCGGCGTCGCCCATCAGGGCGCCCGCCAGAATGAAGGACGGCAGTGCCATCAGCGGGAAGGAGTTGATCGCCGAGAACGCCAGCTCCACCAGCGAGGTGATGTCATCACCACTGACGACATAGACCGCCAGTGACGCCACCCCAAGGGCAACGACGATGGGTGAGCCGAGAAACAGCAGCGCACCGAACAGGGAAAAGAGAATGGTTGCAGCCATGATGATCAGCTCCCGGCCTTGGCGTTGCAGGGCGCATTGACATCATGCGAAGCCCCCTGGGTAATCTTCTCGACTTCCTGTGCATCGACATCACCCGGTTCCACGCCATGCACCAGTTTCATGTACTGCACCTGCAGCACGCGCAGCGCCATCAAGGTGAAGGCAATCGGAAAGATGTAATAGACATAGGCCAGCGACCAGCCCAATGCGGGAGAGGCATAGGGGAACTCCGTCAACAGGCTGATCAGGTCAAGACTCTTGTACGCGAGGGTAAGACAGAAGCCGACCCAGATGAGGTCGACGAACAGCAGGATGGCATTGGCCACCTTGCGCGGCAGCAGATTGATATGGGTCTGCAGGCGGTTATGTGCCCCGAGGTGGGCAGCATGCGCAGCGCCAAGGAAGACGAACCAGATAAAGGCATATCTCGCCAATTCTTCCATCCAGGAAAAGCCGATGCCGAATACGACACGCAATACGACTTGTGCAAACAGCAGCAATACGAAAACGCCCAACAGGAAGCGACAGGCGTAATCTTCGATATTGTTCAATCTGGCCAACATGACAGCCTCCTTCGTATGCCGCAGTGAGCAAGGCACCATCGCCACGCGTTGGCACCTTGCTCTCGAGCGTTCAAACCGGTTGTCGAATGATGTCAATCGCGGGTGGTTTACCCGCTTTCAACACGACTCAATGACCCAACGCTTTCTGCAATCTATCGAAGGATTCCTTGCCACCGATCTCGTCATAGAACTGTGGCCAGACCTCTTCCTTGGCAATGCTGATCCACTTGTCCTCGTCGGTCAGCTGAGCGGACTGCATCCCTTCCGCTTCCATGGCGGCACGTGCTTCTGCCGCTTCGGTCAACTGGAATTGCAGACCGTACAGTTGCGCTTCCAGACCGGCACGATCGATGATCTCGCGCTCCTCGTCCGACAGTTTCTTGTACGATCTCATCCCCATCATGATCGGCTGCAGAGAATACTGAGAATGAATTTCGGTCAGATATTGCTGCACTTCCTGGAACTTCATCGTGTAGTTGACGATGTCCGGGTTGTCCTGGCCATCGATCACGCCCTGCTGCAGGCCGGTGAAGACTTCCGGCCATGACATGCTGATGGGGTTCGCTCCCCAGGCTTCATAGGTGGCAAGCATGATCTTGTTCTGCGGCACACGAATCTTCAGACCCTCAAGATCTTCCAGCGACGTCACCGGACGCTTGGAGTTGGTCAGATAACGGAAGTTGGAATAATGCCAGCCCAGGATATGAACCCCGGCCTCCTTCTCGGCGATCTGGTTCCACTCATCCGCCAGCGGGCCAGTGGTGGCCTTGACCGCATCCGCATGACTGAGCAGCACATAGGGCATGGTCAAGGCCCCCAGGCGCGGCGCGTAGGGTGTCAGATTGCCGATCCCTGCCATGGCAAAATCCAGCTTGCCGATGCGTGCGTCCTGAATCATGCCCGTCTCGGTGCCCAGCTGGCCGCCCGGGAACAGCTCAACCTGCATTTCACCGTCGGAAAGCGACTCCACCAGTTCTTCAAAGCGCTGTGCATAGGCGCCCTGGTCAGAATCGATCGGGTCTCCCAGACCGACCTTGAAGGTCTTCGCCTGGGCAGTGGGTGTCATTACCAGCATTACAGCGGTTGCCAAAAGAGTTTTATTGAACATTGTTATCACTCCAAGGGGTTGCGGATACCCCTTCTCCTGCTGACAAGAGAAGGTCATCTAGAAAAATGGCAGCGTTCAGGCCTTGTCATTGTTGGAAGCTGTCGATGTCCGTATTTTCCATTCCATCTCTGTCATTTCTTCACATCTCGCGGCAAGGCGTGTCAGCCCTTTGCCGAAATTCTCGCGGGTCATTGTGGTGAAGGGGCACTCTTTCATGCCACGGAAGATGCCTCACGGGTCTCCGTCAGCGCCTCCTGAATCAGCGTGGCGATATCATCGCAATCGGCCAATTCAAAGGTCAGCGGGAGACGCAGATCACACAGCGTCGCCAGCACCCGGTCGGCATTGGGCACAGCACGATGGCCGCCCAGATAGGCCCAGCTGTCGTAGCGGCTGGTGTAATCCTCCGGCAGCGGCTTGCCGTACCATTTCACCGGCAACCCACGCGCTTCACAGCCTGCGATGAAGGCGGCGATCTGCTCGTGGGTGCACTGCGCCAGCGTGAACTGGATGGAGCTTCCGACGTAGCCTTCCAGCGGGCCACGCAGGATGGGCGTGACGCCCTCCATGACCGCGAGCCGGTCCTGCATGCGGGCATAGAGGGCATTCCAGCGCTCACGACGCTCTGCCAGCTCTCCCAGTTGCGGACGCAGGATGGCGGCACGCAGATTGTCCATGCGACCACTCATGTTGGGAGTCTGCAGGCGCGTCTCAGCGAAGCTCTCCGCGGCCGGCGCCGCCAGGTGGCGGTCGTACAGCATGTAGGAGCCCGACAGGATGATGGCGCGTCGCATCACCTCATCATCGGCGGTCGCCAGCAGGCCACCCTCACCGGAATTGACGTGCTTGTAGGTCTGGGTGCTGTAGCAGCCGACCTTGCCGAAGGTGCCGCTGGGCTTGCCGTCGTAGCTCGCGCCCATGGTATGCGCGCAATCCTCGATCACCGTGATGCCACGGCTGTCGCAGACCTGCATGATCGCGTGCATGTCGCCGATATGGCCGCGCATGTGCGAGAGCATGAAGAAGCGGGCCCCGCTCTGATCGGCCGCACGCGCCAGATCCTCCGGATCGACCGTGGTGTCCTCGAGGATATCCACCAGCACCGGCTCGCCACCGGCAGCGACGATGCTGCCGGGCACCGGGGACAGGGTGAAGGCGTTGCACAGCACCTTGTCACCGGCCTCGAGTCCACAGGCGCGCAGCGCCAGCTGCAGGGCATAGCCGCCGGAGGCACAGGCCAGCGCATGGGGAATGCCCAGAGTCGCCGCGAATTCCTGTTCCAGCAGCGCCGTTTCGCCCTGCTCGCCTTCCGCCAGGTTGTAGCGATGCAGGCGACCACTGCGCATCACGGCAACGGCAGCCTCGATGGCGGTGTCGGAGATGGCTTCCTGCTGGGTGAATGACTTGGCAAAACGACGCATGTGGCCTCCTCAGTAACGCTTCTGGGCATAGACGGGGAAATCCCAATCCTGCTCGGGGAAGTATTTGGTGAGGCGCCAGTCACAGGCACGCGCATGGCCTTCCATCCCTTCGGTACGCGAGATACGTGAACCGATGGCACTGAACTTGAGGTTGGCTTCGGCACTGAGCTGTTGGGTGGTCAGTACCTTCATGAACTTGTGGACATTCAGACCGCCGGAGTAGCGACCGGCGCGCTTGGTCGGCAGGATGTGGTTGGTACCGGAACACTTGTCACCGTGGGTGACGGTGCTGCCTTCGCCCAGGAACAGAGAACCGTAGTTGCTGAGGTTCTGCTTCCACCATTCCAGGTCCTCACACAGCACCTGCAGGTGTTCGCAGGCGTACTGATCACTGACCTGGACCACTTCTTCGCGGGTGTCGCACAGGATGACTTCGCCGTAGTCGCGCCAGGCGGCGTGGATGACCTCGGCGTTGGGCATGTCGTTGCCGACCAGCGGCACCAGCTCGATGACGCGGCGCGCGACCTCTTCACTGGTGGTGAACAGCCAGACCGGTGAGTTCGGGCCGTGCTCCGCCTGGGAGACGAGATCCACCGCGATGGTCATCGGGTCTGCGGTGTGGTCGGCGATCACCGCCGATTCGGTGGGGCCGGCGAAGACGTCGATGCCGACCTGGCCGAACAGCAGGCGCTTGGCTTCGGCCACGAAGGCGTTGCCCGGGCCGACGAGGATGTCGGCTTCGCGCCCGCCGAACAGGCCGAAGGCCATGCTGGCGACCGCGTGAACGCCGCCCATCTCCAGGATGCGGTCGGCGCCAGCCACATGCATGGCATAGGCCACCGCCGGATTGATGCTGTCACCGCGCGGCGGCGAACAGGCCGTGATGTGCTTGACGCCGGCGGCCTTGGCCGTGGCGACGCTCATCAGCGCCGAGGCGGCATGCGCGTAGCGTCCGCCCGGCACGTAGCAACCCGCGGCATCGATGGGCAGCACACGCTGCCCGAGCACGACACCCGGCTCGGTCTCGATCTCGAAGGACGTCAGGCTGTCGCGCTGCGCTTCGGCGAAACGACGGATCTGGCGATGGGCGAAATCGATATCGTCCTTGACGCTCTGCGGCACGCTCTCGATCAGCGTGGCCAGCTTTTCCTCGCTGAGGACGAAATCGCCGCTCCAGTTGTCGAACTTCTCGGCATACATGCGCACGGCGTCTTCACCACGCGAGCGAATGTCCTGCAACATGTCCTGGACGATGGCCGTGGTGCGCTGATCTTCCTCTGCCACGCCGTCGGCTGCTTCAGCCAGCTTGAGGTGTCTGATTGTCATTGTGATTCCCCGAAAACTGCTGTGATCATCACGCTCCCTTGCCAGCTGGGCCCGGGAGCGTGTCGTTACGGGATGCGTCAGTCACGCCGCTGTCGTCAGGCGGGACGCATCACTGGCCGCAAACGCTATCAGGCCTGGTAATCCGCGAAGTTGAAGGCATCCGGGTAGCCGAACAGGGCCACGGCACCGCCAGTGTGCAGGAAGACCACGTTCTCGCCTTCCTTGAAGTGCCCCTTGCGCACCAGGTCGATCAGACCCGCCATGCCCTTGCCGGAGTAGACCGGGTCCAGCAGGATGCCTTCCTGCTGAGCCAGCAGCGTGACGGCCTCGACCATGCTTTCGGTCGGAATGCCGTAGCCTTCACCGACGTAATCGCAGTTGGCGACGACATCTTCACGCTTGACCACGTCAGACAGGCCCAGCTTGGCTTCGGTCTTCTGTGCCAGCGCGAAGACATTGCCTTCCTGCTTGTCCTTCGGTGCCCGCACGCCGATGCCGAGTACCGGAATGCCGGAGTTGCAGGCGGTCAGGCCCGTCACCAGACCCGCCTGGGTCCCGGCGCTGCCGGTGGCGTGCACGAGGTGATCAATCTTGAGGCCCATGTCGTTGGCCTGGGACAGCAGTTCGAGGGCGGCATTCACGTAACCCAGCGCGCCGATCTCGTTGGAGCCACCCCCCGGGATGATGTAGGGCTTCTTGCCCTTGCCGATCAGCTTGTCGGCCAGCGCTTCCATCTCGGCGGCCATGTCGGCACCGCCTTCACGCTTGGCGACTGTCGCGCCATGCAGCTGGTCGAGGAAGACGTTGCCGTTGTAGTTGTAGCTGCGGTCGTCGCTGCCGGTACGGTCTTCCAGCAGGATGTGGCACTCAAGGCCCAGCTTGCAGGCAGCGGCAGCGGTCTGACGCGCGTGGTTGGACTGGGTAGCGCCCTGGGTGATGATGGTGTCGGCGCCCTGCTCCAGCGCGTCCGCCATCAAAAATTCCAGCTTGCGGGTCTTGTTGCCACCGGTGGAAAGCCCGGTGCAGTCATCACGTTTGATCCAGAGACGCGGCCCACCCAACAGCTTGCTCAGGTTGTCCATCGGCTCCAGCGGAGTCGAGAGGTGACCAAGGCGAACACGGGGAAAACGGGACAGATGCATACGAGCCTCCAGGCGAGTCATTGTTGTCATAGGGGGTTACTCTCATAACGACGTTCGTCGAATGTGTGACATCACTCCGGCACGCCGCCGAGCGGTCTTCTCAACAGTAAGCCGCGATTCTCGCCAGTCCCAATGCCATGTTTCTCAAAGTTTGTTACTTTTCTGCATGACCAGCTCTTTGCTCTGGTCCGACTCAGGCATCCAGAAGAACGTCATGCCCGCAACGCCGACCGGCAGTCATATCCATTGCCTGTCGCCCCTGGCCCTTCGGCGCTGAGGCACCATTGACGAACTATTGATATGTCATGCACCCGGGGTGTGCGTGCGGGCTTCACCCCAACAAGCACTCGGTGCATGATGGCCGACCTCCAACAACAACCGACATCTCCTCAGGCGACGCATGAAGATCGAATGGATCGAAGACTTTCTCGCATTGATCGAGGCCGGGACCTTCTCGCTGGCAGCCGAGCGACGCAACGTGACGCAACCCGCCTTCTCGCGCCGGATACGGCAGCTGGAAGAGTGGCTGGGCGTCGAGCTGGTCTATCGTCAGTCGCAGCGCATGATCCTCACCGAGCACGCGCTGGAATATGAACAGGAAATGCGGGAATGGCTGGCGCGGCTCTACACGCTGCGCAGCCGCCTGCGCAGCGAGGCCCGCCAGGGGCCGAAGGCGATCATCACCACCCAGCACACCCTCACCGTCAGCTACCTGCCGCGGTTGCTGCGCTATTTCCGGCACAACTCCCCCGAAGCCGGACTGCAGGTGAAATCACTGGATCGCAGCGAATGCCTGCAACTGTTCGAGCATGATCAGGCAGATCTGCTGCTGTGCTCCGAACTGCAGGGGGCACCGATCTTCGATGACAACGGCGACACCCAGCGCATCTCGCTGGGGCTGGAGCGGCTGCTGCCGGTGTGTGCTCCGGACGCCCAGGGGCGCCCCCTGCACCTGCCGCGCAGTGACCAGCGCCTGCCCTTGATCGCCTATGATCCGGAGAGTTTTCTGGGCCAGATTCTGGCCTCGCCCTACCTGATGGACCTGCAGCGCGCCCAGGACATCGACATCATCTGCGAAACGTCCTTCACGCTGGGCATTCGTGAACTGGTGATGGCCGGATTGGGGGTCGGTTGGCTGCCCCATGGCCTGATCGAGGATGATCTGGAGAGCGGCAGACTGGTCTCGCTGCTGGATGATCTGGGCGGCCCGACCCTCGAGGTGGCCTGCTATTGTCGCCGTGGCAAGCACAGCGCGGCGACCGAGTCGCTGTGGCAACTGCTCAACGAGAGCCCACCTTCGGTGTAGACCTGCCTGGCGCTCACCTGTCTGCCGGGCACTGACTTGACTAGCACGTAGCTGCCAACCGTTTCTTGAGGAATCAGCATGAATCGCATCAACCCCGACAAGCTGTTGCAGAGCAAATGGACCGCCGTGTCGCCCCGGGAGCGTGAGCGCCATTTCATCGTCACGCGCCTGATCCGTGATGAGCAGGACGAACATGTGGTCGAGGTCGTGTTGCAGGCGGTGCTGACACGCAGGGATTACACCCTCGCCTGGCGCGAGCTCAAGGCAGATGATGTCTGGCAGATGGGCTGGAAATGACGGGCTGACTTGAGCATCGCTGAACGCAGAAACGCCGCCCGAGGGCGGCGTTTCTGCGTCTACGGAACAGAGGATGAGACGGATTGAAGCCTGATCTTGCCTGGCCTTGGCTGGCCTTGAGACTGACCGAAAGTCACTGAGAAAAGACCTCAGGCCACTACCTCGGCTTCCAGCTGGTCACACAGCAGCGCCATACGCTGTACCGCTTTCAGCAGGCTGTCGTCCGGCACGGTCAGGGCGACACGTACCAGCGGCGTACCGCAATCACCGAAGACGCTGCCGGGCATTACCGCCACCTGCTGCTGTTCCAGCAGCCGCCAGGCGAATTGCTCACCGTTGAGCCCGGTGCGTGAGACATCGACCATCAGGAACATGCCGCCCTGGGGCAGGCTGGAGGACAGCTGCGGGATGACCGCCAGCGCCTCGTGGACCAGACGCGCGCGGCGCGCGAGTGATTCGCGCAGACGCTCGGTGGTATCGAAATCCCCGCGCAGCGCGGCCTCGGTCATGTCGGCGATGAAGGGCTGGTTGCCGAACAGCATGGTTTCCGAGACAGGCAACAGCCGACGACAGAATTCCGCCGAGCCGATGGCCCAGCCACTGCGAAAGCCGGTGGCGGCATGGCTCTTGGAGATGGAGGACACCACCACGGTGCGCTCACGCAGTGCCTCGATTTCCAGCGGCGAGACGAATTCGCCCGTGAAGATCAGCGCTTCATAGACCTCATCGCAGACGATCCACAGATCATGCTCGCGACATAGCGCGCCGATGTGCTCGAGGGTCGCCCGGTCCATCACCGCCCCGGTGGGGTTGTGCGGGGTATTGAGCAGCAACACACGGCTCTGCGGCGTGATGGCCGCGGCCAGATCTTCCGGCTGCAACACGAAGCCATGCTCCATGCGCAGCGGTACCGGCTGCAGGTCACCGCCGGCGCCGCGGATCACACCCTCATAGGTGGCGTAGTAGGGGTCGCCGGTCAGTACGCCGGCCCCCTCCTCCACCAGCGCCAGCATCACCGCGAACAGCGCCGTCTGCGTGCCGGGGAAACACAGCACGTTGTCTGCGCTGATCTCGGGCATGCGCGCGGCGTAGCGCTCGGCCAGTGCCGCAACCAGCCCCGGCTCACCACGGCCATCGGAGTAGCGGGTACGGCCAGCGCGCAGCGCCTCGATACAGTGCTCGACCAGGGCCGGATGCGTGGCGATATCCGGCTCGCCGATGGTCAGCTCGATGATCGGCTCGCCGGCTTGGATACGCTGGCGGGCAGCGCTGTGAACGGCCCATTTGTCACCGCCCAGATCACTCAGTCGTTCGGTAATGGTGGCGTAGCGCATGCTCAACTCCTGTGAGGTGGGGGTGATGTCGTGATAGCGACGTGCTCAAGCAAGGTGCCCTGTGGCAGCCGCAGAATGCCCTCTGCCGCCCGCATGGCGATCGCGGGCAGCCGCTCGACCGGATAGAGGCCATGTTCCAGCCCGCCTTCCAGCCACAGGCCGTCGATCAAGCCATTGAGGGCGATCGCCTGCTCCTGACAATCGCTCTCGGTGGCGGGCAGTGCGTGGGCGCTCAGCACCGGATGGACCAGCTGTGCGAGCAGGTCGAGAAACTCGCGATAGGTTTCCTGGTGCACCGCCGAATAGCTGGCATCGTGGCGTACCCGGCCGATGAAGGTCGCCCACAGGGAGATCTTGTGGGCGGCCAGGTTGGGCTGCGTGAGACTCGCCGCGATGAAGCGCGCCAGACGACACGCCGGGGATTCATCACTGGCCGGGCTGGCATCGGCGATATCGGAGGTCAACTGGCCCATCATGTAGGCGTAGGCGGCCCGCACCATGTCGTCCTTGGTGCCGAAATGGTGGCGAATCAGTCCGGGCGAGACCCCGGCAGCCTCCGCCACGCGGCGCACGCTGGCGCCGGCCAGACCATGCTGCGCGACACAGCTCAGGGTGGCTTCCAGCAGGTCGCGACGACGCTGGTCTTGGGAAAGCCGCTGGAATGCCTTGCGACTCATCGTGATGTCTCCCGTCCGGTCGCGGGCCCGCGCATCAGGCACTCGATGGCCTCTCGAGCGACGATGCCTTCAACAGCGCACCTGCTATTAACAACGATAATCACAGCCAAGGCTCTCCAGCAGTCGCAGATGAGACTCCCACTCCAGCGCCAGATCTCCCTCCTCGTGGATGGCCATGTCGTACTGACCGACCACATGCTCACAGATCTCGGGCGAGAGGCGGCGCACCGGCTGGCCCATTGACAAGGTCGCGACCTGGATCTCGCAGCTGCGCTCGAGATAGAACATGTTGTTGAACATCTCGGCGGCAGAGGCGCCGGTGGTCAGCAGGCCATGATTGCGCAGGATCAGCGCTGGATTGTCGCCAAGGCTCGCCACGATGCGCTCGCGCTCATCCAGATCCAGCGCGATACCCTCGTAATCGTGATAGGAGACGCGGCCATGGAACTGCAGGGCGATCTGATTCAGGGGCAAGAGCCCTTCTTCCAGGCTCGACACCGCCACACCGGCGCGGGTATGGGTATGCATGATCCAGCTGGCTGAGTGACTTGCCGCATGAATCGCCGAGTGAATGGTGAAACCGGCCGGATTGACCCGCGCGGCGCTGTCATCGACCTTCTGGCCGTTGACGTCGATCTTGACCAGCGAGGACGCCGTGATCTCCTCCCAGCGCCAGCCGTAGGGATTGATCAGAAAATGCCCTTCCTCATCCGGCACCCGCGCCGTGATGTGGGTGTAGATCAGGTCGGTCATGCGGTAGTGCGCTGCCAACCGGTAGCAGGCCGCCAGGTCCAGGCGTGCTTGCCACTCCGCGTCACTCATGGTCGATGCCGGCATGTTGCTGTCTCCTGTGGTCACAATGTCGCTGTCTGGGGTCGAGAAAGGCTCGGCTGAGCCTTGAGAGGCATTGAAGCGTTCACCTTCGGGGCTCAAGCGCCGCGTGCCTCAATCGCCGCGGGTCTCAATAGCCGCGCTGGCGATCTACGCCCAGCGTGAGCGGCAGGCCATCGCGCAACTCACGCGCCGTGGCCACCACCTGCTCGGCCACCACCTCGGGGAGCGAGTCACTGGCCACGTGCGGCGTGATGCGCAGGCGCGCGTCCTGCCACCAGCGGTGAGTGGGCGCCAGCGGCTCCACGCGGAAGACATCCAGCGTCGCGCCTGCCAGTTGCCCGGCGTCGAGCGCGGCTTCAAGGTCCGCTTCCACCAGGTGCTCGCCGCGACCGATCTGCACCAGCCAGGCGCCATGGCGCAGCCGGGCGAACAAGGCAGCGTTCAACACGTTCTCGGTCGCCGGGGTCAACGGCAGGATATTGATCAGATAATCGGCACCGTCAGCCGCCGCCATGACGGCAGCCTCACCGGTCAGGTAACGCACACCCGGCACCGGCGCGGCCGGTTCGCTGCGACAGGCGACCGTCACCGAGAAGCCCAGGGTCAACAGCGAAGTGACGACGGCGCGCCCCATGCTGCCGTGGCCCAGTACTGCCACCTGTGCCTTCTCTGGCGCACGCATTGCCAAGGGCTGCCATTCGCCACGCGTGGCATTGTCGGCCATGACGGCAAACTCGCGCTCGCGATGCAGTACCTCGTGAGCGGCGAAACCGGCCATCAGATACGCCTGATGCGGGTCGCGCACCCGTGCGACCTGAACCTCGGCCGAGAGCCCCGGATGCCCCAGCAGGGCGTCCACCCCCGCCGCGATCGACATGGCAAGCCGAAGATTCGGGTACGGCGTGAAGGCGTCCTCCCCCGGCTGCCAGCAGATGGCGAACCGCACCGCGCTCGGGTCCTCGATCTCATGCGGATGACGCAGTACGACATCGTCGCCCAGCTGGCGCAGCGCTTCACCGTAGACGCTGTCCAGGTCCAGGGACTCACTCAGATAGACACCCAGAATCGGGGCTTGGCTTGGCATTGGCTCTCCTTGTGACACGACTGGCAGCGAGTGGGTTGCCATGGATTTACCCTCACTATTACACACTCGTATAACTACTGCCAACCGTCACGTGCTCCCCTGCTCCCTCATCGCCTTGCCAATGCCTTGATCGAGGGGTTTTGCCGTCACCGCACTGTTCTGGAGGAAACATGCGCGCCACAACGACAAAAGGAGAGGCGCAAGCGCCTCTCCTTTCACATGTGTCATCTGGTCGATGGTGCAAGCTGGCGTCAGCGGTGATGACAGCCAGCCGCTGCCAAGCTGATGGCAGCGAGGGGGGTCACAACGAAGCCACCTTCGCCAATGGCGGGCGCTGCTTGCCCTGGGTGACGATGTAGATACCGCTTGCAACCACGATGGCGGCGCCCAGCAGGGTCATGGCATCGAGGCTTTCCCCCAGCACCATGACCCCGAGCGCCAAGGCAAACAGGACGCGGGTATAGCGAAATGGCGTGACCACCGAGACCTCGCCCTTGCGCATGGCAATCGTCAAGGCGTTGTAGGCGATGACCCCGAGTATCACGGCACCCACGATCAGCCAGGTCGCCTCGGGCGCATACGCAAGCGGGGTCTGCTGGTAGAGAGCGATCAGCCCCCCCGCCGGGATCAGGGCGAGAAAGCCGTAGATGCCGAGCTGAACGTTGGACAGCGACGCCGGCGCGCCGCGCGTCGCCAGGTCCCGTCCGGCGAAGCCGATCGTGCTGATCACCGCAAACAGTGAGGTCATGTTGAAGCTGTCGAGGCCAGGGCGCACGATCAGCAACACGCCAATGAAGCCGACACCGATTGCCAGCCAGCGCTTGCGGCTGACGCGCTCCCCGAAGAACATTGCCGCCCCGGCCACCACGACCAGCGGCGTCGCCTGAAGGATGGTGGAGGCAGTGGAAAGCGGCATCAGGGTGATGGCGAGAGCGAAGCTGCTGCGGGCGATGATCTCACAGATGACACGCACCAGAATCGCACGCGAGAAGATCGCCGCAGGCATGAGGGACTCACCGCGCAGGCAGGTCAACAGCATGAAGACCAGCATGCCGCCGAGACCGAACAGCATCAGGGTGATACCGGTCGAGGTATGCCCCGCCGCCAACTTGAACAACAGATCCTCCACCGCGAATGCTGCCATCGCGATGACCATGAAAACACTGCCACGCATATTGTCCACTCAAGCCCCCTTGGTCTTTCAAGTCACATTCACCAGACGGTCTGGCGGCCAGGATCAAGCGCGTATCGCGCTGCAACATCACCCCACGGCAGGCAGCGGGTCCGCTTGATCATCGGTGGCATCGTCCCACCATCACGCCATCAAGTCTTGCACCCTGCGCTTGAGGTGAAACAGGCGCGATTGCCGCAAAGACGCGTTTCAGAACCCCCCATGATGGCGCAAGGCCACGCTATCCGGCACTCGAGTGATGCGCTGGCAGCGCTCTTGTTAGACGAAAGATATGGCGTCAGGCGCCCGGCGCGCTCGAATCTGAACGTCAAGGAAAGCCAGAACTTCAAGGCAAGCCTCGCACAGCAAGACGCCCTCGATCACCGAGCGGGAGCTCGTGAACGCGGGCGTCAGTCCTCAATATCTCTTCACACGGCTCAGTCCTGCTGATTCTCCAGCAGCGACTTCAGGCCATGCGGCTGGCAACGCAGGTACTGGGGCGCGGCCTTGACGGTGTCACCCAGCGCAGCAGCCGCGTGCCACGGCCAGCGCGGGTCGTAGAGAATGCCACGCGCCAGCGCGATGGCATCGGCACGCTCGTTCGCCAGCAGGTCTTCGGCCTGCTGCGGCTCGGTGATCAGGCCAACGGCAATCACCGGCATCTTCACCTGCGCCTTCAGGGCCTCGGCGTGCGGCACCTGATAATTGGGCTCTACCGGAATCTGCTGCTGCGCGCTGAGCCCGCCACTGGAGACATGCAGATAGTGGCAGCCACGACGGTCCAGCGCCTTGGCAAGTTCGATGCTCTGCTCGAGGTCCCAGCCGCCTTCGACCCAGTCCGTCGCGCTGATCCGGATGCCCAGCATCACGTGCTCCGGGATCGCGGCCCGCACGGCGTCAAAGACCTCAAGCGTCAGACGCATGCGATTCTCGAGCGAGCCACCGTAGTCATCGGCGCGCTGATTGCTCAACGGCGACAGGAACTCGTGCAGCAGATAACCATGCGCCGCATGCAACTCGATGCCGTCCAGGCCAAGCTCGACGGCGCGCTGTGCCGCCGCCACGAAGTCCGCGATGGTACGGCGGATCTGCTCGCCACTCATCGCCTCGGGGAGCGGCCCGCCTTCGCTGAAGGGAATCGCGCTGGGAGCGAGTACCTGCCAGCCATTGTCGTTGCCGGGCGCGATGGCAGCACCGCCCTCCCAAGGCTTCTGGCAGGATGCCTTGCGTCCCGCATGACCGATCTGCACCGCTAGCGGCATCGGCGAATAGCGGCGGATACGCTCGACGACCCCCTGCATGGCTTGCTGGCAAGCCTCATCGTAGAGTCCGACATCGCCGTGGGTGATGCGCCCTTCCGGTGTGACGGCGCTGGCCTCGAAGATCAACAGCCCAGCCCCGGACTGGGCGAGATTGCCAAGATGCTGATCATGCCAGGCCTGCATCTGGCCCTCCTCGGCGGAGTACTGACACATCGGTGCGATGATGATGCGATTGTCCAGCGTGAGCGGGCCGAGGGTGAGCGATGAAAACAGTGTGGACATGGAGTTCCTCTGGAGGCAGACAGGGCGGGTTCGGCAAGGCGCAGGCGCGAACATGTCGAGATGGTCCGTGCTGCCAAAGCCGATGCAGTGCAAGCACAATGCGGGCACTGGGGAGGCGCCACAAGCGCAGGTTGGCCGTGATGACGGCAACGCTGAGTTGCCCATGCTTCACGCACGCCCTGCCAGCGCCTCACCATAAGCGCCCCACCATCAGCGACTCGCCTCGTCCTCCAGCACTTCCTTGACCAGCAGACGCCCGACATCGGCAATCGCAGCATTGCGTGCTGCCAGTTCCGCCTCGCTTTCGGTCAGATAGACCGCCACGATCAACGGGGCACGCAACGGCGGCCACAGGATGGCAACGTCATTGTTGGTGCCATACCCCCCGCCGCCGGTCTTGTCCGCGATCTGCCAGTCATCGGGCAAGGCCGCCCGCAGCTTGTCATCGCCGGTGGTGTTGGCCAGCATCCAGCCCTGCAGGGCAAGGCGCGATGGCTCGCTCAGCGCATCCCCCACCAGCAATCGCTGCAGGGTGGCCGCCATCGCGTGCGGCGTGGTGGTATCGCGCGGGTCACCGGGAGTGGCCTCATTGAGCGCCGTTTCACGTCTATCCAGCCGCGTGCTGTCATCGTCCAGGCGCCGCAGATAGGCCGTCAGTGCAGCAGGACCGCCAAGGGTGTCGAGAATCAGGTTGCCCGCGGTATTGTCGCTGGTCGTGATAGTTGCATGGCACAACGCCTCAAGCGTCAGCCCGCCATCCTGGGTGTGGTTCTCGGTGATGGGGGAGTAGGTCACGAGATCCGCCGGGCGAATCGCCACCTTGCGTGACAACGATTCCTGGCCTTCGTCCACCCGAGAGAGCAGATGACCACAGGCCAGCACCTTGAAAGTGCTGCTCATGGGGAAGCGCTCATTCCCCCGCCAGCTGAAACGGGTGCCATCGGCGGTATCCAGAACAGTGACGCCGATTCGCGCGCCGACCTCTGATTCGATGTCCTGAATGGCCGACGCCGAGAGCGGCTTGTCAGCGGCCTGTGCGCCTAGCGGCAGACAGGCAAGCGCGGCGGCGGCCAGCCACTGTTTCCAGCACCTTGAAGGCCTGACAGCAAGCTTTACCGCAAGGCTGGAAGAGTGCAATGGAGACGAGCGGTGATCGGCACCGCACAGGCGCTGAGGGGATGAAGGCATCAATGACATGTCCTGATCATGGGGAGCGGTCGTGTCGCAGCAGACACAACCAATATGCAGCATGCTACATGTACCATAGCCGCTTAAGCGCGGACATGCCGGCCATCTCACTACGGGCCGCGGACTGGCAGAGACTTGATCTGGGTCAATGCCAGCGCACGATGCCCTCACTCATCGAGAACCTTGAGCGTCTTGTTGCGCTTGGCGCCGGGCTTGGCATGCCATGACAGGCGAATATCGAGGCGATGATGATCATCCTCTCGCCGCGCCGTGACCTTGAGGGTCATCAGGCCGCGCGGTGCCAGCCGTATCTCGCCGTCCTCATCGCGAAATGACAGCAGGCCCTTGCCCAGCCCCTTGATGATGGCCTTGAGAATGTCCTGAACGCCATCGATGGATTGCAATGATTCATGTCGGAACAGCGACTTGTCCTGCTTGTCGTCTTTCACCAGCCTCTCCTGTACGTGTTTCAGGGCGCGTAGACCTTAACCTCGGGATGGTCATTGCTGATGCCGACGATGCGTCCACAGGCTTCTATCAGCGTCGCCCCCATGCCCACGCCATCCAGCCCTTCCTTGCGGCGGGAATTGCGATCCAGGGTGACGTCGCCCTCGATATGCAGAAGCCCGTGGCGCCAGCCCAGTTGCTGGCCCGCCTGATGATTGACGTGACCATGCATCACGGCACGAATGCCGACCTTGTGCAGGCGCTTGACGCCCGCGGCGCTCAGCACCATGTCGCTCTTGCGATATTTGGTGCGCAGTACATTGGCCAGCTCACCGTAATAGAAGGTGAACGGGTCTTCGCGCAGGATGCGCCGGAATTCCTGATTGACCTGCGAGACCTTCTGGCGGCCGAGTCGTCTGGCGAAGGCATCATCCACGCCTGCGTGGACATGCAGGAAGGCGCCACTGCGATAGGCAAGGCGCATCTCGTCGAAGAACCAGGCAAAGCGCCCGCCGGGCTTGAGAAACAGCTCGTGGGCCTTGAGCGCGGCGGCATAGGTCTGGCGCAACGAGAGGCCATGTTTCTCGCAAGCATGCTCGAAGCCATCGGCCTTGGCGCTCAGGCGAGTGATCTCCTTCTCCAGCGCCTCCCCCTTGAGCACATGGCCTGCCGATTTGCGAAACTGCTCCGCCCAGTCCGGCCCCGGGTACAGGCGCCGACGACACTCACTTCGCGAGGGAATGCTCTTCATCGCCCGCGGTCTGTCCGCCAGGTAGTGATCGAAGACTTCCTTGAGCAGCGCCAGCCCCTTGGCGCCCATGCGCACGAACAGATGATCGGTCCGCGCCGAATCATCATGACTCAGCCGCATCAGCGCCAGCATCAGCCGCATGTCATGATTGCCCGCCAGCAACTTGAGACGCGCCCCGCTGCGCATCAAGGTGCGCAAGGCTTCCAGCAGCTCCAGATTGCTGGGGCCCTTGTCGAGGCAGTCACCGCCGATGACGAAGACACTGCGCTTGCCCCGTGCCGTCAACACCAGGTTGTCCCGCGAGGTCAGGCGCACACCGCCACTGGCCACCAGAGACGCGATGAAGGCTTCCGCGTCGGCATGCGCATCGGAGATGAAGATGACATCGCGGCGTGGCCAGTCCTTGCTGCCCAGCTTGCGAGCGGCGCGGGACACCTTGTCACCGGCGCGCAGGTGCTGATGTGTCTCGGGCCACTGAGCCGCGTGACTGGGCAGCGCCTTCAGATAACGCGTCGGGCCTCGGTAACGCGGTACGGCGTCGCTCATGGGGGGACTGAGGGTCATTGGGCTATCTCCTTGTGGCATCTGCTTGCCTCGTTGAACTCACCGGCTTGTGGCAAGCAAGCGCCTTGCCGCTCCTTGGGGACCATCCGGGGGCATGCGGAATGTGGAATGAGGTCACGAGCACAGGGCGACAAGCTTATGACCGTTTGATCACAGAAAGATGACAGACTCGCATCACCTGGTGCGCTGGCCTGCTTCTCTGCTGTCAATGACTCCGCCCACTCCCTGCTCTCCAGCACCCCCCGCCCGCTCACGGCACTTCAGTACCCCGCCGGCTGGCCGCCAACTCAGTCCTGCGCGGGCTCGTGACGCTGGCGCACCTTCCACTCGCCAGCCACATGCCGCCATGACCCTGAAGAGGTTTCCTCGATGACCACCGGCCGTGCATGGTGCATGCTCAGCCCGGCAATCTGGTCGAAGTCCAGCACGCCCAGCAGATGCGCCGCATGCCGCAGCGCCGCGCCATGGCCGACGATCAGCGTCAGCGTGGCGCCCGATGTGGGGGTTGATGTGGGAGCCGAGACAGAAGGTGATGGGGAAGCCGGCAGCGAAGCAATGAAGTCGGCCACCCGCTGACCGGCCTGCATCAGGGATTCAGCCCCCGGCAGCGGCAGGCGGAAGTGGCTGTTGGATTTCCAGTCGGCCGGCAGGAAATCCACGCGCGGGTCATGACGCACCGCTTCGGCGATCTGTGCCGTGGTCAGATTGGCGGCGCTACCCAGACTGCGCTCCCACAGGGCATCATGTGCCATGAGCGAGAACTCGCGCTCTGTCCTGTCACCCATGACCTCGTTCATCACCTGCGCCGTCTGCCAGGCACGCAACAGGCTGGAGGCATGTACCGTGCTGGCCGGTTGCCAGCCATGTGCCTGACACAGCGTCAGCACTTCCTCGGCTCCCTCACGCGCCTGACGCTCACCGCGACGGGTCAAGGGAAACGGCTGCAGCGCGCTCGGGGTATCAATCTGCTGGTGATAGTCGGCATGACGAATCAATGCCACACGTCGGATTGTCGGTTCATCAGTCATCGGCCGTCGCTCTTCCCGTCTTCACTCGGTATTGATTCATGCTGGCGGTCCTCGCCATGCGTCGCCTCGTTCGGTGCTAGTGGCGCTAATGGCGCCAATGGAGCTAGTGGCGCCAGTCTCCCGCGCTCACGTCGCCTGGCGCGACTGCTCAAGCCGTGCCAACAGCGCCATGGCGACGTGCCCCATCTCGTGGTTCTTCAACAGGCTCGGCACGACCTCCGCTGCCACCCAGCGCCGACTGCGGTGTGGCTCCTCCCGCTCGCTCTCTTCCTGCTCATGCACGACTCTCACGGCGTGCAGACTGGCCGCGACAGGAGCGCCCCACTTCTCGTAACTGAATTCCAGCGCTGCGTGGTCCAGCGCCTCCGCCTCGATGCCCGCTTCCTCGCGGGCTTCCTTGAGCGCGGATTCAATCGGACTCATGCCCGGCTCGACGATTCCCTTGGGCAGGCTCCAGTGACGGTTGGAGGAAGAGCCGATCAACAGCACCTCCCACTGGGCATCATCGCCTTCCCCCTGCAGACGACAGGGCAGGACGGCCGATTGGCGGTAGTAATAGGCGGGGCGTTCGCGGCGCTCCTCACCGGCCGGGAATGGCCAGGGAAAGCCATCCGGCAAGGCACGCACGCGCTGGATCAGCTCCAGGCTCATCTGGCCGGAGCGCAGGTCTTCCCAGCGCCCCTCGAAGGTCAGCTTGACCACCGCCGCCGTCGGCAGCAGCTTGGTCTCCTTGGGCGGACGCGGCCGCTTGCCGGTCAACCAGACCAGCGCATCTTCCAATGCCGGGTTATGGCCGATGATCATCAGTCGCTGCACGCTGTCCGGGCAGGCGCGCACCGTCTTGAGCAGCGGCGCCTCGTCCTCGCAGTAAAGCGCAGGCTTGAGCTCGATCATGTCGACGCCGAGGCCCATCGACTTCACGCACTTTTCCGCCGTGGCGCGCGCGCGAAGGGCCGGCGAGCTCAGGATGGCATCCGGTACCAGCGCCTCCTGGGCAAGCCAGGCTCCCATGCGCTGGGCGCCGCGCTTGCCGCGCTCCTTGAGGGGTCGATGGAAGTCGTCAGCTGCCACTGACCAGTCCGACTTTCCGTGGCGCATCAACAGCAGTTCACGACGCATGTTCAAGCCTCCAGCAAGGGGGTCAGGTGGTTCTCGACCAGCACGGCGAAGTCCACACGCCCGGTCACCTCAAGCACGCGGGTTCCCGCCAGGCGCTCCAGATACGGCGCGGGATCAAGGCTCGCGCCATTGGGCACGAAACGGCCATCCCGCTGCTGGTGGAAGGGCCCCGGTGTCTTCATCACCGCGCGTATCAGCGCTTCGCTGCGGCTGACCTCGACCTCGCGCACCTCGAGCGGCGCCTCGCTGCCGCGCGTCCAGTTAAGTATCACCATGGCCGCAAGCTCGCCGCTGGCGCGGATACGCCCGGGGCCGTAGACGTCCTCGATGATCAGATCGTGCTTCTCTTCCAGGTCCCATAGCGCTTCTTGCGGCATCGCTTCATAGCCTGCGATACGCGCGGGGTCCAGCAGCGGGCGCAGCCGCGGATTGTTGAGCATGGTGCCGGGATTGATGCGTGGCAACTTGGCCACGCCGCGGGCACGCAGCGTTCCCTCCCGCCCCGGCCGGTCCAGGAACAGCCGGTCATTGCTGATGAAGTCGAACTTAGGATTGTCGAGTGCCGTCACCATGGTGGTGGACTTCCCGCCGCCCGAGAAGGCAGCGATGGCCACCGCGCGATCGCCTTTCGACAGCGCCGAGGCGTGACAAATCAAGCCATCATTCTGCTGCAGATACGACATGTGCAGATTGAGCAGGAAGTTGATCACCTGGCTTTCATTATCTTCACAGGGCCCGAACGCCAGGTTGTGGACATCGCTGCGCAGAAAAGCCATGCCCGTGCGCACCTTGTGGATCAGGCGCCCGTCGGCCAAGTCGATGATGGCGTCCTTGCGGCGTGTCTTGCCAGGTTCCGGCATCCAATCGACGAAGGCCTCGGGCACGATGCCGAGCCTCGCTGCCAATGGCATGTCCTTGAGTGCCGGTGCCTTGAGCACATGCACGAGCTTGACTTCTATCGGCACATTGTCGAGCGCCACGAGGCGCGCGCAATGGCGAAAATATGTCGCCAGACGTTGCAGCAGCCGCGGCTTGTCCGTCATCACGCACAGGCGAAAGTCATCCACCTCGAACAGCAGCGCCTCGCTCAGGCACTGGCGCGACGGCGTCAGCGCCGTGAAGCAGGCGGCGGCCGTCCACTCTGCAAAGGGCAGCGAGGCAAGGCTGGCCGGGCTGTCACAGGTCGTCGCGTTCATGCCAGACACTCCATCACATGATCGAGATAGGCGGCTGCCGCATCGACACCGGCACCTTCCAGCGCCCCGCGGAAGCCACCGAAGGCCGAGACTTCGAAGATGATCGGGCCATCGTCGGTCAGCGCGACATCGACGGTGGTGAAGTCGAGCTTGAACGGTGCCTGGGCACGCTGCGCCAGCGCGATCAGCTCCTCAGAGGGCTCGAAGGGCGCGTACTTGCCACCGGCATGGATGGTGGTATTCCAGGCATCGCCCCCACTGACGCGGGCGTAGCTGCACAGATAACGGCCACCGACGAAGACCATGCCGTAATCCTGCCCCGGCAGGTCGAGGCGCTGCTGCAGATACATCATCGGGTGCTCGGCGGCGAACTCACGCACGGCAGCTTCCAGCGCGGCATCATCGCCGGTGTCCTCGATGATGCACATGCCCCGCGCCTTAGTGGAGAAAAGCGGCTTGAAGACGGCGGCCTTGAAGCGCTTGACGGCCTCGCAGGCCGCCGCCACGTCTTCGGTGACCAGAGTGGCCGGCATCGGAATGTCGGCATTGGCCAGCGTGACGGTGCAGCTCAGGCGGTCGATCAGACGAATCATGCTTTCCGCGCTGCTGAAGACGCGCACGCCCCTGGCTTCGGCGACGCGCAGCAACTCCAGGCGATCCAGGCTGCTCGGGGAATATTCCGCGCTGATCTTCTTGACGATCAGGGCGTCCAACTCGGTCAGGTCATGACGCACCCCGGCAGAGTCACGGAATTCGAGGCAGTTGCGGGTCAGGTCCAGCGAGACGGCCGCCATGTCGATCACGAGACGAAAGCCCGTCCGTGCTTCGATGGCATCCGCCAGCACTTCGGTCGACCACTTGCCGGGAATACCCACGACGCCAATCTTGAAATCAGTCAACGAACAACTCCTCCAGGGGAATACGGTAATCGGCCGGCCGTTCAGGGTCGGCGCCAAGCACATGCTCGAGTATAAAGCGTGCGCGGTTGAACATGCGCCCTGCCAGCCCGGCATCGAGGATGAAACGTGTCGAGGTGGCAAAGGAGCGAGCCAGGCCAAGTGCCAGACGCCATTCAAAGGTGGTATCGCGCTGCTCATGGGCAAAGCGACGCATCTGCTGACCGAAACTCAGGGCCAGCGCCAGAATACGGGCCCGCAGCGCCGCATCCGTCAATTGAAGACGGTAATGGGACACCATGTGCACGGACACGTCCTGCACATAGTCCTGATAGGCCGAGCGGTGAAGATCGATGAAGCGGATGCTCTGCTTCGCCGGATCGAAGAGGATGTTGTCGACATTGAAGTCGCCGTGGATATAGACGGCGAAGGGAGCCTCGAGCGAACGTTCCAGACCTGCGGCCTGCTCGATCAACGCTTCCAGCGAGGGCATCTCGCGCCCGCACAGCGAGGCACCGCAGTGGCGAAATTCCGGATGGATCTGATAGACATCACTCAGCCGCTTGAGTAGCTGGCGCATGTGCCCTGCAGTGACCGGCTTGTCGCGGCGGGTGGTGGTCCACACCGAGTGTAGCGTCTCGACCAGCACCTGCTGGGCGGTACGATTGAGGCGTGACGATTCGTTGATCAACAGATGCTCGAGGGTCATGCCCGGCAGGTGCTCAATCAAGAGTGCCGCGCTGTCGCCCTGCTGATGATGCGAGAGGATGCGGGGGGCGATGCCGGGATAGATGTCGTGCCAGCGCTCGACGCCCTGCCGCTCCTCCTCGACCTTGCGCCCCAGGCCATCCTTGAAGATGGCCAGATACTCCGGCGAGGTCAGCGGCAGATCACCGGTTGGCTTGCGGTCCCTGGATTTGCTGCCCTTGGACTTGCTCGCGTCAGTCTTGCGGTCCTTTGACTTGCTGCCCTTTTGCTTGCTGCCCCCTGACTCGCCAGCCTTGCTGCCCTTTTGCTTGTCGTTGGCCGGCCTGCCCTTGTCATTGCCCTTGTCACTGACCTTCTCGACAGCCCTCGCATTGGGCTTCTCGCTGGCAATCCCCGAGATCCGGCTGCCGGAACGTGTCTCGGCCAAAGTGTCGACGCGCATCTCGCCCGCCGTCTGACTGCCATCACCGAGTTCATTGACCAGGTGGGTCAGCGAGGCATAGCGCTCGAAGTTGAGTGACTGACCGAGGGTTGCCGAGATGACCGCCTCACCCAGCTGCCCCAGCACCTCGCCCATCTGGCTGATTTCCCGGGCCACGAACAGCAGATGTGTCAGGTCTTCGGCGGGAGCACGCTTCTTCTTGAGCTGGCCGGTGAGTGCCCGGATGCGGCCTTCACTGTCCCGCTTCAGCTTCTCGCGACTGCGCGCGAGCTTCAGGGCCAGGGACAGGGAGCCGTTCTCCAGCGACATCTCGCTGCGCAGAATGCCGCGACGCACACGGCGCAGCGACTTCACCAGCACGACATCATCGACCAGTTGGACATCATCGACGCGAATCAGCTGCTGCAGACAACTGCGCGCCAGCTCACTGAGCCGTGCCAGACCACTGGCGACCTCGACCAGGCTCTGCTGGAAGCGGGCCCGCGCGTGCGAGCGCTTTTGGTTTCGGGCTTCAGGGCATGCCTGTTCGATACGCTGGCAGAGGTTCTCGGCGTACCCCTTGCGCTCCAGCAGCTTGCGCGCCATGGCCGCCGTCGGCGCGGACACGAACGCCTGCAGCCAGCCATATTGACTATCCACTTCCGAGCACAGAAATCGAAGGTTGTCGCGCGTGCTTTCAGGCCAGGCCTGATCCATGCCATCTCTCCATCCACTCGGAAATCATCCCAATGCCCTAGTATTCCACGCAAAGATGACAATCCGCGACACGCGTAGGAGGAATCGACTGTCTTGTGGGTGGCCGGCCGGCTTGAGCGCGGTTTTTTTATTGAATTCCACCACCCGAACGCTTCCCCCTAGACGTATCGCCTATAGCTGGACAAGACCGGATTCGGTGACAGTAGCGCAAGCGACCCTGCCAGCCCCCGCGCGACCCACCACGGATGGAGACCCGCATGACCATCACTTGCATCAATGACCTGCAACGCCTGGCGAAACGCCGCGTGCCGAAGATGTTCTACGACTATGCCGATTCCGGCTCGTGGACGGAGTCCACCTATCGGGCCAATGAGGCCGACTTCGCCGCGATCGGGCTGCGCCAACGGGTGATGGTCGACATGGACAATCGCACTCTGCGCACGAAGATGCTCGGCGAGGAGGTGGCCATGCCGGTGGCGATCGCACCGACTGGCCTGACCGGCATGCAGCATGCCGATGGCGAGATGCTGGCCGCGCGCGCGGCGAGTGACTTCGGTATTCCCTTCACGCTCTCGACCATGAGCATCTGTTCCATCGAGGACGTCGCGTCGGTCAGCTCACGGCCCTTCTGGTTCCAGCTTTACGTGATGCGCGACAAGGATTACATCGGACGGCTGATCGATCGCGCCAAGGCCGCGGAGTGTTCCGCGCTGGTACTCACCGCTGACCTGCAGATCATCGGCCAGCGCCACAAGGACCTGATCAACGGCCTGAGCGTGCCCCCTCGCCCTACCGTGGCGACCGTGCTCGATCTGGCCACCAAGTGGCGCTGGTGCGCCGGCATGCTCAAGACCAGGCGCCACACCTTCGGCAATATCGCCGGCCACGTGAAGGATGCCGAGAACCTGAGCTCCCTCTCGAAATGGACCGCCAGCCAATTCGATCCGAGCCTGAGCTGGGACGACATCAAGTGGATCAAGGACCGCTGGGGCGGCAAGCTGATCATCAAGGGCATCATGGAGCCGGAAGATGCCGAGCTGGCCGTGCAGGCAGGCGCCGATGCGGTGATCGTCTCCAATCACGGCGGACGTCAGCTCGACGGTGCCGCCTCCTCCATCTCCGCCCTGCCGGACATTCTCGCGGCAGTCGGCGACAGGACAGAGGTCCACATGGACGGCGGCATCCGCTCCGGACAGGATGTGCTCAAGGCGGTGGCGATGGGTGCCAAGGGCGTCTACCTGGGTCGCGCCTTCCTCTATGGGCTCGGCGCCATGGGCGAACAAGGGGTGACCAGGTCCCTGGAGATCATCCATAAGGAACTCGACACCACGCTGGCCCTGTGCGGACTGCGTGATATCCACGACGTGGACACGCGGATTCTCAGGCCCGGCACCTATCCGGTGGCCAGCTCGCAGAGAGAAGCCGAAGCAGCGCGAGAATCACGCCGCAGGGTGCCTCATGACGCGCTGGGCACGACCTCCTGAACACGACCTCCTGAACACGACGGCGCAGCAATAACGCCCTGAAAAGCACAAGGCCGACATGCACCAGTGGAATCCACCACGGCGCATGTCGACCTGTCATTACTGGGTGGCGACTCTCTAAAGGCTCTCTCAAGAGTCACTCTAGAATCACTCAAGACCCGCTCAAGACTCAGTGCACCTTGAGACGCGGTCCCATGCTTCGGCGCAGCACGTCACTGACCACCTCGGCGGAGCCCTTCAGCGGCCCCAGCAGCAGGAACTGGTGATGGCGCTGCAGCCCTTGATAGGCGGCGCGCGCGAAGCGTCCTCTCACCTGCAGATCATCATTGCCCTTGCTGCCCTGGGCATTGCCCAGCTTGTCACTCAACTTGCCGCTGAGCTCACCGACGCTGCCGGCACTGGAGAGTGACAGCAAGGTACCGCGGTCCTTGAACTCGAAGGCCTGAGCCGGCTCACCCTGCTGGCGACGCGGCAGTTCATCGGCGAGAAACTCGGCCTGCTCGCTGGCCACCTGAGCGGTGGGCGGCAGCGGTGCCTCATCGATGTTGGCACAATCGCCCAGCGCGAAGATGCTGTCATGGCCAAGGCATTGCAGCCCGGGCGTCACCGTGAATTGACGCTTCTTGTTGCTTTCCAGGACGTCGATTTCCTCGACGATGGCGGGCCCGACGCGCCCTGCTGCCCAGACCACCAGATCCGCGTCCCGCGTCACCGACTCGTCGCCTTCACTGATCTCGACACTGCCGGGAGACACCTTGGCGACCTGACGGGACAGTTCGATCTTGATGCCCTGCTCCTCGAGTCGCTGATGGATCGACTCGCGCAGTTCCTGTGAGACACCGGGCATGAAGGTCTCGGTGGCCTCGAGAATCGTGATCTCGACCTTCGCGCCCTTGGGTGCAGGGGCGTCATGCATGCCACGCGCCTCATGCAGGTAGGCGGCCAGTTCGACACCGGTGGCGCCGGAGCCGACGATCACCACCTGATACGGCCGCCCCGGGGACTCCTTGGCACTATCTTGAGTGCCTCCCTCAGTGCCAACCTGAGCGCCGCCCTGGCTGGCTGACACGCCAGCATCGCCTATCGGTGCTGTTTCCATCGCCACATGGTTGGCCAGCAGGCCACGCGAGAACTGCTGGGCGATGCGCTCGGCATCGTCAGGGGAATCCAGCAGGCAGGCATGCTCCAGCACACCCTCGACCCCCATGTCAGGCGTCACACCGCCCAGGGCCAGCACCAGCTGACGATAGCCCCTGACGCGCGCCGGCACCTCGGCGCTCGCGTGATCTTCCCTGCCCGGGATCGCGGCCAGGGTGATCTGACGCTGTGCAGAGTCCACGCTTTCGAGTGTGCCGCACTCATAGCGGAACCCCCACTGCTCGGCCAGACCGGCATACCCCAGCTCATCGACCTGACGCCGCCCGAGGCCCGCCGCGATCTCATGCAGTCGTGGCTTCCATACGTGACTAGTGTCGCGGTCTATCAGCAAGACGTCCTTGTGGCCTGCCTTGGCAAGGCGAACCGCCAGCTCCAGTCCGCCGGCGCCGCCACCGACGATGACGATATCGGCGTCGCGCGTTGGCTGAGGATCATGCGTTTCCATAGGGCCTCCTTTAGCGGGGTCGAATATAGAAACCTTATGTCAGACCAGGCGCTTTTCAAGACTGACACGCATGACTTCGCCAATGCGCTGCCTTTGATGCGACGCATCAATGGCGTGATCGCCTGCGCAACGCTTGAGGCCACCTTGGGGTTTGACAGCACTCGAGTCCGCGACTAAAGCTTATTTATACGAATAAATATAACTGACTCGCTGCCGCTCAGGACATCGCATGCCGACATCGCCCTCCCCCCTGGACACTTCACGTGCCAGCACCAGCACCAGTGCCAACGCCTCCGGCGCCCACCTGCCCAAGCGGCAGAAGCTGGCCGAGCTGATCAGTGATGACCTGAGGCGCAGCATCGTGCGCGATGGGTTGAGCGAAGGCGACCGGCTGCCCAACGAGAAGGCGCTGATGGCCCAGTACGGCTGCGCCAAGGGCACGCTGCGCGAAGCCCTCAAGATTCTCGAGGTCGAGGGCTTGATCACCCTGAAGACGGGGCCCAATGGCGGCGCCGTGCTCAATGCGCCAAGCATGGAACCGGCCAGCCGCATGCTGAGGAGCTTCCTGCATTTCAAGACGCTCAATGGCGCCCAGGTCTATCAGCTACGCCGACTGCTGGAAGTCGAGATGGCAGTATCGGTGGTGGGCCTGCTCAGCGAAGAGGACCTGGTGGCGCTCGAGAACAATGTCCATGACTGCAGTTGCCACCAGCCACAGGACGAGGACCAGCGGCGCCAGCGCTTCCTGGAAATCGAATTCCATCAGGTGCTGGCCCGCGCCTGCCCCAACCCGCTGCTCAGCTTCATGTGCCAGTTCCTCAACGACATGCTGCATGAGCTGGTCGTCATCAAGAAAGCCTACCTGCCGGAGCGCAAGCAGTTCGACCAGGCCAATCAGCATTACCACTCCGGCCTGATCACGGCGTTTCGCCACCAGGACCATGAGCAGGTCAGACAGCTCATGACAGAACACATGCAGGATGCCGAGCACCACATGACGGCACTCGAGGTGGAAATGGCCGACCAGTTGCTCGTCACCCCCGCGCAGCTGATGGCCGACAGCAGAACCTGACCCGAAGCCTGGACCAAAACAAAAGCGGAACCGGAAGCACAACAACAATATCCACGAGAGGATAAAGCCGATGACCACTGCCCAGATGGACACATCACCCGCGAATACCCTGAGCGAGCTGCGTACCGACAGCGATCGCCTGTGGCAATCACTGATGACCCTGGCCGAGCTGGGCGCCACGCCCAAGGGCGGAGTCAACCGCCAGGCGCTGACCGAGCTGGACCGCCAGGCGCGCGACCTCTTCATTCAGTGGTGCAAGGCCGAGGGTTGCACGATCCGTATCGATGCCATCGGCAACATCTTCGCGCGCCGCGCCGGCACCGATCCGGACGCACCGGCGGTGATGACCGGCAGCCACATTGATACCCAGCCGACCGGCGGCAAGTTCGATGGCTGCTTCGGGGTGATGGCCGGGCTTGAGGTCCTGCGTAGCCTCAACCAGCACGACATCAAGACCCGCTGCCCGGTGGAAGTGGTGGTCTGGACCAATGAAGAAGGCTGTCGCTTCGCGCCCTGCATGATGGGGTCCGGCGTGCATACCGGCCAGTTGTCACTGCATGAGATGCTCGCCCAGAAGGACTGCGACGGCGTGACCGCCGGTGAGGCACTGGACGCCATCGGCTATCGCGGCAGCGATGAGACCCCCCGCGAGAACGTACGCGCCTTCTTCGAGAGCCACATCGAGCAGGGCCCGATTCTGGAAGATGAAGCGACCACCATCGGCGTGGTGATGGGCGCGCTGGGTCAGCGCTGGTTCGATCTGACCCTGACCGGTCAGGAGGCGCACGCGGGCCCCACGCCCATGTCACTGCGCCAGGACGCCATGCTTGGCGCCGCCGAGATCACCGTCGCCGTCAATCGCATCGCCATCGATCACGCGCCGCACGGTCGCGGTACCGTGGGTGTGATGCAGGTCCACCCGGGCTCGCGCAACGTCATCCCCGGGCAGGTCAACATGACCATCGACCTGCGCTCGCTGGAACCCGACTCCCTCACCGCAATGGTCGCGGAGCTGAAAGAAGTCGTCGAAGCCGTCAGTCAGCGGCATCGTCTGACCTACGAGCTCACCCCCACCGCCGACTTCGTGCCGGAACACTTCGCCGACAACTGCGTGAACGCGGTGCGCAACGCCGCCAGCCAGCTCGGCTACTCGCATCTCGACATCGTCAGCGGCGCCGGCCACGACGCCATCTTCATGGGCCGTATCGCTCCCGCCGGCATGATCTTCGTCCCCTGCGAAGGCGGCATCAGCCACAACGAGATCGAGAACGCCGCGCCCAAGGACCTGCACGCCGGCTGCAACGTGCTCTTCCACGCCATGCTCGATCAGGCCGAGATCGTCAGCTGAGCATCAGGCACGACTCGCTGACGCTGATCGCATAAGACGCTGAAACGAAAGCCCCGCTCGAGTCGCCATCGAGCGGGGCTTTCGTGTCTTGCAGGCCAGCGGCTGTCAGGCATGCTCTGACACCTTCACGCCAGTGAGCGTTTCCAGAGACTCTCGATGCTGTCCATCTCCGCCGGGCCGAACAACGCCTCGGGCTCGCCGCGGTACCAGGCCCAGAGCTGATCACCGAAATCGAAGTGCCACCATTCGCTGGGCAGATTGGTGAAACCGGCCTCGGTCATGACGTGATAGAGCAGACGCCGGTTGTCGCGTGCCTCGGCCTGGGGCGTATCGCCGGCAGGCGGATGACGCTCGAAATGATCGGCGTGGGACTCGGGGGTCGCCTCGTCAAACAGCGTCCCCATCTCGAGCAGCAAGCCATCGGCGTCACACAGGGTGACATCGACGGCGCCACCGGTGAGATGCGGACTCGGCGCGTCCGGGTCACGGCTGGGCAGCGAGACGAATTCGCGCGTACGCGCCAGCAGCTGGGCCTCATCCAACTCAGGATCATGCGTCTTGAGCGACTGATACAGCGTCTCGAACAGATACTGCTGCACCCGCCAGGGACGCCAGCCATCCATCACCACCAACGACAGCCCTTGCGGCAAGGCGCGCGCGGCCTGCAACAGGCGCTGATACACCGCACGCCGCACCAGACATTCATTGACCGCCCCGGGGATACCGAGGCGCGCGTAGGCGGGATAGACCTTCAGACATGACGGCCCGAGGCTGGTCGGCACCAGAGTACTGTCACAGCCCTTGACGGGGATTCGGGTGACCTGCGTCCAGTCCGGCTCGTCATGACTCGGGATGGGGGGAATTGGGCGATTCAATGTTGACGTCATGAGTTGTTATCCAGACAGGGTCGGCAACCACAGGGTAAGAGGCGGGAAGATGATCAGCATCAGCAGCACCGCGACCGCTACCAGCACGAACGGCCAGATGGTACGAAACAGCGAGGTGATCTCGAGCTTGCTGACCGCGGCGGCCACGAACACGCAGGCGCCCATCGGCGGCGTGATCAGCGCGATGGTGATATTGAGCGTGATGATGACCCCCAGGTGCACGGGGTCGATGCCAGCGGCCATGGCCACGGGCACGAAGATCGGCGTCAGCAGCATCAAGGCCGAGACTTCCTCCATGAACATGCCGGTGACGAAGGTGATGGCGCTGAGCAGCAGCAGGATCAGGATCGGGCTGTCGATATAGGGTGTCAGCAATGCCACGAACTGATTGGGCACCTGGGCATAGGACAGCAGCCAGCTGACGATGGACGACACCGCCATGATCACGAAGATGGCGCTGGTCAGACGGGCCGTGTCCTTGATGGCACCCCACACATCGACAAGCTTGAGCGGCCCCTGGCACAAGCCGCAGAGCAGCACATAGGCCACGATCAAGGCGCCGGATTCGGTCGGGGTCACGATGCCCAGCACGATGCCGGAGACGATGATTACCGGTGCCACCAGCGCCGGCAGTGCCCCGACGACTGCCGCGATCACTTCGCGACGTGCCGGTGCCTGGCCACGTGCCTGCAGACCATGACGCCGGGCATACCAGGCATTCATCGCCATGAACGCCACCGCCAGCACCAGACCGGGTACGACACCGGCCAGGAACAGGCTGCCCACGGAGGTGTTGGTCAGCGAGGCGTAGAGGATCATGAAGATGCTGGGCGGGATGATCGGCCCGATCAACGAGCTGCCCGCCGTCAGACCTGCGGCAAAGGAAGTCGAATAGCCCTCCTTGCGCATGGCCGGCACCAGTAGCGAGCCCAGCGCGGAGGTATCGGCAACCGCCGAGCCATTGACGCCAGCGAAGAACACGCTGGAAACGACGTTGACATGGCCCATGCCACCGCGCAGATGTCCGACCATCAGGCGTGCCAGACGCATGAGGCGTTCTGTCAGGCCACTGATGTTCATCAGGTTGCCGGCGAGAATGAACAGCGGAATCGCCATCAGCGAGAAGGCATTGATGCCGCCGAAGAACTGCTGCGGCCCAAGGCGCTCCAGCATCGAAATATCGACGAACAGAAAGCCGGTCACGGCGGTGACGAGCAGGGAGAGAAACAGCGGCAGGCCCAGCAGCACGTGCACGACGAAGATGGCCAACATTGCCCAGATCATGTGCGTGGCCCTCCTGTCCTGTCATCGTGTGTCGCAGGCTCGTCGACCTCCTCGTCCGGCGCGATCTCAAGCGCCGGGGATGTCAGCGGCCGTGGGCCATGCAGCAGGACCTGCACCGTGATCAGCGCGAAGCCGATCGGCATCGACAGCATTGGTACGCTGCGACTGACGCCCAGTCCCATGGTGCGGAACATGCTTGCCGACATGGCGTAGTGCCAGGTCATCCAGGTCGCGCCCGCCATCAGCACGAGCGTCAGCCACCACTGGTAATGGATCAGCGCCGTGGCCATGCGCGGAGGCAGACGCCGTTCCAGCAGCGCCACGCGCATGTGCGCCCCTTCTGCCCAGACGACGCCGATCGCCAGCATGACACTGGCGATGATGAGATAGCGGGTCAGCTCATCGACCCAGATGGGCGCGCCGCCCAGTACATAGCGCATCACCACGCCGTAAAGTATGATCAGCACCGTGGAAGCCAGCAGTACCGCCGCTATCGCCAGTGTCACGCGGCCACAGGCAAGCAGCAGGCCTTCCCGCAGGGAAGGCTGTCGTGAAGGAGTCATGGAAGTCATTTACCGCAATCCACCAGCAAGGAGGGAAATTCAGAGCCTCGATGCCCGGACTGTCATTGCCCGGGCACCGGGTACCGCAGCGGGATGCTCGCTGATGCTTGAGCGTCACTCGCCCTACACCGAGTCAGCGTGTCAGGTCATCGCAACAGACCATCGCGACAAGCCATCTCGAAAGACCATCGCAACAGACCATCACGAGGACAGGCCGGCATCCTTCATGGCGGTATCGATCAGCTCTGGCGCGATGTCCTGGCTCTTGAGCCACTCGAGATAGGCCGGCTGGCCCTTGCTGCGAAATGCCTCGAGATCAGCTTCGCTCGGGCGGATCACTTGCATGCCCTGCTCTTCCAGCGAGGCGATGCGTGATTCGACCTGGCTCTGGTTGTCCTGACGGGCCTGGGCATTGGCTTCCTGAACCGCCTCGAGAAGTGCCGTGCGCTCCTCATCCGACAGGCTCTCGAGCAACTGACCATTGGCGACCAGGAACTGATCGGAATACTGGATGTTGGCCAGTGTCAGGTACTTCTGCACTTCCTGCAGACTGCCCAGCAGGATGTACATCGGCGGGTTCATCTGACCATCCGCCACCCCCGTGCGCAGCGCCATGTAGACCTCCGTCCACGGAATCGGCGTGCCCGAGGCGCCGAAGGCCTCGTAGAGCGCTACCTGGCTTGGGTCCATCGCGCGAAAACGCAGGCCTTCGAAATCATCAGGGCTGGTGATCGGGCGCTTGTCGTTGGTGAAGGCCAGAAAGCCCCCTTCCTCCACGACGGCCAGAATCTCGGCGCCATTGGTGCGCTCGCTGAACAGCTGCTGCACTTGCTGCCAGTACTGCCCCTCATCGAAGAAACGGCGCGCCTCATCAAAGCCGTCGAACATGAACGGCGTCGCGCTGACATAGACTTCCGGCACGATGGGAGCCATGCCTGCGAAGGAGGCGATGTTCAGGTTCGGGGCGCTGATCACCTGCTCCATGCGCTCCTGCTCCTCGCCCAGCATGCTGTTGGGATAGAGCTTGAGTTCCAACTCGCCATCGGTCTTCTCTTCCACCAGGGTCTTCAGATTGCTGGCAAAGACATGCACCGCGTTCTTGTCGGCATCCGGTGCACCGTTGTAGCTGAGGTTGATGGTCTGGGCCTGCACGCTGGCCGCCAGCAGGCTGAGCGCCAGAGTGGAACCGGTAAGCGTCTTGCGCAGCAGAGATGTCTTGGACAAGGACATGTGGATTCCCTTTTGTTGTTGTAAATATTCGTTGTATGCGGCGGGAGTGACGCCGCCTTTGTCAGTGTGGCCCTGCGGCCAGTCAAGGTGAGGGACTTTCGCCTTCACACCTCGAAAGTAGCGTTGCCGCTGTAGACTAATCAATCGCCTGAGTGTTGTTTTTTCGTCCACACCCGCCGGACCGGACCGGCACAACTCTGCCTTGACGTTCCCACAGACGCCAATGGCCCCGAAAACCGAAGCTTTCGGGGCCATTTCAACGACACGGCGAGGCCGTGTTGAACGAAGCAGTACTGAATGAAGCAGTACTGAATGAAGCAGTGCTGAATGAAGCAGTGCTGAACGCGGCGCTACATCGTCAGTGGGTATGCTCTTCCTTGAGATCACTGCGCCAGCCCATGCCGGACTCTTCCATCAGGCGCTCATGCACGCCCTCGATATTGAGGCCGACCCACTCCACATACTGAGCCAGATCACTGTACTCGGAGAGATCGACCTCCTGCTGAATCTGCTCCAGTGACTTGCCGGCGAGAATGCCGTCCGTCACCTGGGAATACAGCGATTCAAGATACGCCAGATAACGTTCGACATCCGCGTGGTCACCCACCTCGGCATGCCCGCCAACGAAGGTATCGAAGTCGTATTCCAGCACTTCACGCGTCGAGTTGATCATGCCCTGGATATCGTAACTCCAGAGTTTCTGCCACGGCATACGCCCGATGACGATCCAGTCCACCACGAACATCGTGGCATGATCCTGGAAGTACATGCTGATCGAACCGCGCCCGTCATTCGGGCCGTGATAACGCAGCTGGACTTCCTTGCCGCCCAGTCGCAAGGTCATTTCATCATCGAAGACCAGATCCGGCTGTACGGTCTGCGCCTTGGTATTGGCGATGTCCTGAGCCGCCAGCCGGTGCGCGATAAAGGTGGTATCCGGCGTGTCGAAGACCTCTCCGCCATAGATGTGATCGCTGTGGTTGTGGCTATACACCACATAACGCACCGGCGTGTCGAAGCGCTGCTTGATCTCGTTGTTCAACCAGGTCGCCGCGGCGTGATTCATCGGGTCCGTCACCAGCGCGCCGTGATCGGTGATCATGAATACTGAGCGATGCCTGTCATCAATGAAGCGATAGAGCCCTTCTCCGAGAGGTTCTATCTCATAGGCCTGGGCCTGCAGACTGAAAGGAAGCGCTGCCAGCGCCAGTGCTTTCTTGAGGGGGCTCAGCATCGGAGGAAGTCCTCGTATCAGAAATTGTTGTCATGAGATATCACCCTGCCCAACTTCTGATACGAGACTCCCGAATGACTGGACGCAACAATTATCACTTGCCCAGCAGGCGTGGCGCATCCGCGGTAAAGAATCGCAGGCCCTGCTGAAGATGGGTGACGCAGGCCTCGACGGCGACGGTCATCTCGCGCCCACGCCGCGTACACATCTGCGCACGGGTCGTCGCCAGCGCGGAGTGCTGCATCGGCAGCAGGCAGATATCACCGCGCCGCAGCTCCTCCACCACGCTCAACTCCGGCATGAAGGTCACGCCGATTCCCGAACGCACGAAATTCTTGAGCACCGACACGGAATTGGTGCGCAACTGCGCGCGCAGCGAGACCCGCTCCTGCTGCGCCGCCTGATTGACCATCTGACGCATGCCGGTGCATTCATCGATCAACGCCAGCGGCCATTGCGCCACCTGCGAAAGCGTCAACGGCTCTGCGATCTCGAGTAGCGGATGCTCCGCCGGCACGATCAGATCCAGCGGCTGGCAGGTCTCCACATGACAACAAAGAATCGGATCGACAGGCGGGGCATAGAGCAGCGCGATATCCACCTCGAAGTCGCGCAACAGCTCAGTCGCCTCATTCACCCCCGCCATGCGCACCACGACCTCGATGCCGGGATGACGTGCCATGAAGCTCTGCAACGGCAGCGAGATCAGGTCGGCAATGAAGCCTTCGCCCACCGCGATTCTCACCTCACCACTGCGCAGGCCCTGCAAGGCGCTCAGCTGCGAGAGCGCTGCCGCCTCCGCCGCCTGCTGACGATGAAAGTGATCCAGCAGCAACACCCCGGCCTGGGTGGCGCGCATGCCCGTCTCGCTGCGCTCGCACAACGCGACACCCACCTCTTCTTCCAGCTGCTTGATCTGGCGACTCACCGCTGAAGGGTCGAGATTCAGATGTCGCGCCGCGCGCCGCAGTGAGCCCCGGCGGATGATTTCATTCAGCGCCGTCAGCGCCTTGGGATTGAGCATGGAGACAGTACCCGCCAGCAGCAGTGGAGGAAGAGGCAAGACTCGGATCACGCAGGATATCCTTGCAGACCGAGCGACTCCAGAGGCCCATATCGGGAAGCGATCGACAACGAAAAAGGAGCCGCATGAGCGGCTCCTTCTGGTTCGACATGATCAGCAGTTACCTTTCTTGGCCTGCCCCGGCGGGCAGAAGTCACCGCCTCCCCGCTTGTGGTCATGGTGTCCATCACCGATCTCGATGATTGGCTCGGCATCGATCCGCGCCGGTGTATAACTGCACCCTGCCACGAAAAGGGCACTCAGCATCACCAGGCTGACAACTCGCACGCTAGACTTCATCATCATTCCATTTCATGAAAATACGCATTTCTCGATGCTCCATATCGTACCGGAATGTACGCCATCGAGAACGCAATTTCTCAACGAGTGGTAATGTGAGCCTCAAGCTTGCGGCATCAATCACGACAGGATCTGGCCATGTTCGATTTCAAGGAAGTGGAAGCCTTCGTGTGGATCACGCGCCTGGGGTCGTTCCGGCTGGCCGCCCAGCACCTGCATCTGACCCAGCCCTCGATTTCCGAACGCATCAACAAGCTGGAAACCACGCTGGAGACCCGCCTGCTGGAGCGCACTCGCCGACCGGTACAGCCGACGCTCAAGGGGCGCGAATTCTATCGCCACGCCGAGGCACTGCTGGAAGCGCGCCAGAAAGCGCTATCCATGATGGAGTTGAATACGCCCTTCCAGGGCGTGCTGCGACTGGGCGTCGTCGAGACCGTCGCGCATAGCTGGCTGCCCGGTTTTCTGGCCGAACTGGCGCGCCGCTATCCGGACCTCACGTTGGAACTCGAGGTCGACAGCTCCCCGGGACTTGCCGCCATGCTTACCGCCGGCGATATCGACCTCGCCTTCTTGATGGGGCCGGTGACGGCAGAGAGCGTGCTCAATCGTTTTCTCTGCAACTACACGATGGGCTTCGTGATCAGCCCCGCGCTGGGCTTTACCGAAGACAACTTCTCGTTGCGGCGCCTGAATTCTCTGCCGCTGATCTCGTTTGCCCGCAACAGTCGGCCCCACCATGAACTTGGCTCCATGCTCCATCAGATGGGGCTGGATGACGTGAAGCTGCATTGCTCAAGCTCCTTGTGGACCATCGTGCGCATGACCCTGGATGGCCTGGGCGTCGGCGCCATCCCGCCACGTATCGTCGCCGAAGAAATCCGCCAGGGCACCCTGCTCAGCCTGCCCTGCGACCTGCCCGAGCTGACCTTCACCGCCTCTTGGCCGACCCATATGGAAAGCGCCCTCGCCGAAGGGGTGTGTGAACTGGCCATCGAGATCGCTAGGCAGGATCAGGAGGCGCATAAGTGAAATTTCATGAGTGCAGCCGATAAAGCTCCTATCTATTACAAAATATCATTCATACTAAGTTTTTTTACACATGGTGACACGCGTACATACCAATAACTCTACAGGGGAAAGCATGTCATTATAATCAAGCCCTAGATAAAACCTCCTATAAATCTAGCGATAGGATGCTTAGCAATAACAAAAACTACTTAGCAGTATTGCATAGCTGTCTTCTAACCATAATCTTCATCTGTTCAACAGCATCATTGAAATCTGATCGAGTGTACATCACACTTTCTTTAACTTCTTCCAAGCCATTAGAATCAAGATCTTCTGTTTCAATCCTCGCTGCACATAGATAAAACTCTTCTCTCGCTTTTTCTAGTTTGTTCATAAACTCTGCTGCATCTTCCAAATAAATGTCGCAAAGAGATTGTAATTCGTACAAAGGTGATGGTTCATAAGCGAGTCTTTCATCTTTTATAAAATTGCGCATTATTTCCTGATTGTTGTTTTGTGTTACTACATCATAAAATCTATCATATAATTTTCCTTTCTCGTGTATGACTTTATCAACATAGCCATATATTGCTTCTAATTTCCCTCTCTTCTCGATAGCTATACCAGCATGAAGAGCCGCTTTATAACCACCAGTTGCACCAACCTTAGCGCCTAACCAAGCTCCACCAAATGTTGCCGCTGCTCCGATTGCTACTGCCCACCAATCTGTCGATTGCTCAATCACAAACGGATAGCTATTTAAAAAATATTCCATGTGCAACTCCAAAGAACCTAACAGTAGCAAGAAAAATAATCTTGAAGATTATAACTGAAGAGATAGTAGCACCCACACCACATGAAAGGAATTTCCGATGGCTTGACTCGATAAAAATCGATTGGATTTATCCGGGTGTGGTTCTTATGGTGAAGACAGACAACAACAACTTCACAAGAAGCCCCCACGATGCCCCAGACACTTCTCAGTGCCGCGTCGTCCCCCCGCGAGGCGCGCGAGCAGATCCGCAGCGGTCATTGGGCCAGCCACACCAGCGGTATCGCTGCCGGCTACGCCCAGACCAACCTGATCATCCTGCCAGCCGAGGCTGCCGGCGAATTCCTGCAATTCTGCCAGGCCAATCCCAAGGCCTGCCCGTTGCTGGATGTCACGGCCGTCGGTTCTCCCGTCCCGACAGGGCTCGGTGAGAACATCGACCTGCGCCACGACCTGCCGGCCTATCACATCTACCGTCACGGCAAGCGTGAGGAAACGCGCGAGGATATCGCCGCCCTGTGGCAGGACGATTTCGTGGCGTTTTCCATCGGCTGCTCGTTCTCGTTCGAAGAGGCGCTGCTCAACGAGGGTGTCGAGGTTCGCCATGCGCGCCTGAAGCACAACGTGCCGATGTATCGCACCAATATCCCGCTGATCAGTGCCGGTCGTTTCCACGGCAACCTGGTGGTATCCCTTCGTCCGATGTCGGCGGCGCACGCCATTCGCGCGATCCAGATCACCACCGACATGCCTCGTGTGCACGGTGCCCCCGTCCATCTGGGCGACCCCGCCTTGATCGGTATTTCCGATATCGAAAGCCCCGACTTCGGCGATACGCCTACGCTTGAGACAAGCGACCTGCCGGTGTTCTGGGCCTGTGGCGTCACGCCACAACTGGCGCTGGAGAATGCCCGACTGCCATTGGCGATCGCGCATAGCCCGGGCCACATGCTGATTACCGACATTCCCAATCATCGTCTCAAGTACGGATGACCTGCTGCCAGGCGTGCTGCCGGGCGTAAGAGAAATCCGCACTCATCACGCCCGGTGCAGTGCAGGGACGCACCGCGAATCGAAACACAGCACAGCAGCGGAAAAGACACACCCCGCAAAGATGTAGCCAACAAGCTTTTCCGATAACACCAGATGCACAACAACAATGGTGATTCCCATGAAGACACGTTTTGCCCTCTCCGCCCTTGGGCTCGCACTCGCCGCCGCCGGTAGCGCCAATGCTGCCGATACCCTCAACGTGGTAGGCAGCTGGAGCAGCCTGGAGCTCAACCGTCAGTTCGAGAAGCCGTTCTGGAGCGAGACCCTCCCGGCCGCCAGCAGCGGTGAGCTCAGCACTCAGGTGACCACCTTCGATCAGATGGGTATTCCCGGCTCTGACGTCTATCGCTATCTGGGCGATGGTGTCTTCGATGTCGGCATGACCGTGGCCGACTACACCGTGTCCGATGCGCCGGAACTCGAAGGGCTGGATCTGCCGATGATGGCCCCCACTGCCGAGGAAGCGCAGCAGGTCGCCGAGGCTTTCCGCCCCCTGGCGGAGTCCACCATGAACAAGCGCTTCAACAGCCACGTACTGGCGATCGTGCCGTATCCGGCTCAGGTGCTGTTCTGCAACACCCCGATCGATGGGCTCGATGACCTGCAGGACAAGAAGGTGCGTGCCAGCGGCCGCTCCACCGGTGAGTTCATCGAGGCGCTGGGCGCACAGAGTCTCAACATCGCCTTCAACGAGGTGCCCGGCTCCCTGGAGCGTGGCGTCATCGACTGCGCCGTCACCGGTTCGCTCTCCGGCTACAGCGCCGGCTGGCACGAAGTCTCCAGCCACCTGATGCCGCTGCCGCTGGGCGGCTGGGATTACGTGATCACCGCCATCAATCAGGACAAGTGGCAGAGCCTGGGTGCCGAGACCCAGACCCTGATCCAGCAGCAGGTGGATAGCGAGTTCACCGCGCCGGTGTGGGAAAACGCGCGTGGCGAGACCGCGCGTGGCGTGGCCTGCCTGACCGGCGAAGGCGATTGCCCGCTGGGCAAGAGCGCCGACATGACGCTGGTCGACTTCAGCGACGACGACGCCAAACGTGCTCGTGCGGCGCTCGAAGACACCGTCCTGCCTGCCTGGGCGGCGCGTGTCGATGCCGAGACCCGCAAGACCTGGAACGAGAGCGTAGGCAAGGTCGTCGGCCTGACCGCTAGCGCGGAGTGATCCAACGGCACCTGTTCACCGAAGCCTGTTCGCGAGCAGGTGCCGATAGCCCCGCCCTGTCCCGACGTGGCAGACATGTTCCCCAGAGACGTAGCGCTGAACGACTCGCGCCTGTGTATTCAAGCGCAAGCTTTCAAAAGCAGACTTTCTCGAGAAAGCGGCCTTCGTTCAGCGCCCCAGCAGGACCCGACTCATGAACTCCTTCCTTCACGCACTCGATGTCCTCGTGTCGCTGACACGCGCGATATCACGCCATGCCGCACGCCTGATGGGCCTGTTGCTGCTGGCTGTCGTGGTCTTCATCGGCGCCGAAATCCTGATGCGCCAACTGTTCAATCATCCGCTGCCCGGCGTGCACGAATATGCCGGGTATGTGCTGGCGATGCTCTCGGCGTGGGGCCTTTCCCACACCCTGATGGAGCGCGCCCACATCCGTATCGATGTCGTGCACGGCAAGCTGCCGGCCTTCTCGCGCCACACCCTGGATATCCTCGCGATGCTGGCGCTGAACCTGGTGGCCTGGGTGATTCTGATCAATGCCTGGCCGGTGCTCGGCAAGTCATTGAGCAACGGTTCCACCGCCAACACCCCGCTGGCGACACCGCTGTGGATTCCGCAGCTGCTGTGGCTGTCCGGTTATGCCTGGTTCGCGATCACCACCAGCGTGCTGGGACTGCGCGTTCTCGTTGCCGCCTGTCTGCGTGATACCACCACGCTCGAGACACTGGCCGGCCCCGATCACGGAGAAAGCGAAGGGGCTCTGGCCCAGGCTGCCTCCACGACCAAGGAGACTCGCTGATGTTGGGCTTTCTTTCGGTGGGTATCCTCACCCTGCTGCTGGCCGGCATTCCCGTTGCGGTCACCCTCTTCCTGCTCGCCTTCGGGATCGACCAGTTCTATTCCTTCTTCCCGCTGACCAAGGCGCTAGGCCAGAACCTGTGGTCTGCAGCGGACTCCTTCCTGCTGATCGCGATTCCGCTGTTCGTGCTGATGGGCGAGATCATCGTGCGCGCCGGCATCGCCGAGAAGGCCTACCGCGCCATGGACCACTGGCTGTCGTGGCTGCCGGGCGGCCTGCTGCACGCCAACATCACCACCTCGGCGCTGTTCTCGGCGACCTCCGGCTCCTCGGTGGCAACGGCGGCGACGGTCTCGACCGTGGCACTCCCCCAGGGCAAGAAGCTCGGCTATGACGCCAAGCTGTTCTGCGGCAGCATCGCCGCGGGCGGCACCCTGGGCATCCTGATTCCGCCGTCGATCAACCTGATCGTCTATGGCTTCCTGACCGAGACCTCCATCCCGAAGCTGTTCATGGCCGGCCTGGTGCCGGGCCTCGGACTGGCGGCGCTGTTCATGCTGGCCTCGCTGCTGCTGTGTGTCTGGAAGCCGTCACTGGGCGGCCCGCGCCAGAGCGCCAGCTGGAGCACACGCATCAAGAGCCTGTCGTTCCTGCTGCCATTGCTGGTGCTGTTCATCGTCATCGTCGGCTCCATCTATCTGGGCTGGGCGACCCCGACCGAAGCCGCCGCCATCGGCGTGCTGGCCTCGCTGGGCCTCGCCGCCATCAACCGCTCGCTGAATCTGTCGATGATCAGCCGCGCGCTGGATGGCACCGTCAAGACCACTTCGATGATCCTGTTCATCATCATGGCAGCCTCCTTCCTCAACTTCGCGCTGGCCTCCTCCGGCATGGTCCAGCAGGTCACCGGCCTGCTCGAAGCCTATGACCTGGGACCCTTCGCGCTGCTGATGGCGGTGATCGCGTTGTTCATCGTGCTCGGTTTCTTCATCGAGACCCTGTCGCTGATGGTCATCACCATCCCCATCGTCACTCCGCTGATCGCGGCGGCCGGTTACGACAAGGTGTGGTTCGGCATCGTGATGATCCTGTTCGTCGAGCTGGCACTGATCACCCCGCCAGTCGGCCTGAACCTCTACATCGTGCAGGCCTCACGGCGTGGCGAAGCCTTCGCCGACGTCATCATCGGCACCCTGCCGTATCTGGGCGCGATGCTGGTGATGGCCGCGCTGCTGGTGGCCTTCCCGCAGATCGCGCTGTGGCTGCCTTCGGCACTGTAAAGCCGCTTTTGCCTGACACCTGCTGGCAAGCCGGCAGGTGTCATTGGCGCAACACCGTTCACTCAAGACTTCTTGCACAGAACAACGACAACCCCCGATAACGGAGCGATTCCCATGCTGACCTTTACCCATGACAACGGCGAATTCACCCTTGATGTCCAGCGCGTCGCGATTGCCGGCTGGGCCGGACGCGACCAGGCGGGCGTGCAGCACCATATCGACGAGCTCAAGCTGCTGGGCGTGGCGCCGCCCTCCCAGACACCGCTGTTCTACCGAGTGACCCGCGAGACCCTGACCCAGGCCTCACAGGTCGCGATGCTCGGCGGCGAAGGCTCCGGTGAGGTCGAGACCTGTCTGGTCAGCGACGCCGAGGGCACCCTGTGGGTGACGATCGCCTCGGACCACACCGACCGCAAGCTCGAAGCCGTCGGCGTCGCCGAATCCAAGCAGCTGTGCGCCAAGCCGATTGCCCGCCACGCCTGGAAGCTCAGTGAGGTCATCGACCACTGGGACAGCCTCGAGATCGAAAGCGAGATCGAAGACGCCGGCAAGACCGTGCGCTATCAGCAGGGCACCCTCGCCGAGCTGCTGCCGGTCGCCACCCTGATGGAGCGACTGCCGGCCGGCATCGCCAAGGACGGCAGTCTGGCCCCCAACAGCGTGCTGCTGTGCGGCACCGTGCCGGCAATCGGTGGCATCCGCCCCAGCCCGAGCTTTACCATGCGCCTAATCGACCCGCAGACCGGTCGTCGCATCGAGCACCATTATGAGGTGGAAGAACTTGAGGTGGTGGCATGAGTGATGAGAACAAGCGCCTTGAGCAGGCGCGTGAATTCTGGGCGCGCCCGCCCCGCCAGCGCACGTTGATGCAGTTGCTAGAGACCTATCAAACAGGCAGTTTCGGCCCCGAGCAGACCGCCACGGTGCTTGCCGAGCGCCATCAGGCCCTGGGCGAGAGTGCCAGCCACAGCATCATCAGCCGCGATGATGCTGGCATGAGCGTGCAGGCCGCCGCTCAGCAGCAACTCAAGGCGGCGGCGACGTCGTTACCGCTGGGGGGTGTTCCGGTCTCGATCAAGGACCTCTTCGACGAGACCGGCATGACGACGCTGGCGGGCTCGCGTGCACTGGCAGGAAGCCAACCAGCCGATCAGGACGCTGTGGCGCTGAGCCGGCTGAAAGCCGCCGGTATCCTGCATGCCGGCCGCACCAGCATGAGTGAATTCGCGTTCTCTGGCCTGGGCCTGAACCCGCATGTCGGCACGCCGCCCAACCCCTTCGACGGCGAGCGGATCACCGGCGGCTCGACCTCCGGCGGTGCCGCCTCCGTCGCCTTCGGGCTGGCAGCCGCGACCCTGGGCAGCGATACCGGCGGCTCGCTGCGGATTCCGGCGGCCTTCTGTGGCCTGACGGGCTTCAAGCCGTCACAGGCCAGCGTGCCGGGAGATGGCGCCTTCCCGCTGTCACCGAGCCTGGACTGCATCGGCCCCATCGCGCCCAGCGTCGCCTGCTGTCGCCGCCTGTGGGAAGTCCTGAGCGATGAGGTCGCTGACCCGACGCCACTCACCCGCCCGCTGACGCTGCTGGTGCCGGAGAGCGAGCTGGTCAGTGAAGTGGACGCTGATGTGGCCGCCGACTTCGCCGCCCTGCTGGAACGGCTCGAAGGGCTGGGGGTTCGCCTCCAGCGTGCGCCGGTCGAGGCCATCGAGGCCGCTTACGCCATCAATCAGCGCGGCGGGCTGGTCATTCCGGAAGCGGCCGCCGTACATCACGAACTGCTGGCCGCCCACGAAGCCCAGTATGATCCGCTGATCGCCGAACGCCTGAACGGCGGGCGCGACATCACCTCCAGCGAGTATCTGGCACGCCTGTGGCCGCGTACCGCCATCCAGCAACGCTTCGCTCAGCAGGTGCAGGATGTCGATGCGGTGCTGATGCCGACCGTTGCCATGCGTGCCCCGCGCCGTGACCTGCTGGAGCAGGATGGCGCGCTCTTCGCCCAGCTCAACAAGCGCGCGCTGCGCAACACGAGCGTCTTCAACTACCTGGATGCCAGCTCGATCTCGATTCCGGCGCCGGCACCACAGAACGACGAACCGCTGGGCCTGATGCTGTCACGCCCTCAGGGCCAGGATGTGGCGCTGCTGCGCGTCGCCCAGGCGCTGGAGACACTGCTCGCGCAATAGTGCTGTGCCGGCTTAGCTCAGCAGCGGCCGAGCGCAAAAACGCAAAAGGGGCCTCCAGATGGAGGCCCCTTTTTCATGACGCGGACAGTCTGACTGTCCTCAATGATTGAGAATGATCGCGGTAATGGCACCACCCGCCACGGCCGCCAGCACATAGCGACCATCGATGTTCAACCAGCGATGCCCCTGCGGCGGCGCAGACAGCTTGTGAGCACGCCAGTCACTCACCCAGTAACGCTTGTTGGAGTAGTAGCTGCGCGGCACATGGTCGCCGCGACGCCAGTTGTGTGACTTCTGACTTTGATGCCTGGCCTGCGCCTGATGCTTTTGCTGATTATGGCGCTGAGACTGGTCGTGACGCGTCTGCTGCTTTTTCTTCTGATGCCCGTTGCCGTGGCTGTTGTGCTGGTTGCCTTGGCTGTTGTGTTGACCGCCACGATTATCGCGGTCATTGGGCGATGCCTGCGCCAGCGACGCGGTCATCAAGGTAAAGATCATCATCATTACGGTCAGGGTGCGATTGCGCATGTCTGGCCTCCTCGTCGTACTAGGCATCAAGGGATGCCGAGGCTGTGAATCAGGGTCATGAAACGGGGTCATGAAACAGAGTTAAGAAACAGTGTTAACAAACGGTATGAGAGAACACTATCGCCTCGTGTTCGCCACGGCAAGCCAGCGCGCCAACCTCCATTTTTGCGCACAATTCGCAACGACTTGTCGCCATTTGACGCATCCTTGTTGCGCAATGACGACATCGAGAAGCAGATATTCGTAATGGCTGATATGGCAAGCCATGGCGCGTGGCAAGCATTGGTGCCTGCGCATTCCATGGTCGCAAGGGGGTGGGTGCCCCATCAGAGCGTCGCCAGATGAGGACAGCTTGCATCAGTGATAGGTAATGTCATCGCTATCCGCGGCATCACTGCTCGAGCACGATCTCATCGATGACCTGGCTTTCGGTATTCATCAGCACGAAGGCATTCTTGAGCTGCAGCCAGCGCTGGTTGGCGCCGGGTTCCGAGAGCTTGTGCTGCTGCCAGTTCTCGACCCGAAGGCCATCATCCCGGGCGACAGTGTCCGGCACCTTGCCGCCCCGCTTCCAGACATGTGCCGACGAAGCCTCTGCCACCGCTTTCTTCTCAGCCAGCTTTTCCTGGTGCTGAATCTTCTTCAATTCCCGCATCTGTTGCGCCTGAACGCGCTGCGCCTTTACCTGACCTTCCAGATCATGATGCTTCTGACGCAGACGCTCCTCGTCCTTGTCATCATTGCCATCACCCGCCGAGTCAGCCTGCACGAGGCCAGCACCCAGCAACGACAACACCAGGGTCAGTACCGCAAATGACCGCTTCGCCATGTTGGCCTCCTCGGCTGATTGCGTATGCGTGCGATGTGCTGAGTCCAGCTCAGGCCATCTTGCTGACGGCTGGACACCCTGCGTTCCAGATCGCCATTCCCTACCATCAGCTTATCGCGTCAGCGGCGCAATTTGCGGTTGGATAACGCGCGATCTACACGCTTTCCTCAAGTCTGGCAGCCACTTGGCGCCAGATATGACCTCCTAGAGCCAGATATGACCTCCAAGAGCCAGATCAGGCCACGGCGCTGCAGGGTGCGGTGGCAAAATCGAGATGCAGATGATTGCCGTCCGGATCTCGCATGTGCAGTTGCACAAGCCCGCCACCCGCGAGCGCGATACGCTGATAGTGCGTACGGGACGCCGCCAGGCGCGCCTCGAATGCCTCGATATCCGTGGCGGCAAGCGAGAAATGCTCAAGCCGGAGACTGGCATCACTGCTGATCGCTGGCAGGCAACCGATGTCGATGAGATGGATGACTGCCACTTCCCCGGCGTAAAGCCAGGCACCGGCGAAGGGGAAATCGGGACGCGGCCCGCTGTGCAGCCCCAGCACATCGCCATACCACTGGAGCATGGCACTCAGCTGTCCGGTTCGCAGGTTCACATGATCAAGGCGCTGTATGCCCATGACAGGGTTCCATCATTGTATCAGCCACTCGGCACTCACCAGCAGACAAGGTGGCTTGTGAGTGCCGGGTGGCAATGAGAGTGTCTTTCACGAAAAGGAGTGCGACCGGTTGCCCGGCCGCACTCCTTTCACATCACCGCCTCGACAGTGGCTTCGATCAGAAGCCTTCGAGGACGATCTTGCCCTTGGCCTTGCCGCTTTCCAGCAAGGCATGCGCGCGCTTGAGGTTCTCGGCGTTGATGGTGCCGAAGGTTTCCGTCGCGGTGGAGGTGATTCTGCCAGTGTCCAGCAGACCCGCCACCTTGGTGAGGATCTCGCCCTGACGCGTGATATCGGCAGTGGTGAACAGTGAGCGAGTGAACATCAGCTCCCAATGGATGGAAACGGCCTTGGGCTTGAACGGCACCACATCGAGGGTCTCCGGATCATCGATCATGCCGAAACGGCCCTGCGGAGCGATCAATTCGGCGACCTGCGGCGCGTAGTGCTCGGAGAAGTTGGTCGAGAACACGAAGGCCGGTGCACCGATGCCCAGCGCCTCGATCTGGGCCGGCAGCGGCTGGCTGTGATCGATGACGTGATGCGCGCCCAGTGACTTCACCCACTCGCGGGTCTGGGGACGTGACGCCGTGGCGATGATGGTCAGGTCGGTCAGCTCACGCAGCAGCTGGATGGTGATGGAGCCCACGCCACCGGCCCCGCCGATGATCAGGATGGCACGTGCAGCGCCCGGCACCGGCTCGGTGACACGCAGACGATCGAACAGCATCTCGAAGCCGGTCAGCGTGGTCAGCGGCAGCGCAGCCGCCTCATGGGCCGCCACGGATTTGGGCGCATGGCCGACGATGCGCTCATCCACCAGGTGGAATTCGCTGTTGGTGCCGGCGCGGGTGAGATCACCGGCATACCAGACCTTGTCGCCCGGGGCGAAGGCCGTGACCTGGTCACCGATGGCGACGACTTCACCCACGGCGTCCCATCCGATGACGGCAGCTTCGCCGGCGGCCGGCTCGCGGCTCTCACGAATCTTGTAATCCACCGGATTCACAGAAACCGCGGCAACCTTGACCAGCAGGTCGTGACCGGTGGCGACCGGTATCTCGAGTTCGATATCGACCAGGGCGTCGTCACGATCAACGGAACCGGCAGCGTAGTAACCAATGGCTTTCATCAGAGTCTCTCCTAAAGATCATGTCAGTCACGGCAGCACTGAAAGGCCGTGCCGTGATGCGATGACAGCATGTTAACTCTCTGGCCTTGGCGTAAAAACAGCCCTCACCCGCAAGGTTAATCCGGATAAAGCGGATAATGTATGGCGAGTTTGCGTGTTGCGTGCAGGGAGACGCCGACGGGTCATCGGCTTGCGATGCGAGATGCGCCGGCCAGACACAAAAACGACAACGCAGGACGGTCGTGAGACACGTCCTGCGCAGATCACAGGCTAGCGAGAAAGCCATGGCGCCAAGGCAATGAGTTGCCCGAGGACCAAGCCCCAAGGGAGCAAGGGTCAGTTGGCGGGTGTCAGCTTGAGCAGGTAGTAATGCTTGTCACTGCCATCCACACCCTGATTGAGTGCCGGGTGGGCGTTCAGCTGGTTGGTGGTGAGGTAGAGACTGCCATCCGGCGCGAAGGCGAAGCCATCCGGCCAGCGCAGACGCTCGTCATCCTGGGCGATCACCGACATGCCCTCCGGCGATGAGAAGGTCAGTGCGTTGTGCTCCGCGTCACCGGCGATGATGCCGCCGCGCTTGGCATCGAAGATGAAGCCATCATTGGGGCGCTTGGAGGCGTAAGGCGTGATGGCGCGAGCCAGTTCCGCCTCAGTGGCAGTGTCATCGGCCAGCTCAGCCGCCGGCAGGCGATAGATCTCACTGCCGTTCACGCCACCGAAATAGACGACGTCATCCGCCGGATCGAAGGCGATGGCATTCAAGCCCAGGTACCAGGGCTTCGGCTCACCATTCTTGTCGCCCTTGGCCGCCATCAGATGGCCATTGATGACCATGTCGTGTTCCACCGGCATCAGCCTTTCATCGCTCTGCAGCACGCGACGCGTCTTGCCGCTGGCGATATCCACCACCACGAAGGCCGGTTTCATGCTGGAGGCCGGCGCGGTAAAGGTCATGTCAGCGATATAGATCTTGCCGCGCTGCTCATCGATGACGAAATCCTGCAGGAAGGAGATCGGCAGCACGCTGTCACCGGCAAGCGAAATCACCTTCTTCAGCGAATCACTGCGGGTATCCCAGCCCACCAGCTTGGGCGCACTGTCCTGGCTGCCCATGTCGAGCATCCACACCACACCCTGACTGTCGGAGTGCACGCCGATGATCGAGGCGATGCCGACCTCGCCCTTTTCCGGGCCATCGGCCCAGTCCAGGTTCGGGAACGGCACACGCTTGCTGTCCTGGGTGATCTCGACCACGCGCAGCGCCGGTGCATCGAGTGGCTGCTGGGACATGATCAAGCGGCCATCCGGCGTGAAGGTAATGTTGCCGGGGCGGGTGTCCGAATATTCGGCGACGGTGGTCAGCGTGCCGTCGCGCAGGGAGGCGGCTTGCGCGTTCTGGGGGTTAACAGCCGTGCTGTCAGCGGCCGCCTGAGTGGCGCTGGCGACAGTGGCAACGCCCAGCGAGGCGATGATAATGGCTGTCTTGAGGCGAGAAAATGGCATGGGGGCTCCTTGCCCGCCGGTTGGCGCTGTGCGCCAGGCCGGCAGGGTCGATGATGATGAGATGAAGAGACTGGGCGGTGACGTGGCCATCGCCCGGGGTTTGTCGAGATCCAGGTGAGAAGACTCAGGTGCGATAAATCAGATGCGATAAATCAGGTGCGACGCATCAGGCGCGGCGACGCAGGTCGTCTTCGAGTTCGCTCAAGCGAGGATTGCCGATGTAGAGCTGGGAGAGGTCCTTGAGGGCCGCGGCGCCGATGCGCAGGCGAGCCTCCTTGCGCACCACCAGCGTGGCGTCATCCTGGGTACCCAGAAGCCCCTTGGGCTCCTTGAGGGCGCGAATCCGGTAGCGGTGATGCAGGAACTGCGGATGCCACAGCGGCACCACGACCCAACGTCCCTGCGCCACCGCCGCTTCGTAACGATCGAAGCAGTCCGCTTCGCTGCCGGTGCGGAAGACATACCCGGCGGCGTCCAGACCATATTGCTTGATCATCTCGGCCGAGAAGCGACTGATGCCGGCCCCCGGATTGATGCCCTGGATGATCAGCTCCATCTTGCTGAGCGCCGGTTCCCGCAGCAGGTCCGTGACGCTTGCCACCGCGCTTTGTGGCACGTAATCCGGCACTCCCCAGATGCAATACGGCTCATAGATGACGGCGATCTTGTCGACGTCCTCCAGCATGGGGGCCAGGTAGGTCTCATGACTCGACGGCAACCAGGCGGAGGCCAGAATGTCAACCTCCCCTCGCCCCAGCATCGCGAAGGCCTCTTCGTGGGGAGCAGAGGCGAAGGTCACCTCATGGCCGTGGCTCTCCAGAACACGCGCCACTTCCCGAGCACTGGCCTCATGGAAGGACAACGCGATATGGCCGATACGGATGGGGTCTGTCATGACTGCCTCAATTGGATTGTTGAAGGAGAAAGCGAGCAGGCCTGCATGGCCGCGGTGGTAAGCCAGGGCCCATATCCAGGGCCCAGGCCCGCCTCTCAGTCGAAGGCGGTCATTTCATGCAGGGTGAATTCGCTGACCGCGCCTTCGGTCGCTGCCACATACTCTTCCAGGTGCGGGGCCTGCATGTGCTGCTGCCAGAGTTCCCGCGAGGCCCAATTCTCATAAAAGGTGAAATGCGCCGGGTTATCGTTGTTCTGGTGCAGGGTGTAGCCAAGGCAGCCTTCCTCTGCGCGGGTGATGGGCACCAGCGCCAGAAGCGCTGTCTTGACCTGCTCGATCTGGTCAGGCTTGGCATGGATATTGGCGATGATGGTCAGCTGGGTCATGAAAGGCACTCCGTGGCGTGATCGGGAAGCTTGAGTTGCGCAAGCGATGTGGTCATCCTAGCCACAAGCCTCATCCGTATAAACATCCAACTTACGCAAAGATAATTCGGAAAAACCGTACAATGCTGCTGGATAATATCGCCCTGTTCCTGACCATCATCGAGAAAGGCAGCCTGACCGCCGCAGGACGCGAGACGGGGCTGTCGCCCACCACCGTGTCCGAGCGCCTCGCCGCGCTGGAAGGCCATTACGGGGTCGTGCTGCTCAACCGCACCACGCGCGCCATCAGCCTGACCGAAGAAGGCCGGACGCTGATGGAGGAAGCCCGCAGCCTGCTCGACAGCGTCTCGGAACTGGAGACCCGCATCCGCCTGGGCGCCCAGACCCTCACCGGCCGCATCCGCGTCAGTGCGCCCAGCGACCTGGGCCGCAATGCCCTGTCACGCGCCATCACCGAATTCCAGCATCTGCACCCCACCATCGAGATAGAACTGCTGCTGTCGGACAGCTACGTGGATATCGTCGGCCAGGGGATCGATCTTGCCCTGCGCTTCGGCACCATCATGGACAGCACGCTACGCGTGCGGCATCTGGGCCAGAAACGCCGCCTGATATGCGCCTCCCCCGCCTATCTGGCGCAGCATCCAGCACCACTGACGCCGGTGGACCTCAAGCACCACAACTGCCTGGTGATGCGATTCGGCAAGAGCCTCGACAACGAGTGGCGCTTCGGCAGTCACAAGGTGCCGCAGATCGTCACCGTCAGTGGCAACCGGATCGCCAATGACGGCGAACTGGTGCGTCAGTGGTGCCTGGAAGGATTGGGTATCGCCCTGAAATCGGAAGTCGACGTGGCGGACGACTTGCGCGAGGGTCGCCTCGTGGAGCTGCTGCCGGAGCACGCTGCTCCGCCCTCACCGCTGCAGCTGCTGTTTCCGCCGGCGCGCGCCCAGCCGCGTCGCGTGCAGGCGTTTGCCCAGCACCTGGTCGAGACCTTCAGCGAATCACTATCGCATCCGCAATAGCCTGAAACGCAAAAGCCCCCGGCAACCAAAGGCTGCGGGGAGCTTTTATCATTCGGGGCACTCAGCTGCCATCAGGCAGCGATGTCATGCCTCAGTGGCGCTCGTTCTTGAGCACGTCGGCGTAGTTCTTCTTCTGGTAACGAGACTGGGTATCGCTCGCCTTGTTGCTGGCACTGGACTTGGCTGACTTGGCCGCCTGGCTGGCGTGTGATGTCTTGGCCGATGCCTTGCTGCTTGCCGTGGCCTTGTGAGACTGGGCAGATGACTTGGCGCTGTTCTTTGACTGGGAGTACTGAGACTTGGCGCTGTCCTTGGTCTGGGAATACTGAGACTTGGCGCTGTCCTTGTGAGCCTCAAGCGTCGGATTGCCGGCCAGTGCCACGGAGGAACCGGCCATGCTGGCCACCATCAGTGCTGCGATCGTCAACTTGCGCATCGTGTCTACCTCGTCATCTTGCATGAATACCGAGTCCTGGAGGGCGTCCCTCGAGGTTTGTCATGAGCAGACACTAACGTGTTGATATTCAAGCTCGCAATTGTCGATCCCTGACATGACGATTTCTTTCACCTTATCCGAAAGTTGTAGCCATCCCGAGACGAGCGTGTCTCATCTGGCACCTGCCCCACCCTCATCCGCCTCGTGGTTTCACCCTGCGCCGCACTCCCCCAAAGCAGGAAAAATTCATCAGTGAATGATTGTCTTCATTTCATGAGTACTAACGCCGGCCGGCGCGTCAATCAGGCTTGACCCAGCGCCAGAAAAACATTGTTATTTACTTGAGAAGAAAATTAAGTCACTGACAGGAAACAACCGAGCCGCAGCCACGTCAGTGAATGACATTCTTCACATCACAACAACAATGCCTCTCTGCCGACATCGGAGCCCAGAATGCCTCACGCGACCTGTACCTCAGACGATCACTTCATTCTCACCATCAGCTGCCCGGCGACGTCCGGCATCGTGGCGGCCATCACCACCTTCCTGACCACCCATGAGTGCTACATCAGTGAGCTGGCGCAATACGATGATGAGGACAAGGGGCAGTTCTTCTTCCGCGCCCGCTTCCGCTTCAATGAAGGCGTCGAAGGCGATATCGCCCAGATGCGTCAGGCCTTCGAGGACGTGGCGGCTCCCTTCGAGATGCAATGGCAGATCCACGGTGGCCAGGACAAGATGCCGGTGCTGATCATGGTCTCCAAGTTCGACCACTGCCTGGACGACCTGCTCTATCACTACCGCAAGGGTGAGCTGGACATGCGGATCACCGCGGTGGTCTCCAATCACCTCGACCTGCGCCCGATGGTCGAGCGCGAAGGCATCCGCTTCGTCTACCTGCCGATCACCAAGGACACCAAGGCGCGCCAGGAAGCGGCCCTGATGGACATCGTCGACGAGACCGGCACTCAGCTGGTGGTGCTGGCGCGCTACATGCAGATTCTCTCCGATGAGCTGTGCCAGAAGCTGGCCGGGCGCGCCATCAACATCCACCACTCCTTCCTGCCGGGCTTCAAGGGCGCCAAGCCCTATCACCAGGCCCATGCCCGCGGGGTCAAGCTGATCGGGGCCACCGCTCACTATGTCACCGCGGATCTCGACGAAGGGCCGATCATCGATCAGGCCGTACAGCGGGTCGAACACAACTTCGCCCCGGAAGATCTGGTCGCAGCGGGCCGCAATACCGAGACCCAGGCGCTGACCAATGCCGTGCGCTATCACATCGAACACCGCGTCTTCCTCGCCAATGATCGCACCGTGATTTTCAAGTAAGGCGTCAAACAAGTCTTCAAGCAAGGCGTCACACAAGCCTTCAAACAAGCCTTCAAGACAGACCACGCGTGAATCATCGGCCGTCACCCAAGGGAGGAAGCGCAGACATGAATACCCAAGCGACACCCACCGCGAGCGCGGACGAGACACTCGCACAGCCCACCGCCGCCGTGATCGATGGCAAGGCCGCCTCGGCGCGACTGCTCAAGGAAGTCACGGCAGAGGTCGCAAGCCTCGCTCAACAGGGCGTGATACCGGGGCTTGCCGTCGTGCTGGTCGGCGAAGACCCGGCAAGCCAGGTGTATGTGCGCAACAAGCTCAAGCGCACCGTCGAGTGTGGCATGCAGTCCTTCGAGCACGTGCTGCCCAGCGAGACCCGCGAGGCCGAGCTGCTGGCGCTGGTCGCCAGACTCAATGCAGACCCCGAGGTGCATGGCATCCTCGTCCAGCTGCCGCTGCCGGCGCATATCCAGGAAGACGCAGTACTGGAGGCCATCGACCCCGCCAAGGACGTCGACGGCTTCCATCGCATGAACGTCGGGGCGCTGGTGCAGGGCGCCGATGCCCTGGCGCCCTGCACGCCCACCGGCTGCATGCGCCTGTTGCGTGACACCTTTGCCGAACGCGGCGGTGACCTTTCCGGGCTGCACGCGGTGATCATCGGCCGCTCCAACATCGTCGGCAAGCCGATGGCCAGTCTGCTATTGGCCGCCAACTGCAGCGTCACCCAGCTGCACTCGCGCAGCCAGAATCCCGCCGAACTCTGCCGCCAGGCCGATATCGTGGTCGCCGCGGTCGGGCGCCCGAACATGATCAGCGCCGACTGGATCAAGCCCGGCGCCGTGGTCATCGATGTGGGCATCAACCGCATCGCGCAGTCCGCCGAGCAAAGCCCCACCGGCAAGGCACGCACCCGCCTGGTCGGAGACGTGGACTTCGCTGCGGTCAGCGAGATCGCCGGCGCCATCACGCCTGTCCCGGGGGGCGTCGGCCCGATGACCATCGCCTGCCTGCTCGCCAACACCCTGACTGCCGCGCGTCGCCAGTCGGCCTGAACCACTAGAGGTACGTTTGCGCGTACCGGGAGTCACCGATGCCCTTTTCCCTGCTCAAGTACGGCCTGTCCTCCGAGTATCCGGCCGAAGTCGACCTCCCCCCGCCCACGGAGCTGAAGTCCCGCTACGACGTGGTCATCATCGGCGGCGGCGGGCACGGCCTGGCCACCGCCTACTATCTGGCCAAGTATCACGGCATCACCAAGATCGCCGTGCTGGAAAAGGCCTACCTGGGCAGTGGCAACACCGCGCGCAACACCGCGGTGATTCGCTCCAACTATCTGACGCCGGAAGGCGTGCGCTTCTACAGCGAATCGGTGCGCATGTTCCAGGGACTGTCCAACGAGTTCGACTACAACATCATGTACTCGGAACGCGGCCAGCTGACCCTCGCGCACACCGATTCCACCGTGCGCGCCTTCCGCCAGCGTGCCGAGGTCAACACCCATTTCGGCGGGCGCACCGAGATGCTGGATCGCCAGCAGATCCGCGAGCTGGTACCGACCCTGAATCTGGACCCCGGCCACCTGCCGGTCATGGCGGGTCTGTGGCACATCGATGGCGCCACCGCGCGGCATGATGCGGTCGCCTGGGGTTACGCCAAGGAAGCCGCCAAGCGCGGCGTCGAGATCCACCAGCTCACCGAGGTGCAGGACCTGGTGGTCGAAGGCGGCAAGATCCGCGCCGTGAAGACCAATCGCGGCACCGTGCAGTGCGGCTGCGTGGTGCAGGCGGTGGCCGGGCACAGTTCGGTACTCGCCAGCAAGGCCGGCTTCACCATGCCCATCATCAGCTACCCGCTGCAGGCGATGGTCACCCAGCCGTTCAAGCCGTTCCTCGATCCACTCGTCAGCTCCTCGGCCCTACACTGCTACGTGCAGCAGACCAGCCGTGGCGAGGTGGTGTTCGGCGGTGGCTCCGACCCCTATCCGCTCTACAACACCCGCTCGACGCTGGACCTCAAGGAAAGCCTGATCGCCGCGGCGCTGGAGATGTTCCCCTTCCTGTCCCAGGCTCGCCTGATGCGCCAATGGGCGGGCACGACCGACATGACGCCGGACTACAGCCCGATCATGGGCGAGAGCCCCGTCGAGAATTACTACCTGGATGCCGGCTGGGGCACCTGGGGCTTCAAGGCGACGCCGATCTGCGGCAAGACCATGGCCGAGCTGGTCGCCTCCGGCGGCAAGACCCCGGATTTGATCGCCCCCTTCGCACTGGAACGCTTCGCGCGCTTCCGTCAGGTCAACGAGATGGGCGCGACTGCCGCCAGCCACTGAGGCCTCGCGATGGATCGCAACGGCTCGCGACGGCTCGACCGACAAGGCTCGATGACTGCCCGGGAATGCGCACCCCACGCTGGATGTACAAGAACAACGGTCAAGGATTTCCGCGATGAAGATCATGCCCTGCCCACTCAATGGGCCCCGAAATATCAGCGAATTCGTGTATGGCGGCGAGCTTGCCGACATGCCAGACCCCGATACCTGCAGTGATCGCGAGTGGGCCGACTACGTCTTCTTCAGCGACAACACCGCCGGTGTCGTCACCGAATGGTGGATGCACGCGGCCTCCAGCTACTGGTTCCTCGCCGAGCGTCACACCGTGACCGACGAGATCCTGCGCACCTTCGACCCCTCCGAGCGCTTCACCCAGCGCGTGGAGTTCCCACTGCACACCACGGATAGCTCGGGAGAACGCGCATGAACGCCAGAGTCCCCATGACCCGAGGCGCACGCCTGCCAGCCCCGATGGGCCGACTGATCGACCGTGATACGCCCGTGACCTTCAGCTTCGACGGCAAGAGCTATCAGGGCTTTGCCGGCGACACCATCGCCAGTGCTCTGGCCGCCAATGGCCGCTGGCTGCTGTCGCGCTCCTTCAAGTATCACCGCCCGCGCGGCGCCCTGACCTTCGCCGGCCAGGATGCCAATACCCTGGTGCAGTTGCCGGATGAGCCCAACGTGCTGGGCGATGAGCGCCAGATCAGCCCGGGGCTTGAAGTCACCGCCCAGAACGTCTCTGGCAGCCTGGACAACGACCGCGACATGCGCCTGGGCAAGTTCTCGAAATTCATGCCGGTGGGCTTCTATTACCGCGCCTTCTACAAGCCCAAGGGCGTCTGGAAGTACTGGGAGCCGCTGATTCGTCGCAAGGCCGGGCTCGGCACGCTGAATCTGGACGTGCGCGGCGACTATCACGACAAGGCCTATCTGTTCCACGACGTGGTGGTGGTAGGCGCCGGCCCGGCCGGCATGACGGCCGCACTTGAGGCGGCCGAGGGCGGCGCGAGCGTGCTGCTGGTCGAACAGGGCCGCCTGCTCGGCGGTGCCTTGACCTACGCACGCTTCGATGCCGAAGGACATGAGGCCAGCCAGACGCTTGAGCGGCTCGGCGCGGCCGTCACGGCGCATCCGCGCATCGACGTGATGACCGAGGCGACCTGCAATGCCTGGTTCACCGACAACTACCTGCCGGTGATCCGCGGCAAGCGCCTCTACAAGGTGCGCGCCAAGGAGTGCATTCTCGCCAGCGGTGCCTTCGACCAGCCGGTGGTATTTCGCAACAACGACCTGCCGGGCATCATGCTCGCCAGTGCCGCCCAGCGCCTGATGCAGCACTATGGCGTGTTGCCGGGCAAGCAAGGGGTGGTGATCACCGGCAGCGATGATGGCTATCTAGCGGCGCTGGACCTGATGGAGCACGGCGTCAACATCGTCGCCCTGCTCGACATGCGCGCCCAGCCCGATGATGAAAGTCTGGCCGATGCCGTCCGTCACTGTGGCATCGCCTTGAAGCTCGAGCACGCGATCTTTGAAGCGCAGGCGGAGAAGTCGCTGCATCACGTCACGGGCGTCGAGGTACGCAGGATCGTCGCGCGCGGCGAACTGGCTGACGAAGGGGATGTGATCCCCTGTGATCTGGTCTGCATGACGGCGGGCTACATGCCGGTCTATCAGCTGGCTTGCCAGGCGGGTGCCAAGCTCTCCTATCTGGATGACGATGCACGCTTCAGCCTCAGCGGCCTGCCGGCACACCTGCACATGGCGGGCTCCGCCAATGGCCTCTATCACCTCAAGGACGTGATGGCCGATGGCCAGCGTGCCGCCAGGTCTGCACTGGCCGGGCTCGCCGCCGCAGGCAAGGTCGTGGATGTCACGCCGGAGGCGAATGAGCCGGCAGCCATCACGCCGTCACGCCCCTTCCGTCAGCATGGCTGGCCACTGTTCGCGCACCCCAAGGGCAAGGAATTCGTCGATCTGGATGAAGACCTGCAGATTCGCGACATCCTCAATGCCACCCGCCACGGCTATCGCGACATCCAGCTGGTCAAGCGCTTCTCGACGCTGGGCATGGGCCCCTCCCAGGGCCGTCATTCGGCATTGCCGGCCGCGCGTCTGGTCGCCGAAGCCACCCAGCGCACCGTCAGCGAGACCGGCGTGACCACCGCGCGTCCGCCCTTCGTGGCCGAACCGCTGCCGTTGCTGGCCGGTCGCAGTTTCGACCCCTACCGCCAGACACCGATGCATCAGCGCCATCTGGATCTGGGCGCCACCATGATGCCGGCCGGCCACTGGGCGCGCCCGGCCTTCTATGGCCGCCCGGAGGAGCGCAATGATGCCATGCAGAACGAGGCATTGGCCGTGCGCAATGGCGTGGGCCTGATCGATGTCTCGACCCTGGGGGGCATCGAGCTGCGCGGGCCGGACGCCGCCGAACTGCTCAACCGCCTCTACACCTTCGCCTTCCTCAAGCAGCCGGTGGGGCGTACGCGCTACGCCACCATGGCCAACGAGCAAGGCGTGATCATCGATGACGGCGTGTCGTGTCGCCTCGGTGAGGAACACTTCTATGTCACCGCCACCACCAGCGGCGTGGACCGGGTCTACCAGCAGATGCTGAAGTGGAATGCCCAGTGGCGGCTGGATGTCGATATCACCAACGTCACCACGGCCTGGTGCGCCGTCAATCTGGCCGGCCCCAGAGCCCGCGAGGTGCTGAGCAAGGTATGCCGCGATATCGACCTGAGCCCCCAGGCCTTCCCCTATCTGGAGCTGCGCACCGGCCACATCGAGACCGAGCTGCTGGGCACCACCGGCAGCATACCGGCACGCCTGCTGCGGGTCGGCTTCGTCGGTGAGCTGGGCTACGAGATCCATGTGCCGAGCCGTTTCGGCGAAGCGCTGTGGGACCTGCTGATGCTGGCAGGCGAGCAGGCCGACATCCGCCCCTTCGGTGTCGAGGCCCAGCGTCTGCTGCGTCTGGAGAAAGGCCATATCATCATCGGCCAGGACACCGATGGCATGAGTCATCCCGGTGAGATCGGCCTTGAGTGGGCGGTCAGCCACAAGAAGCCCTTCTGCGTCGGACGGCGGGCGATCGATATTCTTGCCGCCCAGCCCCAGACCCGCAAGCTGGTCGGCTTCATGCTGCCCAAGGACAGCCCGCAACCGCTGGAAGGTCAGCTGGTGCTCAGCGGAGGTGAACAGAGCGCAGACGCCGCCAAGCCCGGCGGCGACATCACCGGCAACGTGACCTCGTGCGAGTACAGCGCGACGCTGGGTGCCATAATCGGCCTGGCCTACGCTGGACTCGACAGCAGCACGCCCGGCAGCAAGATCACCATCCGCACGCAGGGCGACGTACTGGTCCAGGCCGACGTCGTCGCATTGCCCTTCTTCGATCCCGAGTCTGCCCGCCAGGAGCTGTGAGATGACGACAACCATGACGAACACGCTGGGCGGCGCCCTCCCGCTTGCACGCTGTCCACTGCCCGAGAGCCTGGTCAGCCCGATGACGACCGCGACGGCAGATGTCTCGACGGCGGCCCTCAGTCACTGTGCGCTCGCCGACATGAGCGCTCTGGGACGCGCAGGCGTGCGCGGCCGCGACGCCGCCGACTGGCTGGCCGCGCTGGGCTTCACGGTGCCGGGCACGCCCAATGCGGCAACGCTTCAGTCAGATGGCATCTGGCTCGTCAGGCTGTCAGTGGGTGAGTTTCTGCACCTGGCGCCGACCATCCCCCCACAGGCGGGCGTGGCCGAGCTGCCGCTCATCGCACAGGCGGATGAAGCGCTGGCCCAGGGCATGCGCGTGCATTCCCTGCCACGGCGTGATTCCCACGCCTGGTTCAGCCTGAGCGGCAGCACCCTGCCCGCTCTGATGGCCAAGCTGTGCGGGGTGGATCTGCGCGGCGAGGCCTTCCCGCCGGGAAGCGTCGCCCAGACCTCGGTGGCACGCACCAATGCCATCATCGTCAATGCGGGTAGCCTTGCGTGTCCCTGCTTCCACCTGCTGTTCGACATCGCCTCCAGCCACTATCTATGGGGCGTCATGCTCGATGCCATGCGCGAATACTCCGGCCAGAAAGTGACAGCCGCTGCCCTGCTGGCCCATCATCACGGCTAGCGATTGCGGCGCGACACCGGTATCCGCCCGCGGATACCTCTCGCGTTACCACCCGCTCCCCGTCGCTGCCTGCCCCACAGGCCGCGACGGGGACGCTGCGTTTCGCCAACCGCCTGTCGTACGTTGCCAAAGGAACCAGGTATGTCCGATTCCCAAGTGTCGCTTTCCAGCGGGCAAGATGTCGCGAGCACCCCGACAGCACTTTCCTCGCTCGCGACATCACGCGAGAACGATTACACCGTGCCGGCGCTGTTTCGCGGGCTGAGAATCCTCGAGATGTTCAGCAGCAGTCGCAAGGTGCTGACCACCAACGACTTCGCCGAGGAGCTGGGCACCAGCAACTCGGCCATCTATCGCATCGTCATCACTCTCACCGACATGGGCTATCTCAAGAAGATCGCCCGCAATACCTATGAACTGGGGCCACAGGTCATCTCGCTGGGCTTCAGCTATCTGGCCAGCCGCGACCTGGTCGAGGTGGTGGCACCCCACCTGGACACCCTGCGCGACCAGACCACCATGTCGTGCCACTTGAGCGTTCGCGAGGGCACGGACGCCATCTATCTCTACCGCGCCTTCGCCGCACAGCGCATGTCGGTCAACATCCCCATCGGTTCGCGCCTGCCGTGCCATGTCAGCGCCATGGGGCGCATTCTGCTCACGGTACTGGGCGAGGATGAACTGCAGCAGCTCTACCGCCAGATTCGGCTGGATGACTACCCACCGCCGGCACCCCAGAATCTGCCTGCCCTGAAGGATGCCATCGAGGAGGCCCGCCGCCAGGGGTGGGTGGAGAGCCGCTCCGACTACGCCACCGCCATTGCCACGGGACTGTATGACCACACCGGCCATCTGGTCGGCGCCATCAATATCTCGGGACCTGATGCGATGATGGCCGATGAGCGCCGCCGCCTGCTGTTGCGCGGCGCGCTGATGGACTGCGCCCGCCATATCAATCATGAACTGGGTGGCCTGCACCGCCGCTGACGCCGAGTCCGTCTTCGCGGCTTGTTCATCCCGGGGGCTTCATCATCTCTCTTGTTTCCGCCTGCTTTTCCTATCCTTTACCCACCTTTGCCCACCTTTCCCCCGCCGTTCGCCCTCCGTTCGCTCTCCGTTCGCCCTGGAACACGAGAAGGCCCGCCAATTGGCGGGCCTTCTCGTATCACATGCTGGCGGGGCGCATCACGCTCTGAGTCATCAAATTCTGCGCCTCTGAATCATCAGACTATGAGACTCCAGCACCTGGAGTGCGGGCTCAACGCGTCGCCCCCTTTAGCACCGCAGCCGAGGCCGCAGCACTCGCCTTGCCAGCGTGCCCGGATACATTGCCTTCCCCCTGTGACGGCGAGGACATGTTGACGAATTCCGGGTAGGCGCCCATGCCGCATTCGTGCATGTCCATGCCTTCCAGTTCTTCTTCCTCGCTGACACGGAGGCCACCACAGACCTTCTTGATCACCAGCAGCGCCACGAAGCTTGCGCCGAACATCCAGGCGAAGATGATCAGCGTGCCCAGGATCTGGGTGCCGAAGTCCGCCTCCGGATTGGAGAACAGCACCGCCATGATGCCCCACAGGCCTGCGGAACCATGCACGGAAATCGCGCCGACCGGGTCATCGATCTTGAGGCGATCAAGCCCCACCACCGACAGCACCACGATGATGCCGCCCACCGCGCCGACCAGCACCGCAAGGCCGGCAGACGGCAGCAGCGGTTCCGCGGTGATCGAGACCAGACCGGCCAGAGCACCGTTCATCACCATGGTCATGTCGGTCTTGCCGAACATGGCGCGTGACAGCAGCGCCGCGGCCACCATGCCCGCAGAGGCCGCCGCATTGGTGTTGACGAAGATACGCGCCACGCTGTTGGCATCATCGAGACTGGCGATCTTGAGCATCGAGCCGCCATTGAAGCCGAACCAGCCCATCCACAGGATGAACATGCCCAGCATGGCGATCGGCAGGTTGGCGCCCGGGATGGCACGCACCTTGCCGTCAACGCCATAGCGACCCTTGCGCGGACCGACCAGCAATACCGCCGCCAATGCCGCCGCCGCGCCCGCCATGTGCACGACCACCGAACCTGCGAAGTCCTGATAGCCCATCGCATCCAGGAAACCGCCGCCCCACTTCCAGTAGCCTTCCACCGGATAGATGACCGCGACCATCACCACCGCGAAGATCAGAAACGGCCACAGACGCATGCGTTCCGCCACGGCCCCCGAGACGATGGACATGGTCGCGGCGGCAAACACCGCCTGGAAGATGAAGTCCGCCATGCTGGAGTAATAGGCCGCCCCTTCGCCAGCACTGATGTCGCTGAGGGTATTGTCAGCGCCGAGCATGAACGACAGCCCCGGAATCACGCTGCTGATAGCGTTGTCACCGGGATACATCACGTTGTAGCCCACCACCAGGAACACCAGACAGGCGATGCCATAGAGCAGCGCATTCTTGGTCAGGATCTCGACGGTATTCTTGGAGCGCACCAGCCCGGATTCCAGCATCGCGAAGCCGCAGGCCATGAACATGACCAGCGCGGTACACATCAGGAAGTAGAACGTATCCAGCGCGTAGCTGAGTTGGAGCACATCGATATTCACCAGCGTTTCCCCTTTGTTGTTATTCGCAAGCGCTTTCGTCAGTGGCTTGCGATCCATGCCCTATCACGCCCTCGGTGCCGAGGGCTGTTTGCCGAGAGCTCTTTATCAGGAGCTCTTAGCCAGAGCGGCTTGCCCGCAACGTGGCCTAGACCGCTGCCTGCGCCGCCGCTTCGGCCTTGGCCGCAACGCTTGCCTCGCGGGCTTCCAGCCACTCGAGCACGCTGGGCAGATAGCGCGTCAGCCCCTTGTAGTCGATCAGCTCCGCCGGCAGGGTCTTGAGCACCTTCAACAAGCGCGACTGCCAGACCGGGTTGGTACACAGGTCCTCGAGGCTGATCAGATAGGTGCGGATACCGAAGAACAGCGCATGACTGCGCGGCATGCGCACCAGCGTCTGCAGCTCGACGCGCAGATGCACATCACGACCGGCGTTTTCGGCGGTGATGGTGGTGCGATCACTGCCCCACTCGGCATAGGTCTCCGGGGAGCTGTCCATGCGCGGATGGATGGTCATGGTCCAGTTCAGGCGTCGCACCGGCCCCCCGACCTGAATGGCGCACAGGTATTTGAGCGCGCGATCGAACACGCCCATCTCATGCGCCAGCGGCACCGGGCCATGCCACTGCTTGAAGCTCATGCCAGCATCGAAGGCCAGTGACCAGTCCGCCGGACAGGTGATCATGCCGGCGTCCATGAAGAGGTCACCGTCGCGCTGGTCCAGCAACGCGATATCGCCCTGCATCTGACGGCCGATATAGTCCAGTGGCGGCAGTGGCAGGCTGGTGTCATCGCCCATGCGGAAGCTCTGTTCCAGCCCCAGCAGATGGTTGCGCCACACGCAGTCATCGCCGTCGCGCTCGAGACTGAAAGCCTGCGGATAGTCCCGGGCGTAGTGCGTCATCACGAATTCGAGGAAGTCCCAGGCTGCCGGCTGCATGTGTGGCATCACCAGGCAGCGTCTGGGGTCCTTGGCCAGCACCCGCTCACGCTCGGCGATCTCGCTCAGATAATGCTCATCGATATCCAGCATGTGCTCGGTGATGGAACCCGGCTTGCCCGGCAAGACATGTGGCTCGATATTGACCGAGTAACGGTACTCATCTTCCAGGAACGGGAAGGGAAAACGCTGGATGGCGTAGTCGGAATTCTTGAAGGTGAACTGACCATGGAACGCCTGGTCATCTCGCGGGGAAAATTGCATGTTCCTGCTCCTTGGGGGTCCATCTCGCGAAAGACGGTTTCAGAGATCCAACACCAGCCGCTGGCTGCGTGCCCGGGAAACGCAGGGCATCACGCAGCGCTGACTGGCCCGCTCCTGTTCATCGAGGAAGGCGTCACGGTGTTCCGCCTCCCCCTCCAGCATCTCGACCCGACACTGTCCGCAGACCCCGCCGCGACACAGGCTCGTCACCTCGACACCGCTGCGCTCCAGTGCTTCCAGCATCGATTCCTGAGCACCGACCGCCACTTCCACGCCGCTGGTGCGCGCCACGGCCGTGAAGGGAGTCCCCGGTTCCGGGGCGGCAAAGACCTCGTGGTGGATGCGCGCGAGACTCCAGTGCAGCTCGCGTGCTACTTCCTTCACGGCATCAATCATGGCCTGCGGGCCGCAGAGATAAACGTGCGTGCCGGCGGGCTGACGCGCCAGCAAGGCCTTCAGATTCGGGCGTTCGAGACGATGCTGGGTGATGTTGCCACTCGCCAGATAGGGCGCGGCCTCCGGGAAGCGGGCGACGTCTAGGTCCTGGCTGCGCAGGTGCAGCTCCCAGCTGGCGCCACGACTCTCCAGCTCCGGCAGGTAGGAGAGAAACGGCGTGATGCCGATGCCGCCTGCCAACATAAGGTGGTGGCGTGCCTGCCAGTGCGGCAGAAAGAGATTGGCCGGCGGGCTGAGCTCCAGCTCGTCGCCGACCTTGACGCGGGAATGAATGGCTTCGGAGCCCCCACGCGAGACCGGCTGACGACGCACCGCGATGCAGTAATGCGAGGGATCATCCGGCGAGCTGATCAATGAATAGGCGTTGCGACACACCCGCCCTTCTCCCGGAATGCCGAGCACCACATGGCTGCCCGGCGAGAACGGCGTGAAGGGTGAAGTCTCATCGGCAGGCACCAGAGTGAGACGGCGCACGCTGCTGCTGAGCTGATCGACCGCGGCGACCCGCGCCTTCATGAAGCGAGACATGGTGCCACCTCCTCCTGTGGGGGAATCTCTCCCGGCGCTTCCGCATCGATTCGCACGCCCATGTAGGCGCCGAGACGCTTGGAAAAATGATCACGCACTTCCAGCATCAAACCACAGCCATCGCAGGCCGCCGGCGAGTGGATGACGTGCTCACTGACCTGCTGGCAGTGCACGCAGAACACATGCCGCCCCAGGGCAGCCACCGGCAGCATCACCATGTCATCCAGCAGCAGTCCCTGCTGCTGAGCCAGATTGGCGACCTGCCACACGAAATGCTCACTGCCGATGATGACCAGACACCCCGCCGCGCCTACCTCGCCGATGGCACCCGCCAGCGCATCGCAGGCTAGGGGGCGATCATCGACGTCGTACCAGCGATGCAGGCGGGCGCTGTCGGCGGGCCCCGTGGGCAACGCCTCTGTTGCCGGAGTGGATTGCGAGGTGCCTCCCACCTCGCGGCTACCGAGCTGATCAAGCAGCGTACTGATCAGCTGACAATGCATCTGCAGCTGCTGACGGGCGTTGCCCGCCGCCTGGCCAGTGCCTGGCAGGCTCTCGGGAGACTGGCATGCCACCAGATAGCGTTGGGCATCGGGCAGCGCCTCGATGCGTGGATAGTGTTGCCGACTTCGAATCCCGGCAGTGACAGAGGATGATTGCGGGCTTTTCATGACACGACCCTGCTCTGAGAAATTGTCCTTGTTGTAATGCCGCCGTCTTGACGATGACGGGCATCCGACTACCACTCCATTTCTTGAGCATATTTCGTGCCATTGACGGCAAAATCATTGCCCCACATACCCGACAAAATTGCCTGAAAATCCTGCTTCATATATGAACCATAAATCGAGACATTCACGCACCAAAACAGAACATCAAGCTCAGACAAAACGGCTTGTATTCACCATTATTGCCCTGATTCAACCTCACCCCACACGCCAACCTCTACGCCTGACATCTTTCTCATGAAATAACCACAAGATCCTGAAAGAATGGAAAAACTCAGCCTTGAGAAAATCACGACCTCTCAATCGACACGACACCATGTGCTACTCTAACGCCAGCATTCTGACGCGCTTTCGCTTGCATGATATTGGCCGGATTCCTTGACTTGACTCAGCACAAAAGAAAGCGCCTCACCGAAGGGGTGAGGCGCTCTAGTGACTCGATATAATCAGGTCATATTTTTCTACATCAACCGGAGCAGAGTTCTTGTCACTGCGACAGCTTGCATGGACAACATTGCGGCGAACTTGCTGACAAAAGGCTTCGCAGCTTTGCCATGACAATCATGCGCAATGGCACACGCACAAGAGAGATCGTGCCATCAATATCCGCCTTGGCCCGGCACCCAGTTGGTGCCCGCCAGCGGCACCCGGGCCATGGCCGCGGCTTCCACGTTAAGAGCGACCAGATCTTCCGGTTCCAGGTGGTGCAGGTGCGACTTGCCACAGGCACGTGCCAGGGTCTGGGCTTCCAGCGTCAGCACGCGCAGGTAGTTGGCCAGACGCTTGCCGGCTGCGACCGGGTCCAGTCGCTGGCTCAGCTCCGGGTCCTGGGTGGAAATACCGGCCGGACACTTGCCATCCTGGAAGTCGTCATAGAAACCGGCGGCGGACCCCAGCTTCTGATACTCATCGGCATAGCGCGGATGGTTGTCGCCCAGCGCAATCAAGGCGGCGGTACCGATGGCCACGGCGTCGGCACCCAGCGCGATCGCCTTGGCCACATCGGCGCCGTTGCGAATCCCGCCGGAGACGATCAGCTGCACCTCACGGTGCAGGCCCATCTCCTGCAGTGCCTGAGTGGCCTGGGGGATGGCGGCCATGGTCGGGATGCCGACGTGTTCGATGAAGACATCCTGGGTGGCGGCGGTGCCGCCCTGCATGCCATCCAGCACGATGACATCCGCGCCCGCCTTCACCGCCAGCTTGACGTCGTAGTAGGTGCGGGTCGCGCCGATCTTGACGTAGATCGGCACCTGCCAGTCGGTGATCTCGCGCAGTTCGGCAATCTTGATCGCCAGGTCATCCGGGCCGGTCCAGTCCGGGTGGCGACAGGCGCTGCGCTGGTCGATGCCCTGCGGCAGCGTACGCATGCCCGCGACCCGCTCGGAAATCTTCTGGCCCAGCAGCATGCCGCCACCGCCGGGCTTGGCGCCCTGGCCGAGCACGACTTCAATGGCGTCGGCCTTGCGCAGGTCGTCCGGGTTCATGCCATAACGTGACGGCAGATACTGATAGACGAGGCGCGAGGACTGGCCGCGCTCTTCCCGGGTCATGCCGCCATCGCCGGTGGTGGTGGAGGTGCCGATTTCCGAGGCACCCCGGCCCAGCGCTTCCTTGGCCTGGGCGGACAGGGCACCGAAGCTCATGCCGGCGATGGTCACCGGCGTGCTGATCACGACCGGCTTCCTGGCATGGCGCGTGCCGAGCACGACTTCGGTCTCGCACTTCTCGCGATAGCCTTCCAACGGATAGCGCGACATGCTGGCGCCGAGGAACAGCAGGTCATCGAAATGCGGCACCTTGCGCTTGGCGCCCCAGCCACGGATATCGTAGATTCCCGTCTCCGCCGCGCGCTGGATCTCATGGATGACATCGCGGCCGAAGGTCGCGGATTCCCGCAGTGCCGGGTTGTAGGGCTGTGTTTGAGTCTCGTCGGTCATGTTGAGCATCCTGATCAGTAGGCTGAGGCGTTGTCGACCTTGAAGTGATAGAGCTGACGCGCAGATCCATAACGCGTGAAGCTGGCCGGGTCTTCCTCGATTCCGGCACTCGCCAGCAACTCCGCCAGTTCTTCCAGGTGCTCGGCACGCATGTCCTTGGCGATGCAGTCCGCGCCCAGCGATGCGACCGTGCCCTTCACGTAGATTCGCGCTTCATAGAGCGAATCGCCGAGCCCTTCACCGGCGTCGCCGCAGACCACCATGCGTCCCGCCTGGCCCATGAAGGCACTCATGGCCCCGATGTTGCCCTTGACGACGATATCCACGCCCTTCATCGAGATGCCACAGCGCGCCGAGGCATTGCCTTCGATGATCAGCAGGCCGCCGTGGGCAGTCGCGCCCGCGGACTGGGAAGCATCGCCCTTGACCCGCACGCAGCCCGACATCATGTTTTCCGCCACCCCGACCCCGGTGTTGCCGTGGATGGTGACGCTGGCCTTCTGGTTCATGCCCGCGCAGTAGTAGCCCGCATGGCCATCGATATCGACACTGATGTCGTCATTGATGCCGCAGGCGATGTTGTGGGCGCCGTCGGAATTGACCACTCGCCACTCGCGCGCGTCCTTCAGGGTGTCGGCATCGTGCAGGGCCTGGTTCAATTCGCGCAGCCCTTCAACGGCCAGATCGTGTGTCTTCATCATTACGCGGCCTCCGAACGGGCGGTGTCTTTTTCCCACAGGTACAGGCGGCCGGGTTCCGGCTCCCACACGCGGGCATCCTTGATGCCCGGCAGACTGGCCAGGGCACGGTATTCCGAGGCCATGGCCACGTAGTCATCGGTCTCGGCGATCACGGCAGGCTTGCAGGCGATCGGGTCACGTACCACGGCGAAGCCATCACGCGTGCCGATGGTGAAGGTGAAGAAGCCATCAAGGTCCTTCAGGGCGCCGGTGATCGCGGCTTCCAGGCTGTCGCCCTGCTCCAGACGCCAGGTCAGGTAGCCGGCGGCGACTTCGGAATCGTTGTCGGTCTCGAAGCTGATGCCCTCACGCTTGAGCTTGGTGCGCAGCCAGTTGTGGTTGGACAGCGAGCCGTTGTGGACCAGGCACAGATCACGCCCGGTGGAGAACGGGTGGCTGCCCTGCAGGGTCACGGCGCTTTCGGTCGCCATGCGGGTATGGCCGATGATGTGGCTGCCCTGCATGCCCTTGAGGCCATAGAGGCTGGCGATATGGGCCGGCAGGCCCACCGCCTTGAGGATCTCGATGCTCTGCCCCACGCTCAGCACGCGAATCTGCGGGGCGCTGTCGGCAAGCCAGCTGCGCACGGCACTTTCTTCCCCGGCGATCTTGAATACCGCGACACTGGCATTGCTGAACCAGTCCGCCACCGTGCCGACCTGCTCGCCCAGGCCCTTGGCGATCGCCTCCCAATCCTCATCGGCACCATCGCTTTGCAGCGTCAGCTTGATGCCAGCGTCAAATTCGTCGCCATAGATGGCGAAGCCGGCGCTGTCCGGGCCGCGATCGGTCATCGCGATCAACATCGGCTCGAACAGCTCCCCCAGGCGCGATTCCAGCGCCGGGTTCTTGAGATAAAGCCCTACGATTCCACACATGGTGATGTCCTCTCACGGGCAGGAGGCGTCTCCTGCCTGGTGTCTTGAGCGTGGTGGTGACAGTGGCGACCCTCGTCTGGCATGACCCGCGAGATCCGCGAGCGCCGCCGGATGAGATCAGAAGAATTCGGCGTAGCGCTGGACTTCCCAGGCACTGACCTGTGCGTTGTAATCCAGCCATTCCTCGCGCTTGAGGCGCATGAACTCGGCGCAGATTCCCTCGCCCAGGCTCTCGCGCAGAATGCTGTCCGCCTCGAGCGCATCGATGGCCAGCGAAAGATTCTGCGGCAGCTTCTCGATGCCCTTTTCGGCGCATTCGCTCGGGGTCAGCGAGTAGAGATTGATGTTGTGGGGCGTGCCCGGGTCCAGCTTGCGCGCCACGCCATCCAGCCCCGCCGCGATGATGGCGGCGTGCACGAGATAGGGGTTGCAGCCGGCGTCCGGCAGGCGGAACTCGAGGCGACCGTAGGGCACACGCACCATGGCCGAGCGGTTGTTGTCACCGTAGGCGATGAAGACCGGTGCCCAGGTCGCGCCGCTGGTGCTGCCACCGCCGACCAGACGCTTGTAGGAATTGACGGTCGGCGCGGCAAAGGCACACAGTGCCGGGGCATGTGCCAGCAATCCGCCGAGGAAGTGGTACGCCAGCGGTGACAGACCCATGCCCTGGGCGTCGGAGTCATCGCCGAACAGGTTGCGGCCGGTGTCATCACATACGGACAGGTGGAAGTGCATGCCGTTGCCCGGGCGGTCCGCCAGTGGCTTGGGCATGAAGGAGCACACCATGCCCAGGTCATTGGCGATCTCGCCGGCGGCCATGCGCACGAAGGTGAAGCGGTCTGCCGAGGTCAGCGCATCGCTGTAGGTGTAGTTGATCTCGAACTGGCCGTTGGCGTCCTCGTGATCGATCTGATAGACGTCGAAGTCCACCGCCTGCAGCGATTCGACCAGACGTTCGAGGAATTCACGCGAACGCGACAGGCCCTTGTAGTCGTAGCAGGGCTTGGCGAGGGTATCGCTCTCGTCCACCGGCAACAGCTCACCCGCTTCCCCCCGGCGGAACAGCGAGAATTCCGGCTCCAGCCCGCTATTGAGCGTCCAGCCCTTCTCCTTCAGGCGCTCCAGCTGCTTGAGCAGCACCACGCGGCTGTCGTTGGCGAACGGTTGCCCATTGACGTAGCCATCACAGGCCATGCGCGCATAACCCGGCTGCCACGGCACCAACGACAACGAGCTCAGATCACCCCGCGCCATGAAGTCCGGCCCCTCCGGCGACATGCCGAGACCACTGACGGCAAAGCCGGCAAAGCCGGCGCCCTTCTCGACCACATCCATCAGGCAATTGGCCGGCACGGACTTGGTCTTGGCAGCGCCATGAATATCCACGAACTGCGCCAGCAGATAGCGAATGTCGTGATCCTTGATGAACTGTTGCGCGTTTTCGGGTGACATCTGGGTTTCCTCTGAGAGCGGACCGGGTTCCATCTCCCTCGACACTGTCTGCCACCCCGGGAAACCTGACCCCTTGTGGTGACTCGCCACGTCAAGATAGCGGATGAAACGAGTTTTTGTGATTCCTGCTGGTCAACTTTATTTCCCTCAAAGAAAAGCATGCAGCATGCCATTTCGTCAGCTGTCGCCCAGAGCTTTTCACCAACCTCCTGTTTTGCATGGAAATTTATTTTCCAAGCTCATTTCCACCCACAGGAAACGCCAGGTGATCCTGAGTGAATTCCTGCCCGTTTCTCGAAATAGGCATCATTTCGGTGCCCAAAGCCCTCTCTTCGCACCAGCATGACGCAAAGCGCTAATATTCACGCCCGAATTCGTGCTGCCGATCGGCGCCTGACTCGCTCAAGGGCTGCCGTGGCCATGGCCTTTGACGGAATTGGCAAGCCCCTTGCTTAACCATGAGGAATGTTTCTTTCCTTTCAAGAATCGACCCTCGTGCGATCAGGCAAGGCAAGCAGCAGGCACAAGCCCTTGTGAAGCGCCTGAAGAGGCGCCTGAAAAGGCGAAAGAACAACAACACCTCCTGCGGCGGATGCGCGTCTTGCGCGCCATCTTCGCCAGCATCAGCAGGACTACGGCACCCCCCATTTACGCTAGGCAGCACGACTCACAGGAGAAAGGGACGCATGGCGAATTCATGGCGCATCTCGGCACTGGCCGAACAACACCGCAAGCTGGGCGCGGAGCTTGAAGACTGGAATGGCATGGGCACCGCCTGGAATTACGCCGTCTCGGATACGGCCGATGACCACGAGACCATTCGCACCCGCGCCGGTCTGATGGATGTCTCGGGGCTCAAGAAGATCCACTGCAATGGCCCGCATGCTCAGGCCGTGCTGGATTACGTCACCACGCGGGACATGTCCAAGCTGTATCCGGGCAAGTCGGTGTACGCCAGCGTCTTGAATGAGGCCGGCAAGTTCGTCGACGACTGCATCGTCTATTGTCTGGCGCCGAACTCCTACCTCGTGGTGCACGGCACGGGCACCGCGAATGAAATGCTGGCCAAGAGTGCCCTGGGGCGCGCCGTCAGCCTGACCTTCGATGACGACATGCATGACATGTCACTGCAGGGGCCGGTCGCGGTGGATTTCCTGGAGCGTCACGTGCCGGGTATCCGTGAGCTGCGTTACTTCCACCATCTGCAGACCCAGCTGTTCGGCTGCCACGTGATGATCTCGCGCACCGGCTACACCGGCGAGCGTGGCTACGAGATCTTCTGCAAGGCCAAGGACGCCCCCTCTCTGTGGGAGCAGATCCTTGAGGAGGGTGCCGACATGGGCATCAAGCCGTGCAGCTTCGGCACCCTTGACTGGCTGCGGGTCGAGAGCCACCTGCTGTTCTACCCGGCGGACAATTCCGAAACCTACCCGTATCCCGACCAGCCGGTGGGCGACACCCTGTGGGAGCTGGGCCTGGACTTCACCGTCTCGCCGGGCAAGACCGAATTCCGTGGCGCCAGCGAACACTTCGCGCTGCAGGGCAAGGAGCGCGTCAAGGTCTATGGCGTGCTGCTGGATTCGAAAGACGTCGCCCAGATCGGTGACAAGGTCTACGCCGACGGCAAGTGTGTCGGGGTCATCACCCAGGGCATGTACTCGCGCCTGAGCGATCGTTCCATGGCGCTGGCACGTCTCGAGCCCGGCTATGCCGAGCATGGCACCCCGCTGACCCTCAAGACCGGCACTGACGGCGAGACCAGCCTCTCGGCCATCAGCCATTCCCTGCCCTTCGATGACCCGGAAAAGGCCAAGCGACTGGCTCGCGGCTGATCGCACGCCACAGCCACGAGGCAACAAGCTCAAGCCGCGAGGCAACAGCTCAAGCCCCGCGGCGACAGCGCGAATCGCGTGATGCTGGATAGCGTGAAACCTGAGAGGCCTCCTCGGCATGGCGTCGAGGAGGCCTCTTGCATCACATGCCATGGAGTCAGACCGAGGACTGGCCACAAACGTGGATGAGGGTTGGCGGTAAACTTGATAATGTCACCCGATATTCGCACGCGGGTGACGCGCAACGACTCCCACAAGGACGCGTATTCTCACCCCGCCTGATCATTGTCCTTATCGCATTCACCTCCGCCACAGGAGTTATCCATGCCGCGAGAATCCTCACATTCCTCCGATACACCTCAACCGACAGCGCCTGACACGAAAGTGTCTGACACGAAAGCTCCTGACACGAAAGCTCCTGACACGAAAGCGCCTTCGCTGGCCGCGGAACCTGCCGCGCAGTCCGAGGTGAAGGAGACCATCACCGCGGCAGCCGACGAGACACGCCTGGGACTCGAGCAGCACATTGCGCGCGCGCTCAAGCAGCAGCGAGTCTCGCAGGGCTACAAGATTTCCGACGTCTCGCGTATCGCCGGTGTCAGCCAGGGCATGATCAGCAAGGTGGAGAACGCCCAGGTATCCACCAGCCTCGATACCCTCAACAAGCTGTGCAATGCCTTGAGCCTGCCGATCTCGAAGCTGTTCAGCGATTACGATGTCAACGGGCGTGGTGCCCAGCACATCAAGGCCGGACAAGGCATGCAGGTAGTGCGCACCGGCACGGAAGTCGGCCATGCCTACCAACTGTTGAGCTACAAACAAGGCCCCAAGAAGCGCTACGAACCCTTCCTGATCACCATGGATGACGCCAGCGAAGTCTTCCCCAACTTCTGTCATGCCGGGCATGAATTCATCTACCTGCTTTCCGGCAACCTCACCTACCGTCATGGTGACAAGTTCTATGACATGGGGCCCGGTGACAGCCTGGCTTTCGATGCCGGTGTGCCGCATGGCCCCGAGAAATTGAACGAGGTACCGATTCAGCTGCTGTCGATCATTCACTACGACGATGAATGAGCCTCTCTGACGAATGAGACCCTCGAACATCCATCATCATCGTCATGGGGACTGGACAACATCAATGAAGATTCGCCTTGCCACACCCAAGGATGCTCAGGGAATTTCACGCGTTGCGTCCGCACTGGGCTATCTGCCCCACGACGATGATGCGTTGATCCTGCAGCGACTGGAGCACCTGTTGGCGTCACGCCATGACCGCATCTGGGTGGCGGAACAGGCGGGCGAAGTGATTGGCTGGCTGCATGCCCAGCATGTCTTTCGTGTCGCTTCAGCCGATTTCATCGAGATCTTGGGCCTGTCCGTCGCACAAGAGGCGCAACGACAAGGCGCAGGGCGGGCGTTGGCCAGGCAGGCCATCGCCTGGGCATCCGACGAGGCGCTGACCCTGCGGGTTCGCACCCATGAGGCGCGCGATGTCGCCAGGAGATTCTATGCCGCCTGCGGCTTTACGCTGGCCAAGACACAGTGCGTATTTCAGATGACCCCGTGATTCTGTACGCCTTCCTGATCGAGCTCGCCCGCCTTCCTGACTGAGCTCGCCCCGATTTCATGCCCTGCCATGCCCTGCAGGCCGAAGAAAAAATCGCCTGCCATGACAGCGTTGCGAGACGCGACCTGTATAGCCCTTCATTCCTCTGGCAGTCATATCGCCCGAATGGCGGCAGAGTTGTCGTCGTTTCCTCCAGCTACGGCATCTGTTTCTGCGCGAAAAGGCATGAGGATGACGCCTCTTGCATGACTCCCCTCCCCACGAGAATCTTGCCATCGCGCCGGCATGAGACTTTCGTCCGCCGGTGAAATATGTTTTTGACAGTGCCATTTTCTCGGCTAGATTGAGTCGATGTAACGGGTTACATTCGAAGACAAGACATGGTTGCCCCGGTCATGTCCGCTACCTGCCCCACTGCATCATCCCCAACAATCAGAGGGTCGTTTCAGTCCCTGCTACGCCACGTACGCCCCGCTCCATGCATGACCTTCATAGAACAATCAACAATAAACGGAGACTCGACTATGGCTTGGTACTACTCCTATATCATTGGCTATTTCGTGATCATGTTCGCGATCGGCTACTACTACTTCCGCAAGGTGAAGACCTCTGACAGCTATCTGATTGCCGGCTGGAACATGGGCTACTGGAAGATCACCGGCACCACCATCAGTACCTGGTGTGGCGCGGCAGCCTTCATCGGCTGGATGGGAATGGGCTTTCCCAAGGGACTCTCCGGCTACTTCATGTTTGCCCTGCCCGGCATCATCGCGAGCCTGATGCTGGTCATCTTCTTCAGCCGCCCGCTGCGTCGCAAGAAGCTCTATACCCTGGCGGATCTGTTCGGGCGCCGCTTCGGCCGCAAGGCCAGTCTGTTTCCCTCGTTCTTCTCGGCCTTCGTCTACTCGGTGCCTGCCACCGCGATCCAGATCATCGGCATGAGCACCATTCTCACCGTGGTGCTGGGGTTGGAATTCAATACCGCCATCTTCGTGTCCTTTGCGCTGATTCTCGGCTTCACCATTCTGGGAGGCCTTGAAGCGGCCATCGTCACCGATGCCCTGCAGAGCATCCTGCTGATCGCCGGCATCATGGTGCTGGGCTTCACTGCCCTGAGTTATGCCGGAGGGCTGGAACATGCCCTGCTCAATACGCCGATCGAGTTTCTCGCCCCGCTGCCCGAGGGCAAGACAATGGAGGTAGTGACCTTCGCGCTGACGGTGGCGCCGTTCTACCTCGTCTGGCAGTGCACCTGGCAACGCATCTTCGCCTCCGAAAGTGAGGATGTGGCCATCAAGGCCGGCGTGTCAGGCTTCTCCATCGTGATGCTGATCTCCTTCTTTGCCCTACTGCATCGGCGTGCTGGCGCGTCAATTCGTGCCGCTGGATACCTCGGCCGATCTCGTCTTCTCCTACGTCACCATGCAGTTGCTGCACCCGGCCATCGGCGGGCTGGTCATCGTCGGCCTGCTGGCCGCCCTGATGACCTCGGCGGATTCCTACATCCTGCAGGGCAGCTCCAATCTGGCGCATGACCTCTATGGCAACTTCATCAATCGTCACGCCAACGAGAAGCAGAAGATGGCCTCGGCGCGCCTGAGTGTCGTCATCATCAGCGTGCTGGGACTGGGCGTCACCTTCCTGATGACCGACATCATCTCGGCCTATCAATGGGCGCTGCGCATCTCGGCCACCACGCTGATCTTCCCGTTCTTCGCGGTGATGTTCTGGAAGCCTGCGACGTCCCGGGGCTGCATCAGCAGCATGGCGAGCGCCCTGAGTGTCACCGCCCTCTGGCCACTGCTGTCGACTGGCATCGACCCCGCCTACCCGGGCTTCCTGACCTCGCTGGTCGTGCTGGTGGTCGTCAGCAAGCTGACCCGTCATAGCCCCAGCGAGGATGTCGCGGCCTATTACTGGGATGGCGCCGAGTCACACGCCGCAAGCGCTCTCCCGGACGCCGCCAAACCGGATATCGCGCTGGCCTCGAAGGCTGTCTGAGCGACACCGGATCACCAGGATCGTAAAGACAGGAAGTGGCTCGGGGCTTGTCATCGCCACGAGCCATTTCACCGCCCCCTGGTGCCTGGCTTGCCGCTTGCTTGTGATCTCTTCACCCGCTGACTGATCAGCAGGATTCTCTGGCACGCCGTCATGACAAGGATGACTCACATGACCCGAGCAGTACCGACTTCCCACAGCGCCGCCAGGCCAGCCGCCCATCGTGTCCATAATCCCTACGCCCCGCTGAGCGAGTCAGAGCCTCAGCCCGGCACGCGTTGGCTCAAGGGCAATATTCATGTGCATACCCGCGAAGCGCTCGATGAGAGCATTTCGATGGACCGGATTCATGGCGAGGATCATGACGAAGTGATCCGGCGCTCACAGGCCGCTCCCTTCCACTTCGATTTCGTGTGCACCTCGGTTCACCCCTACCTCAACAATATCGAGCTGTTCTCACGTGGTGAGCAGCGTGATGACTTCGTGGTGATTCCGGGGCGCGAGATCCAGAACGACACCATCGACGATGGCGGCTATCTCGACGGCTATTTCGCCGGCGAGCATTCGAAATATCTGCATGTGCTGAGCATGGGCAAGGTCGGCGGCCTGTCGATCTGCGCCCATCCCAACTTCTTCGAGACCACCCGCCCACGCGAAGGCGGCGAATGGACACAGATCAAGAAGACGCTCCTCAACCCCTGTGCGCGCCTCGCGGAGATGAACATCATGGGCATGGAGGTCTACAACGGCCTTTCCATCCTGGAAGAACACATGGGGGCCAGACCCTATGCGCCGCACATGGCAGAACCCTGCTGGGATGATCTTCTGTGTGAGGGAGTGCGCTGTGCAGGCTTTGCCGGCAACGACGAGTTCTATCGCGAACAATATGTCTACGAGAACTACGCGCCACTGGGCTTCATCATGGTGGCCGCGGCGCTCAATGAGGCCGATATCCTGCGCAACGTGAAGCGCAACCGCTTCTATGCCAGCACCGGGGTGATGCTGGCCGATACGCCACTGGCAATGTCTGAACAGCAGGGACGCTATACCTTGCGCGTCAGCGCACAGGGCAAGGTGAAGTGGAAGGCGATGGTGCAGCGAGGCGTGGACCCCACAGGCGCAGGCGAGCCAGACGCGCCGCAGCTGATCGAGATCACGGCCCCCACCGCTGCCGCAGAGTGGGAGCTGGAACTGGACGGCGACTGGAAGTACGTGCGCTTTCAGGCCGAGTCACTGGACAACTCCCTGCATCGCGCCTGGTTGCAGCCGATCTATGGTCCGGGCTGGGTCGACTACAAGACGCTGTGAATCAGGCCCCATGAACAGGTGCTCAGCCCTGACTGGGCGCCGGGCCTGCACTACCGCGAATCGCCAGCGACGCGTCCAGCAAGCGTGACGTCAAGGGCGCGTCGTCCTCGAGATGGCGGATCAACGCCTGGGCGATCACTTCGCCCATCTCCTCCACCGGCAGGTCTACCGTCGTCAGCGGTGGATTGAGGAACTCCGCCATTTCCAGGTCATCGAATCCCACCACCGAGACCTGTTGCGGCACACGGATTCCCCGCCGCTGCAGCGCCAGCATGGCACCACTGGCCAGCACGTCATTGAGGCACATCACGGCGGTGATGCCATCCCGCAGGCCGCCTTGCCCTTCGCCATCGAGCGCGCCCCCAGGCTCACAAGAAAGCTCGCCTATCGCGGCGCTCGCCCCGGCGGTGGTGACATCGACGAACTGATCATGCTCGCGATCGGCGCTGGCACTCTCCAGCGCCTGCAGCGCGGCAACGGCGCCGTCGTAGCGCAGGCGCGCGCGGTCGTTGTGCGCCAGCGGCTCGGAGAGGATGACGATACGCTGATGGCCCAAGGCCATCAGATACTCCGCCAGCGCCTTGGCCAGGCCGTAGTTGTCATAGCCCACCGTGATCAACGGCGAGTCCGGCAGGTAGATGCTGTTGAAGACCACCGGCACCGAGAAGCGTGACAGGTAGTCCAGTGTCTCGGCGGCATGACTGCCGCCGGGCAGAATCACGGCGTCCACCCCCATGTTGACCAGCTCGCGTACCTTGTCGAATTCCATCACCCGCCCCTTCTGGGTGGTCGTCACCATCAGACTGTAGTGCGCCCGCGCCAGCGCGCCCTCCAATGCATCGATGAACTTGGCGTAGATCTGATTCTCGAAGGTCGGGATCACGATCCCCAGGGTGCGCGATTGATGCTGAGACAACACACGCGCGGCATTGTTGGGCAGGAAATCGAGCGCTTCGGCCGCCGCCAGCACCTTGTCAGCCGTCTTCTTCACCACCTTTTCCGGATTGTTGAGCACCCGTGAGACCGTCGCGACCGACACCCCCGCCTGCTGGGCGACTTCCCTGACCCCGGCACGCTTGGACTTGTTCATGACCGGCCCTCCTGGGTAGATGGCGCTTTCCGTGTCGGTGTCGCCTGGCGCAGGGCGTCCAGCTCGGTCAGATAACGCTCCAGCACCAGATTGGGTGCGCGGCTCTTGCGCGTGATGGCGCTGTAATAGGTGACATAGGAGTTGGCCACCGGGCTGAGCGCCTGCATCTGGCCATCGCGCACCCAGCGCTCGGCATAGTGGGTGGGCAGATAGCCGAGATAACGCCCGGAGAGCACCAGAAAGGCGATGCCCTCGCGGTCAGTCGCGGAAGCGGCGGCTTTGAGCGGCTCGTGCAGCGCCTTGATCGCAGGCGTCTGTGCGTAGGCCGGCAGCACCGCATCATGCTGGCGAATCTCTTCCTCGCCCACCGGTCGCCCGCGCGCGAGGGTGTCGCCCGCCCGGGGTTCACGGAACAGCACATGGCCCCGCGCGCAGTAAAGGCAGGAGGTTTCCTCGTAGAGCGAGCGATACTCGAGCCCCGGCAGCGTCTTGAGCGTCGGGATCACGCCGGTATGCAATCGCCCATCCAGTACGGCACGCTCGATCTCATTGGGCGGGATCATGCGGATGTTGATCTTCACTTCCGGGCCGTGCTTCTTGAGCGCGCTCAGGGCGTGAGTGATGTGCATCTCCGGCATGGTGACCAGGTTGTCGGTGATGCCGATGTTCAGCTCGCCCTTGAGCCAGGCGTGCAGTCCGTTGATGCGCGTGCGAAAGCCTTCCGCCGCTGCCAGCATCTGCATCGCGGCTTCATGGACGTCTCTTCCCTCATTGGTGAGCGCAAAACCACTGCGACCCCGCTGGCAGAGCTTGAGGCCAAGCCGCGTCTCCAAGTCACTCATCGCCATGCTGATGGCGGAGCGACTGATGTTGAGCTCGATCTCGGCCGCCGAGAAGCCGCCGCACTCCACCACCTTGCGAAAGATGCGCAGCAAGCGCAGATCGGCATCGCCAAGCTGTCCTCTCATGCCGTCCTTGCGCATGGTCTGCCCTCCTGATTTCCACGACATGGAAAGTTAAGTAAATGCTTTCCTGAAGATAAAGACAATGGCATTTATCTTACCAAAAGGACTTCCTAATCTAGTTGGACAGGAGCCGAGAACCAACAACAACACACTCTGTGGGAGACATCATGACCGCCTTCGATACATCCCCTTCCGCCCAGGCAGGCTTGAGCCAGGAGCAGCTCGATGCCTACTGGATGCCCTACACGGCCAACCGCCAGTTCAAGCAGGACCCGCGCATCATCACCAAGGCGCAGGGAGCCTACTTCACGGACTCCCAGGGCCGTCAGATCTTCGATGGCCTGTCGGGTCTCTGGACTTGCGGTGCCGGTCATTGCCGCCCGGAAATCGCCGAGGCGGTCAGCGCGCAGCTGCGTGAGCTGGATTACGCACCCGCCTTCCAGTACGGCCATCCCAAGGCCTTCGAGCTGGCGCATCGCATCAAGACGCTGATGCCTGAGGGGCTGGATCACGTCTTCTTCACCGGCTCCGGCTCCGAGAGTGCCGACACCTCGCTGAAGATCGCGCGTGCCTACTGGCGCAAGAAAGGCAAGCCGACCAAGACCAAGCTGATCGGGCGCAGCAAGGGCTACCACGGCGTCAACTTCGGGGGCTTCAGCGTCGGCGGCATCGGGGCCAACCGCTCGCTCTACGGTCAGGGGGTCGATGCCGATCACCTGCCGCATACCCTGCTCAAGGAAAATGTCTTCACGCCCGGCATGCCCAGGACCGGTGCCGAGCGCGCCGATGAGCTGCTGGAGCTGATCGCGCTGCATGATGCCTCCAATATCGCCGCTGTCATCGTCGAGCCGATGGCAGGCTCCGCCGGCGTGCTGCCGCCGCCAGTGGGCTATCTCAAGCGCCTGCGCGAGATATGCGACCAGCACGACATCCTGTTGATCTTCGATGAGGTCATCACCGGCTTCGGGCGCATGGGCGCCATGAGCGGCGCCGAGGAATTCGGGGTCACGCCGGATATCCTCAACGTCGCCAAGCAGATCACCAATGGCGCGGTGCCGATGGGCGCCGTGGTCGTCAAGGGCGACATCTACCAGACCTTCATGGACAACGGCGGCCCCGACTACATGATGGAGATTCCCCACGGCTACACCTACTCCGGTCACCCGGTGGCGTGTGCCGCGGCGCTGGCAGCCCTCGACGTGCTCGAGAACGACCAGCTCATCTCCCGCGTCCGCGAGCTGAGTCCGGTATTCGAGAAGAAGCTGCATGAGCTCAAGGGCACGCGCTACATCAGCGACATCCGCAACTACGGCCTGGCCGGTGCCCTGCAGGTCGAGGCCTATCCCGGCGAGCCGGCGCGGCGCCCGTATGAGATTGCCATGCACTGCTGGAAGGCCGGTTTCTATGTCCGTTACGGCGGCGACACCATTCAGCTAGGCCTGCCGTTCATCACCGAGCACGATGAACTGGACCGTCTGATCAATGCCCTGGGTGATGCCTTCGCCGCACAGGACTGATGATCGAAGCTTAAGACTGACAATCACGTTCGGACTGGCGATCGACGCCAGCCCCATTACTGCCCTTTTTCTTGCAAGTCATTTCATGGAGCCCACAACAATGAAAACGCTCGGTCACCTCATCAACGGCAACCTCGATCACAGCGAAGGCCGTACCCAGGACATCTTCAATCCCTCCACCGGTGAGGTCGGCGGTCAGGTGCGCCTGGCCAGCAAGGCGACCGTCGAGGAAGCCATCGCGGCCGCCGCCGCCGCCTTCCCGGAATGGCGCAATACGCCGCCGATCAAGCGCGCCCGAGTGATGTTCCGCTTCAAGCAGCTGCTGGAAGAGCACGCCGACGAGATCGCCCGCCTGATCGGCCAGGAGCACGGCAAGATCTGTCACGATGCGCTGGGCGAATTGCAGCGCGGCATCGAGAATGTCGAATATGCCTGCAGCGCCCCGGAACTGCTCAAGGGCGAGCACAGCCGCAATACCGGCCCGGGCATCGATTCCTGGAGCGAATTCCAGCCACTGGGCGTCGTTGCCGGCATCACGCCGTTCAACTTCCCGGCCATGGTGCCGCTGTGGATGTATCCAATGGCGATCGCCTGCGGCAATACCTTCGTCCTCAAGCCTTCCGAGCGCGACCCGACCTCCACGCTGTTCATCGCCGAGCTGCTGATGGAGGCTGGCCTGCCGGCCGGCGTCATGAATGTCGTCAATGGCGACAAGGAAGCCGTCGATACGCTGCTGGACGACCCGCGCATCCAGGCGGTCAGCTTCGTCGGTTCCACCCCGATCGCCGAATACATCTACAGCCGCGCCGCGGCCAACGGCAAGCGCTGTCAGGCCCTCGGTGGCGCCAAGAACCACGCCATCGTGATGCCGGACGCCGACATGGAATACGTGGCCAACTCACTGAATGGCGCCGCCTTCGGCTCCTCCGGTGAGCGCTGCATGGCACTGTCCGTCGCGGTGGCCGTGGGAGATGACGCCGCCGACAAGCTGATCGCGCAGATGAAGCAGCAGATGGAAGGCCTCAAGGTCGGCATCTACAGCGACAAGGGCAATGATTTCGGCCCGCTGATCACCGCGGCCCATCGCGACAAGGTGGTCGGCTACATCGACAGCGCCGAGCAGCAAGGCGCGACGGTGGTGGTCGATGGCCGCAATCCGCAGGTCGAAGGCGGCGAGAACGGCTTCTTCGTCGGCGGCACCCTGATCGATGGCGTCACCCCGGAGATGACCTGCTACCAGGAAGAGATCTTCGGCCCGGTGCTGCTGGTCGTGCGCGCCGATTCGATGGAAGCCGCCATGCAGCTGATCAATGATCACGAATACGGCAATGGCACCTGCATCTATACCCGCGATGGCGAAGCCGCCCGCTACTTCAGTGATCACATCCAGGTCGGCATGGTCGGCATCAACGTGCCGCTGCCGGTACCGGTCGCCTATCACAGCTTCGGTGGCTGGAAGCGCTCGCTGTTCGGCGATCTGTCCGCCTACGGCCCGGATGCGGTGCGCTTCTACACTCGCCGCAAGACCATCACCCAGCGCTGGCCTTCCGCCGGTCTGCGTGAAGGCGCCCAGTTCGCCTTCCCGTCCTGATCCATCGCCTTCGCTTTCTGATCCGCGGATCATCATCTGATAACAACTGCGTCTGATAACAACTGCGCCGGACAGCCCTGCTGTCCGGCGCTTTCGTGTGCTCATCATGCAGGGTCATGCCGGCAGTCAGCCCCTGCCCCTTGCAGTGGCCAGAAACGGCTCCACATAGTCAGGACATCTCATCACGAGAATCCCGACCACACCGGCGGTCAGCACCGTCACAAGGAGCCAAGATGATCTGGGTAATCGCCACCGTTACCGCCAAGGAAGGCCATGTTCAGGATGTCTTCAATGAACTCTGCGCCGTCGCGCCCACCGTGCGCGAGGAAGATGGCTGCCACGCCTACCACCCGTGCCTGGACTCCGAACGCGCCGCCGACAAGGACAACGACCCACGCCCCGACACCATCACCGTGGTGGAAGCCTGGGAATCCCACGATGCGCTGCAGGCCCACCGTGAGACCGAACACATGCAGCGCTTCCGCGACAACGCCGGTGACTGGATCGCCGATGGCGATATCCGCATCCTGAGCCCGGCGGGCTAATAGCCAGAACAGCATTGGGGAAGACCCAAAAAAGCCCGGCCTCCAGGAGGTCGGGCTTTTTCGTGAGATACCGCTGAGCAATATCCGCTAGCAGTTTTACCTGCCGTCCACCATTGAACACAGGTGCACCTCATTTGATCTGCGTCTCGTGAATGTGCAGCACTCGCAGGGATTATCGGTTGCCTGAGGGCTTCCCAGCGCCGATACTGTATATGAATACAGTATCGAAAGGAGACCCCACCCATGACCGTATCTGCCGCTCAACCGTCCCATGCCTCGCTGGCTCGCCCTCATCCAGCGCCGGAGCCCTGTGCACTGCCGCACCCTCACATCACGGGGCGCGCTGGCATTTCCGGCTTCCCCTCGCCGGCCGAGGATTACGCGGGGCGCACGCTGGACCTCAACGAGCGGCTGATCAAGCGCCCGGCAGCGACCTTCTTCATGACGGTGGCGGGTGACAGCATGGAAGGCTTCGGCATCTATGAGGGCGACACCCTGGTGGTAGACCGCTCCATCGATGCCCGTCCCGGGCATATCGTGGTGGCACTGGTCGAGGGTGAGGTGGTGGTCAAGCGTTATGAGCTGATCGGTCAGCGCCCCTATCTGAGCTCCGGCAATGCTCTGTATCCGCCGGTCGCGATCTTCGACCTCGAATGCCAGGTCTGGGGGGTGGTGCGCTCCGTCATCCACGAATACGCGGTATGAAGACGCCGATGATCGGACTGGTCGACTGCAACAACTTCTACGCCAGCTGCGAGCGGGTGTTCGACCCGCGTCTGGAGGGCCGCCCTGTCGGCGTGATGTCCAACAATGACGGCTGCGTGATCGCGCGTTCCAACGAACTCAAGGCGCTGGGCGTGGAGATGGGCACCCCCGCCTTCCAGCTACAGCCACTCGTCCGTGAGGGGCGCATTCACCTGCTCTCCTCCAACTATGAGTTGTATGGCGACATGTCGGCGCGCGTGCGTGAGGTGCTGGAGGAATATTCCGCCGGGGTCGAGCCCTACTCCATCGATGAGATGTTCGTACGTTTCGATGGCTTTGATCGCAACTCGATGCTGACATTGAGCCGCACTCTGCACCGCAATGTCCGCAAGTTCACCGGCATTCCCGTATGTGTCGGGGTCGCGTCAACTCGAACGCTGGCCAAGTTGGCCAATCGCGCTGCCAAGAAGCGTCCGGAATTCGGCGGTGTCTGCGTGCTGGAACCCGATGAAGTCGGCACCCAGCGCCTGCTGACCGATACGCCACTGGGCGATGTCTGGGGCGTGGGTCGACGACTGGTCGAACGCCTGGCACTGCAAGGCCTGCACACTGCCTGGGACCTGCGCTGCGCCGACCCGCGTGCCATCGGCCAGCGGTATTCCGTGGTACTGGAACGCACCGCGCGCGAACTGCAAGGCACGCCCTGCTTCGAGATGAATGATGCCGATGACGCCCGCCAGCGCATCATGACCTCGCGCTCCTTCGGGCGCATGACCGGTGACTTGAATGAACTCAGGGATGCCATCCGCCAACATGCCCAGCGCGGTGCCGAGAAGCTGCGCCATCAAGGCAGCCTGACACGCGCCGTGCTGGTCTTCCTCAAGAGCAATCGCCACCGACCCGACCTGCCGCAATACTCACCCAGCACCATCGTCGAGCTGCCCGCCCCCACCAGTGACAGCCGCGAGATACTCGCCGCCGCGCAACAGGCGCTGGAGCATATCTACCTGCGCGGCTATCGCTTCATGAAGGCTGGCGTGATGCTGCTCGACCTCATTGACCAGCCACGCGAGCAACTCTCGTTGCTCGACGACGAAGCGGATATCGCCAAGCGTGAACGCAGTCAGCAGCTGATGGCGACACTGGACGCCATGAATCAGAAGATGGGCCGCGGCACCGTGCGTCTGGGCGTCGCACGCCCCGACGCCGCCTGGCAACTGCGCTGCGCCCACCGCAGCGCCCGCTACACCACCAACTGGCAAGAATTGAAGCGGTTGCGTTAGTGGATATGAACTGACTTCTCCACTGCAGGAACAGAAACGATGGAAGTGCCTGAGCCTAAACCCAGGTACAAAGAGGCAGCCCAGGAACAAGCTCAATAACAATAGCCCCCATAACCCGTCTGGATATAGCCAAGGGTCATGAGGGCTTGGGTAAAGCTAGCATCTAGGAGTTGCTTGAAAAGTTATACCAGCTTAAGCAGCGACCTGCTCTCTCAAGCGTTGAGACTCAAAGTATTCTTCAGCCGTAATAGTGGTCTTGAAATCAGCATCACCATGACCTATTTCAATCACCGCCTCTCGAATTGAAGAGAGTTCAACATGGAAGAACTCTTTGCGTAGATTCACGGCATTCACTCGATAATGTGAAAACTTACGGTGAAGTGCTGTTTCCATCGCCGGAGCATCATCTGAGAAGATCAAAGCATGAACGTCAAATGAGAACGGTACGCTGGCATCACCTAGCTCTTTCACACGATCCATAGGATCGAGGCGACGAGTCATACCAATCTTGTAGACATTTTCGCCAAAAGAACCAATATTACTGATGATATAGACGTAACCACGACGTGTCTGCTCTGCCAGACTCTTGGTACGTTCCTTGGCTGCTTCCGCTTCCTGTAGACGCTGCTCGAGATCAGCCACTTTGGCTTCAGCCAATGCTCGCTCCTCTGCTGACGCCTGCTCAAGCTCATTCTTGGCGCGTGCAAGAATATCTTGATACATCTCTTCCTCACGCTGCGCAGCTTCGATAGCAGTTCTGTATTCCTTTTCAGCCCTGGCCTCTTCTCGCATTTGCTCACGAATGATTCGCTGCTCTTCAACCTCTTCTTTCTTCTTCAGCGTGTATTGATATTGAACCCCACATTCCTCGTATTTGAGAGCGACATAATCAGTATTCAGCCCACAACGGAGTGATGCAACCAGCTTCTCAAGGTCACTCGCAATTTTTTCGAACTGACTCAATGTTCGCTCGAAATTAGAAGGACTAACCTTGCCGATCAATACATCTGCCTCAATATTAAAGGCACGCATGACAAGCTTCATTTGCCCTTCAATGATCTTCTTGTCAAGGCGTTCATCACCCGTAATGACAACATCTCCATATTGGATAAACGCCGTCTTATCCTTGATCATAGCCTTCTGAGCTTGACGTATTTGCTTGATCTCAGCTGCAAAACGCTCGCTGGTTTCATACAGGTACTCGGGGAGTTCAAAATGACCATAATCGACAAACTCCTCCAGCCTCGTATAGAGGTCAAGCTTGGACATCACCTGTCGCATGGTGCGTTGGCCCGCGGTCTCCTTGATGCGATGCTCAATCAACTTATCTTTAAGACTTTCAATCTCTTGAACATTACGCTCTTTTTGAGCAGCAATAGCATCAGCGTCTTTTTTGAGGCGCTGCAAATCTAAAGTCTCACGATCTATTATATTGAAAGCGGATTGCGCTTCCTCGAGCTGGCTGGTCGTACTAGTCAACTCAAGCGTCAAGGCTTCACGACGCTTATCCAAACCCACTATCGCATCTTCCAAAGAGCCAAACTCTTCAGCTTTACGATCCAGATCAGCTCGCTTGGCCTCCAAATCGATAGCCTTCTCATGATGCTCAACGCGAATAGCAAGTTCTTTGTTCTCCAACTCTTTTACAAGCCTTTTGCGCTTCTCACGTGAATAGACAAGAATGGAGCCTATGGGGACCCCGTAGAAAATCAGAAAAACAATTATCATTCCGACATTATCGCCCATAAATTCACCTCAAAAATTTCGCGATGGCATCCTGCTTGGCAGACGCACGTTCTTGCTCTCGATTGGCTAACGCCTCTTTACCCGCAATAGCTTCATCTTTCCAGAATTGCTTTTGGCTCCGTGACTCTTCGCGCGCTGCTTTTTCGATAGACCTCTGATTTTCTTTTTCTTGGCGTAATTTATCTCGCGTAATACGTGCAAGATCACGCTCGTGCTGCTGGCGTGCACGCTCTTCTTCGCGAGCTATCCGTGCTCGCTCCAGTTCAGCCCTACGCTCCTCTTGCTCTATCTGTCGGTGATAGCGTTCCCTCGCCCGATTGGCAGCCTGCTCTTGACGACTCTGCTCTCGCTGCTGACGTTGGCGATCTTTTTCTATTTGCTTTGAAATTCGATTGAGAATTTTAGCTGTCTTGACAACAGCCCTCAGTCCACTTGATCTTCTCGCCACACGATCCCTCCAATATTTCCCTCAACCATTATTCAACTATAACGCCCCCCACTTCCTATAAACTTTAACACTAACAGGAATATAATCTCAGTAGATAAGCGATGTATGTCATCGATAGTTTATGCGATAGGCACCTATGTAACTCAAGTTCATGATGAGCACAGCGATTGCACTTCAAACTAAGCTCTGAAACACACTACCCCCAGAGATAGGCAAGACAGAGAAGCTATTGGCACATAGGCACATCCTGTTCAGTAGAGCCCAATGCTTCTGCACTTGATTTTGCCTAACCGCAATCGACATCTTATCGAGACAATCGGCCAAGCCGAAATCTCCCATGAGAAGCTAGGTAGAGTCGATAACAAGACCCGCCCCTCAGTCGTGAAACGGGAGAACTGAGCGAGCCACGGCCCGTCGACTCCCATGGCTTAAGGAAGTGCCCCGTCTGGATTGTTGCACCCACAGCAAAGGTGTTTTACGCCAGTGCCGCTTTATCAATGACTTGCGAACGCTCATGCTGTGCGCCATTGCTGAAAAGCCAACAGTTGTGGAGTACCCGGCATGAAGATTCTACTGATCAACGGCGGCAAGGCCTTTGCCCATTCCAATGGCGAGCTGAACGCGACGCTGCATGAACTGGCGCGCGGTGAGCTGGCCGAGCTGGGTCATGAGGTGCGTGAAACCGTCATCGAGGAAGGTTTCGAGGCCAAGGCGGAAATCGAGAAGCAGCTGTGGGCGGACCTGATCATCTATCAGACCCCAGGTTGGTGGATGGGTCTGCCGTGGACCGTGAAGAAGTATCTCGATGACATCCTGACTGAGGGCCACGGCTCGCTGTACGCCAGCGATGGCCGTCATCGCACCAGCCCGACCCAAGGCTACGGCACTGGCGGCTTGATGCAGGGCCGCCAGTACATGCTGTCACTGACCTGGAATGCGCCACTTGAGGCCTTTGATGAAGAAGGCAACTTCTTCGAGGGCAAGGGCATCGATGGCGTCTACTTCCCGGTGCACAAGGCGATGGAATTCCTCGGCATGACGGCCCTGCCGACCTACCTGGCCACTGATGTGATCAAGAACCCTGACCTGGCAGCCTACACCCAGGCCTACCGCACGCACCTGCGCGAGCACGTCGGCCGCGCCTGAAGGCTCGGGGCGTCATACAGTCTGAGCTGATGACGCCTCTCTCAAGCTCTCGAATACACGAAAGGCTGCTCATGGGCAGCCTTTCGTCGTTGAGTAGCCGTCATTCAGCCATCAAGTAGCGATAATCCGGCGCTCGAGAACACCGATCAAGGCCCGACCTGGCTCAGTGCCCCGCTCTGGCGTGAGACGAGCGAGACGTGATCCAGAAACAGGCGGAACATCTGGGCCTGGCTCGAAACGGCCAGACGCTGATAGATATGCTTGCGATGTACCTTGACGGTGCCATCGCTGATTGCGAGTTCACGCGCGGCAGATTTGGTGGAGTGTCCGGCCAGCAACAACTTGACGATGTCCTGCTCACGCTGCGTCAGAAGACCATCACCAAAGCTATCGAAGGCGGCCTCTACCGGCTCATGATGCTCCAGGCGATCCACGAAACTGACGCCCTGCCACTTCCAATACTCGCGCGCGAGGGGCTCGATGATCGGTTGCAGATTCTTGAGCGCCAGCAGTGATTTTCGAGTCAGCGGCAGAGAGGTCTCATGCAATCCCAGCGAAAACACCATCACGATGTCGCCGGGCAGTTGTATGAAGATGCCAATTTCATCCTTGAGTCCCAACGCGCCGTAATAATGCTTGTAGTACTCACTGTCCTCGAAGCAATCAGGTGCCAGCTCACTCAGGCGGTAGACGCCGGGACGACAGCTTTGCTGGGTCGAGGTATAGAAGGGATCCAATATATAGGCATCGCCAATATAACGTTCTACCCCCTGCTGCCGACGCTCAGGAGGATAATTGTCGTAGATCAGGATGGGTGCGCACCCTTGCTTGTAGGTGCTGACCAGTATCGTGTCAAAAGGCAGAATGTCGTGGAAGACGTCCTGCAGCAAGCGAGGGAATTCCGCCGAAGATGCCGATGTCATCAGCTTCGCCAGCACGCAATGCCAGCTCGATATTTCTGGAGCGCACAACAACTCTTTGTGAATCATGAGCCGACCCTGGTGACGTATCAAGACATCCTAGCATAGCCAACGAAGGTATAACGCTGGCGCATCCGGAGCCATCACGCCCCGAACGCCAATGAAAGCGCCAGGCATGAGCCTGGCGCTTTCATTGCAAGACGCTTGTTCGTGTCAGAACGTCCAGCACGGCTCATTCCCGCCACCACCATTCAGGTAATGGCCAACCAGATGGACTTCGTCTCGGTATATTCACCGAGTGTCTGCAGTGACTTGTCGCGGCCATTGCCGGACTGCTTCACACCACCAAAGGGCATCGTCATGTCCGGCCCTGCCCAGTTGTTGATATAGACCTGTCCAGACTGCAATCGGCGCGCGACACGAATCACCCGGTTGACGTCCTGACTCCAGAGCCCTGCTGCCAACCCATAGTCAGAGTCATTGGCGATCGCAATCGCTTGTTCCTCATCATCAAACCCCATGACGGCGAGAACCGGGCCAAAGATTTCCTCGTTGGCGATGGCCATGTCTGCCGTCACGCCAGTGAAGATGGTCGGCGCTATGAAACAGCCCTCAACCTGGCGATTGTCATCCGTGATGATCGCCTCACGTCTTGCCCCTTGCTGCTCACCGAGCGCGATGTAGCTGGCAATCTTGTCGTACTGTTCCTGATCGACGATGGCGCCCATGAAGCTTTGCGGGTCCAACGGGTCCCCCGGCTGCATGCTCCTGGCAGCTTCACACAGCGCACGAACGAATGGCTCGCGAATACGGTTATGCACCAACAGGCGAGAACCTGCGATGCAAACCTCTCCCTGATTATGGAAGATGGCGGCAGCGGCCTGACGTGCGACGCCCGGGATATCAGCACAGTCTTCGAACACGATATTCGGGCTCTTGCCACCACACTCGAGGAAAGTCCGTTTCAGATTCGACTGACCCGCATATTGCGTCAGAAGCTTGCCCACCTGAGTCGAGCCAGTAAAGGCAATGGCATCGACCTGCATCGAAAGCGCCAGGGCCTTACCAACATCTGCGCCGAAGCCTGGCAGTACCTGAAAGACTCCCTTGGGTATCTCCGTCAGCGCGATCAGTTGCGCCAGGCGCAGCGCCGAGAGCGATGACTTCTCGGAGGGTTTGAGAATGACACTGTTGCCAGTCGCCAGGGCTGGAGCAATCTTCCAGATCGTCATCATCAGCGGGAAGTTCCAGGGCACGATGGAGACGACCACGCCCAGGGGTTCACGCACGATCAGTCCCAACGCCTCTTCGCCGGTCGGCGCGACCTGACCATAGAGCTTGTCCAGGGACTCAGCGGTATAGCGTAGACATTCAATGGCAGAGGCCACATCGCCCAGCGCACTGGTGATCGGCTTGCCCATGTCGAGTGTATCGAGCAGTGCGAGCTCCTGCTGATGCTCGGCGATGAGTTCTGCCAGATGCAGCAAGGTGTGCTTGCGGGCTGCCGGTGCCAGCCGCGACCAATCGCCCTTGTCGAAGGCAGCTCTGGCACAAGCCACGGCGCGTTCTGCCTCGGGCGCCTCGCAGCAGGCCACCTGCGCCAGAGTGTCGCCCGTCGCAGGATTGAGAGAGGGAAAGGTCTTGCCACTGGCGGCGTGTGTGAACTCGCCATCGAGATAGGCGCGAGTTTCAAAGGACAGCTGGCTGGCACGTTGCTGCCATTGGGCATGAGTGAGTGGCATGGTATGGCTCCGAGGGATGACTGCGGCGGAAAAGACGTGAGAACGAGATGGCAACGGTGGAGAAATCAGCGACCCGCACGCGCCAGCACGGATTCCAGCAGTGCCTGGCAGCCGAGGGCACAGTCTTCAGGTGAAGCATATTCCGCCTCGTTGTGGCTGATGCCATCGAGACACGGCACGAAGATCATTGCTGTCGGCGCCACGCGCGAAACATAGACGGCGTCATGGCCAGCACCGCTCATCATCTCTCGTGAGGGCGCATCCTGATTGGCGACGGCCTGCCTGACGACCTCGATGCATGCCTCATCGAAGTCGACGACTTCGGACTTCCAGATGCGCTCCTGCACCACACTGACACCATATTCCTCCGACACCTTCTCAAGCATCGACATGAACGTGGATTCCAGTGTCTCAAGCTCGGCTTCTTTCACGTGGCGCAGGTCCACCGTCATGCTGACCTCACCCGGAATGACGTTGCGCGAGGCGGAGGGAATATTCAGGGTGCCCACCGTGACACGTGCACTCCCCGTCGGGTCTGATTGCACATGCTGGTGGATCTGATCCATCAAGCGCGCAGCCGCCATCATCGCATCGCGGCGGTAACGCATCGGCGTCGGCCCTGCATGTGCCGCGACACCAGAAATCGTGACATCAAACCAGCGAATTCCCTGAACGCCGGTGACAACCCCCAGTGACTTGCCTTCCTGTTCCAGCACCGGCCCCTGTTCAATGTGGAGCTCAAAATAACTGTCCAACCTGGGGCCCGTCTTGAAATCTGGCGTGCGCAGTCCGGTGCTCGCCAGCGCTTCGCCATAGGTAATGCCTGCGCTGTCTTCACGCGCCAGGGTATAAGTCGGCTCAAAGACGCCCGCATAGGTGCCGGACGCTACCATCGCCGGGGAGAAGCGGCTGCCTTCTTCATTGCCCCATACGATCAATTCCAGTGGCCGGCGCGTGACAATGCCCTGCGCATCCAGCACTCGAAAGACCTCAAGTCCTGCCAGTACACCGAGAATGCCATCAAAACGTCCGCCCTTGGGCTGAGTGTCCAGGTGGCTGCCGGTTGAGACCGGGGCCAGCGACGGCTCGCTGCCCTCACGACGAATGAACAGGTTTCCGACCTCATCGACACGCATCTCGCAACCAAGTGCCTCGCACCACTGCATCAGCAGGCGGCGCCCCTGGGTATCTTCCTCGCTGAACGCAAGACGACAGGAGCCGCCCTTGGCCGTGGCCCCGATCTTCGCCATATCCATCAGGCTATCCCAGAGACGTTGCTGGTCGATCCTGAGCGGCTGAATCTCTTGTGCAACTGCCTGCATGCTTGCGTCCTCTTGTTCTTGTGTCCGTATGTCGATGGGCGTGTACCGACCTGTCACTCAGCACCCCGCCGTCACATCGAGTAGACCGTCACCTTAGAAACTCACGCACCCGGAGCGGAATACCCCCATTGGGATATACCGGGCGGCTATCCGATCTGGATACGCTGGTTCCAGTGAACGATTGCAGCGAGAGCGACAGTGAAGAGCGCTTGGCACGCTGCATGACACCAGACCCCAGACAATCGCTGGCTCTCCGCCATCACCAACAACAAGAGACAACACTGATGACCACCAACACTCTGGATCACACCTCATCTATCGATGCACCATCCGAACATTCTGCCCATGGCCTGAGCGGCGATGCTCAGGCTGTCTGGGAGAAGGACAGAGATCACTTCATCCACCCCTTCACTGACTTCTCGACCTTCCACGAGCAGGGTTGCGACATCATCAGTGATAGCGACGGTATCTACGTGTCAGATATCGAAGGCAACCGTTTCATCGATGGTATTGCGGGGCTGTGGTGCGTGAACGTGGGGCATGGTCGCAAGGAAATTGGTGACGCGATGGCGGAACAGGCCACACGCATGGCCTACTTCTCTACCTTCAACAATCTGACCAATATTCCGGCAGCGGAATTATCGGCCAAGCTTGCCAGTCTGGCACCGGCACACCTCAACCACGTCTTCTATACCTGTGGAGGCTCCACCGCGAATGATGTCGCCATTCGTCTGGTGCATTACTACTACAACCGTATCGGAAAGCCGCAGAAGAAGAAGATCATCTCCCGCAAGAATGCCTATCACGGTACCACCTACATGGCGGCCACCCTGACAGGCATCGAAAGCAACAACTGGATGTTCGATACCCTGGACTCCCATGTCAGCTACCTCAGCGAAGCCAACTGTTATCGTCGTCCGAAGGGCATGAGTGAAGCTGACTATTGCGACCAACTGGTGAATGAATTCGAGAACAGAATCGAAACACTGGGCGCTGACAATATCGCCGCTTTCATCATGGAGCCCATCATGGGCGCAGGCGGTGTTCTCGTCGCTCCCGAGGGTTACCACACTCGCATGCAGGCCCTCTGCCGCCAGCACGACATCCTGTTGATCGTCGATGAAGTCGTGACAGCCTTCGGACGTCTCGGCCACTTCTTCAGCAGCGAAAAGGTCTTCGGTCTCAGCCCGGACATCATTACCTGCGCCAAGGGACTTTCCTCAGGCTATGTGCCGCTTGGCGCAACGCTGATTTCAGACTCCCTCTATGAGGTGCTGGGTACCCCCCAGGGTAAAGGTGGTGTATTGAGTACAGGGTTTACCTATTCAGGCCATCCGGTCAGCTGTGCCGCCGCGCTCAAGAACATCGAGATCATGGAAAGAGAAGCGCTGTGCGAAAACATCCAGCGAGTCGGCCCCTATCTTGAGGCGCAGTTGAAAACCCTGAAGCATCACGCTACCGTTGGCGACGTTCGCGGCAGTAACTTCATGATGTGCTTGGAAAATGTGGCAGACAAGACAACCGGCGAGCTCTTGCCACTGGAAGCACGTGTCGGGGATAGGGTCGCTGCAGAAGCACAGAAGCGAGGCTTGATCATTCGCCCTGTCGGCCACCTCAACATCATCTCTCCGCCGTTGATCTGGGATGAAGCCGTGATCGATCAGGTCGTGGCCATCCTCGATGCCTCATTCTCGGCAGTCACCGAATCACTCACGCAAGACGGTTATCTGTAACAGTCCAGAAAATGGATTGATGTGACGCGGCCTCGCCCAGGTTATCGCGTGTTGCCGACATTGCCGCTGGCCCTTGAACTTCGCTGCGCCAGCGGCATCGGCCGTCACATATGTATAAAAAATTATAATGACAAAAGGTATGTTATGGACAATTTTGGATACATGAGCCTGATCCCCACAGGCATCGTGCTCATCATGGCGCTCATTACACGCAGGACAATCGAATCACTCATGACAGGGGCAATCGTCGGCTTGTTGATGATTGACCCTTACAATGCCATTTCAGATGGCGCAGATACCATGCTGACGGTGCTGGCCAACGATACCGTCACCTGGATCATTCTCGTATGTGGTCTATTTGGCAGCTTCATCGCCTTGTTGGTAAAGACAGGCGGTGTACTCAGCTTCGGGGCAGCGCTTGGCAGCCGAATCCGGACTAGGAATCAAAGCTTGCTGGCAACCTGGGTGCTGGGCCTGGTGATCTTCGTCGATGACTATCTGAATGCGCTGACCATCAGCGCCTCGATGAAGAAGATTACCGATAGATTCAACATCTCACGCGAAAAACTCGCCTACATCGTCGACTCCACCGCTGCACCAGTCTGTGTATTGGTACCCTTCTCGACCTGGGCAGTCTTCTTTTCGGGCCTGCTGGAAGAAAATGGCATCCCGGGAAATGGCATATCCATGTATATCGAAGCCATTCCTTACATGTTCTACGCTTGGGTAGCGGCAGCTATCGTACCGATGGTCGCCATGGGCTGGATTCCCAATATCGGCCCGATGAAAGCCGCCGAACTGCGTGCCGCCTCTGGACAGACCATCCCCGATGACAGCACTGACACGACACTGGAAGTCGAAGATACCGGCAAGACACCGCCACACCTGCTCAACTTCCTGGTGCCGATGTTCGCGCTGGTCTTCTTCACCTGGTATTTCGACACAGACATTCTACGCGGCGTGATAGTGGCACTGCTGGTACTGTTCGTGATGATCTTTGCGCAGCGTTTGCTCAGCTTCAATGACACCTTCGACACGGCATTGGAAGGCTTCAAATCGATGCTGCTGCCTCTGGGAACACTGGTTGCCGGCTTCTTCCTGAAAGAGGTCAATGACACCCTGGGCCTGACCACATTCGTCATCACCCATGTGCAACCCATCATGACGCCGGGGCTGCTGCCGATGGTCATCTTCCTGACCATGGCCTTGCTGGCCTTTGCAACCGCCTCTTTCTGGGGCCTCTTTGCGGTGGCAATGCCGATCGTATTGCCGCTCGCCATGAGCATGGATGCCAACATGCCACTGGTCGTGGGCGCACTGATCTCGGCCAGCGCCTTCGGCAGTCACGCCTGCTTCTATGGTGACTCCACAGTGCTCTCGGCACAGGGCAGTGGCTGCTCTCCCATGTCGCATGCCTTGACCCAACTGCCTTACGTCTTGATCGCGGCATCGATATCCGCGCTTATCTTCCTTGCCGCCGGCTACCTGTGAGACGAACATCATGACCCGCTCCTCCCCCTCTCATTCTCTTGATGTCTTCACTCCAGGCTCACCTGCTGCCAAGGGCTTCTTCATGCCTGCCGAATATGCCAGACATGATGCCTGCTGGATGCTATGGCCACAGCGGCCGGACACCTGGCGTTACGGTGCCAAGCCCGCCCAACAGGCTTTCGTGGATGTCGCCACGGCCATCGCCGGCAGCGAGACCGTCATCGTCGGCGTCAATGATGAGCAGTACGAAAACGCACGCAATGAACTGCCCGCGCATGTGCGTGTCGTCGAGATATCCAGCAACGACGCTTGGATGCGCGATGTCGGCCCGACCTTCCTGACTCATCCGGATGGTCGTATTGCCATGATCGACTGGGAGTTCAATGCCTGGGGCGGCCTGAATGGAGGACTCTATTTCCCCTGGGACAAGGACCGCAGAATCCGCACCAAGATCTCGCAGATTCTGGATGTTCCGCGCTTTGATGCCTCTATCATGCTGGAAGGCGGTGCCATTCATGTCGACGGCGAAGGGACGCTGATCACGACCGAAGAGTGCCTGCTCAATGCCAATCGCAACCCTGATCTGAGTCGCGAGCAGATAGAGCAGATCCTCAAGGACCATCTCGGTGTCACCACCATCATCTGGCTTCCCAATGGCTGCCATCTGGATGAGACCGATGGCCACGTGGATAACCTGTGTTGCTTCGTCGGGCCTGCAGAAGTCGCCCTCAACTGGAGCGATGATCCCCAGGACCCACAGCATGCGATCTCCAAGGCGGCGCTTGAGGTTCTCGAGAACTCCGTGGATGCCAGAGGGCGTGCCTTCAAGGTGCATCTGCTACCACAGCCCGGCCCTCTGTATATCCAGGAAGATGAAGCCAATGGTCTGGACCGCCTGGGTAGCTCACACCCGAGACGTCCCGGCGACCGCATGGCAGGGTCCTACGTGAACTTCTACATCGCCAACGAGGCCATCGTCATGCCATTGCTTGACCCGGCGCTGGATGATGTCGCGCGCGAGAAACTGCAAGCCATCTTCCCGACTCGGCAGATTCTTGGCGTCAATGCTCGTGAAATTCTGCTGGGGGGTGGCAACATCCACTGCATTACCCAACAGCAACCCAAGCGCCTGACTGAACGACACTGACGCCTGTTGGCGTAAAAAGAAGCCCGCCACCGGTGACATGACCGATGGCGGGCTTCTTGCGTTCTAACGAATAGCGGCGACCAGCGCTCACTATTGAGAGGATACGGGTCTCAGAAGCTCCAGCTGGCATGCGTCCAGAAGATACGCCTCGGCTCATTGACCTGTGCATCGCCCTGCCCACTACCCTGGAACGGATCGTCGTAGAAACGATTGACGTGGTAGGCGTAGGCCTTGTCGAACGACCGGTGCGAGCATGGCAGATCCACTGGTGAAGACGGTAAACGTGCCTGCCAGTGGAGAGGTGTGCTCGTTTACACCTTGGCCTCCTGCAGGTCATCCCCTCGCTTGTGCGTGGCGCGAATCCACAGCCAGTCCAGCAGCCCCATCACGATCAGCGAGAGGCCGACCAGCGGGAAGATGACACCGATGATCATCATCAAGCCCCAGACACCGGCGATTCGCTTGCGCTCCTTGGGCAGCGGCGGGATACCGATACCGCCCACCGGACGACGCTTCCACCACATCACGCCCGCACCGACGCTCATAATCACCATCGCGATACAGGCCAGTACCAGCACCAGCTGGTTGATCAGCCCGTACTGCTGCCCCAGGTGAACATTGATGCCCCACTCCAGCGCTCGACCCAGCGGGCCATAATCGGCGTAATGCATGTCCAGCAGCACATCGCCGGAATAGCGATCCACATGCACCACCTGCTGGCGCTCCAGCGCATCCGGATAGATGGAGCCGGTGTAGACGCCCTGCGGCGAGCCCGGCAGATTGATGGCATAGCCCGGCGCCAGGCCTTCGCGAGCGAAGATGCGCTCAGCCTGATCGAGGCCGATATCGGCATGGGCAATCTCGGCGGCGCTCAGCGGCACGGCCGCAGCGCCGGAGGCCTGCTCGGCATCAGACCTGGTGCCGCCGCCATGCCCAGCATGCTCCCCCTCGTCCACGACGTGGATTGTCGCTGCAGTCGGCAAGGAAGATAACGGGATAACGGCCTGTTCGAGCGACCAGGTCGTCCGCTCCTGGTCCACCAGACGGGTATCCGACATCGGCGTATTCACGCGCACGCCATCGGGATACCCGAAGTTATGCCCGTTGGCCAACTCGTTGACCTTGGCACCCCACACCATTGACCACGGCATGCCGGTCACGGCGAGAAACAGGATGAAACCAGCGGCGAAGATGCCACACACGGCATGCAGGTCACGCCACCACAGTCGACGCGCAGGCGTGGTACGCAGCGTGACGACACCGCCCTTCTGACCCCGCGGCCACCACAGATACAGGCCGCTGAGTACCAGCAGAATGCTCCAGCCGGCGGCGATCTCGATCGCGGCATTGCCGATGGGGCCGGTGATCGCGAGGCTGTGCAGATTGCGCACCGTCCACATGATGCTGTCACGGTAGGCCATCTGCCCCTGCACTTCACCGCTGTAGGGGTTGACGTAGACCGCCTGCTTGCCACTGCCATCGGCTGCCACGATATCGACTTCCGTGGTCAGGTCACTGGCCGCAGGCGGCACGACACGCACGGCCTTGCCGGGCAGACTTTCCACGGCGACACGCACCTGCTCGCTCAGCGGGACACTCGCCAGTGCCTGGCCATTGACCTGTTGCACCACCGGCGTGTTGACCTTCATCAGGTCGGCATGCACGAAGTGATCGATCTCTTCACGGAACAGATAAAGACCGCCGGTGACGGCCAGCAAGGTCAGGAAAGGCAGCACCAGCAGGCCGGCATAGAAATGCCAGCGCCACACGGCACGGTAGATATCGCTGAAACCGCGAGCGGCGCGACCCGCGGTGTCGGTATTGGTCGTTGAACTCATCTCGATTACCCATCGACAGGTGCCACGACGCGCGACGGATGCTTTGTCCGCCGGTCAACGTGAGGTCACCGAACACTATGGAGAGCCACCGCGAGGTGGCCCAGCAATTCATGGCGCGAGGGAATCGTGGGGTGGCGCGCGCCCGGGCGGACGCAGATAGACATTGATGTCGCGAAACGCGACAAGGCAGGGACGCGGGGCCGCGTCGCGAGACAACCGCCCCAACGCCAGCAACAGGGCAACGGCGACCAATGCCAGCGTGAAGGCCGCCATGCTGGCCAACGGACAATCCGAGGCAGCGGAACTGTGGGTGATCTGCGCCTGCGAACCGCTTTCGCGAGCGGCACGCATTATCCAGTCGCTATCAGCACTCACCCAACGACCGGTACCGACGCTCTCGAAGACGGCATGGTCGTTGACCATCACCACACGTGGGGCCGCCAGCGGCATGACCAGCATGGCGGCCAACGCGATCAGCATCACGAAGACGACATGCCCATTGGCCGCAGTCAGGCGCGACAGGGCGCGATGATAGGAGACGAATTCACGCCTGGCGTGGCGAGTCGAGGGACAAGTCGCTGTCATGCGCCCCCCATGGCCGGAGCATCAGCGTTCGTATCTGCGCTCGTGTTGACGGTCGCAACATCGGCAGAAGACGGTGCTGCGGCCACGGACTGGAGCAGGAACGTCAGGCGATCAGCAAGCTGCTCAGGCGTCTGACTGAGCGGCAGGGTGTCACGCAGCCGGCCCTGCTCATCGATCACGAAGATCGCCACGCTGTGGTCGATCATGTAATCGGCCTCACCGGCCGACGCCTGCGCTTGCGCTTGCGCGTGTTCAGGGGGATGACTCTGCTCGGGTTCTCGCCGCTGAAACTGGATGCCGAGGCGCTGGGTGAATTCCTCCAGACGCGTGTCGTCCTGTGACGGGAGGCGAAGGCCGGTCACCGGCAGGCTGAAGGCAGACAGATAACGTGACAGCACGGGCAGGGTGTCGCGCGCCGGATCCAGCGTCAGAAACATCGGATGCAGATGCGCGCGTGAAGTCTCGTCAAGGCGTTGCCAGGCCATCTGCAGCCGGGCAAGCGACAACGGACAGATGTCCGGGCAATGCGTAAAGCCGGGAATCAGCACGCTCAGGTGACCCGCTTCCCCCCGAGACAGGGTGTCCGCGTGCAGCAGTCCCCGCGTGGAAGGCAGCTCGAGCGTCGTCGGCCACGCATCACGCGGTTGATGCGAGGCAGAAAGCCCCGTGATCAACGCGATAATGACGAGGGCAAAAGCACTGAGTCCCATCAGGATCAGCTTGCGCGGCGACATGAACACTCCAGCGTGGCGTGCAGAGAAGGTAAAGGCAGCAGGGTCGATGACAGGGATGCTAACCATTCACACCCGCGAAACCACTAATGCGACAAGTTGCCACAGCGATTGCCCCGGGCCTTCGCAAGCGCGACAAGGCCTCAGATAGCGTAAAGCCATCACCACCATCATCAGATTCAAAGTGCGTCTCACCCAGACGGACACGACACTGTCTCCATGCTCACGCAATTGAGCCAGTTCCCCATTCCCCTCACGCCATGAGGCTTCGCCATGATTCAGCGCCTTTCCCTGCACCCAGCCATCCTTGAAGTGCGCGACCTCGATGCCGCTTGCCGTTTCTTCACCGAAACACTCGCCCTGCCCATCCTGCTGCGCAACGCCACCAGCGCGACCCTGGAGCTGAACCATCGCCGAGACAAGCAGACCAGCGTATTGCTGTTGCAGCGCAGTGCCGAGCAACCCGACAGCCGCCAGCTGACGCTTGAGATCGAGCGAACGGACTTTGCCCGCTTCCGCGAACAATGGCAGGCCCAGGGAGCGCATCTGATCGAGAGTCACGGCAGCAGCGCCCCCGGCTGTGCCTGGCAGGTGCTCGATTGCGTGCTTCCCGATGGGCATCGCCTACGCGTGGTCAGCATCAACCCCGAGCGCTGCGCCCCGACGATCAGCCGAGGCATGGGCATGGCACCCTGAGATTCCAGCACACCAGATGGATCGAGAGTCTCCACTGGGGCCGGCGCATGACACAAGCGCCGGCCCAGCTATCAAGTGCGCCATCATGGCGAGAAATGACGTACCGGTGAGGCGTACAAGCAGATGGCTTGAATGCCCATCACGGCTGAGGCTTCAGTAGTTGACGAGCAACTCATCAATGACCGGGTTCATCTTGGTTTCGACCCCGGCAAACTTGGAGAACGTCAGGCCGCCCCCTGCGACAAGATGATATTGCGCATAGGCGATTTCATCGCCATACGGATCATTAAGCCAGAGTTCTGCGTGTGACAGATAGGTCGTGACGTCCCAGGAGCGCAAAGCGGTATACGTCAATATCACTTCACAATGGCCGGGGACCGGAGCGTCATAGACTCGCGTATTCAAGCCATTGCGACTGAAGCCCTGCTGGATCACATTCAGGAAGCCGGGCACGATCACGGCCTCATTGCGCTCGATGCACACGGTATCCAGATAGGACATGCGCTCCAGAGGCTGAACCTGCACCGAGGTACAGCCGGCCATCACGAAGGTGATGGAAGCTGCCAATAACGCCTTCGTCATCCCTGTCATTCTTGACTCCCTGTCATTGAACAAGAGGCTTTATCGCGAGATATGCCATGGAAGGCATGCTTGCCCGCAGGGTATTAGTGAAAACAAATAAATGCGAGGAATCTGCCCGTGATCAGGCGTAATCCCCCATGCAAGCGCGAGTCTCCTACAGCGACACCGACAAATGATGACAGGCGTGGCAAACATGAGTCCCCTTTATCACGCCGAGCCAATAATGACCCACTGACAGAGTGCGCGGATGTCCGCATTGCCGCACTCTTGCCCGACGCAGCATTAAGTATTGCTCAGCGACAGAATCGCCAGCCCCGCGTGCCGAGGTGGAAGTGATCACGATGGGCGGCGTTGTAATCCGGCCCCAGCACGGTACCGAAACTCTCACAGGCGGCGTCCTGCACGGCACGCAGGAAGCGGCCCGGGGCATCTTCATCCTCGGGCGCCGTCCAGTCGCGCGGCAGGCGAACCTGACGGCCGTCCGCCAGCGTGAAGCCTGTGACATCCAGTGCATCCGCAGTGGCATGTTCACTGCGACGTGCGTTCTCTCGTCCGTAGATGTTGCGGCAGGCGTAGCTGCCCACATGGGACACTTGCGTCACCTCGCTCCCCATGACTTCCTGCGCCGCAGACTTGAGCCCATGGCGCTCGAAGCGCAACCAGCTCACCGCCAGCGGGCAGCTGGAAATGAAGGACTGGTTGAAGCGAACGCCCTGCTCACCACTCACGCCTGACGCCGAATGCATGCGTACGCTGTTTATGAGGTCACAGCCGTTGTCGCTGGGGCGGTCCGGCAGGAAGGAAACCCGTTGCGGGGCTTCCCGCTCGAGAAATGCGCGACAGGCGGCCGGGTTCTCGTTCAAGCGTGAGAGCTTCCAGCCGGTCACCATGCCGGGCGGGTCCTCCAATTGCAGTGGCGCCCACGGGAGATAGTGAGCGGGTATCCAGCGATCCAGCACGATGATATCGCGCTGGATCGCAACGCCCAGGCCGATGAGCACAAGGCATATCAACGTGAGCCCCATGCCTTTGCGGCGCTGCTTGTGCTGCAAACCGTTCATGTTCGCCTCCTGTGCGCGATGCAGGCCCTTACCTGCCCCGGGCTTCGCCTGCCCTGGGCTTCACCTGCCCCAGGGTGACTGACCACCGTGAATGGCATGACGTATCGACTGCCTCATATATGCCATATCAGAAACAGTGAAATGAAGGGCGAGGCGCTGTCAGAGACGCGGCTGTCCACTATGCTGGACGCCATTCAGCAGACCAGCCACACACCCTTGAGGGGCCACGCCCCGGCTGCTCTCTGCACGCCAATCCGCTATCAGGAGCGCACATGACGACAGCCCCTACCTCACGCCTGGGCACGATCCCGCTCTCGGTGCTGGACCTTGCCCCCATCCGCGATACCGGCAGTGTTGCTGAAACCTTCCACAATAGCGTCAGTCTCGCCCAGCATGTCGAAGCGCTGGGCTTTCATCGCCTGTGGCTGGCCGAGCATCACAACATCGATGGCATCGCCAGTGCCGCCACCTCGGTGCTGATCGGCCATGTGGCCGGCAAGACCTCCCGCCTGCGGGTCGGCTCGGGCGGCATCATGCTGCCCAATCATCCCCCGCTGGTGGTGGCGGAGCAGTTCGGCACCCTGGCCACGCTCTACCCCGACAGGATCGATCTCGGGCTTGGCCGCGCGCCGGGCTCCGATGGCATCACCATGCAGGCGATGCGCCGCGACCCTTCCGCCGGCGTGAATGACTTCCCCCAGCGGCTGGCCGAACTCGAGCAGTATCTGGGCGAGGCTTCACCCGGTCAGCGCGTCAAGGCCATGCCGGGGCAAGGCACTCATGTCCCCCTGTGGCTATTGGGTTCCAGCGACTACAGCGCACGCCTGGCAGCGAAAAAAGGTCTGCCCTTCGCCTTCGCCGGTCAGTTCGCCCCCGGCTACATGCTGGAGGCCATCAAGCTCTATCGCGAGAACTTCACGCCCTCCGAGGTGCTGGATGCGCCCTATGTGATGCTCGGCCTGCCGCTGATCGCCGCCGACAGTGATGAACGCGCCCACTTCCTGGCCAGCACCCAGCAACAGAAATTCCTCAACCTGATCCGCGGCAAGAGCACGCGCGCCCTGCCCCCACGCGAGACACTGGACTGGTCAGCACGCGAGGAAGCCATGGTCGGCCAGAATCTGGCCGCTGCCATCATCGGCGGGCCAGAACGCATTCGCAGCGAACTCGAGCATCTGCTGGAGGTGACGCAGGCCGACGAATTGATGTTCAACTCGGATTTCTATGAGCATGCCGACCGCCTGAAGAGCTACGAGGTACTCGCCGAGGTCGCCGGCCGCCGGACGCCGGACGCCAATCAATGACGTGAGCCCCTTCACGCTGACTGGCTTGCCAAGACAAGACGCCGCTCACATGTCCTGTGAGCGGCGTCTTGTCGTTCTGAGTCTACCGTGAAGGCACGCATTGACGTCATGAGCTGAAGGCGATGAACTTAAAACGATGAACTCAAGGCGATGAGTTCATGACGATAAGTTCATGCCTCGACTCGGCTCAATGATGGTCGCGTGGGTTCACGCGACGATTCTTGACGTCCGGCGCACGGCGGATGCGGTCTTCCTCGGCCAGGCTGTCAGCCTCGAAGATATCCGCACCGACCGGTGTCTCACCATGACGGCGATACAGCTGACTGAGCATCTGGCGACGATCAGCCCGCAGCTCCTTCACCAGCACCACGATCATGCCGTAGATGATGAAGGTGAAGGGCAAGGCCGAGAGTACCGAGGCTGACTGCAAGCCCTTGAGACCGCCCGTCGAGATCAGCGTCAAGCAGATGGCCGCGATCAGCACGCCCCAGGCGATACGCTTGTAGAGCGGCGGATTGATCGAGCCGCCGTCGGTCATCTGCGCCACGATGTAGGACGCCGAATCGGCGGAGGTCACCAGGAAGATGAAGATCAGCATGATCGCGACCACCGACAGCACGCTGCTGAAGGGCATCAGGTCGAACATCTCGAACAAGGCAGACGTGATGTTGGCATCCGTCGCGGCCGCCAGACCGACATCACTGGCCAACTCCATGTTGATCGCCGCGCCACCGAAGACACCGATCCACAGGCACGCCAGCAGCGGCGGCACGATCAGCACGCCCACCACATACTCCTTGATGGTGCGGCCACGCGAGACACGCGCGACGAAGGTGCCGACGAACGGCGACCAGGCGATGACCCATGCCCAGTAGAAGACGGTCCAGGAGCTGTTCCAGTCATTGCCGTCATAGGGCGACATGCGCAGGCTCATGCCGATGAAGTTCTGCAGATAATCGCCGATGCCCAGGGTGATCGTCTTGAGAATGTCCAGCGTCGGGCCAGTGAATAGCACATACAGCATCAGCGCGATGCAGATGCTCATGTTGAGGTTGGACAGGCGCTTGATGCCCTTGTCGAGCCCGGACCAGGTCGAGGCCATGTAGGCACAGAACATCACGCCCATGATGATGAACTGCCATTGCCAGCCTTCTTCCACGCCGAAGACGAAGTGCAGCCCCCCATTCATCTGCAACACGCCCAGGCCCAGCGATGTCGCGACCCCCATCACGGTCGCCACCACCGCAAAGACATCCAGCACCGGGCCATAGCGGCGCACCTTGGGATGCTTGGCCGTCACGGAAGACAGCACCGAGGACACCAGCCCAGCCTGCCCCTTGCGGAACTGGAAATAGGCAATGATCAGGCCGACCACCGAGAAGGCAGCCCACTGATGGACGCCCCAGTTGAAGAAGGCATATTGAATGGCATAGCGCGCAGACTCTGGCGTCTCGCCCGGCATATCGGCAAACGGCGGCTTCAGATAGTGCTGCATGGGTTCCGCCATGCCATAGAACACCAGCCCGACGCCAAACCCTGCTGCCAACAGCATGCTGACCCAGGAAAAGAAGGTATAGGAAGGCCGGCTATCCTGCGGGCCGAGCCGGATCTTGCCGTACTTGCTCAGCGCGAGACTGATGAGAAAGATCACGAAACCAAATACGGATATCAGATAGAACCAGCCGAACATGCTGGTCACGGCGCCGAGCGCCTGATCTGCCAATTCACCGAAACGGGTGGGGAATCCTGCCCCCAATGCGACCAGCCCCAGAATGATGATGACCGACGCGCTGAATACGCGCTTTCCTCCAGATGTCATAAATCGCTACTCCCTGTGAGCTGTGACAGCGGTGAGGTGGATCGCGCACCAGCGAGAAACGAGTAGCGTATCGCCAACGAATATTCGCAGTGCCTTCTAGACATGAACCTGATTCCCCAGAACTTCAAGGGCAGACGACGTCAGCAGCACGGGAAAATTTGTCACCGTCTGTACAGGTAAGCGTTTGCCCCAACCAGGCCACAGCCTCCGCGTGGGAGGAGAAAGCCGCTTTTGAAAGGTCAGTGCAGGCTTTGAAAGGACAGTGCAGACCTTGGAGAGACAGCGCATGCCTTGGAAGGACAGTGACGAAGGAGCAGAGAGACGGGAAGTCCCGGGCAAGCTGGCCAGTCACGATGGCGAGATCGCCAGATAACCTCTACATTACTTGTACGATAGTTATAAAACGCGATTCACCGCCGACATGACATCCCACTGAGGGTATTCCCGATGCCTGCACATACCACTGCAACACACCCGCCACGCACCGCTGTGACCCCCACCCACGCGTCGCCTGCTACCCCACTCCCCCCAAGCCTGATCGCCGATCAGCCGCTCACCCACCAGGACGAGACCAGCATGACACTCGAGTCGCTGGCACGCGCACTGCAGCACGGCATGGTGCCGGTGGTCGAGGTCATGTCACTGGATGGCATCTACAAGGTGAGAATCCATCATTGCCACGGCATCTCGGACCTGACGCGCAATGATCACAGCGCACTCTGGTTCAAGGGTACCGGTGAGATACGCGACTTGATGGGCGCACGCGGCATCAGCCACGGCGTGCTGACCTGGGCGGACCAATGGGGAGATGAAATGATCGGGGTCGAATCGCGCAGCCTCAATCAGGAAGAACTGCTCGCCTGGGGCACGCGTATCTGTTTCAAGTGATACCCGAGAGATGTCCCCCCGGGGATGTCAGCCCAGACACATAAAAGCCGCCCCTGCCGAGGGCGGCTTTTATGTGTTGCTGTGCCATATCCAAGGTCATCCATCCGACCAGCTCTCAGCAGAATGTGCCTGGCTCAAGCTCTGTCGAGAATGCGAAGGGGTTGGAGGCACCTCAGTGACTGACGGCTTCTTCATTGGCCACGAAACCGGCATCAGCGCACAGGCGGCTGAATTCATCCCAGTGCTTCATGACCTGCCAGGCGCCTGTGGTCCGCAGCACCTCGGCGTGGCCCGGCGGGATGTGGCTGGCGCCCAGATGGCCGACGACCTTGAGGCCTGCGGCCACGGCTGCCTGCATTCCCGTGCGGCTGTCTTCCACCACCAGACATTCCTCGGCGGAGCGTCCCAGCGTCTTGAGGGCGAGCAGATAGAGGTCTGGCGCCGGCTTGGGATTCATGACCTCATCGGAGGTGAAGATCGGCAGCTGCTCATCACCATTGGCCGCGGCAATCTCATCGAGAATGCCACGCAGCCCCGAGCTCTCGAGATTGATCTTCATGCGCTGCTCAGAGCTGTTGGACACGATCGCCAACGGCAGACGCTGATCGCGAATCCACTCCAGCGTTTCGCGCACCCCGGGCATGGCCTTAAGTGAGTCGGCCAGGCGGGCATCGACGAGATGACGTACCTGGTCGAGCGCATCCACGGGCAGCGTGTGCTGGCTGCGGGCTTCCAGGTCCAGCAGGATATCGCGCGTCATCATGCCCAGACAGCGGTCCAGCTCATGCTCGATCTGCTCTGCACTCCCCAAGTCTGGCAGCCAGACGGGAAGTTTTTCCTTGAGCACGCCATCAGCGATGATCTCGCTATCCACCAATACACCGTCACAATCAAAGATAAGTTGCTTCATGCGAGCTCCAATTCGAGAAAAGATGGCCGAAACACGTGATGAACAAGACACCTTGTCGCGCAAGGCATTGAGCGGCCACAAGAAGTGATATCCCTCATTGATGAGGGCAGAAACCTGAAAAGCAATCCCGACACTCTGCAGCAGACCTGGGCGAGGATTTTTCTAGGCAAGGCTGTCGGTAGGTGACTTGACGCGCTCAAGGGTAATGCACTGCAATGGCAACGTCATGACAGGAATTCTTGCCTTATCAAGACACCCATGCAGGAGGAAGTATGCGTCATCGCCATTCCCGCACATGCTCACATCCCTCACACTCGTCCGGCTTCGGCACAGGCCTTCTGGCCGGCGCCGCCGCGGCGACCGCCTTCTTTCTGGGCCGACGCCTCAACAGTGCTCGCAAGGTCAGTAGCGGCCATCCGCTGAAGCATCAGGTGCTCGATGCGGCCTCGCAGGTCATGCAGCGCAAGTATCCGATGGAAGCGATGAGTACCTACCTCAACGGCTTCCACCATTACGCCGATGACATGGGGCGTCAGGTGGAGGCCAGCCACTTCTGCATCCACCTGGAACATGATCTGCACCAATGCGTGATCTTCGATTCCAATCGCAGTGATGCCCGCTTGATCGGGATCGAATACATCATCAGCGCCGAGCGCTACGAGCAGCTGCCCGAGGAAGAGAAGCCGCTCTGGCACAGCCATCACTATGAAGTGAAGTCCGGCATCCTGGTGGCCCCGGGAATTCCGGAACTGGCGGAGCGCAGCTACTTCGAGGACCTCGTCACCACCTACGGCAAGACCTTCCACACCTGGCAGATCGACCGGGACGACTTCCCCTACGGTATCCCGCAGCTGATGATGGCCTTCACCCGTGACGGTCAGATCGATGAGGAGCTGATGAAGCGCCGTGATGAGCGCCTGGGCATCAGTACCGAGGAGCGCCGCCGGAAGCGCGCCGAGATTCCGCTGCCCGATGTCAGCCCCAAGGCCAACGGTGGCCCGACCCCGCCCGACAGCGAGTCCCACCAGCCGCCGCATGAGAGCCTGAACGACAGCCGCTGAGGCCAGCGGCGCATCAGCGACACAAGCCACGACACGCACCAACGACATGCAGCTACGACATGCATCTACGGCATGCATCTACGACAAGGCGCCTGGCAATCAATTGCCAGGCGCCTTGTCGTTTCAGCTATCGCGTCAGGAAGCCACAATGGGCATCCCGCAGGGCTCAGCTCTGATTGTCGTGTCGCGGCTTGTCTTCACGTGATGTCGAGGCCATCTTCTCGAGCTCCTCCTCACTCATGGAGTCATACATCGAGCGGGCGGCCCCATCCAGTTCGCTGACCTTCTGCTCGCCACGACGTGCTGACAGTGCTGCCCCGGCTGCCATCTGCTGTGCCTTGGACTTGGCTGGCATGATTGTCCTCCCTCTGGGCGAATATCGTGAACCATGGTCGGCTGCCATGAGCTCGACCATGCCGCTTGCTGTCACTCTCCATAGGCCATGCGGCCCTCCTTCGCCCTTTTCAAGCCTCGCGATGCCTTGAGTTTCCCCTCTCTGACCCAAGGCCATGCAGGAGAGACAGATGACTGTCCTCAACAATAATATCGCCATCCAGCAGCAGGAGAGCCGCCATGCGTGACGTCGAATTTCCTCAACATCTTTCGCCCCATACTGCCAAGGATGACCTGACGGCGCTGGACGCCGAGCAGCTGGCACGCGGGTATCAACGCGGTGAGTTCGACCCGCTACAGGTGACCCGAGCGGTGCTCGATCGTATCGAGCGGCTCAACCCGCTCGTCAATGCCTATGTGCATGTCGCGCATGACACGGCGCTGGAGGAGGCGCGTGAATCCACGCAGCGCTGGCAGACCGGCAAGCCATTGAGTCCGCTCGATGGCATTCCTACCTCACTGAAAGGCCTGACCGATGTTGCCGGCATGCCAGCGAGAGCTGGCTCTCTGATCACGACGGCCGCGCCATGCCAGCAGGATGCGCCGCCGGTCAGGCGCTTGCGTGAGGCAGGCGCGATTCTATTGGGCAAGACCAACACCCCCGAGTTCGGCTGGAAGGCCGTCACCGACAACCTCGTGCATGGCGCCCCCAGCAATGCCTGGAATACCGAACTGACTCCCGGTGGCTCTTCCGGTGGCGCGGCTACCGCCGCCGCCCTCAATCTTGGCGTGCTGCATCAGGGCGGAGACTCCGGTGGGTCGATCCGTATCCCTGCCGCCTTCAGTGGCATCTTCGGCTTCAAGCCCACCTTCGGCTGGACACCGCAGTGGCCACCCTCCAAGGCTGCCTTTCTGTCCAGCATCGGGCCCATGACCCGCAGTCCCCGTGACGCCGCCGCCATGCTCAATGTCATCGGCCGTCACGATGCCCAGGACCCATACGCCAACCACGGCCAACCCGAGGATTGGGGCGCGGATATCGGCAAGTCGCTGGCAGGACTGCGCATCGCCTACTCGCCATGTTTCGGGTCTGTCGAGGTCGACCCCGAGATCGCAAGCCTGGTGGAGCGCGCCGCACAGCGTCTGTCGAACCTTGGCGCGGACATCGTGACAGTCGATCCCCCGGTCGAGACAAGCCTCGAGACGTTTCGCAAGATCTGGTTCACCGCCTCGCTGGGGGTCTGGGATGACTGCGATGCCCAGCAGCGCGAACAGCTCGACCCCGGGCTGGTCGAAAATGCCATGTGTGCACGCGAATGGTCGTCGCTGGATCTCTTCAAGGCGCTTGAGGAGCGCTACCGGATCACCCAGGCGCTGGAGCAATTCAATCAGGATTACCACCTGTTGCTGACACCCAGCGTCGCCGTCACCCCCTTCGCCCTGAATCATCAGGTACCCCCGGATAGCCAGATGCATGACTGGGAGGAATGGGCACCGTTCTCGTACCCCTTCAATCTGAGCGGCCAACCTGCGGCGTCAGTGCCCTGTGGCTTCACGTCTCAGGGGCTGCCCGTCGGCTTTCAGCTGGCAGGCGGCAAGCACGATGACGTGCGACTGCTGCGGGCAGCCGCTGCCTATATGGATGCCTACCCTACCGCGCATCCCGCCGAGCCCTACCGCCCGAGGTGAGATCGCGGTCGCACTGTCTGACCGGCGGCCTGCACATACGACAACGCCCGCCACTGCCCCTTCATCAGGGCGGTGGCGGGCGTTGGCCGTGATGCCTGTCGTCCAGGCAAGAGGCTATTTCAAGGGCTGTCTCAAAAGGCTATTTCACAGGGCTATTTCAATACGCCCTGCAAAAGACGATTCACATGAACCCAGCCCCGTGAACCACCCCGGTTACTTGAGCGAATCCTGATTGCCGATGCGCGCCATCATCTCGGTGAACATCTGGATGTCGAGCAGCAGGTTATCGACCCGCTTGAACTCCTCGGAGGTATGCCCGGTATAGGTCTCACCCGGCATGGACGGGCCGAAGTTGATCGCATTGGGCAACAACTTGGCGGTCGTGCTGCCCGCGGAGGAGCGCGGCTCGGCCTCCATGCCGGTGGTATCCCCGAAGATATTGAGCAGCGTCTGCAGCCAGGCACCGCTGGGATCACGCAGCATCCAGTCGCGAATCTCGACATTCAGCGTCATGTCCATGCCCTGCTCGCTGGCATAGGCGCTCAGCTTGTCCTGAATCGTCTGGCTCAATTCCTCAGGTGATTTCTCGCCGGCAGGCGCACGCACATTGACCGCGACCCGCAGCGCATCGTCCTCCTTGGCGAAGAAGGTCGGCGTCACCTTGAGCGGCCCCATGAAATCATGGGAATACGCGATGCCCAGCTGCTTGCCGTGATAGTCCAGCCCGTAGTTGTCGTTCAGGTAATGGATGGCATCTTCATAGGCATTGTCATGGAAATCGATGCCGGAGGTGGCGAGCAGGCCCGCCAGCCGTGTGACAGGATTGACGCCGTTGGCCGGCGCCGAGGAGTGGGCCGACTTGCCGGTCACCGTCACGCTGACCTCTTCGCCTTCCACCTCACTGGCGACGCTGAAGTCCTGGCCATGCTCCTTGACGTAGCGGCTGCCGAGCGTTTCAAGCTTGTGGCTGAGCGCCTTGGCGCCCGCTGCGTCAGCCGCGTGCAGCGTGGCGGTGGAGCGCTCCGGAATCTGGTTGGTCGCCAGGCCGCCCTTGAAGTCGGTGATCGTCGGCAGAGCGTCGACTGCCTGATCAGATGACGCCTCGCCCGCCTTGGGCGTCAAGGGGAAGCGCGCATCGATGGTGCCGAAACCATTCTCGGCCGTGATCGCCGGATAACCGCTATCGAGCACGATGTTGTATTCCGGTAGGTCATTTCTGGCCTTGTAGTACTCGAAGCCATCACCGCCGGTCTCTTCCGTGGTCTCGATCATCAGGCGAATGGTGCGCTTGAGCGGCACCTCATTCTCCTTGAGCGACTTCATGGCATACAGCGCCGCAGCGATAGAGGCCTTGTCATCTTCGGTACCGCGCCCGTAGAGCTTGCCGTCGATCTCGGTCATCGCGAACGGGTCAAGATGGGTACCGTCGTCGAGTGTCCAGCCCTCCTCGCCTGCCGGCACCACATCGCCGTGGGCCAGAATGCCGAACACGTCATCGCCAGTTCCCTCGAGCTCAACCTCGAAGACGCGATTGTCGACGTTACGGAACGTCAGGCCGAACGCCTCGGCGCGCGCCTTGATCAACTCACCGAAGCGCGCGATTTCCGGGTTCTCGAATTGCGGCTTCTCCCCCACCTTGGCGGTCGGGATCGCGACCATTTCCTTGAGCAGCGCCTGGACGTTATCGCCGTACTGCAGACGGTTGAAGACCCCCAGCAGACGATAGATGTTGACGAAGGCATCGCCCTCCAGCGTCTCACCGGCCTGATACTGCTCGATGGCAGCCCTGACGGCCGTGTCCTGTGAATTGCGTTCGGCTACCTGGGTCAGAAAGCCATTGAAGTCCGGCGCCAGCTCCTGCCGGCCCTGTTCGATCAAGCTGACCAGCTGGGCACGCTTGAGCGTATGTTCGCCCTGCGGTGCGCGCTTGCCCGTATCATCGGCTGCCATCGGCTCGTCTGCGCTGACAGGCAGCGCGCTGCCGAGCCCGAGTGCCAGACCCAGCGCGAGGGCCGTCTGACGAGAGGTGGCGTGAGTGGCTGTGCGGGTACTCATGGGCATGTACATCCTTGTGTTAGGCAAGACGCCACATCGTCAATGGCCGCAGAGACAATGGATGAGGAGAAGACCCTCACCGACGCCCGGCGGCAGCTGACCACGCGACATCAAGACGGTTTCATCGGCCTTGCCGTGAAACATGAATGTCTTATACACAACCATCTTATGTACTAGGCCACGCCACGCCAACCCTGGCGAGAGGTGCCTGCCACTCTGCACTCCATTGTGGCCTTGTCCCTCTTCGTCCCAGACGAGCGACTCAGTTCCAGCGCTTGAGCAGAATCTCGATGAACAGTTCCGCGATCGGCGACAGGGACTCACCGCGCCGCCGCAGCAGGCCAATGGTCCGATCAATGCGCGGTTCGGGCAGTTCACGCTGACACAGCACCTCGTGTTCCGGCCCCGGCATGGCCATCGACGGCAGGATGGCGACGCCCAGCCCGCTCTCGACCAGACCCAGTGACGTCGAGAGATGCTGTACCTCGTAAAAGCCATCCAGATGCAGGCCGGCGGACAGCAGGGTGTTGTCGAGCAGAATGCGGTTGCCGCTGTCACGCGAGACCGTGATCAGGCGCACATCATCCAGGTCGCTCCATTCCACGCGCTGTTTCTGTGCAAGAGGATGGTCACGACGCAGGGCCAGCACAAAGGGATCACGATAGATGGAGGTGAAATCCACCGCCGGATGGTGGGCACTGACCATGTTGATACCAAAGTCTGCCTCCCCCGAAACCACCCTTTCGACCCCTTCATTGGCACTGACATCCAGGATGCGAATCCGGATACCGGGATAGGCGGTATTGAATTCGCGCACCACGCTGGGCAGGAAGTAGAAGGCTGCCGTGGGTAGGCAGGCGATGGTCAGCACCCCCTTGCGGTGGGTGGCAAGCTCGCGGACGCCGACCAGAGACGACTCATAATCTTCGAGCAACTTGCGGGCTTTGGGCAGGAAATCACGCCCAACGGGCGTCAAACGACTTCTTCGCGTGGTGCGCTCGAGCACCTTGGCGCCCAGAATCTCCTCCAGTTTCTGGATGCGGCGCGACAACGCCGGCTGCGAAATATGCAGCCGTTCTGCCGCCTCGTTGAAGGAATGATTCTCGGCGACCTCTACGAACGCCGACAGATCCAGAAACTCCAATCTATGCATGCAACTACCTTATTGTTTCAGTTTTCGGATTAATGCGCACAATGATTACAGTATAGGTTTTATTTGCATTTGATGCATAGATCATCGGCTGTGATGCTTCACGAAGGCGCAAACAGACAGGAGCGCGTTCCAACATGATGCATTCACTTCCTTGCATGATCCTACGTGGCGGTACCTCTCGGGGTCCCTTCCTGCGTCTGGATCACCTCCCCGCCGATGACGAAGGCCGTCGCGAGGTTCTGCGTCAGGTCATGGGCTCCGGCCACGTACTGCAGATCGATGGCCTGGGCGGCGGCAATTCGTTGACCAGCAAGGTCGCCCTCGTCGGGCCGCCCAGTCATCCTGAAGCTGATGTCGATTACCTGTTCGCTCAGGTCGACGTAGAAGGCGACAAGGTCGACTTCTCGCCCAACTGCGGCAACATGCTGGCCGCCGTCGGCCCCTACGCCATCGAGACCGGCATGATTGCGCCGCAGGGCGACCTGACGCGTCTGCGGATTCACAACCTCAACACCCGCACGCTGATCGACAGCCAGGTGCCGACGCCCGGCGGCGCGGTGGCCTATCAGGGTGACACGCGCATCAGTGGCGTGCCCGGCGCCGGCAGCGCCATCAAGCTGGGCTTCCTCGGCGCGGTGGGCGCCAAGACCGGCAAGATGCTGCCCAGCGGCCAGGTCATCGACGTGATTGATGGCGTCGAGGTGACCTGCCTCGACTCCGCTACGCCGGTGGTGCTGATCGAAGCGGCAAGTCTGGGCTGGGCAGGCAACGAAGCGCCGGCCGAGATGGATGCCAACCGCGAGGCGATGGCACGTCTCGAGCAGATTCGCCTCAAGGCGGGAGAATTGATGGGCATGGGCGACGTCAGCGGCTCGGTGCTGCCCAAGCCGGTGATACTCTCCGCCCCGCGCACCCAGGACGGCACTCTATGCGCCCGTTACTTCGTACCGCATCGCTGCCATGGCGCCCTGGCCGTCACGGGTGCCATCACGCTGGCCGTTGCGACCAGCATCCCGGGCACCCTGGCCAATCGTGTGGCACTCGCGGCCGGCACTCTGGCACCGGATAGCCTGGCGGCAAACGTTCATCTGGAACATCCCGCCGGATTTCTGGATGTCGAGGTCGAGCATGCCAATGCCGACCCGATGACCCCCAGCCGCGTGTCTCTGCTGCGCACGGCACGCAAGATCATGAGTGGCGAGGTGTTCTTGAACCTCCCCGACTCGGTGAAAATGCCTGGGCGTGCATGACACGCCAGACGACCGCACTGGCAAGCGCCAGAGGCGAAGAGTTCGTCGACAGGCAACGAGCAGGTACTGCAGTATATTGATTTACAATGAATTTTCGCTAAACGAAATAGCCTGACTGCGCCGCCATGCAGATAGCGCATCACTGATCGACAAAGCATTCCAACAATAATCAGGAGTCAGACCATGTCCATCATCGTGTCTACCCCCAAGCGCCAGACCCTCAAGCGTCATGCCCGCACCACCGCATTGGCCTTCATGCTGCCCGTCATGGGCCTGATGCCACTGTCCTCAGCCGTTCACGCCGCGGCGGAAGTCCCTGACACCCTGACCTGGACCGTCCCGTTCGGTGTCGGGGGCGGCACGGACGTCTGGGCACGCTTCATGTCCAACTGGGTGACCAAGGACCTGCCGGGCAACCCGGCTGTCGTCATCGACAACGTCCCGGGCGGTGGTTCCATCACCGGCGTCAACCTGTTCAGCAAGCGTGCCGGCGATGACGGCGACGAGATGGTCGTCACCTCGGCCTCTACCCAGTATCCGGCCATGCTGCGCGACCGTCGCGTGCGCTATGACTATGCCGACTGGGAGCCGATCTTCGCCGCACCGACAGGGGGTGTCGTCTACGCCTCAAGCTCGCTGGGCAAGGACAGCGCCAGTGCGCTCGAGGCCCTCGCCTCCCAGGAAGTGAAGTTCGCCGGTCAGAACCCGACCGGGCTCGAGATGCCGGTGCTGATGGCCTTCGATCTGCTCGATTTCCAGGTCGACCCGGTCTTCGGCATGAAGAGCCGTGGTGAAGGCCGCCTGGCCTTCGAACGTGGCGAAGTCGCCCTCGATTTCCAGACCACCTCCGCCTACAAGAGCAACGTCACGCCGCTGGTCGACGCCGGCCAGGCCGTACCGCTGTTCAGCCTTGGCGTGATGGATGACGAAGGCCATATCGAGCGCGATCCGTCCTTCCCGGACCTGCCGACCTTCTCCGAGCTGTATCTGGCCCAGGAAGGCCATTCACGTGACGACGAGGCCTACCAGATCTTCCACAAGTTCTTCGCCTCCGGTTACGCCATGCAGAAGATGCTGCTGGTGCCGAAGGACGTGGACCCGGAACTGCTGGAGCTTTACCGCCAGGCCGCGCGTGATCTGGCCAAGGACCCCGAGTTCCTCAAGGATGCCGCCGAGAAGGTCGGGCCCTATGGCCTGATGGTCGGCAAGGCCGCCGCGACCCAGCTTCAGGAAGCCATGCAGCTGAGCGAAGCCGAGCACGAATGGGTCAAGAACTGGCTGATGGAACGCCACAATATCCGCCTGCAATCTCGTTGAGGCGCGCAATCACACCCGTAACGGTCTGAACCCCCGGGTGTGATGGGGACCCACTCACGGGGCTGCCGACCAGCAGCCCCGTGAGCCTTTCACTCCCTGCCTCACCATGCTCTCCCCGGCACCGCCTCTGAGTGTTAGAGAAGCATCTAGAGAAGAACAAGAGGTTGAGTAACGCCATGATCGACACTCTCCTGTCCAGCATTGGACACGTCTTCACGCTGACGCATCTGCTGTTCATGATGATCGGCATCTTCGTCGGCCTGCTGGTCGGTATCATTCCCGGCCTGGGCGGCATCGCCGGCATGGCCCTGCTGCTGCCCTTCCTCTATGGACTGGACCCGGGCTACGCCCTGGGCATGCTGATGGGCATGGTCGCGGTCATTCCTACTGGCGATACCTTCGCCTCTGTCCTGATGGGCATTCCCGGTTCCAGCGCGTCGCAAGCCACGGTGCTGGATGGCTTCCCGCTGGCCAAGAAGGGCCAGGCAGCCCGCGCGCTGACCAGTGCCTTCCTGTCTTCCCTGTGTGGTGGCGTGATCGGTGCCATCATCCTGACCGGCTTCATCCTCGTCGCACGTCCCCTCGTACTGGCCTTCTCGTCAGCCGAATTGTTCGTGTTGACCTTGCTGGGCCTGACGATGGTGGCGGTGTTGTCCGGCAAGAACCTGTTCAAGGGCACCGCTGCCTGCGGCCTCGGCCTGCTGGTCGGTGCCATCGGCGCCGCACCGGCGACCGGCGAGTACCGCATGAACCTGGACATCGACTACCTGTACGACGGCGTACCGCTGATAGTGCTGGGCCTGGGCATCTTCGCCCTGCCGGAAATCGTCGAGCTGCTGCTGGGACGTGGCAGTATCGCCAAGAACGGCAACACCGACCTGGGCAAGGGCTGGTCTGCCGGCATCAAGGATGTGGTCAAGAACAAGTGGCTGGTCGCGCGCTGTGCCGGTATCGGCAGCCTGATCGGGACCATTCCGGGTCTGGCGGGTTCCGTGGTCGACTGGATCACCTACGGCTTCGCGGTCAAGACCGCCAAGGACCCGAGCCAGTTCGGCAAGGGCGACATCCGCGGCGTCATCGCGCCGGAATCCGCCAACAATGCCTGCGCCTGCGGTGCCATGGTGCCGACACTGCTGTTCGGGGTGCCAGGCTCCGGCACGGCGGCGGTCTTCCTAGGCGGGCTGTTGCTGCTGGGTCTGGAACCCGGCGTGTCGATGATCACTACCAATCTGGACATGACCTACACCATCATCTGGTCACTGGCGCTGGCCAATATCCTGGGCGCGGGCCTGTGTCTGGGGCTGGCGCGTCCGGTCGCGCAGCTGACGCGTGTACCCTTCGCCATTCTGGCCCCTGCCATCACCGTGCTGATCCTGTTCGCTGCCTACCAGGCCAGCCGCTCGCTGGGTGACTGGGCCGCGCTGGGCATGATCGGCATGATCGGTGTGCTGTTCAAGAGTGCTGGCTGGTCGCGTCCGGCCTTCCTGATCGGCTTCGTGCTGGCACCGGGTGCCGAGAACTACTTCTATCAGAGCATGCAGTTCCACGGCGCCGAAGCCTTCCTGCGTCCGGGCGTGCTGATCATCCTCGGCCTGATCCTGCTGGCCTTCTTCCTGCCGGTGATCCGCAAGGCGATCATGCGTCGTCGCCAGACCCATGAAGTGGTCGAGACTGCGCCGTCGCCGGAAGAGGATGTGCTGGAATCGCGTGGCTTCGGTGGCGTCGACTTCCTGCTGCTGTTGATGATGGGCGCAGCCGCCCTGTGGGCGCTCTATGACGTCAAGGACCTGATGCCGCTGGGCAAGGCCTTCCCGACGCTGGCCGCCTTCATCACGCTGCTCTCGGTGATCGCCGTGGTCTTCAACGGCTGGCGTCGCGGCATGATTCGTGTCAAGCAACCGGCCTTCAAGGCAGTGGGTGTGGTACTTGGCTTCTTCGTGCTGATCGGCGTCAGTGCGCTGCTGGGCTTCGTCTCCACCGCCGTGCTGTTCTGCCTGGGCTTCCAGCTCACCATCGCGCGCAAGTCGCCGCTGTTCGCAGGGCTCTTCGCGCTGGGCGTGGCAGTCTTCCTGCTCGGCATGCAGGCGGCGATGAACCTGCACTACCCGACGGGTCTGCTGGATGACGTGGTGCTGCCGATGATTCCCTTCCTGTAAGGCCAGCGGGCATCACCAGCACTCGACTCTCGAGTACGATATACGCAAGCGGGCACCCATTGGGTGCCCGCTTGCGTATTGTGACAACCCCAAGCCCATTGTCAGGTACTCGCCGCCAACACGACTCAATCGACGCGATGAAACCTGGCTCGTGCCACCTGTGGCGACACTCCGAAATGACGCCGGTAGGCCGTGGCGAAGTTGCAGGCATGGGCATACCCCACCTGATGCGCCACCTGCTGAATGCTCACCCCGCGCCGCAGAGCCTGCTCGGCACACCGCATGCGACATTCGCGCTGATAACTACCCAGCGACTGCCCGAAGGCCTGGCGAAACTTGTGGCGCAAGCCGGAGGGGCTCATGCAGGCCAGCCGCGCCAGCTCCTCCAGCGAGTGTGCGCCATGCGGCACGGCGGCAAGACGCTGGCGCACCGCCTCCAGATGTCGACAGGCGCTGTGGGGGCGCGATGGGGACGCTAATGGCGATGCAGGGGGTGCGGCGGCTGCGGAGAACGCCGGCACTTCCTGCGCCTCACCAGCGCGGCGCTTGAGTGCCGCCCCCAACAACTGCAGCGCGATCCCCTGCCACTCCAGCATCTCTCCCTCGCAGGCGGGGGTCGCTGGCGTCTCGCACTCTCGTTGTGGGCCCTCACCATCAGGGGCTCTGACACGCTCATTTAGTTGCTGATGAAGCCAGCGCCCCGGCGTCCAGCCCAGCGGCTGGGAATGACGCGCGCACGGCAATGCATCCCAGTTCGCCAGACCCCGCCGTACCTGCAGGCTCTGGCTGGACTCGCCCTCCAGATGCAAGCTGATACAGCGCAGGCGGCCTTGAGGGTGATAGCTCTTCAGCGTCGGCGGCGCAGACTGCGTTCTCGCCGGGCGAAAGATCCCCCCTTGCCCCGCGGACAAGTCGATCCCCGCGCCGTCCAGGCCTGATAGCGTCAGTCGCCCTTCCAGCACCAGGCAGAGATAGAGGCCCTCATGAAACTGATGCTGGCCGTGATAGGCGCGTGACACCTCTAGATCACACAGCGTCAGATGCGCGTCCCGCCAGGGATGCAGGTCATGCACCTGCCCCTCGCAATGCGGATATTTCTCTGCTCGCCAGCCTCGCCGCTCGCTGAGCGATGAAGGGCGCTGTTGAGGTGGGGCCATGACGCGGCGTGTAATCCGACTGTCGGCTATGTCTCCAAGCGGCTGTGACATGTCGCTGCAAATCCCTGCAATGTGAATCCTGGTAAAGGCCTACCGCCTGCTGCGGGTCGCACTGACGGCTGAAGGGACGCACAGTGCCACTCAGCGGCCATGCCAGGCCGTGGCTTGCGAATACGGCTGGCGCCCACAAAATACAATGATTACCGAAAGCAAAACAATCTCATTATCATATAAGTATTGCATCTTGTCTCATGTAAAGCCCTGTTCTCTTTTGCGGCCCTCTTCCAGCCCTCTTCCAACCCTCTTGCAGCCCTCTTGCAGCCCTCTTGCATCCCTCGAGTCAACGGCACTTTGCGGCACAGGCTGGCAAGCTTGGCCAGCAGGCTGAAAACTCTGCGAGAATTCACGGGTTTGACAGTGCTGCGCCTTATGTCACTAATGGATGCCTTTCCCCCAAGGAGCACGCCTCATGTTTCTGTTGATCCTGTTCGCTGCCATCGCGATTGGCATCTCATTCATCTGCTCCGTGCTCGAGGCGGCGCTGCTGTCGCTCTCTCCCAGCTATGTGGCAAGCCTGAGAGACCAGCACCCCAAGCGCCACGCCGCACTGGCCAAGCTCAAGGACAATATCGACAAGCCGCTGGCCGCCATCCTGACGCTCAATACCATCGCGCATACCGTCGGTGCCACGGGGGTGGGCGCGCAGGTATCGGTCGTCTTCGGGGAAGCCTGGGTCGGCGTGGCCTCGGCGGTGATGACGCTGCTGATCCTAGTGGCCTCGGAAATCATCCCCAAGACCATCGGTGCCACCTACTGGCGTCAGCTGTCGCCGATGCTGCCCGGCGTGCTCAATGCCATGGTCATCGCGCTCAAGCCACTGATCTGGCTGTCGGAGTTGATCACCTCGCGCATCGGCAAGGATGCCCATGACATCGATGTGCGTGGCGAGATCAAGGCACTGGCCCAGATGGGGCTCGACAAGAAAGCCCTGGAAAATGATGAACAGCGCGTCATCACCAACATCCTCAATCTGCATGAGATGAAGGTGCGTGACGTTCTGACGCCGCGCCCTGTCTGCCAGACGGTCAGTCCCGAGATGAGCGTCGCCGAATTCAATGACCAGCTGACGGTCTGGCCCTTCAGTCGCTACCCGGTGATGACCGACGATGAGCGAACGCTGGGCATGATCCATCGGGCCGATGCCCATCAGGCAGAGCCCACCACGCCGCTCAAGGACCTGATGCGCCCGATCAGCGAGCTGCACGCCGAAGACAACGTCGAACATGCCTTTGGGCTCATGCAGCGCGAACGACAGCATCTGTGCGTGGTCTACGACAACCTCGGCAACTGGCTGGGTGTCATCACGCTGGAAGACGTGATGGAGACGATTCTGGGCGAGGACATCATCGACGAGACGGACAACGTGGCCAATCTGCGCCGCTTTGCCCGCCAGCGCTGGACCAAGCGTATCGGTGCCAACACCTCAAGCACCCAGCCTTCCGCTGCAGCGGCTGCTGGGGAAGGTGCTGTCCCGGGCGATGAAGCTGGCTCTGGTGAAGGTGCTTTACCCGTCTACGAGCAAACCGAGCAAGATGCGGGCTCTGCCAATAACTCTGCCAAAGGGCCTGCCAAGAGCGCCGATGACAGCAAGGGCTAGGCTCGTCCCTCCACGCTTGTGACCCGCTCGCAGGCAAAAGTCCCGTGAAAGTCGTTGCCAGATACGACTATCGCGGGACTTTTTTTATTGGCGACTGTTGATACCGCCTGATAATCCGTTGATTCCTCTTGCGACCCCCTACTCTCAATCAATCGAATAATTTCTTTCTTCCAATCTCTCGGTAATCAATCCCCGGACTCGGTGCTAACGTTAATCACACACGACGGGCAGCGAACGAACCGAGATAACATAATGATATACAAGAAATTTACGACGTTCCGCTCTGAACAGAAAGGCGCCATTCTGTATGTGACCTTCGATTATCCGCCGGTCAATATTCAGGACATTCCCATGCTGGCCGACCTGACCATGCTGTCGCAGAAGCTCGAGCGTGACAGCGACACCAAGGTGGTGGTCTTCCAGTCAGCCCATCCCGAGATCTTTGTCGCGCATGCCGACGTGGACTTCCTCAAGGACATGTCGACTCATGCGGTCCACCAGGGTGAGGTCAAGCTGCTGGACCTGCAGGTGGTCCTCGAGCGCGTAAGCCGCCTGCCCCAGGCGACCATCGCCAAGATTGAAGGTTTTGCCCGCGGCGGTGGTCACGAATTTGCCCTGGCCTGTGACATGCGATTCGCCGCACGTGGCAAGGCCCGTTTCATGCAGATGGAAGTCGCGATGGGCATTCTGCCCTGCGGGGGTGGTGCCTCACGCATGGCACGTCAGGCAGGCCTCGGCCGAGCGCTGGAGATCATCCTCAGCGCCAAGGACTTCGATGCCGATCAGGCCGCCAAATACGGCACCATCAATCGTGCGCTGGACCCGCAGGAGATCGGCCCCTTCGTCGACTCGCTGGCCGAGCGAATCTCCTTGTGGCCATCAGCCGCCATCAATGCCTGCAAACAGGCCGTCTACGCCTCCATCGACAAGCCCATCGAAGACGCCTTGAAGGAAGAGGCCTATTGGCTCTATCAGGCCACCAGCCAGACCGCCGCCATCAAGCGCTTCCAGAATGCCTATGACAGCGATGTCGAAAACGACATGACCGCCCAGCGCAACTGGGACCAGATCGTGATCGACGTCCAGTCCATCGTTTGAGAATACGTCCTGCAACGTAAGCAAGGATGCCCTTTAAGGGAGTGGCGACACTCCCTCTTTTTGGATTCTCCCACCCTATTTCGGAGCCACACCATGCATATCGATGACCACTCCCTGTGCAACGACTTCCCTCAGCAACGTGAACTCATTCTGCGCCTGATCAATGGCAATGAAGAGTTTGCCCGCATCGCGGAAGCCTATACCCGTATCGATATCGAGATTCACGCCCTGGAAGTCGATGAATCGCCGATCGGCGATGACTCCATGCACCAGCTCAAGCACCAGCGCAGCCTGCTCAAGGATGGTCTGTACGAGCGAATGATGGCGGCTGAGTAAAGCGACGACTGCGCATTATCTGGAAATAGCGGCCGATTATTATCCATCGGCTTGTGTGACTGACTACCTCTATCATTAGATTGCCTGATCAGCTGACCTTTGCAGGCTGGCTACTCTTTTTTCGGATATAGAAATGCATACTTCCCCCTTTAACAGGCCTACGGCATACATCCAGATAATCCAGTTTCTGAATCATCGCTCCAAGCTTGCTGGCACCATGATCAGACGGTTTCAAGTCGGGCATCTTCTTCTTTAGATATCCACCAACTGCTGACAAAGGAGCCCAACCATCAACTTGTTGCAGTTCATTCACCGCATTCAAGATATGCGACCTCAACTGCCTCTGCGCCTTGGTCGGCTTGACGAGGGTTACCGGCTCAGCAGCCGGCTTGCTGACTGGCATGGCCGGGACAGGCTTCTCAGCCACCTTGCGCAGTCCTTCGCTGTAGATGAACTTGTCGCAGGCAGACATGAATGGCTGAGGTGTCTTGTCTTCACCGAAGCCATACACCAGCATGCCGCTCTCTCTCAAACGAGCCGCCAGCCGTGTAAAGTCGCTGTCCGAGGAGATGAGGCAGAACCCCTCCACGTTCCCCGAGTACAGCAAGTCCATGGCATCGATGATCAACGCAGAGTCAGTTGCATTCTTGCCCTGGGTATAGCTGAACTGCTGAACCGGATGAATGGCATGACGCAGAAGATGCTCTTTCCATGGCGCAAGATTCGGCGTCGTCCAGTCTCCGTAAGCCCGCTTGATGGTGCTGACCCCCAGTTTTGAAATCTCTGCCAGCAGCGCTTCGCAGATAGCAGCCTGCGCATTGTCAGCATCAATAAGTACCGCCAATCTATTGCGCCCAATCTGTGACATGTATCGCTCCATGATGTACGCCACTGAAATCCTATTATCTCTCCTTGGGATAATATGTCATGTAATGACCCTGATGATCACCAGATAAGTCATACCCTTGGCAAACGCCTCCTAGCCGGTTTCAAATCCCTCTATCAAGGCATCCATCAGCACCCTCACTCGCCGAGGAAGAATCTGCGTCTCCGGCCGGACGATGTAGATGCTGGTATCTGCGCCGTCCCCACGTATGTCTTCCAGCAGCGGGATCAAGCGTCCAGAAGCCAGGTCATCGGCGATCAGGTAGTGCGGCAGACAGGCAATGCCGCGGCTGCCCAGGCAGGCGGCGTGCAGGGTTTCCAGGGAATTGGAGAGAAAGCCGCAACGCATGTCGGGCAGTGACTTGAGCCCCCAGGCATTGAAGCCGCCTGGGAGATTCAGGATCAGGCTGACATGCTCCGCCAGATCCGGCACTGAGCGCGGCGTGCCGTGGCTTGCCAGATAGTCCGGTGATGCACAGATGACGCGATGGTTGGTGGCCAACCGCCTGGCGATCAGGCCGAGCTCAGGCTGTGCGGTGCTGCGTATCGCCAGATCCATCCCTTCATGGACCAGGTCGAGCACCGCGTCCGACAGCGTCAGGTCCACGATCACCTCGGGATAGCGCTCCATGAAGCGCAACAGCAGGGGCATCACCTGCAGCTTGCCCAAGGCATTGGAACACGAGAGGCGAATTCGCCCCTTGAGCGCGCCGCTGCCTTCGGCAATCTCCTGCTCCACATTGCGCAGGCGCTCCTGCAACTCGCGAGTCTCCAGGGCATAGAGCTGTCCTGCTTCACTCAAGCGCATCTGCCGAGTGGAGCGAATCAACAGCTGGGCACCAAGGCGCTGTTCCAGCTGCGCGATGCGCTTGCTGATCGCGGAGTGGGTAATGCCAAGCTGGCGCGCCGCCCCGGTGAAGGTGCCGGCGTCGACGACGGCGTGAAAGATGTCGAGGTCCGTATGCGTTTTCATATGTTCCATTTGCTCACGGATACTGTGCGCGCACAACGGATTATCACCGTCCGCAAGGCATGTCACCCTGTCATCAGTTCCTGAAATGACAGATTCAGTGCCACATTTTTTACTGAACCCGCACCAAGAGAGACATCGCCACCATGACAGACCAGCCGACAGCCTCCGCCCTGTTCACCCCTTTCACGTTGCCAAGCGGCCGGGTGCTCGCCAGCCGAATCGTCAAGGCTGCGATGTCGGATTCTCTCGGCGATGGCACGGGGCACCCCAGTGAGGCACAGCTGCGCCTTTACGAGCGCTGGGCAGAGGGTGGCGTGGCGGCGTCACTGGTCGGTGAGGTACAGCCTGACCACCACCATGCCGAGAAACCGGGCAATCTGGTGCTCAACGCGCAGTCGGATCTCGCGGCCTTCACGCAACTGGCCCAGCGCGGTCAACAGCACGGTGCAGACCTCTGGCTGCAACTCGGCCACGCCGGTGCGATGGCCTACCCACCGACCAGCACGGCGCACGGCCCCAGTGCCCTGGATATTCCCGGGCTACGTTGCGAGGCCATGAGCCTGGAGGCCATCAAGGCACTGCCTGCTGCCATGGCAACGACGGCTCGCCTGGCGCGTGAAGCCGGATTTGGCGGGGTACAGGTACATGCGGCGCACGGCTTCCTGCTCAGCCAGTTTCTGTCTCCCCTCTTCAACCAGCGCACGGATGACTACGGCGGCGGCCTCGACAACCGCATGCGGCTGATGCGTGAGGTGATCATTGCCGTGCGTGAGGCCGTAGGCCACGACTACCCGGTCATGGTGAAACTCAACTCCAGCGACCAACTGCAAGGCGGTTTCGAGGAAGCCGAAGCGCTGCAGGTAATAGAGGCACTCGATGAGCTACCCATCGATCTGATCGATATCAGTGGCGGTACTTACTTCCCCGGCGCCAGCTCGGCCTCCGACGCCAGCGCCAATGGCCCTTACTTCGTCGAGTTTGCCAAGCGCGCACGCGCCGTGACCACCCTGCCTCTGATGGCGACCGGTGGCTTCAAGACGTTTGCCCAGGCCGAAGCTGCAGTGAGTGAAGGCGCTGTCGACTTCGTCGGTCTGGCACGCCCGCTGGCACTCAATCCGGGACTGTCCAACTTGTGGCAAGCAGGAGAATGCCCGGAACCGGAATTCCCGCGCTTCTCTGCTCCCCCCGAGGGCGGTGTCACGGCCTGGTACACCATGCGACTGACGCAATTGGGCGAAGACCGCGACCACGAGTCCTTGAGTGATCTGGAAGACATCCTGGCCAAGTATGAGGCACGTGACGCCGCACGCGCTGACATCTGGAATGCACACTTCGCTGACTGATCCATGACATCTTGAATCGGCAGATTCGACGGTGCCGACTCCCCGGATGCTATATAGACAGACATATCAACGTAGCGCACAGAACTCACCATCCGGATCCTATCCACACGAACAAGTCTCCAGATGCGTCACAAGTGGTGAGGCGCATCTGGAGTAGAGCGATTAGCTGCTTCTCCCCCGTCACGTCGACACTATCTTTCGTCTATATTCGCGCGATGGTAAGCGTCATTTTGCCCGCTTATCCACCTCATGCCTGCTCTATCAACCAGCACCCTGCCCCCATCCGCTTGAAACGTAAAGCTTTCATTAACCCTCGGTTCAATAATTCTACATTTTATTTATCGTTCCTGATGTCCATATTGGGCTTACAGAATCAGCATGAATAAGCGAAGGCATTTATTGAATCAGGACAGGAAGCTCATGAATAAAGCAATTCAGAAAATTTCCTTGGCAATGGCTGTCTCGTGCGTTATCGGGATAAGTTCTCCTGTATGGGCTGCAGCCACACAGTGTGATGACAAGGAATTCACACTACAGATCCTGGGAAGTGGCGGACCGATTTCAGATGATATGAGAGCTTCCTCTGGAGAACTTGTCTGGTGGAAAGGAAAGCCAAAAATCTTGATTGATGCCGGAGGGGGTGTCTTTCTGAGATTTGGTCAGTCAGGGGCACACTTGGAAGATGTTGATTTTATCGGCATCACTCACCTGCACACAGATCACACCTCTGATCTAGCTGCCATCCTCAAGAACAGTGTCTTCTTTACAGATAACAAGGAAATTACTATCAGCGGCCCGCTGGCAAGCCAGTACTTCCCCAGTTTGACACAGTTCATGCAACGAATGTTCAGCTCGGAAAAAGGAGCTTACGCTTATCTTTCAGGAATCTTTACGGGTAACGAAGATATCAAGCTGAAAATAAATCCAGAAAATGTCGACTACAAAAGTACTCAACCGATAATAGTCTACAACAAGGATGGTTTGAAAATTTCAGCATTGGGAATCCCTCATGGTGATGTCCCGACTCTTGCCTATCGCATCGATACTCCTGAAGGAACACTCGTCATCTCTGCCGATCAGAATGGCAGCAACAAGCATTTCATCGACTTTGCCAAGGGAGCAGATACGTTAGTCCTTCCAGTGGCACTGACAGAAGATGCCGGTGAGCATTCCAGATTCATGCACGGCTCCCCCTCTGCGATGGGCAAGCTGGCTGCGGCTATCAAGCCCAACGTCGTGATATTGAATCACTTCATGGGTAAAAGCCTGCTCGAACAAGACCAAGTGATCAAGGACTTCAAGAAATACTACTCAGGCACCGTTTATGCGAGCCGAGATCTCTCATGCTTCCCCATCACTGAAAAAGAAGGAAAATGACATGAATTCCAACGTCTTATTATCCATCGCGCTGGTCTCTGCCGTCAGCACTGCCTCAGTTTCAGCAAACACCACCGATACCACCACTCAGACACCAGAGAAGGTAGTAAAAAAAGAAAAGACGCACGGTGGGAAGTGTGCGAGCGGAAAATGCGGTACCGAGAAGATCTATGGGAAGGCAAATGTCAGCCAGGACCCACAGGGCAAACTGGTAAGAGCACGCGATGGAAAATGCGGCACTGATGGCAAAGGTGTCAATGAAACAACGAAAGCGACAAACGACTCAAAATGTGTAGGTGGCGTATGCGGGCAATAAAACCTGAAGCGTTGGGGATAGGCCTCCGCGCAGAACACCTCACTGACCTCAACCATCCCCGGCATGTCGACCAGATTGATTTCCTCGAACTGGCGCCAGAAAACTGGATGAACATGGGGGGTGCCAAAAGAGAACAACTTGATGGTTTAGCCGGGACTTACCCACTCATCGCCCATGGTTTGAGTCTTTCCATTGGGGATACTACCCCACTCAACATGAAGCACATCAAGAATGTAAAAGAATTTATTGAACACTATGATATCGATATCTATAGCGAGCACCTCAGTTTCTCGCATGACGCCAAAGGTTATATATATGATTTATTGCCCATACCCCGACGCAATGAAAACATCCTGTATTTGGCTGACAGGATCAAGACTGTCCAGGATATTCTAGGGCGACCACTAGTGCTGGAAAATATCACCTATTATCATCAATACCCGCACGAGATGCCAGAACAGGAATTCATTGCATCATTGATAGAAACTTCGGGATGTCACCTATTGCTTGACATCAATAACTTATACATCAACAGCCAAAACCATCATTATGATCCTATCGCGTTCATGGCTGACATCCCAAAAGACGCAATCGATTACTACCATATCGCTGGTCATGCGACACAGGGAAGTGAGTTGATTATTGATACTCATGGTCACCCCGTCTGTCCGCACGTCATGACACTGGGGAAAGACATCATTACGAGCCATGGAAGAAAGCCTGTTCTGCTTGAGAGAGATAATGACATTCCTTCTCTTCCAACATTATGTGCCGAACTTGAATTGCTGTCGAAAGAATTCCTGCAAGGAGTCAGAAATGAATCCGCCGATAGTATTGCAGTCTGAGGTCATGGCGATGACAGTCGCAATACGATCTGCGACCAATGACTCGGACACTCCCGGCATTCATCACTATCGACAATGTATACGTGGGAATATTCTCGATGTCTTGGGTACCACCTATGCCTCTACATGTCACTACTTTTCTGACTTGGAAGTAAAGAGGCTGATTGATGACTTCATGGAGAATCATTCAGCGGCGGCACCAGAGTTTCATCACATTGCCACAGAGCTTCTCATGTACGTGACCGATGAGCAGTGGCTTCCGCCACTGATATTGAAGGTGATGGAGTATGAATGGCTGCTACTGATGATAGAGATCGATCCTGGATGTATCGCCAAGAATACACCTCTCAGTAAAAAACAGATACAGGATAATCTTCGGATCATACCTAATCCAACATTATATTGCATACAGTTACCTTTTACCTTGCCACTGGGAGACATTGAAGCTAACTCTGACACCACGGAAATCCTCCCAAGATATTACTACATGATATGCCGAAACAATGAGCATGACATTATCTACAAGGAACTGAATGAGATAGATCGAGAGCTCATGCCATTGCTTGCTCAATCAAAAGGCATGGACTGGGAAGAAATTCATTTACGACATGCTCTGCACGTATCAGAAACAGAGCTCATCAACTGGCTATACCAGACTCACAATATGCAGTTCATCATGAACAATCATCAGGAGGTAGTATGATCGCGACAACCCAACGATGGTATTTTGATATCATTGAAAAGTGCATGAGATTTGATTTCATTGCCCTGCTCGCCATACGGCTCTATCTTCTGCCTGTGCTTTATGAAGGAGCACAATCCAAAGTACTGGGTTTCTCGAATACTGTGGCCTGGTTTGCAGCATCTCATGCGCAGGGCGGTCTGGACCTGCCCTTTCCTACCTTGCTTGCATTTCTGGCAACATCGACTGAAGTTGTTGGTTTGATACTGATTGCACTCGGCTTGTTTACTCGCCTGATTGCAATTCCCATGATCGTTGTCATGAGTGTTGCCAGCATGATGGTCCATTGGTCACACGGTTGGCTGGCCATTGCGAGCAACAATATGGAATCAGCACAAAGAATGAGCTCATTCATTCATTGGCTGTCAACCAACTTCCCGGGCCGATATAATTATATTACGGAATTGGGTGACCCAGTGATATTGAACAATGGGATTGAATTCAGTACAACCTATTTCATTATGTTGTTGATACTATTTTTCTATGGTGGCGGACGTTATATCAGTTGTGACTATTGGCTAAAGAAAAAGTTCGGCTGATACCAATACGCCTGTCGTGTCTTGACAGGCGTTATCATACTATATTTTCCAACTCTACTGTCATTGACATGATAAAGATGGATATACTACAATAGCCATCGTCATGAACAGCACTTGTCACCCTGTCTTCCACAATGCCTCTTTATCGAATCCCAAGCAATAATCAAGAAACAATTTCATCAACGGACTACAATATTTATCCTTATGCAATATCAAGCTGAACCCACGATACATTTCAATTCCCGTAGGAATTTCCTTCAATCGGCCATCCTGCAGCGCACGGTATGCTTCAAGCTCTGAGACACATGTAATACCAAGACCGACCGCAGCAGCATTGATGATTGCCTCTGCTGAATTTATCTCAAGACCCAGTTTCCATTGAGGTAGGTGAGGTGCGACAAACCTTATGAACTGCTCCCGAGTTCCGGAGCCCTGCTCTCTCAGTAACCAGGGATAATTCGTCAACTCTTCTATTGCCACATGGGTTCTATGCGCCAACGGATGGTCAGCGGCGACCGCAATCAACATCCGATCATGACACCAGGGCTTGATAGAAAAACGCTCATCTACAACACGCCCTTCGATCATTCCAATATCAAGATCAAATGCTTCCAGCGAACGACAGATACTTGTACTGTTGGCAATCGTGACCTGCTGATGTTCATGCCCAGAGATAGCCCGAAATTCACTCAACAACTTGGGTAATATCTGATGGCCGATCGTATAACTCGCACCTATGTGTAATACACCACTTATCTGTGCTTCATCAAACAGATGATCAATATCATGACTACGAGCCAGCAATTCATCCGCCAGAGGCAAAAGTTGCCGGCCGTAATCATTTAAATAAAGTCGATTACGATGACGATCGAACAATATTTGATCGTATTGTCGTTCCAATTCTCCTAACGCCATGCTGACAGCCGGCTTCGTCAGAAAAAGTCGTTTTGCCGCTGCCGTCAGTGTTCTCTCTCTAGCGACTGTCACGAATACTCGGAGCTGGCGAAATGTTACCGGCATACCATCTATCCTTATATGGCTTATTCATGAAACTTACAGCTTCCTTGCTATATCAACGATAATCAATATTTACGCTACAGACTTTATTGTCAACAATATGACAAGATAGATTAGTCGTAGCCACTCTCCCGAGGAACTTCGGAATATTGATTGAGGATCAAGATATCAATACTCATCTGCAACTCAGCGTTGCGAAAACATGCTGGCAATATAAAAAAGTGAGAACTGTTTAGGATAAACACGAGCGCCGCAGAGATGACTCAGCGGCGCTCGTATGTCCAACCATCTGTCAGATCAAGCTCAATGCTGGTGGCAGGGCAACAAGGCTTCTTCAAGCAGCGTGATACACCCTGACTGAAGGAGCCTCACTGCCCCCCTTGCTCCCTTGCTGCTTGCCGTTGCGCTGATAGCTACCTTTGCCCTTGCGCGCTTTTACCACCCGCTGCTTGAACATCGGGGTTCGCAGTACCGCCTTGAGGGCGTTGTCTTGAACCTTGCGCTTGTGGGTCATCTGTTAATCTCCTTTCGCTATTACTGACCAAATCCAGTATACGCCATCACGATGTGCAGAGTGATGAAATCCTGCACTCATCGTCGTGCTGCTCTGTCTCGTCGACTCGCGGCTTGCCAACAATATAAGAGCCCTCAGCCCGGTCCTGACCACTTCATTTACCGGAGAAGGTACAACTCGTCTGACATGTCAGACTCTCGCCTCACGCTGCCTGGAGCACTAGACCATCTATGCATGAAATTCTCACGAAAGATCAGTCGCCTTGTCACAGACTTTCCATCTCCAATCTTGCGATATATCAACAGAAAAAATCAAAAAACCTCATCTACATATCAGCAAAAACATGATATAAAAAACCAATTAAAACAATAACTTATTTAAAAAATATACATCGCTTTATCGAGATAATTTCAGTTCATTAAACACCACTATTCGATGCGAATCAGGCAGGCAAAAAATATTATACTAAAGTCTATACCAGTCCTCATGTGCACATACTTCGCTTGCACCGTGCCAGTGCATGGGATTTGGGATACAACCTTATTTCTGCGAGGATAGCCCACATTCCGCGAGCAGAGTATGGCAATAAAAAGCCACAAAATGCTGTCTGTCTGCTCTGGAGAACCAGATTTCATTGCCATCAATGAAGAAAGGAAGCTTCCACTTCAACCCAAGAAAATGGGCAAAAATTCAATCTAATACATAAGGCAAAGCATGTCGTAAACATGACATTACGCAACACAGAAATCACCGAACAAGACACCTCATCACAGTCTCAACAGGAAATACCCATGACAAAACGCATTGCGATCATTGGCGCAGGGCCGAGTGGCCTGGTACAGCTACACGCCTTTCAATCTGCCGCTGACAAGGGTATCGACATTCCCGAGAAAGTCTGTTTTGAAAAGCAGAGCGACTGGGACGGCCTCTGGAACTACAGCTGGCGTACCGGTCTTGATCAGAACGGCGAACCCGTCCATGGCAGCATGTACCGCTATCTCTGGTCCAACGGCCCCAAGGAGTGTCTGGAATTCGCGGACTACTCCTTCGAGGAACACTTCGGCCACCCGATCGCCTCCTACCCGCCACGCGCGGTGGTCTTCGATTACATCAAGGGGCGGGTCGAAAAGGCCGGAGTGCGAGAAGCCGCGGGGTATTCCATCCATATCGGCAGCCTCATAGAGCGTGCGCGGCACCGCCGTCAGGCCGGCCATGAACAGCACCATGTTGAAACCCGCCTGATGCCAGATGCCGATCACGCACAGCGCCACCAGCGCCCAGTCTTCATCGCGCAACCAGCTACGTGGTTCGCCACCCAGCATCATCAAGAGCTGATTGATCAACCCGAATTCGGGATGCAGCAGGAATTCCCACACGATGGTCATCGCCACCAACGAGGCCATCACTGGCAGGAAGAACAGGGTGCGATAGATCGCCTTGCCTCGTGTACAGCCTTCAATCAACAGCGCCAGCAGAAGTCCCAGTCCCACCGCCCCGACCATCACCACCAGCACATAGACGGCGGTATTGCGCACCGCTTGCCAGAAGACGTCATCGGCTGCCAGCTGGCGATAATTGTCGACACCGACCCAGCCCATCGTCGGCATGCCCAGCTGCCAGTCGCTGAACGAAAGCAGCGTGATAGCCAGCAGCGGCCCGATCAATAACACCAGCATCAGCAGCATGGCCGGCCCGCTCAGCGCCAGCCCCCAGAGCGCTTCTGCTCTATCCCCCCAGTGACGACTCAGATAGCGCTGCAGTGCGTCAGGCAAAGCCATGCTTCACCTCCCCACCCATCAAGGTACTGAGACTCATGGCGCTGGAGGCTTGCGCAGAACTGTCATCCGCTTGCGGTTGATCGATACGCAGCCCCAGGTGGTCGAATATATGCAGTGCATCCGCCGCGATCCTGACACCCAGTGGCTGCCCGATTTTCAGCTCGCGGCCCTCCTGTGGCGTCGCCCGAATGCTTAGCACCTGGCCGTTCTCGCAGCTCAGCTGCACCAGAACCTCGGCTCCCAGGTTTTCCATGTAACTCACCTGCCCCTGCACATGTCCCTTGCCAGCAGGCACGCAGCTCAGTCCTTCCGGCCGCACGGCCAGTGTCACGCGAGTGCCTTTGGCCACCGGTAACCAGCAGCCCAGCGGCGCACTTTGCGTGATGTCACTCAGACACAGCCGTCCATCAAGCGCGACGGTGGCTTGCAGTTCATTGATCGCTGGTGTCCCGATGAAGCGCGCGACGCGAATATCAGCCGGACGCCGATACAGCTCATCCGGACTCGCGACCTGCACCAGCGCTCCCTCCATCAGCACCGCAACCCGGTCTGACATCGTCATGGCCTCGACCTGGTCGTGGGTGACATAGATGAAGGTGCTGCCCAGCGCGCGATGCATCTGCACCAGCTCCTGACGCATGCGTACCCGCAGGCTGGCATCCAGGTTCGATAGCGGCTCATCCATCAGGAAGGCGCGTGGCTTGCGCACCATCGCGCGACCCAATGCGACGCGCTGGCGCTGCCCCCCTGAAAGCTGGCCGGGCTTGCGCGATAGCAACGATGTGATCTGGAGATTCTCCGCAACTTGCAGGACCTGAGCACGAATCTCGCCTTCACGCCTTGAGGCCCCCGGCAGATGACGCCCGACTAGCGGCAATCGATGTAATCGATTACATCGCATACGAAGCGGCATGGCGATATTGTCGAAGACACTCAAGTGCGGGTAGAGCGCGTAGGACTGGAATACCATTGCCAGATCGCGTTCGGCAGGCTTGAGGTGCAATGCTGGCTCGCCATCGATGGTCATCTCGCCAGCACTATGTCGCTCGAGGCCCGCGATGGTGCGCAGCAAGGTAGACTTTCCGCAGCCGGACGCGCCTACCAGGCTGATGAATTCGCCGTCACGCACGCTCAGGTCGATGCCCTTGAGGATTCGCTGCTCCCCGTAGTGCTTCTCGAGCGCTTTCAATTCAATGGAGGCCATTGCCATCATCTCCGCAATAAAAAGAGGAATTGCGCACATGTAATCGATTACATAACATGGTTGTCATTATTGACGCGTAAAGTGACAGCCATGTGACGGTGAGATAACACTCAGGAAAAACATGACATGAAACGACGTGCGACCATTGCTCAAGTCGCCAAAGAGGCCGGTGTCTCCACTGCGACAGTCTCCCGACATCTCAATCAGACCGCACTGGTCAACGACGATACCGCTGAGCGGATCCGTGCTGCCATCGAGAAGCTGAGCTATATCCCGAGCTTCGTCGGCAAGTCGCTCAAGGAAAATCGCTCACGCACCATCGGCGTGGTCATCCCCAGCATCATTCCGCAGAGCTACTCCTGGGCGGTCGAGAGCCTGCAGCGTGCCTGTCGTGCGCGCGGCTATGCCGCGCTAGTGATGACGACGGCCTATGAGCCAGCCGATGAAAGGCTCGCCCTCGAGACACTGATCGCACGTGGTGTGGACGGGCTGGTCGTCAATCTCGGTTCTTCACACCTGGAGGAGCATCTGGCTCTGCTCGAGAGACTGGAAGTGCCCTTCGTGCTGCTATTCAATGAAGAGGAACACAGCCAGCATCCTTTCGTGGCAGCAGAAAACCGTCTTGCGATGCAACAGCTCGTCGAGCATGTGATTGCTCTTGGACATCAGCGCATCACACTTCTGGCTGGCGACTTCAAGGACGCCCAGCGCTATGCCTTGCGCGCGCAAGGCTACCGTGAAGCCATGACGGCGGCGGGGCTGGCGCAACACATCGACGTCAAGGAGCTCCCCCTGTCCCTCAATGGCAGCGAGGCCCTGGTCACAGAGCTTTTGAAGACACCGCAGCGTCCCAGCGTACTGCTGACGACACACAACTCCCTCGCCTTTCATGTGCTTGGACTTCTTCACCGCCATGGAATCCAGGTACCCGCCGAGATATCGCTTGCCACCTTCAATGGCCATGATATCGCGCAGATACTCTCCCCCACGCTGTGCTCCATCGAGCAACCCTTCGATGCCATGGGCAAGGCTGCCGTGGATATCGTGCTCGGCATGATCGAAGGCGAAAGCCGCGATATTCAGCAACGCTTCTCCTGCACGCTGCAAGGCGGCCAGAGCCTGGGCAACGGCCGCTGAAACGTCATGCATGACAACGGTGCTGTACGACGAAAAACGCCGCAGCGCTGAGCGCTGCGGCGTTTGATATGTCGTTGGCGAGCACCGCGTGCTCACCAGAGGGTCACGGCGTCTTCTTGCTCTCGAAGGACGCTTTCTCGTGGCGCAGGATGTTGGCGCTCAGCGCAACGCAGACGCCAGCGGCGACCAGCAGGCACACCGCCACGGCGCCAGAGTTGCTGAAGAAGAAGGCGTAGTTGCCAGCGTGTACCACAGTATCGACAGTTTCCATTGCAAGACTCCTTGCGAAAGCGGATATCGGTTGGGTCTACCAGTACTGCAATAACGGGGCCAGTCAGCGCTTATCTCGACATCATCTCGACAGACCGGCCCCTTCAGAAGGTGCGCCGGGGCTCAGCTACCAGGGCTCAGCTACCAGGACTCAGCTGATGTCCGGACGCTTGTCCATCGGCGCCGCGACCACCCCACCGGAACGTGCCGGCACGCTGGAGCTCGTCTCGGAGGACAGGCTTTCCGGGTAGGCCTTGGCCGGGACTTCGAACAGGTCCAGCCCCAGCACTTCGACATGCGGCGGCACGCGCAGCAGGTTGAACTTCTTGAGCAGATAGGCCACGCCCCAGCCCGGAATGAAGCCCGTCAGCGCCATCACCACCGCGCCGGTCAGCTGGCCGGTGAAGGAAACGTCCGGCACGCCTTCGCCGACATTCGGGAAGCCAGCCGCGAAGATACCCACCAGTACCACGCCGTAGAAGCCGCAGAAGCCATGCACCGCGAAGGCGCCGACGGAGTCATCCAGGCCACGCTTCTCGAGCAGTGCGCCGATCTTCGGCATCAGGGCGCCACCGGTGACCGCCAGCACGAAGGCCAGGCCCGGGTTGTAGAGATCCAGCCCCGCCGCGACGGTGATGATGCCGCCCAGCGCACCGGACATGGTCCAGAAGGGATCACGCGAGGACAGATAGGCACCGATCACACCGCCGCCGAAGCCCATCAGAGTATTGAAGGCGAAGGCAGAAAGGTTGGTGCGATTGCCGTAGATGGTGGTCCAGCCGATGTCACCGGTGTTGAAGATGATGCAGCCGCCGAGGAAGCCGAAGAAACCGACGATGATCAGCATCAGGCCGATCAGGGTCATCGGCATGTTGTGCGGCGCGATCACCTGCGGCTTGCCATCGTCACTGTACTTGCCGATGCGCGCGCCCAGATTGAGCAGCACGCCCAGCGCGAAGAAGCCGGCCACGGCGTGCACCACACCGGCGGCGCCGACATCGTGGTAGCCCAGCTTGTGCAGCATCCAGCCATCCGGATGCCAGCCCCAGGCGCCCGCCATGATCCAGACACCGGCACCGAGAATCACCGCCAGAATCAGGAAGGCCCCCAGGCGGATGCGTTCGATCACCGCCCCCGACAGGATGGAGCCGGTGGTCGCGCCGAACAGGGCAAAGGCGGCGAAGAAGATGCCGGTACCCATGTCATCAGCGTCCGGACGCATGCTCGCGCTCCACGGCAGAGCGGCGGACGCCTCGATGGGGATCAGCCCGTTGGGGAAGGCGTTGTAGATCCACCAGCCCACGAAGTAGAAGGCGGGGATGATCGAGGCCAGCGTCAGCACGTTCTTCATGCCGGATGCCAACGCATTCTTGGAACGCGAAGCACCGATCTCATAGGCCAGAAAGCCTGCATGGATCAGGAACATGATGGCGGTACACCACCAATAGAACACCTCGATGTTCATCGCCTGATGCATATTCAATATGCTTTGCAACGTCTTTTCATCCATCGTCTTTTCTCCTTTACCGGAGCCTGTGGATCAGCGCGCCTCACTGTGCAAGCGGCACTGCCCGTCCGGGGGTTGTTGTTGTTTTTCAAGGGGACCTGCTGGATAAAGCAAGCGACATGCCAGATGACCCTGATTGGCCACCCTCAGCAATTCGTTGTTTTTACTGAATCATTCTTGAAACCGAGGACTCCTCTTCAGATATGAAGCCCATGAAGCCTTCCCTGCGAGGAGGATGGGCGTTATTGAGGCATGCCGGCCACGGCATGCACCGTGAGATGACTTGCAGGGCGCTGCATATACGCAAGTCATTGCTCGCGACTCACCTCTCATGCTTGCCCTCCTGGCAGTGAGATCAGCTACGCACCTTGAGGCGCTCCGGGTCATGGAAAGGCAATGCCACCACCTCGGCGGCGAGGCGCTTCTGATGGCCATCCAGCTGGCCGATCTCAAGCTGGGTTCCCGGGCTTGCGAAGTCCGGTGCCAGGCGGCACATCGCGATGGAACGATCAAGCAGCGGCGACTGGGTGGCACTGGTGACCACGCCCACCGGATAGCGGCCGTTGTAGACGAGATCGCCATGGCTGACCAACTCGCTGCTGTGCATCTTCATGCCCATCACACGATGCCGTGATTCCGGCGCCTCGCGTTGCAGCGCTGCCCGCCCGACGAAATCATCCTCCTTGCTCTTCATCGGCACGGTGAAGCCGATACCCGCTTCATAGGGGGAAGTCTGCGGGCAGAATTCATGACCGGCGAAAATCAGCCCCGCCTCGATTCTCAGCATGTCGAGGGCATCCAGGCCCAGAGGCGCGATGCCATGGGGCTCACCCGCCGCCCAGATCGCCTCCCACACGGCCGGGGCGTCCTTGGGATGACACCAGATTTCATAACCGAGCTCGCCGGTATAGCCGGTACGCGACACCATCAGCGGAATGCCATCCGGCCCCGACAGACGACCGATCATGAAGCGGAACCAGCCCAGCCCCTGAACGTCTGGCTGGGTACGCGCATTCCAGATCAGCGGCGCCAGCACCTCGCGGCTCTTCGGCCCCTGCAGCGCGATGTTGTGCAGCTGATGAGTGGAGTCACGCACCGTGACGCGATATCCCTGGCGCTGGGCAAGCTCCCTGAGCCACTGGCCGCTGGCCGGGTCACCGCAGATCCAGCGGAAGGTCTGCTCGCCCATGCGGAACAAGGTGCCGTCATCGAGCATGCCGCCGGTTTCCTGACACATGGCCGAGTACACCACCTCGCCGATGGAGAGCCGTCGTACATTGCGGGTCAATGCGTATTGCAGCAGGCGTTCGGCATCGGGACCGGCGACCTCGAACTTGCGCAGCGCCGAGAGATCCATCATCGCGACCCGCTCGCGGCAAGCCAGATATTCGGCCCGCGCGCCCCACCCTTCGTAATGCGTGGCCAGCCAGTAGCCGTGGTAGTCGATGAACTGCTTGGTCAAGGCGGAGGTGCAGGGATGAAAGGCGGTGGGCAGTGTCATGCGCGGCAATTCCTCGGGCCGATTGCGATAAGCGATCCCACGGGGGAAATCATGTTCAGCGGCGTAGATGCGCACCTGGATATCGGTCGGCACCCAGCCATTGGCGGCATCAATGTCATCCGGACAGGCCGATGAGGCGCAGATGAGGTCACGGTCGGCGCGCAGCAGCACATAGTCGCCGGGGCGCGACCAGGGCTCATCCACCGCCAGGGTGCCGCAGGGCTCTACATAGGCATTGAAGAAGAAGTTGATCGCTGGCCAGCTGGCACGCTGTTGAATGCCATGCGACGCCGACAGGGCGTTGTTGAAGTTGATCGTGCAGCTATCGTGGCCGAAGTAGCCGTGATGTTCGTAATACTGCGGCGAACAGGCGAGCATGAAGCTGTCATGGCGCCCCACCGTGTCCTGCACCACTTCCAGCATCGGATGCAGATGCTGATCGAAGAACACCGAATAGAGCCCCGGATTGGGCATGCAGTGGCCGGACAGGCTGCGCGTGGCGCCGGCGTCCAGCCCCAGCTCTTCCCCCTGCACCCAGGCATTGGCATCGAAGGCCACGAAATCGGAGCATTGGCGGCCCGCCACATCGATGATCTGGATCCACTCGCCCTGCTTGACCTCATAGACCTCGACCGTGCCCGCCGAGACTCTCGTCTCCTGCTTGATCGGTGCCAAGGGCGCTGGCAGCTGCTCCTGCCCCACCAGCCCCTCGCGGAAGTGCGAGACCTCAAGCTCAGTGGCCAGATGCTTGCCATCGAGCTGCATGTCATCACCGGGGGCCAGCAGAATCAGGCGCGCGGCTGGCGCTTCACGCGGCCAGCGAATCTCGGCCGGCAACCCGGCCACTGACAAGCGCTGCCACTGCGACAGGGGCACCTGCGCGACTCCCAGCGCTGCCAGACGCTGCTGGGTGAACGGGCTTCGTGCCCGCTCGGCCTTACCCTCTTCTCCCCCTTGTGGCTGGCTGGCAAAGGCATGTTCTTCCAGACAGGTGATGCTGGCGTAGCGCGCGAGTGTCAGTCCATCGACTGCGTCTGCAATCTCTCCAACTTCTGCCCCTCCAGCTTCTGCCGCCCCGTGCTGTCCCTCCCGGCCCCCTGGCGGCAATAGCAGCCACTCGCAGGCCTGGGCACCATCGACGGATGACACCTGCACGCTGTCTCCCGGCGACAGCTCAAGCGCCAGCGCATCCAGCCCGGGTATTCGATAACGATACGGCTGGCACGGCGTGGCAGCGGGTATCTCGACTGCAAGCTCCATCGTGGTGATACCTCTTGTGGTCATGGCAAGTGGGTTCGGCGTTGCACGCGTGATGGGGTGAAGCAGCTCCCCGATGTGCCTGGATGGTGCATATCCCCTTCTGCGACGCACCATGTTCTTCATGGTTAATTAAATTTACTCACAGTGGAGATCGCGACAATCCATCAAGAGAGGTACCCATGAAGGGGTAAGCCGTTCACTGGCATGAAGCTTGCTCATCAAGCTTGCTGACGCGACATCGCAAGCCCGAAGAAAGTACCCCGAAGCAGGAAGTAGAGAGAGGAGCTCGCATGGAAGTCATTCTCGGCGCAGGGAAGGAAGGCATGGTGCCTGCTGCACGAACGGCGGCCGCCCTGGTTGATGTACGCCGAGCCGACGTACGCCGCGCCGACGACCCACTGCACTCCTCCCCCGGCGATGCGAGGCGCGAGACGCCAAAGCTCGACGCCATCACCCTGCGCATCGCCACCTGCGCTGACCTCACGGAGACGCTGCCATCATTGCTGGGAGAGCTGCTGCGAGAGTGGATGGACTTACTGAACCAGCAGGTTGCCGGCACTCAGGCTTGCTCACGTCCTGTCGAGAGCTGCGTGCTGCATCGCGGGGTCGATCAGCAACGCCATGAGGTGATAGCGCCGACTGGCCTCGCCCTGCCCGCAAAGACGCGTCAGACCCTGCAGGAGATCGTCAGCCAGATCGTCCACGACGCGCACGCCAGCCGCCAGCCATTACCTGTCTCGGGCAAGCCCCACGGGGTCTTGATCGCCCTCACGCACACCACTGACAGACAGGCGACTGGCGATGACTGGTTGTGGCTTGGAGAGCCGGCCGCCGCAGCCCTGGAATCGGGGCACGCGAGCGCCGCCATCGACGCCCTGAGCCGTGGCCTGGCACTGCATCAGCAGCAACAGGCGCGTCACGCCGAAGCCAGCAAGGCAGCGGTGGCGCAGGCGCTGAAGAACGAACGCCGACATCTGGCGGCGGAGCTGCACGACACCCTCGCCCAGGAATTGAGTTATCTGCAGATGCAGAGCGCACGCCTGACTCGCGCCGCTCGGCATGCGCCACAGGAAGTGCAGGCACTGGCCGAGGACGTGCATACCCAGGCCCGGCGCACCTTGCGCCAGACCCGGGAACTGATCAACGGCGCACACGCCACCTGGGGAGACGCGCCGCTGGCCTGTGTGCTGGACAACTTGGTCGAGGAATTCGAGACACGCTCAGGCATGGTGTTCGAGCTCGACAACCGCATCCAGGCGCTGCACCTCCCCGATGCCCAGGCCCTGCAGGTGATGTTCATCGTGCGTGAAGCGATGACCAACAGCGTGCGCCATGCCCGGGCCACCCACCTGCGCCTGCAATTGCTCTATCAGTCTTCAGGGCCTCATCAATCTTCAGGGCCTCAGCCAGCGGAGCGGGTGTTGCTGACCATCGAGGACAACGGCTGCGGCTTTGACCCCGCCGACATCGCCCCCGCCCATTTCGGGCTGGGCATCATGCAGGATCGCGCACGCCAGCTCGGGGCCGACTTCGCCATCACCCAACCCCGCCATGGCGGTACCCGCGTGACATTGAGCTGGGAGCGCCACGACACATGACCGTGACTCGCCAGATGCCCTCGACACACCAGACACCCTCGACACCCCCGACACGAGTCGTGCTCGTCGACGACCATCCGCTGTTTCGACGCGGGCTGGCCGAGCTGTTGAGTGAAGGTGGCCTGTTCGAGGTCGTGGCCGACTTCGATGACGGCACCGACCTGCTTGACGCCCTGCCCACCCTCGCCCCGGAGCTGGTGATCGTCGACTGGCAGATGCCGCAGCTCGATGGCCTGACCCTGATGCGCCATCTCAAGCAGCGTGATGCCACTCTCAAGGTAGTGCTGCTGACCGCATCCGATGACAGCCGCCACCTGTTGGATGCCATCCAGCAAGGGGCGGATGGCTACCTGATGAAGGACACCGACCCCGAACGCATTCTCGAGCGCCTGCAGGCCGTGGTCGACGGCAAGCTGGGGCTGGAAGAAGAGACCTTGCTGCTGCTCGCCCGGCGTCTACAGCAGGATCACCGCCAGCGTGAACAACACTCGCAAGCACAAACGCATAAACAACAGCAGGAGCAGGAGCGGGAGCAGGCTGAGGCGCCGCCAGCGACGGCGAATCCCCCTGCTGGCTCCACACTCGACGGGGCCGCCGCTCTCGACCGACCCACGACAGCTGACTGGCCCACGACACCTGACTGGTACGAAGGCCTGACCGAGCGTGAACGCGATACCCTCAAATGGATCGGGCGCGGCCTCAGCAACAAGCTGATTGCCCGCGAGCTGGGCATCAGTGACAGCACGGTGAAGGTCTACGTCAAGAATCTGCTGCGCAAGCTGAACCTGCATTCGCGACTGGAGCTGGCCGCCTGGGTCTACGCTCACCCGCTGACGCCCGTGAGCGATGCCAGCCGAGCGCCTGCCGCGGACGCGACGGGCGCCGAACAGGATACGACCCGGGCCGAAAAGGAGAGCCTGCGATGATGCGCTTTCTCGAACAGTTCGCCTCCGCCTCGATCGCCTCAACCGCCTCGACTGCCTCTCACTTCAACGCCCAGGCGATTCTCGATGGGCTGAGTGATGCCGTGCTGGTGGTGGATGCCGACAGTACCCTGCTGTATGCCTCGCGCGGCTGGCAGGCCCTGAGCGGACGCGAATCAGGCGACGCACGAGAAGACACGCCCACCGCCACCCGGGCGGACGGGCACGGCACGGCAGCGCAGCGCCTGCGCGATGCCCTGCACCCCGCGGATCAATCGCGCTGGGACATGCTCGCCCGCCACGTTTCGCGCCGCGAACGCCCTGACTGCTGGCGATTGCGCATCATGGGGGCGGACCACCACTATCGCTGGTGTGAAGTGCGCAGCCAGTCGCTCTCGCTGGCCTCGCCCTGGCCCGCCACGCTCACCCTGCATGACATCAGCGAGCGCGTGCAGCAGGAGCAGATCGACGCCGCCAACCTGCGCAGCCTGACGCGGCTGATAAAGGGGCTGCCCGCGATGGTCTATCGTGCGCGCAACAACCGCCACTGGTCGATGGAATACATCAGTGACGGCTGCCTGGCCATCACCGGCCTCAGCCCTCAGCAACTGCTCGACCATCCCTCCCTCACCTACGGCGAGATGATCCATCCCGAAGATGCCGACCGCGTGTGGGATCAGGTGCAGGCAGCCCTTGAGGCCCGCACCCCCTTCACTCTCGCCTACCGCATTCGCCATCGCGACGGCGAGGTTATCCGGGTGCAGGAAAAGGGCCATGGCATCTATTCACCGGATGGCACGCCCTTGGCGGTGGAGGGCATCATCTTCGCCGTCGACACCTCGGATATCTCAGGCGTACCGCCATCGACTGAACCATTAAATGAGACATGAACTGAGACATGAACTGATGTACCCCTTTATGGCTACCCTTTCCGAGCAATGTGCAGCCGGAGCACATCTCGCTAGCCTGTTTCGTTGTCAGGGTTTCACGACGTCACCACGTCCTGAAGCCTCGGATAACGCATGAAGACACAACAAGAACAGGAAGGTATCCATGACCCAACGTATCGCGATCATCGGTGCAGGACCCAGTGGCCTGGCTCAGTTGCGTGCCTTTCAATCCGCCGCCGACAAGGGCATCGAGATTCCCGAGATTGTCTGTTACGAAAAGCAGGATGACTGGGGGGGTCTGTGGAATTACAGCTGGCGTACCGGACTGGATGCCCACGGCGAGCCGGTCCACGGCAGCATGTATCGCTATCTGTGGTCGAATGGCCCCAAGGAATGTCTCGAATTCGCCGACTACTCCTTTGAAGAACATTTCGGGCGCCCTATCGCCTCCTATCCGCCGCGCGCGGTGCTGTTCGACTACATCAAGGGACGCGTCGAGAAGGCCGGCGTACGCAAGTACATTCGCTTCGGTTGCCCGGTGCGCCAGGTCACCTTCGATGATGCCAGCCAGCAATTCACGGTCAGCGTGCATGACCAGGCGCTCGATCTGGTGACCAGCGAAAGATTCGATCACGTCATCGTAGCATCCGGGCATTTCTCGACGCCCAATGTGCCGGAATTCCCCGGCTTCTCGAGCTTCAATGGCCGCATTCTGCATGCCCATGACTTCCGTGATGCACTGGAATTCAAGGGCAAGGACCTGCTGTTGCTCGGCAGCAGTTATTCCGCCGAGGACATCGGCTCGCAGTGCTACAAGTATGGTGCGCGCAGCATCACCACCAGCTATCGCACCGCCCCGATGGGCTTCAAATGGCCGGACAACTGGGAAGAGAAGCCGCTGCTGGTGAAGGTTGATCGCGATACCGCCTATTTCAGTGACGGCAGCCACAAGCGCGTCGATGCCATCATCCTGTGCACCGGCTATCTGCATCACTTCCCGTTCCTCGAGGAGTCGCTGCGCCTCAAGACCCAGAACCGCATGTGGCCGTTGGGGCTCTACAAGGGGGTGGCGTGGGAAGAGAATCCGCGCCTGTTCTATCTCGGCATGCAGGACCAGTGGTACACCTTCAACATGTTCGATGCCCAGGCCTGGTGGGTGCGTGATGCGATTCTCGGCACCCTGCCCCTGCCGTCACTGGACGCGATGCGTGAAGACAGTCTGGCGTGGCGGGCCCGCGAGGAAACGCTGGAAAGTGATGAGGACATGATTCTTTTCCAGGGCGATTACGTGAAATCGCTGATCGAGGAGACCGACTACCCGAGCTTCGATATCGATGGCGTGAATCGCACCTTCCTGGAATGGGAGCATCACAAGCACGAGAACATCATGACCTTCCGCGATCACGGCTATCGCTCCTTGATGACCGGCACCCAGGCGCCCAGGCACCACACGCCGTGGCTGGAGGCAATGGATGACTCGCTGGAAGCCTATCTGGCCCAGCCTGCCGAGGCCGCGACACCATCCGATGCGGAATCAGACATTCAAGCGACGACCACGCCGCTGGCCTCCTGACGCTCCTGATCACCAGGGCTCGTGTTTACAGAAGCTCTTGTTCACCAGGGCTCTGGCCAAACAAGGCTGCGCCTTCGACTTGCCAGGCAGCAGGTGGAGGGACACCAGGCGGAGGGCTTCCCTCCGCCTTTTACTGCATCAAAACATCAACAAAAACTCATATAGACTGGTATTGGTTGTTGGATATTGATGAAACGCAGGTCTCTCACAGGTGATGAAACACCGCATTTCCCCGACACCCCACAAGGACACCCGATCACCATGCGCATCACGCTCTACTTCCTGATCTCGACCCTATGCGAAATCGGCTGGGCCACGGGCCTGAAAGTCGCCGACAGTCCGCTGGAATGGGCACTGACGGTGCTGCTGGTCATCATCAGCCTGAGTCTGGTCACCCAGATCGCCAAGACACTGCCCGCCAGCACCACCTACGCCATCTTCGTCGGCCTGGGCACGGTGGGGACGGTAGTCGCTGACCTGCTGTTCTTCGATCTCGAATTCCAGTGGTCCACGCTGGGCTTCGTGGTGCTGATGCTCATCGGCATCATCGTGCTCAAGACGGCCCCCAGCGCGCCTGCCGACAAGCAGCCTCGCGCGAGTGCCACACCGCAGACCACCTTCAGTGAATGACCAGGAGTGACGCCATGGATTGGGTCTATCTGATCGCCGCCGGCTGCTGTGAAGTCGTCGGCGTCACCGGTTTCAACCAGTACGCCAATCAGCACCGCCGCATGGGCGTGTTGCTGGTCGCGCTGGGCTTCAGCTCCTCCTTGAGCCTGCTGTATCTGGCCATGGACACCATCAGTCTGGGCATCGCCTATGCCGTGTTCTCCGGCATCGGTACCGTGGTCAGCGCCATCATCGGCGTGCTGTTCTGGCGCGAGCACTTCTCGTTTCGACGCATGGCCTGCATCGGCGTCATCGTGCTGTCCATCGCCGGTCTGCACCTGTCCGGCGGGCATTGAGCGCCGGTCGGCGCTTGATTATTGCCATTTGTGCAATAACCAATTGCCGACAGGCACCTTTTTCTGCCCGCGCCAGTCCACTAGCCTCGTGAACCAGCCTCCTGGACTCGGCACCGCAGGCACCCGCCTGAGTGCCTGTCCTGCGGCTTCCTCTGACAACCCATCGTGAAGGAGGTCTCGTTCATGTCAGCGCCCGTCCCTACCCGCATGGCGTTCGTCAATTATCAGCTCAACTGCCCGGAAGGCCTGCAGATCAAGGTGGACCCGAACGGCGAGACTGGTCGCCGCATCGAGCCGGAGCATGACCGCCGCGGTGTCAGGCTGCAGGACCTGCGCGCCACACCGCCCAGCTTCGCCGCCCAGGGGCTGCTGTTTCTCGACACGCCCGAACTTGCCGTCGATGTGCGCGATGCCAAGGTGCGCGATCGCCTGCACACACCGGCCATCGAGGCATTGCTCAAGCAGCAGCTCGGCGTCAGTGAAGTGCAGGTGTTCGACCACACCCTGCGCGGCTTCGAGGGGGAGCGCGTGCCGGCGCAGCATGTGCATGTCGACTACTCGCCGCGCTCTGGCCCGCAGCGCGTGCACGATCTGCTCCCGCCCGAGCAGGCGGAGCAGTGGCTGAGCGGCCACTACGGCATCGTCAATGTCTGGCAGCCGGTCGAGCAGGCCGTCGCGCGTGACCCGCTGGCCTTCGCCGATACCCAGAGCGTGCAACACGAGGACTGGGTCAACATCGACATCCTCTATCCGGACCGCTGCGGCCAGATCCAGGGCCTCGTGCACAACCCGGCTCACCGCTGGTACTTCGCCTCACAGATGCGCCCCGACGAAGCCATCGTCTTCAATGCCTTCGACAGCGCCGGCAAGCCACCGGTCGCGCATACCGCGGCCGAGCTGCTCGATACGCCCGACGATGCGCCGACACGCACCAGTCTCGAGACACGGGTATTGGTCCGCTATCCCGACTGAGGTGTCACGGCCGCTGGTTGATAACGACTGGCTAGTGGCGGCTGAGCGCCGTGGTCGAGATGGCAGACACCTGGCCCATCCGGGTAGCTGCCCCTCTCTCGCCCCTCGCCCGAACTTAACGGCACTCGCCGCCAGATGACCGTCGTCCAGGCCTCCCTCCTTGCAGGCCTGGCGGCTACCGCTTAGCGGCCACCACGTTCTCGTCACACACTCTTCGTCATTCAGGAGCTTTGCCATGAGCTTGTCTTTCCATGTCGTCCGCCACGAACGCGGCTTCTCTCCCACGCCCCTGCCCATCTGGACCGACAACGGCGACGTGTCTGATCTCTTCGAGGCCGACGCGACACCAGAGGTGGTCCGTCAGGAAGTCGAGGGTGTCCCGGGTGCCTTCCAGCTGCTCAATGTGCTGACACACGCCGAGGCCGACAACTTCGTCGCCGCCCTGGAGGAAATGGGCTTCGAGGAAGATGCGCCCGTCTCCCTGCCGCGTTCGGTACGCCACAACCACAACGTCAACTGGGTCGTCAGTGAAGCGGTCGATCAGGTTATCTGGCAGCGCTCGGCACCACTGGTGACCGAGCAGATCCAGGGCGAAGGCGCCAAGGGCATCAATGCGCGCTTTCGCGTCTATCGCTACGAGGCCGGCGACTTCTTCAAGCCGCACACCGATGGTGCCTGGCCGGGCAGTCGTGTCATCAATGGCGAGATCGTCCAGGACGCCTATCCGGGCCTGATGAGCCAGTACACCTTCCTCATCTTCCTGAGCGATGGTTATACCGGCGGGCGCACCGAGTTTCTGGTCAGCCGTCGCGACCCCGGCAAGCCGGCCCAGTCGCAGGATGACATCCAGAAGGTCTCGGTCTCCACGCCCAAGGGTGGCGTACTATGCTTCCCGCATGGCTCGCACCCGCAGCACTGCGTGCATGCCAGTGAGCCGATCCGCGACGGTGCCAAGTACATCATCCGCAGCGATATCCTCTACTGATGACTGCCTGAGCAGCAGTGGCCATGCGCCGCTTGGCAGTTGCCGCTTGATAAGTACCCAGCGCGCAGTCTGAAAACACGAAGGGCCCGATCTCTCGAGACCGGGCCCTTCGTGTTTTCCTGCGTGTCGTTCACAGGGCCTGTCAGCAGGACAGCCGCTCGCGGCGGGCAAGCAGGAAGTCGACCCAGGCACGTACGCGCGGGTTGTGCTGATTCTCACGCGCGAAGACGACGTGGATACCGGTGTCGAAATCCGATGAGGTGACCTGAAAGTCCTCCAGCACCGGCAGCAGGCGGCCACTTGCCAGCTCTTCCCGAATCGCCCAGAGCGGCTGCACCACCACACCGGCGCCCCCCAGTGCCGCCTGGGTGAGAATGTCGGCATTGTTGGTGCGCAGCGCGCGGGCGCGCACCGAGATGCGATGCTCCCGGTCGCCCTGCACCAGCCGCCAGTGATGATTGGCGGTGGTATAGCTGAAGGTCAGCAGGCGGTGGTGCTCCAGGTCCTGTGGCTGATGGATAGGCGGCTGGGCGGCGAGGTAGGACGGCGCGGCAGCCAGCACGAAGCGCTGATCACTGATTTGGCGCGCGATCAGGCTCGAATCTTCCAGATGGCCGATGCGCAGGGCCACATCGAAGTGGTCCTCGACCAGGTCCACCCGCTGGTCGCTGCTGACGATATCCAGGGCCACCTCGGGATAGCACTGCATGAACTCGCTCACCAGCGGCGCCAGATAGAGGCGTGAATAGCGCCACGGCACCGAGATGCGCAGCGGCCCTGCGACCCGCTCACTCAGCGTCTCCAGCTCATCCTCCAGTTGGTCCACCTCGGCCAGAATGGCGCGAAAGCGGATCAGGGCGCGCTCGCCGGCCGGCGACAGCCGTACATGGCGCGTGGTGCGCACCAGCAGCGGCTCGCCCAGCTGGCGCTCCAGATGATTGACGTGACGCGTCGCCGTGGAACTGGCGATATCCAGCTCTCGCGCCGCCACATTGAAGCTCTGATGCTCCGCCACCTTGAGAAAGGTGCGCAGGCGTTGGGTCAGTTCGTTCATGGTGCTCCTGCGGTGCCCTCCATCGAAAGGTCGGCGGCCTGGTCGTACAGCCAAGCGGCCAGACAGCCGGTTGGCGCTCGCCAGCCACGAGCATATCATCGACGCACCGCAGGATGATCGCGACACGAGGATGAACGACATGGACATGATAAGCAGCATGAAAGGACTCGCCGGTGGCGTTTTGATCGGTCTCTCGGCAGTGATGCTGATGGCCTTTCTGGGACGTATCGCCGGTATCAGTGGCATCACGCGCGGCGCGCTGCTGGAATCAGGCCCGGACCGCCGCTGGCGTCTCGCCTTCGTGCTCGGGTTGATCAGCGGCCCGCTGCTGCTTTTGCTGCTCAACCTTGACTGGGGCAACGTGGCCGCAAGCAAGGATGCGCTGATCGGCAATCCCACCAGCGGAGTGCTGAGCATGATGTTCGCCGGTCTGCTGGTGGGTATCGGAACAGGCATCGGCGGCGGCTGTACCAGTGGTCATGGGGTCTGCGGTATCGCGCGCCTATCACCTCGCTCGCTGGTGGCCACGGTGGTGTTCGTGACTGTGGCCATGCTGACGGTGTTCGTGAGCCAACATCTGCTGGGGGAGTCACCATGAAAACGGTCATCGGCTTTCTTACCGGGCTGGTCTTCAGCCTCGGGCTGACACTCAGCGGCATGACCGACCCCGCACGTGTGGTCGGCTTTCTCGACGTGGCCGGAGATTGGGACCCCACGCTGATCTTCGTGCTGGGCGGTGCCGTCATCACCACCTTCCTCGGTTATCGCCTCGTCTGGCGGCGTGGCACTCCCCTGCTGGGCGAGCGCTTCCAGCTGCCCACGCGTCGCGATATCGATGGCCGCCTGCTGCTCGGCGCGGCCCTGTTCGGTATCGGCTGGGGGCTGAGCGGCTACTGCCCCGGGCCTGCCATCGTCTCCAGCAGCGCCATGAGTCTGCCATTGGCGGGCTTTCTGGTGACGATGCTGCTGGGCTGGTGGCTGGCCACCCGCCTGACGCGTGGTCACTGACCCGAGCGCTACGCGACTCAAGAAAAAGCCACGCATGAGAAACGCCCGCCAAATGGCGGGCGTTTGCGTCTTCCACAAGGGAGATCGTCACGGTTAGACGACGCCCTTGGCCTTCATTTCGCGCAGCACGGCGGCGACATAGTGCATCTCCTCCGGTGTGCCGAGTGACATGCGACACCAGCCATCCGCCGGCGGGAAGGCGCGCCCGATCAGCACGTGGCGTTCCTTCATCGCGGTCTGGAATTCCTTCAGCGGCCTGGAGATACGGTGGAAGACGAAGTTGGTCTGCCCCGGCAGATATTCCCAACCCAGCTCGTCGAGCGTCGCCGTGAAGATGGCGCGCGCTTCATCGTTGCTCTGCTTGCTGTGGACCAGAAACTCCGGTGACTGCATGGAGGCCGTCGCCGCCATCACACCAGGATACGACAGCGTCATGGCATCGTCTTCGACATAGTGGGAGACATGCTCGAGACGATCGATATCGCCGACGGCGTAGCCGACACGCAGGCCAGCCATGGCGTGAATCTTGGAGAAGGTCTTCAGCAGCAGGACGTTCTTCGCGCCACCAGCAATCAGATGATCGGCGGAGCGGAAGGCCGGGTCATTGACGAATTCGGCGTAGGCTTCATCGATGATGAACAGCGTGTCGTCGCGGCTGTCGTTGACCCAGGCCTCCAGTTCATCACTGGAAATGATGGTCGAGGTCGGGTTGTTGGGATTCACCAGATAGACGATGGAGGGGCCGGCGTGGTCGGCCACGGCCTGCTTCATGTCGGAAATCTTGAATGACCAGTCCTCGCGCGAGGACGGCACCTTACGAATGGCGAGGTCATAGAAGCCGGCATACAGGGCGCCATCGCCGTAGGTCAGCTCGGGAATCACCAGCTGGGTATCGGGAGTCGCATGGGCCAGCACACTGGCACGGATCGCATCCGAGGAGCCCGGCGTGAACAGAATGCTCTCGCTCGGTACCTTGTGATGAGTCGCCACCAGTGACTGCAATTTGCCCAGATGGGCGAAGGGATAGCGATTGGAATGCGGGATGGATGCCGCTGCGGCGCGCTGTGCAGACGGTGCCATGCCAAGCGCGTTCTCGTTGCCGCCGCCGCAGGTGCCGTCTCCTTGGCCAAGGCACTGGGAATCCCCGGCAGGAACTGACCCAACGCCGCCCCGGCAATTGCCGCCCCACTCATACCCAGGAAACCACGACGCGAACGCGATGATGGAGAGCCCTTCTCAACCGCCTGAACCACAGAAGACTTCTGCAGATCCTTCTCGACTACGTCTGTCATCGTGTGTCCTTTGTCTGTCGCTGCTGCCCTTCCCCCTCGTGTGAAACCACACGGGCAATCGGGAGCAAGCCGTTGTTTTTGTATGTGCTAATAAAGCACCACCAACGTATAAGACTTTGGTGAGAGGCACAACGAAACGACGCGCCGGATCGCGCAACCATGCGCCGCGGCAATGGCAACCCCTTGGGAAAGCGGCGCGCTACATTGTGAGCGCCCGATAAAGCAGAAATAAAAGCAGCTCAAGATACGAAGACGCCGGCCAAAGGCCGGCGTCTTCGTATCCCATCACAGCTGAATCACCCAGCAGATTCCTGAGCAATCTCCCTGATGACCAGGCTACCCAGCTGACGGGTGTTGTGCGGATTGCCGTTGCCATTCACCAGCGGCAGATTCAACTGTTTTGCCAATTCACGCAGCACTGGCTGAACAGGGCTCACTGACTGCATCCCCTGACCATCATCACGCTCTACTTCGATGCTGCCGTTCTCAAGCTCGCGAACAATACAAGACGCGTACATGACCTCACGCACGGCTTTCAGCTCGCTGCGCGGCTTCGTAGTCTTGGCCAATCGAGACAACGAGATACTCTGCTTGCCCGCGCGCTCCGGTGACATCAACGACCTTGCCTCTTCCAATGTGGCATCCAGCAACTTCTCGATCTGCATCTCTTCTGTATTGATACGCAGGATGATGATGCGCTCCACTTCATCCAACGAGCGGGGATTGAAAGCAACATGGCCTCCACCGCTCATCATCACAGTGGTTTTGACCGAGATTCGCTCACCGTCACCGCTTACCACGTCATAGCCGCGCTGATTCACCTCGGTCGCCATCTGACCATTGGTGATCAATGCAGCGTAAAGCTCACCAATGCGTCCGCAAAGATGACGTAGCTCAGTCGGCGGCACGCCCCAGTTCAGTTCTCGCTCGAACCAGGCCATTGCCTCACCCAAGGATTGGATGATCTGCATCTGTGAAAGTGCCATGATCAACTACTCATAGAAGGTTGACATATGCATAATGCATTTATATTACGGCCTTATACGCTCTTCAAAACGGACTGACTTGTTCATCACTTTCAGTTTTGCAAGAGAAATCTGAAACTGCCCGTTACTAGGTAATTTCTTTTCAGAAAACTGCTGCCAAACTAATGACCCAGGGCCATTATAGATTTCTTCAAAGCTACCATCGGGTAAAATCTTGATCACAATTGCATGCTCGGGCTCACTGCGAAATGCAACCGATTTCGCTTGTGTTGCCTTGATTTCGATCTTGGTACCGCACTTGGCGATAGCGTCATACCCTTTGTTGGAAGCAGTCAAAAGCTCTAGATCATATGCATTGGCAACTAGACACTCTCCTAGACTCCCTACCATATGGCCATCCGGAGTGAAATGTCGCCCGGGGAACATTTCTTCCAGCTCATTAACAATATTATATAAGTCGCCTACCAAGCTTTTGAGTTTATTTTTATCCACGATTTAGTCATCAATTATCCAAGGTAATCACATATTATCTTTACCATGTTTTGAAAACAACCAACTGTGTATTAAAAATATCTCTGAATTTCTCTCTCACTGGCCACTGGATAGCACTCACTCTCGACTGACTTCACCAAGGTGCAAGAGACGGAAGAATTCATCAAATTGGTGCAGCGTACGATTTCGATATGCATATCCATGCTGCATGAAATCTTATATAGCATTGTTTTATATGAAGAAATTCTCACAGGCACACTTCCTGCTAGACATTCACCGAGGCACCGATAGGCATACAACAATCGAAAATCTACACCAATGGAGCGCTAGGGTTCCGGTGACTGGCTGATAGCCGTCACGACTGGTCCGAGAGCACTCGACCTCCAAGCTGGGGGTTACACGGCGGGACAAAAGCCCGGGAGACGCAAAGCCTGTAAAGGTCGGCGCCTCTCACTTTTTCCGCCGGAGATAACGACAATGACCCAGCTCACTCGCCTTTCCCAGTCCGCGACTTCCCCCTCGGATGCCAGCGCCCAGGTGTCATCCGCTGCTGTCTCATCTGCTTCATCTACCGTTTCCCGAAACACTTCCAGACATGCCGCGCTGGCCGGCGCCCTGCTGCTTGGCGCATCGCTGAGCCCGCAGGCCATGGCGCAGGATTCCTTCAGCGTATGCTGGTCGGTGTATGCCGGCTGGATGCCGTGGGAATACGCGGACACCCAGGGCATCGTCGACAAGTGGGCCAAGAAGTACGACATCAATATCGATGTGGTGCAGGTCAACGATTACGTCGAGTCCATCAATCAGTACACCTCCGGCAATGTCGATGGCTGCGCCATGACCAACATGGACGCCCTAACCCTCCCCGCCGCCAGCAGCGTCGATTCCACCGCGCTGATTCTGGGCGACTACTCCGATGGCAACGACGGCGTGATGGTCCGCGACGGCGATTCCATCGAGTCCCTGAAGGACCGCGAGGTCAATCTGGTGCAGTTCAGTGTCTCCCACTACCTGCTGGCACGCGCACTGGACAGCGTCGGCATGAGCGAGCGCGACCTGACCACCACCAATACCGGCGATGCCGACATCGTGGCGCTGGCCAGCAACACCGACACCCAGGCGGTGGTGACCTGGAACCCGCAGCTGGCCACGCTCAAGGAGATGCCCGGCTACACCGAAGTCTTCAACTCCAGCGACATCCCGGGCGAGATTCTCGACCTGATGGTCGTCAACACCCAGACGCTGAAGGACAACCCGGACTTCGGCCACGCGCTGGTCGGTGCCTGGTATGAGGTGATGGAGAAGATGAAAGCCGGTGACGAAGACGCCCTCTCCCAGATGGCCGATGCCGCCGGCACCGACCTCGCCGGCTATCAGTCCCAGCTGGCCGCGACCCACATGTACTACACCCCCGCCGAAGCCGTGGCCGCCTTCAATGCGCCGAGTCTCAAGGACACCATGCAGCACATCGCCGACTTCAGCTTCGCGCAGGGCCTGTTGGGCGAAGGCGCCCCGGATGCCGGCTTCATCGGTATCGAGACCCCCGCCGGCGTCATCGGCAATGAAGGCAACGTGATGCTGCGCTTCGACCCGAGCTACACCGCCGCACTGGCCGACAGCCAGTAACGCCACGCGGTGGATGCCGCACACGCTCCGCGGGGCAGCCTGCCTCGCGGAACGTGAACCGACCGCCTCCCTCGACCGCACCCTCGTTCGCACCCGTGGAGCCCGCGCATGAAACGCCTGATCAATCTGACACCCTCCCGTGGTGGCCGCTGGCTGCTCGGTGGCCTGCCCTTCGCGCTGCTGGCCATCCTTTACATCGTGCAGTCCAACCAGCGACTGCTCGACAACCCGAATGACCGCCTGCTGCCGTCCTTCGCCGCCATGGGCGAGTCGTTCTCGCGACTGGCCACCGAGGTCAACGTGCGCACCGGCGACCTGCCGCTGTGGACCGACACCTTCGCCAGTCTCGAGCGCCTGCTGGCCGGCGTGCTGATCAGCGCGCTGATCGGCCTGACCGTCGGCCTGCTCACCGGTGGCCTGCCGCTGCTGCGCGCCAAGTTGTCACCGCTGATTACCGTGCTGTCCCTGATTCCGCCGATGGCGATCCTGCCGATCCTGTTCATCGCCTTCGGTACCGGCGAGCTGGCCAAGATCGCGCTGATCGTCATCGGCATCACGCCCTTCCTGATTCGCGACCTGCAGAATCAGGCCCTGCGCCTGCCCGATGAGCAGCTGATCAAGGCCCAGACGCTGGGCGCCAGCTCCTGGCAGGTGCTGACCCGCGTACTGCTGCCCCAGCTGACCCCGCGCCTTCTGAGCGCCACGCGCCTGGCTCTCGGCAGCGCCTGGTTGTTCCTGATCGCTGCGGAAGCCATCGCCGCCCAGGACGGCCTCGGCTATCGCATCTTCCTGGTGCGCCGCTATCTGGCGATGGACGTCATCCTGCCCTACGTGGCCTGGATCACGCTGCTGGCCTTCCTGCTCGACCGTCTGCTGGTGCTCGTCTCGACCCGCGCCTTCCCCTGGTACCACGCTGAGGAGAGCCAATCATGAGCCTGATCCACGCCAAGGGCCTCGAGAAGCACTACGGCCAGCAGGTCGTGCTGGAACGCATGAACCTGACCGTCGAGGCCGGAGAATTCATCACCCTGGTCGGCGCCTCCGGCTGCGGCAAGACCACCTTCCTCAAGCTGCTGCTGGGCACCGAGGGCGTCTCGCGCGGTGAGCTGCTGCTCGATGGCAAGCCCATCCCCGGCGAGCCGGGGCCGGACCGCGGCATCGTCTTCCAGAAGTATTCCGTCTTCCCGCACCTCACCGTGCTGGGCAACGTGATCATGGCCGAGGAGCTGGCACGTGCCCCGCTGACCGGCAAGCTGTTCGGGGCCAAGCGCCGTGAAGCGCGGGTCGCCGCCGAAGCGCGCCTGGCGGAAGTCGGCCTGTCCCATGCGCTGGACAAGTATCCGCATGAGCTGTCCGGCGGCATGCAGCAGCGCCTCGCCATCGCCCAGGCGCTGATGATGAAGCCGCGCATCCTGCTGCTGGATGAGCCCTTCGGCGCGCTGGACCCGGGCATCCGCAAGGACATGCACCAGCTGATTTTGCGCCTGTGGAAAGAACAGCAGCTGACCATCTTCATGATCACTCATGACCTCAAGGAAGCCTTCGAGCTGGGCTCGCGCGTCTGGGTGTTCGACAAGGTGCGTGTCGATGCGCAGGCCCCGCAGGCCTATGGCTCGACCATCACCTATGACCTGCCCACCGAGCGTAGCAAGACCAAGGCGTCGTCCCCGCAGCCGGGCTCTGTCAAAACGGGCTCTGGTCAACCGACGCCCGAGCACGAAGCGCTGATGACACCAGCCCACTCCGTTTCCCAAGCCACTCTCACCGGAGGCCAATTCAATGAACATACCGCTTGATGCCGCAACCGCCGCCCGCGCCAGCTTTACCGCGAGCTTTACTGCAAAGTATCAGACCCATCTGCCCGGCGGCCATCACTGGTCGATGCGCATGCCGCGTGGCAGCGCGCTCAAGCTGACCGCGAGCGAGGCCAACGCCAATGTCGGCCTGGTGATGTACAACCCGCTGGATACGCTTGAGCGCCTCAATCTGCCGGATACCCTCAAGGGTCAGCACACCTTCCGCCTCACCGAAGGCCACTGCCTGTATTCCGACATGGGCCGTATCTTCGCCTCCATCATCCAGGACGATCTCGGCTGGCATGACAGCGCCAGCGGCAACCTGATGGAGCAACACTTCGCCGCCAAGGGCTGGCACAAGAAGGCCTATCAGCAAGCCTTCAATGACTTCACGCCCAGCGGCCACGACAGCCTGCTGATCGAGATGGCCAAGTACGGTCTGGGCGAGCGCGACCTGTGCGCCAACCTCAACCTGTTCTCCCGCGTGCGCGCCGATGAAGACGCCAATCTGCACTACGTCGCGGACCACTGCGCCGCCGGCGACAGCGTCACCCTGCGCTTCGAGATGGACACCCTCGTCATGCTACACACCTGTCCGCATCCGCTGGACCCCGCCGAGGACTATCCGCTGCGTGGCGTGGACATGTCCTTCGGCACCGCGACGCCGATGGATGAGCACGACGCCTGCTATCTGTCGCGCCCCGAGAATGCCCGCGCCTACGCCAACAACCAGCTCTATCACCTGGCGGGCTGAGGCGTCCCCCGACAGCAGACGGACGCCACGGCGACTGGCTAGTGGCAAACGACGCCCCAGATGACAAGGACAAAGGACATCCCCATGTGCACCTCGACACTCGAATACCCACATGCCCACACCCCAGCCGCGACGGACGGTGCCCCGCTGAGCTACGCCGACCCCGCACAGCAGCCGCGCGAGCTTGAGCGCACCGTCGAGGCCGGCGACCACTTCATCGGCCTGGTCCGCGCCGGCCAGCACCTGCGTATCACCGACCTGCACGGCAATCAGGCCGCCGACACCCTGTTCTTCTCAGCCGACGACACCGCCGAGCGTTACAGCGCGATGGACACCGTGCGCGAGCAGGGCAAGGTCTACCTGACCACCGGCACGGTGCTCTATTCCACGCGTGGCCGTGCGCTGCTGACCATCACCGGCGATACCTGCGGCCGGCATGACACCCTGGGCGGCGCCTGCTCCAGCGAGTCCAACACCGTGCGTTACGACCTGGAGAAGCGCCACATGCACTCCTGTCGTGACAACTGGATGCTGGCCATCGCCCGCTACCCGAAGTACGACCTGACCAAGCGCGACATCGGCCACAACATCAATTTCTTCATGAACGTGCCGGTCACCGCCGATGGCGGCCTGAGCTTCGAAGACGGCCTGTCCGGCCCGGGCAAGTACGTCGAGATGGTCGCCGAGCGTGACGTCTACGTGCTGCTCTCCAACTGCCCGCAGCTCAACAACCCCTGCAATGGCTACGACCCGACACCGGTCGCCATCCGCATCAGCGACTCGCCCCTGGGCTGATCGGCCGAGCTGAGCCGCCGAGCTGAAAGCGAAGCTTTCGAACACGCATACGACAAGATAGGCCGAGCCCCACCTGACGATGTCATCTCTCTTGCATCACTCGTCAGCTCCCAAGGCTCTGCCCGGCTACCGGACGACCGGCAGCTCACAGTTTGAAGGCGGGACGACCCGCCGCCGGAAGGATGACTCCGTCATGTTCCACAAGGTCCTGATTGCCAACCGTGGCGCCATCGCCACCCGAATCCAGCGCACGCTGCGTGCCCTCGGTGTCCAGAGCGTCGCCGTCTACGCAGAAGCCGATCGTGAATCCCCCTTCGTGCGCGAGGCCGATGAAGCCTACAGCCTCGGCGAAGGTGCCGCCGCCGAGACCTATCTCGACATCGACAAGCTGATCGCCATCGCCCGCGAAAGTGGCGCCCAGGCCGTGCACCCGGGCTATGGTTTCCTGTCCGAGAACACCCGCTTCATCCAAGCCTGTGACGCCGCCGGCCTGGTCTTCCTCGGCCCGACCGTCGAGCAGATCCACGCCTTCGGCCTCAAGCACGAAGCGCGTACCATCGCCGAGAACGCCGGCGTGCCGCTGGTGCCCGGCACCGGCCTGCTGGACGATGTCGAGAGCGCACTGAGCGAGGCCGCCCGTATCGGCTATCCGGTGATGCTCAAGTCCACCGCCGGCGGCGGCGGCATCGGCATGCAGGTCTGTGACGACGAAGCCTCTCTCTCCCGCGCCTTCGATTCGGTCAAGGGCCTCGGCGAGCGCAACTTCGGTGATGGTGGCGTCTTCCTCGAGGCGTACATCGCCCGCGCCCGTCATCTGGAAGTGCAGCTGTTCGGCGATGGCGAAGGCACGGTGATCGCGCTGGGCGAGCGCGATTGCTCCAGTCAGCGCCGCCACCAGAAGGTCATCGAGGAATGCCCAGCACCCAACCTGCCCGAGCACGTTCGCGAAGACATGATCGCCACCGCCATCCGCCTCGGCGAAGCCGTCAATTACCGCAGCGCCGGCACCGTCGAATTCATCTATGACGCCGAGCGTCAGGCCTTCTATTTCCTGGAGGTCAATACGCGCCTGCAGGTCGAGCACGGTGTCACCGAGCTTGTGTGGGGCGTGGATATCGTCGCCTGGATGCTCAAGTTGGGCGCCGGTGAGCTGGGCAATCTGCGCGAGCTGGTCGCGCCGCTCACACCCCGCGGCCACGCCATGCAGGCACGCGTCTACGCCGAGAATCCGCAGCACGACTTCCGCCCTTCCAGCGGCCTGCTCACCGAGGTGGAATTCGCCAATGACGCCGTGACCGCCGCCCTCGCCGACGACAGCCAGCTGCGGGTGGATCACTCCATCGAGGCCGGCTTCGAGGTCCCCGCCTGGTTCGACCCGATGCTGGCCAAGGTGATGGTGCACACACCGACTCGCGAGCAGGCGCGCGGCGATCTCTCCAGGGCACTGGCGGCCTCTCGCCTCTACGGCATCGAGACCAACCGTCAGTGGCTGTCGCACCTGCTGGAAGACCCACGTTTCATCAATGTCGAGATCTACACCCGCTGGCTGGAAGGCCTCGAGTGGGCCGCGCCGACCTTCGAGGTGCTCGTGCCCGGCACTCTGACCACCGTGCAGGACATGCCGGGTCGCCTGGGCCACTGGGATGTGGGCGTGCCGCCCTCCGGCCCCTTCGATGACTACGCCTTCCGTCTCGGCAATGCGCTGCTGGGCAACGCCACCGATGCCGCAGGCCTCGAGATCACCCTCAATGGCCCGACGCTGCACTTCCACCGCGCCACGCGCGTGGTACTGGCCGGCGCGCCGCTGCCCGCCACGCTGTCCGTTTCAGCACCGCAAGACGGCGCTGCTGACGCCGCGACTCACGAGCTTGCCCTGTGGCAGGTGCATGAGATCGCCGCTGGCAGCACCCTGAGTCTGGGCAAGGTGGCTGCCGGCGCGCGCAGCTATCTGCTGATCGCCGGCGGCATCGACAGCCCGCAGTATCTGGGTTCGCGCGCGACCTTCACCCTGGGCCAGTTCGGCGGCCATGCCGGCCGTGCGCTGCGCAGTGGCGACACCCTGCCGCTGGCCGATCTCGCCGAGTGCCCCCCGCCCGCCCTGACCCGGCTGCCCGAGGCGCTGGTCCCGCAGGGCGCGAGCTTGGTCGCGGATGAACAAGGCGGGAACGCTCAAGACAGGACACAAGGCCGCGAATGGCAGATCGGCGTGCTCTATGGCCCGCATGGCGCGCCGGACTTCTTCACCGAAGACGACATCAGCACCTTCTTCGGTCACCGCTGGGAAGTGCACTACAACTCCAGCCGCACCGGCGTACGGCTGATCGGCCCACGTCCGCAGTGGGCGCGCGCCGACGGCGGTGAGGCCGGTCTGCACCCCTCCAATATCCACGACAACGCCTACGCCTTCGGCACCATCGACTTTACCGGCGACATGCCGGTCATCCTCGGTCCGGACGGCCCGTCGCTGGGCGGGTTCGTGTGCCCGGCTACCGTGGTCCGCGCCGAGCGCTGGAAGCTGGGCCAGCTGGCCGCCGGCGATCGCATCCGTTTCGTCGCGCTGACTCTGGATGAGGCTCGCGCCATCGAGGTGCAGCAGGACGCCGTGATCGCGGCCCTCGCCAGTGGCAAGCTCGACGCACTGGAACAGCACCTGACGGAGACCAGCGGTGCCACGCTGAGCGCCATCGCCGCAAAACGTCCGCGCCCCGATGACTCGCCGGTGCTCAAGCGCCTGAGCGCCGAACAAGGCGGCGAGCAGATCGTCTATCGCCGCGCCGGCGATGACTTCCTGCTGATCGAGTTCGGCCAGATGGAGCTGGATATCGCGCTGCGCTTCCGCGCCCACGCCTGGATGCTGTGGCTCAAGGAGCACCCGCTGCCCGGCCTGATGGAGATGACCCCGGGCATTCGCTCGCTGCAACTGCATTACGACCCGCGCAGCCTGACGCTCGAGACGCTGATGACGCATCTCGAACAGGCCGAAGTCGCGCTCAAGGATGTCGAGGACATCGAGATCGAGGCCCGCACCGTGCACCTGCCGCTGTCCTGGGATGACCCGGCGTGTCAGCAGGCCATCGACAAGTACCAGCGCTCGGTGCGCCCGGATGCCCCCTGGTGCCCGAGCAATCTGGAATTCATTCGCCGCATCAATGGCCTCGCCAATGAGGCGGCGGTACGCGAGACGGTGCTCAACGCCCGCTATCTGGTGATGGGCCTCGGCGATGTCTATCTCGGCGCGCCGGTGGCCACGCCACTGGACCCGCGCCAGCGGCTGGTGACCACCAAGTACAACCCGGCACGCACCTGGACTGCCGAGAACTCGGTGGGCATCGGCGGCGCCTATCTGTGCGTGTATGGCATGGAAGGCCCGGGCGGTTATCAGTTCGTTGGCCGCACGCTGCAGATGTGGAATCGCTATCGCCGCACTGAACACTTCACCACCCCGTGGCTACTGCGCGTGTTCGATCAGCTGCGCTTCCATCCGGTCAGCCATGCAGCGCTCGAGCAGATTCGTCGTGATCATCCACAGGGGCGTTACGACCTCAAGATCGAGAAGACCCGCTTCCGTCTCGCCGATTATCAGGCGCAGATCGCCGAGCACCAGGCCGAGACCGATGCCTTCCGTGAACGCCGCCAGGCGGCCTTCCAGCAGGAAATCGACGACTGGCATGCGCGCGGCCAGTTCACCTTCGAGGATCAGATCAACGAGGTGCAGGAAGCCGACAGCCTGAGTGATGACGAGCTGGGCATCGAGACGCCGGTCACCGGCAGCCTGTGGAAGCTGGAAGTCGCCGAAGGCGATGACGTCGAGGCCGGCCAGGTGGTGGCGCTGGTCGAGTCGATGAAGATGGAAGTCGAGATTCGCACCCATACCGCTGGCCGTGTCGTGCGCCTGCCGATCAAGGAAGGCAGCGGCGTCGCCCCCGGCCAACCGCTGATCGTACTGTCGACCGCCATCGAAGCCACGGATTCCGCTGATGCCAGCGCACCAGACAACGCCCAATCGACCCTGTCCTCCGAGGAGACGCTGTGATGATGACCCATACCCCGCTCAACCTGAGCATCACGGCGCTGAGCAAGGCCTATCAGGCCGGTGAGATGAGGCCGCGCCAACTGGTGGACGAGCTGCTGGCCGCGCAGGCCGAGACCGACGCCGCCTGGATCACCCGCCTGTCAGCACAACAGCTGGAACCCTATCTGGCACGTCTGGACGACGTGGCGCCTGAGTCGCTACCGCTCTACGGCATTCCCTTTGCGATCAAGGACAATATCGATCTCGCCGGCGTGACCACCACCGCCGGTTGCCCGGACTTTGCCTACACGCCAAGCGATGATGCCTTCGTGGTCAAGCAGTTGATCGCGGCAGGCGCGATTCCGATGGGCAAGACCAATCTGGACCAGTTCGCCACCGGGCTGGTCGGTGAACGCGCCTTGCCGGTCTACGGCACCCCGGCCAATGCCTTCGACCCCGCCTATGTGCCGGGTGGCTCCAGCAGTGGCTCCGCCGTCGTCACCGCCCAGGGCCAGGTCAGCTTCGCGCTGGGCACGGACACGGCGGGTTCCGGGCGGGTTCCGGCCTGCTTCAACAATCTGGTCGGCGTGAAGCCGACGCTTGGCCTGCTCAGCGCAGGCGGTGTGGTACCGGCCTGCGCGACGCTGGATACCATCTCCATCTTCGCGCTGGGCTGCGATGATGCCGCGAAGGTGCTGTCCGTCACCGCACAGTTCGATGCCGACAACCGCTGGGCGCGCGAGCATGACTTCAGCGTTCACGGCCAGGCCTATGGCGTGCTGCCCGACCTGACTGACCTGCGCATCGGCGTGCCGCCGCGTGCTCAATGGCATACCGACAGCGATTACAGCGGCTACATGGAAGCCGCGATGCGCCAGTGCAAGGCGCTGGGGGCCGAGCTGGTCGAGCTGGATTGCAGCCCGCTGCTGGCCGCCGCGCGCCTGCTCTATGAAGGTCCGTGGGTGGCGGAGCGCTATCACGCGGTGCGCGAGCTGATCGAGCGCAATCCCGAGGCGCTGCACCCGGTAACCCGCGAGATCACCCTCGGCGGTGCCACGCCGCTGGCCGTCGATGCCTTCGATGCGCGCTATCAACTGGCCGAATACCGCCGTCAGGCCGAGGCGCTGCTGGCGCAGGTGGACGTGATGCTGGCGCCGACCACGCCGCGCCTGCCCACCAAGGCGGAACTGGCCGAGGCGCCGATCGCGGTCAATTCCGAGCTGGGCACCTGGACCAACTTCATGAACCTGCTGGATCTGAGCGCGCTGGCCGTGCCGGCGGGCTTCAATCGCCAGGGCCTGCCGGGGGGCGTGACGCTGTTCGCGCCGGCCTTCGAAGACCTGCAGCTGCTCAGCATCGCGCGTCTGCTCGAGCACGAATTCGCGCTGCCGCTGGGTGCCAGCGCCGTCGCCCGTCCCCAGGCGCGTCTCGCGGAAAGCCAGCTGCCCGCGGCGGCCAATGGCCGACTTGAGATCGCCGTTTGCGGCGCACACCTCAGTGGCATGCCGCTCAATCATCAGCTCACCCAGCGCGATGCCCGTCTGGTCGCGCGCACTCACAGCGCGCCCAGCTACCGCCTCTATCAACTGGACGACGCGACACCCGCCAAACCGGCCATGCTGCGTGCCCCGCAGAACGGCACCAGCATCGTGCTGGAGGTCTGGTCACTGCCCATCGGCAGTGTCGGCAGCTTCCTCGCCGGCATCCCCTTCCCGCTGGGACTGGGCCAGATCGAACTCGAAGATGGCCGCTGGGTCGCCGGCTTCATCTGCTCGGTGTCCGCTGACAGCGGCGTGCCGATGACGGACATCAGCGAGTACGGCGGCTGGAAGGCGTGGGTCGAGCGCGAGTAAGCGCGCCGTAACCCCTGATCCGCAACCTCTGATCCGTAACCCCTGATCTATAACCCTCAGCCGCCCTGCACCACAAGACAAAGAGCAACAGTTCTGAAACGAAACGCCCCGCGACCGGATGAACGGTCGCGGGGCGTTTCAGTATGTCGCTTGCGTGCGTGGCCTGAATGCGTGGAGCGCGCGCGTGGCCCACATGCATGGCCTGTATGAGAGGCCCGGCGGCTGTCTCAGGCCTGCCGCATGACCAGACCCATCGCCCGATAGCACCACGCCGGGCTCATGAAGTTCCCCGAAATTTTCATTCTTGGCATCCCGCAAAGCGTGTCTGGCATTTCGCAAAACAAAAGTGCCGCCAGCGGGTAAATAATAATGATTATTATAAACAACTAGGGAACGCAGTCTTGGCTCACTCACTCCGCCGTCCAGGTTTCACTCGCTCGCCACTCGCCCTCTCCATTGCGCTCGCGACCTCGTCACTGCTCAGTGCCACCGCTATCGCGGATGAGACACGCACACTTGAGGCGATGACCATCGTCGGTGAGGCGCAAGGCGGCACCACGGAAGAGACTCAGGCGTATACGGTCGACTCCAGCACCAGCGCCAATGGCTTGACCCTGTCGCCGCGCGAGACACCGCAGTCTATCAGCTTTCTGACCCGCCAGCAGATGGATGATGAGGCGCTGACCAGCACCACCGAGGCGATCAACCGCCTGCCAGGCGTGTCCTCCAATCGCCTGGACGGTACCCGCGCCAGTTTCCAGTCGCGCGGCTATACCATCCGCAATTTCCAGTTCGATGGCCAACAGAGCAACACCAGCAGCTTCTGGCCGTTCGGCGACGCCGAATGGGATACCGCCATCTATGATCGCGTCGAGGTGGTCCGCGGGGCCACCGGCCTGATGACAGGCGTCGGCGATCCGTCCGCCACCGTCAACTTCGTGCGCAAGAAGCCGCTGGACGAAGCCGCGGCCAGCGTGACAGGCGCTGTCGGCAGCTGGGACCGACGACGTGGCGTGGTGGATGTCAGCACGCCGCTGGATGATGCCGGCAAGGTCGGCGTGCGCTTCGTGGCCGCCAAGGACCGCTCCGACAGCTTCATGGATGATGTCGAGAATGACCGCGAGACCCTCTACGGGGTGATCGCCGCCGAATTGACGCCTGACACCGAGCTGAACGTCGGGGTCGAGTATCAGCGCTATGACCAGGATGGCGCCTATCTGGGCGTGCCGCTCTACTACACCGACGGCACGCGCACCGACTTCGACCAGTCGGTCGCCAACAATACCGAATGGGCGCACTTCTTCACCGAGAACACGCGCGGCTTCGCCGACCTGACCCACTACTTCGCCAACGGCTGGAAGGCGACCGCCGCCTACAGTCATGGTGATGCCAACTACGGGCTGACCTACAACTACCGTGGCGGCTATGTGGATCGTGACAATGGCATCCTCTACTACGACAGCAATCGTCAGGTACCGACGACCTCGTATCTGGTCGACTATCGCGGTGATCGCACCCAGAAGAACCTGAATCTGAGCGCCGAGGGTCCCTTCGAGCTGCTCGGTCGTGATCACCAGCTGGGCTTTGGCTACATGCAGCTCAAGGAAGAGTACGAGATCTGGAGCCGCACCCCGGCGAGCGCCGTGCCGGCGCTGGGCAGCTTCACCGATCGCGATGACCCGGCGCTGGCCGAGCCGGAATGGGGCGAATGGGGCCTGACCGACGACACCGAAACCGAGCAGAGCGGTTTCTACGCCGTGACGCGCTTCTCGCTGGCCGACCCCGTGCACCTGATCATCGGCGCCCGCCTGACCGACTGGGAGATCGACCAGGACTACCGTGGCGAGCGCAGCTATGAATACAACAACGAGTTCACGCCCTATGCCGGCCTGATCGTCGACATTACCGACAACCTCACCGCCTATACCAGCTACACGCAGATCTTCAATACCCAGAGCGAACGTGCCCCCGATGGCGCCCTGCTCGACCCGCTCGAGGGCACCAGCTATGAGGCGGGCCTGAAGGCTGCGTTGTTCGAGGACCGCGCTGACGTGTCCTTCGCCGTCTTCCGCAGCGAGCAGGACAATCTGGCCGTCGAGATCCCCGGCGTCTATGTCGCCGGCACCACCGATCAGGCCTACACCGAGTCCGACGGCGCCGTGGTCGAAGGCTTCGAACTGGAAGTGGCCGGTGAGGTCACGCCGGGCATCAATCTCTCCGCCAGCTACGCACTGGTAGACGCCGAGGACGCCGATGGCACCCAGCTCAATACCAGCTATCCGCGCCAGCAGGCCAAGGTCTACGCCACCTGGCAGCTGCCCGGCGACTGGTCGCGTCTGACGCTGGGCGCTGGTGGCACCTGGCAGGGTGATACCTACAAGGATACCGACACGCCCACCGGTACCGAGAAGGTCGGCCAGGGCGATGTCTTCCTCGCCAACGCCATGGCGCGCTATCGCTTCAATGACAACTTCAGCACCCAGCTCAACGTGTCCAACCTCTTCGATGAGGAGTACTACACGCAGCAGGGTTTCTACAGCCAGTACCTGTACGGCGCGCCGCGCAGTGCGCTGCTGAGCATGACCTACGACTTCTGAGCACGGGCCCGCCCTGCCGACAGGACACTCGTCTCCACACGTAACGCTTGCCTAACCACTGACAGCCCCTCCCCGCCAGGGGCTGTCATCTCGTCTCAGGCCAGCGGCGTCTGCCGCCAGCCGATCACACAAGGAGTCTCCCTTGCGACTCACGCGACTTTCCTGCGCCATCGGCCTGACCACCGTCATGGCTGCCTGCCTCACGCCTGCCGTACAGGCACACGAGTCAGCGACTGCACACACGTCATCTGCCAGATCATCTGCCGCCTCCGCCGAGGCAACGGCGCAGTATCCGCTCACGATCGAACATGCCTTCGGTACCACCGTCATCGAGAACAAGCCGCAACGTATCGCCACCGTCGCTTGGGCCAATCATGAAGTGCCGTTGGCGCTGGGCGTGGTACCTGTGGGCTTCCCCCGACAGGACTTCGGGGATGATGATGGTGACGGCATGATGCCGTGGGTCAAGGCGCGCCTCGAAGCACTGGGGGCCGACTCAGCCAACCTGTTCGATCAGGGCAAGACCCTCGATTTCGATGCCGTGGCCGCCAGCCAGCCGGACGTCATCCTCGCCGCCTATTCAGGATTGAGCGAAGACGATTACGAGAAGCTCAGCAAGATCGCGCCGGTCGTGGCGCGCCCCGGCCCGCGCTGGTCTTCCAGCTGGCGCGACATGATTCGCCTCGACAGTGCCGGCATGGGCATGGCCGCCGAAGGGGAAGCACTGATCGAGCGTCTCGAGGCGCAGGTCGCCGAGAACATCGCCACCCACCCGGAGATCAAGGGCAAGTCGGCCATCACCCTGCGCTATATCGACCCCGAAGACCCGACCCGGATCGCCTTCTACAACGACAACGATGCCCGGGGGCGCTTCCTTGCCGAGCTGGGGCTGACTTCCCCGTCCTTCGTGACGGCGAGTGCCAGCGACGGCAAGATTGGCGGGCGAGTGCCACCGCAACAACTGGCGGAGCTGGCCGACGTCGATATCATCCTGACCTATGGCGGCCAGGCGCTGATTGAGCGCCTCAACCAGCACCTCGCGGACAATGACCTGCCCACCTTCAGCAACGACAGGGTCATCCTGCTGGAGAATGACCCGATGGGCACGGCGGCCAACCCGACACCGCTCTCGATGCCGGAAGTGCTCGATGCCTACGTGACCCAGCTTGCGCGGGCAGCGAAAGCCTCGAATGGCTGATGGTGACTGGCGTGTTCTACTGAAACAGGCGACTGACTCATTCTACTGAAACAGGCGACTGGCTCAGGTGACTGGCTCAGGCGACTGACTCAGAACAACTGAACCAGGCGGGCGCAGCTGAGGCCCGCCACCTGAAAGACGAAAACCCCGCGACCGGTGACCCGGTCGCGGGGTTTTTCATGCTGCCTGAACTAGCCCGATCTACTTCTTGAGGCTGTCGATCAGCAGCTCAGCGACACCTTCGGAGGACATCGGATTCTGACCGGTGATGATCAGGCCATCCTGAATCGCGAAGGAGGTGAAATCGGCCTTCTTCTCATAGATGCCGCCTTTCTGCTGCAGGGCATCTTCGACCAGGAACGGCACGACATTGGTGAGGCCGACGCCTTCTTCTTCGCCATTGGTGAAGCCGGTGACACGCACGCCGTCCACGAAGGGAGTGCCGTCAGGCTTGCGGGCGTTCAACAGCACTGCCGGGGCGTGGCAGACGGAGCTGACCGGCTTGCCAGCCGCATGGAACTGCTCGATCAGACGGATGGAATCCGCGTCGTTGGTCAGATCCCACAGCGGGCCGTGGCCACCCGGGTAGAAGATGGCGTCGAAGTCTTCGACCTTCATGTCTGCCAGCACGGCGGTGGTGGCGAGGTCCTGCTGAGCAGCGGCATCCTTGTCGAAGCGACGCGTGGCATCCGTCTGGAAATCCTCGCCTTGGCTTGCCGGGTCCAGCGGCGGCTGACCGCCCTTGGGAGAGGCCAGCGTCACCTCGATGCCGGCGTCCTTCATGACGTAGTAGGGAGCCGCCAGCTCTTCCAGCCAGAAGCCTGTCTTCTTGCCCGTGTCACCCAGCGTATCGTGGGATGTCACTACTACCAGAACCTTGCTCATGATGCTCTCCTCAACGTGCGGGATAGCCCGCAACGGTCACTTCACGAAAGATGTCGGCGACGTGATGGTCACCACGTGATGGGCACCAAGTGGTGCTCGCCCTGTGTTGAATGAAGCTTACTGCTCACGCCACCATCGTCATAATCGATAGTCCGGATAGCCACTATCGCACACACAAATAGTTATCTTGCACCAGCGTGCTCATCGGCCCATTCACTCGCCAACTCGCATGCCGGCAACCGGCTCAATAGGTCGGCATCAGATGCACTTCGCGGATATTGGCACGCGGTGAGGCACTGATGGCGTAGAGCACGGCATCCGCCACATCCTGCGGGTCCAGCTTGTCCGGCTTGGGCTGGTCGAAGAAGGCGGTATTGACCATGCCCGGGGTAATGGTGGTGCAGCGGCCCTGCCACTCGGCCATTTCCATCGCCAGGTTCTGGCCGAAGCCGTAGGCGAACCACTTGCTGGAGCTGTAGATGGAGCCTGCATGGTTGGCGCGGCCGGCCACGGAACTGGTGAGGAGGAAGTGGCCCTTGCTCTCTCTCAGGTGCGGCAGGGTCGCGTGGGCGGTCCACAGCAGCGCATTGATGTTGATGTCGATGACTCGCTTCCACTCCTCGGGATCGCCGTTCTCGGTGCCTGCCTGGCTGACGCCGGTACCGGCATTGGCGAACGCCACATCCAGACGGCCATGCTGGGCGACGGCCTGCTCGACGACCTTGGCAAGCTGATCGTAGTCCGTCGCATCGGCGGCAATCGCCAGCACCTTGTCGCTGCCCAGTTCATCGACCAGCGCATCGAGACGTTCCTTGCGACGGGCGGTCGCGACGACCTTGTGCCCGGCCTTCACCAGTGTGCGCGCGGTGGCCTCACCGATACCGCTTGAGGCGCCGGTGATCAGCACGATCTTTTCCTCTTCGGCTTGCGTCCGCTTCACATCACTCATGGCTCACTCCTGTGGGTCGCTTGGATCACTCGTCGTGTTCTGATCACTACCCTACCGCCTGAACTTGCCATCGTGATAATCGATAGTACAGATAGCTGCTATCATCCAGACAAATAGTGCTCACTCGCCCGAGTGCAACCGCGACACTCCGCCTGCTCTGGTAGTCATCATGAAGCTCAACTACGACCTCAACCTCCTGCGCACCTTCCATGCGCTGTATCTCGAGCAGAACGTCACGCGCGCCGGCGAGCGTCTTCACCTGAGTCAGCCCTCGGTGAGCGCGGCGCTCTCCAGGCTGCGCGAGCTGTTCAATGACCCGCTGTTCATCCGCGACCGCCAGCGCATGCGCCCTACCGAGAAGGCTGATCACCTGTTCCCGACCATCGAGGCGGCGCTGACCGACCTCGACGGCCTGATCAACAGCGAGCGGCACTTCGACCACACCACCGAAAGCCGTCATTTCGAGATCGCCGCCAACGACTACTTCGAGGTGCTGATCCTGCCGCAACTGGCGACGATCCTGCGTGAACAGGCGCCGGGCATCACCCTCCAGGTACGCCGCCTCTCGCAGGACATGAGCGAAGCCGGCGTGATGAGCGGCACGACGGACCTCGCCTTCGGCCGTCAGGTCGATCCGCCCGAGAATCTGGTGGTCAGGGAAGTGATCACGGAAGGCATCGACTGTCTGGTCGGCAACGGGCATCCGCTATTGGAGCGTCTGGATGATGAAGGCCGCATGACAAAGGCGGATTTCGAGCACCACGCCCATGTGCTGGTACAGCCCCATACCCGCCTGAAAAGCGGCATCTTCAAGCAGCTCGAGGGTCAGGGGCTCAAGCGAGAGGTGGCCCTGGCGGTCACCTACTTCATGGCCGTGCCCTCCCTGCTGGAGCGCTCGCCACTGATCGCGAGCCTGCCCACCGGGCTATGCCAGCATTTCTGCCGCCAGTTCGCCGTCACCCGTGTGGCACCGCCGGTCGCCTTCGCCTCCTTCCCCTTCCACTTGAGCTGGCATCGCCGCTATCAGAAGGACCCCGCGCATCGCTGGATCCGCGAGCAGATCATTAAATGCTGTCAGGACTTGTAAGCATTGGTCATAGATATTAAATTGCATAAGCATCTATTGATCTGTTAATAGTGCTAATATTGTGCACATGGACATAAAGAGACGGAGCTCTATATATGTATGCATACATTAAGTCGATTGGTAACAAAGAAATCGATAACTACAGTAAAGAAAGGCTTACAATCGATGGTAAAAACATTGCATTTTTCTTACCGACGATACATGACTTTAGTGAGTTTTATTTAATAAACTCTACAGCGAAAAAAGAATGGCTAATTACTTTTTTCAAGAAAACCCTTCTTCAAACCAGTTTTAAAATAACATTTTGTGATGATATTCAAGAAGACCATAGAAATATACTAGCTACTGCCGGCTATTTCTCATTATCAAATACAGCAAGCTTAGACTCTCAAAAAAACAAAATTTCTTTTTTTTTAAGAAACTCGAACGCTTTGACAATTGAGGACATAAGGCCCACGTCTTCTGGAAGATATATAGTAAATGACAGAAAAGGCTTGGCTTATTGCTCTAACGACGCATCACAATTTGAGCGAATAGTACTATGTCAAGCATTAGCCACAGCGTACCATCGCATCTTAACAAACTGTATTACAAAGCTGACCGAGAAACTTAAAGCACATGATTATGTCACTGTAAATAAATTATACGAAATTATACTTTTCTTCAATGCTACTGACTTTTACACATACCCAGTATTGGTTAACAGACATGAACTTTTTGAAGCCTGGAATCAAATAAGAGAACATTGGCATATATATGAGCTAAATCAAGAGCTAACGTCTCAACTCAAGGATGTAGCTCTTATACTGCATAGCAGGGCCGAAAAAGAAAAGAATAACGCTAGACATTTAGAGCTTAAAAACAGGCAGGAAAACGAAATAAAAATTCAGCAACGATGGCGTGCCGAAGACCTGAGGATAAAAGAAAGCGAAAATATTGAAAGGGAAAGGGTAGCGATTGAAAAAAGTAACAAAGAAAGACTAGAAAAAGAGAAGAATGAAAGAGAAAAAATGAACAACTTACTAATTAAAGAAAGAGAGTCCAGTAGAAACCAACTGCTAACCTTAGTAGGCATCGGGTTGACGTTTATATCTCTCTTAAACTTAGTAGAGTTAAAACCCAACGATTTCAAGGAGGCTTATATTGCATGGCATGGTGTACTTTGGCCATTTTAATAAACTTATTGATACGCAGGGCATATTCTAACATGCGGTAAAATTTCTTATAATTAAAAACAGAAGCCCTAATTGTTTAAATGCACACACCAGCAAGCTCGATTACGGCTTCTTAGAACAAGAACTATTGTAGTGTCAGCACAAGCACGACGGCCCCTCACCATCCAGTGAGGGGCCGTTCTTGTCATGCCACGGGATTCAGCAGGCGAGCATCAGCCCTGCTTGGCCGCCAGGGCAGCACGATGGGCGTGCAGTTTCTGGTAGCTTTCGATCAGACGCAGGTGGCGATCGAGCCCTTCCAGCTGCATGTTGGTCGGCTCCAGACCATGGAAGCGAACCTCGCCCTGCACGGAGCCCACCACGGCAGCCATGGTGTCTTCGCCGAACATGCGGCGGAAGTTGTAGAGGTAGTCCTCAAGCTCCAGCTCGTCATCCAGCGTGATCTCCAGCACCGCCTTCATGGCCTGATAATAGAGGCCACGCACGACGGTGTTGTCGTTGTACTGCAGGAACATCTCGACACGATCCAGCGCGTCCTCGTGCTGACCCAGCGCGAGGTTGATCATCAGTTTCAGCTCGAGAATCGTCAGCTGACCCCAGATGGTGTTCTCGTCGAACTCGATGCCGATCAGCGTCTTGATGTCCATGTGCTCATCAAGCTGGCTCTCTTCGAGACGCTCGCCCAGGTCCGCCAGCTGCTCGTCATCGAGACGATGCAGATTGAGGATGTCCTCGCGGTAATCCAGCGCCATGTTGGTGTTGTCCCACACCAGGTCCTCGATCGGATAGACCTCGGAATAGCCCGGCACCAGGATACGGCACACCGGCGCGCCAAGATCCTCGTGCACCGCCATGTAGGCCTCCTTGCCGATCTCATCGAGGATGCCGAACAGATTGGCGACTTCTTCTTCGTTGCTGCCGGAGAAGTCCCACTCGACGAACTCGATGTCGGTCTTGGAGCTGAAGAAGCGCCAAGAGACCAGACCCGAGGAGTCGATGAAGTGCTCGACGAAGTTGTTCGGCTCGGACACGGCCAGCGAGTTGAAGGTCGGCGGCATGAAGTCGTTGAGCCCCTCGAAGCTGCGGCCCTGCATCAGCTCGGTCAGGCTGCGCTCGATGGCGACCTCAAAGCTCGGGTGCGCGCCGAAGGAGGCGAAGACACCGCCGGTCTTCGGGTTCATCAGCGTGACGCAGGCCACCGGGAACTGGCCGCCCAGCGAGGCGTCCTTGACCAGAATCGGGAAGCCCTGGGCTTCCAGTGCCTCGATGCCTTCGACGATTTCCGGGTACTTGGCCAGCACCTCCTGCGGCACGTCCGGCAGGGTCAGTTCCTGCTCGAGAATCTCGCGCTTCACCGCACGCTCGAAGATCTCGGACAGACACTGCACCTGAGCTTCCGGCAGTGTGTTGCCGGCGCTCATGCCGTTGCTGAGATACAGGTTCTCGATCAGGTTGGACGGGAAGTAGATCGTCTCACCGTCCGAACGGCGAGTGAACGGCAGGGACACGATGCCACGATCCGCACGCCCGGAATTGGTGTCGATCAGATTGGAGCCACCCAGCTCGCCGTCCGGATTGAAGATCTCCAGGCAGTAGTCATCCAGCACGCCTTCCGGGATCTCGTCATTCGGGCCCGGCTGGAACCACTTCTCGTTCGGGTAGTGCACGAACTCGCTGTCAGCGATGGCTTCGCCGAAGAACTGGTCGTTGTAGAAGAAGTTGCAGCTCAGGCGCTCGATGAACTCGCCCAGGGCCGAGCACAGCGCGCTCTCCTTGGTCGAGCCCTTGCCGTTGGTGAAGCACATCGGTGAGGCGGCATCACGAATGTGCAGCGACCAGACGTGCGGCACGATGTTGCGCCAGGAGGCGATCTCGATCTTCATGCCGAGATCATTCAGCAGGCCCGTCATGTTGGCGATGGTCTGCTCCAGCGGCAGGTCCTTGCCTTCGATCCAGGTGCTCTGCCCTTCCGGCGGCTCCGCCATCAGCAAGGCCTGGGCGTCCTCATCGAGGTTGTCGACCGTCTCGATCTCGAAGCCCGGGCCGGTCTGGACGACCTTCTTCACCGTGCAACGCTCGATGGAACGCAGGATGCCCTGGCGGTCCTTGTCGGAGAGGTCTTCCGGCAGCTCCACCTGGATCTTGAAGATCTGGTTGTAGCGATTCTCCGGGTCGACGATGTTGTTCTGGGACAGACGGATGTTCTCGGTCGGGATGTCCCGCGCCACGCAGTACACCTTCACGAAGTACGCCGCGCACAGCGCCGACGACGCCAGGAAGTAGTCGAACGGGCTCGGCGCCGACCCATCACCCTTGTAGCGGATGGGCTGATCGGTGATGACCGTGAAGTCGTCGAATTTCGCCTCGAGCCTCAGGTTGTCGAGAAAGTTGACCTTGATTTCCATGAACGATGCACCGCTGTAAAGAGTGTGGGCGCCAGCACGCCAGTCTGACGGCTACGCGATGGCCGCCATTATCCAGATTTTGGGGGCCTGCGTCGCGGGTGAGGCGAAAAGCCTTCTAGAGATAGTATGTGCCTGACTAGTTCTAATGAATCCTGAATCAAAGCATCAGGCTAGCTAGGGGGGAAAGGTGGTGGTCTGACTCTGGAAGGCTTCTGCTGCCGGTGATAGCGCTCGATGCCTTGCCCAAGCAAGCCCTATCTCCATACTAGGGATAGCGACCGACAGATCGATATGCTCTATTCTCCTCCCATCCAATGACCAAGGGCGATAAACCATATCCGACAATATACTCACCCCTGTACCGTTGGCTACGAGACTACGTACTGCCTCCACCGAAGAGGTCTGAAAAAGTACATTAGGAGTCAAACCTGAGCGCTTCCAGTACTCGGCCGCTGCTTGATCCGCTTCATCGACCGTCAGCATGATATAAGGATGATGAGCAACATCTTTTAACCCCACACTATCTCTCGAGAGCAATGGATGATGACTACAAACCCATAACCTCCTTGGGGAAAAGGTCAATGATTGACATTCGATTGAGTCAGCAGCGTCAAGGTTAGATATCAACATAATCGCCAATTCAAAGCGACCAGATAACAGCCCTTGCTCAATATCTAGCCGCGATGCTTCATATAAACGAAGCTGTACCCATGGATAACTACGCTGAAACTTCGCAACTAGTGCAGGGAGAAAATATCCTGCAACAGTATAGCTGACGGCCAGATCAAGGCTACCTTCAACCAGCGGCTGGTGATCCTGAAGATTATCAAAAGCTTCATCTACCGCTTGGAAGATTTGAATAACCTGCTGCTTGAATCGAACGCCTTCTTGCGTAAGTTTCATTCCCTGCGGCGTTCTCTGAAATAGCGCAACCCCCAGCTGCTCCTCTATCTCACGCACTCCGGTAGTGATTGAAGACTGCGAAACGTTGAGATCTATAGCAGCTTGAGTTACACGAGAACTGTTAGCTACCGCAAGGAAATACCGCAGCTTGCGCAGGGAAGGATCTCGAGACATGGACAGTGAACCTCAGCATTCGGATTTTTTGATACAGTAAAGCAAAAATTGATATTTCCAAAGGCAATCTTGAAGGAGCAATACTGTAGTACACGCTTTCAGAGGTAGAAAAATGATTGATAGCATTGATCTGAATACAGATATGGGCGAAAGCTTGGGCGCTTGGACCATAGGTGATGGTGTCGATAGCTCGATACTACCACTGATAAGCACCGCCAATGTTGCAGCCGGTTTTCATGCCGGTGACCCCTCCACCATGGCCCGTACGTTGAGTGAAGCAAGGCAGAACGGCGTAGCTGTAGGAGTACACCCTGGATTCAATGATCTCGTCGGTTTCGGGAGACGCCATATTGATGCAGCACCTGAGGAGCTGGTAAACGACGTTCTCTACCAGCTTGGCGCGCTTCGTGAATTAGCGAAGCGTGAAGGTATAGCACTGCATCATATTAAGCTGCATGGGGCCCTCTATATGCACGGTGTACGCGACAGATGCTTTGCATCGGCATTAAGTACAGGGCTATATGCCTCTGCACCAGAACTTCCGATTTACTGTCTCGCAGGATCTGAGCTGGACTTTGCTGCCAAGAAGCTTGGCTTGCAACGTGTGCACGAATTCTATGCTGATAGAGATTACGATGAACAAGGAAACATTATATTCGTACGCCGGATTGATAGATTGAATCCAAGCCACATCGCTCAAAAAGTACTCTTGGCATGCCGTGAAAACCTCGTGAAAAGTATCCATGGAAAGACTGTCCCTGTCAGCTTCCAATCTATCTGTATTCATAGCGACACACCAGGAGCTCTAGATATAGTCAAGGCAGTACGCACCTCATTAAACGAGGCGGGTATACATATCAAGGCATTCAAAAACTGATCCATAAAATATTTTAAAATTTGTAAACAACAAAAAAGGAAACTCACATGGCGCTTCAAGACTTACACATCGAGGAATTGACAATTGATGATATGCAGCAGAAGTTGCTGTCAGGAAACCTGACAACACATGAACTTACTAACGCCTATTTAATGCGAATAGAAACTATCGACAAGTCTGGGCCATCTTTAAACTCCATTATAACAATCAACCCTCGAGCACTTGAGGAAGCTACTAGACTAGATACAGAACTTGCCACCAGTGGTAAACTCAGTGGACCACTACATGGGGTACCCATAGTCATCAAGGATCAAGCAGAAACAAAAAACATGATGACTACTTTTGGGTCGATAGCACAAGATGGCTATATGCCATTGGAAGACGCAACTGTTGTAAAAAAACTGAAAGCAGCTGGTGCTATCATACTTGCCAAGACATCACTCCCTGACTTTGCTACCTCTTGGTTCGGTTTTTGTTCCAAGCTAGGGGAAACCAAAAATCCCTATCGTCTATCTCATGATCCGGGTGGCTCCAGTAGTGGTACAGCGGCAGCAGTATCTGCAAACCTAGCATTGGTAGGGATCGGCGAAGATACTGGTGGCTCTATTCGTCTACCAGCCAGCTTTTGCAATTTAGTCGGTGTTCGAGTCACACCCGGTCTTGTTAGTCGGCATGGAATGTCCCCTCTTGTCGTATTTCAAGATACGGCAGGGCCAATGACTCGAACCGTAAAAGATGCCGCTCGCCTACTGGATTGCATGGTAGGCTACGACCCATACGATGAATACACTACAGCTGTATTGATAGCCAACCACAAACAGAGCTACGTGAGATCTACGGAAGATGCCTCCTTGAAAGGAGCTCGGCTTGGTGTTATGCGTAATGCATTTGGCAGTGATGATAATACTGAGAACTCAGCCGTCAATCAGGTTGTTCGAGATGCCCTGAAGGTTGCCGAGAAGGAAGGTGCTGAGCTTGTCGAAATCGATATACCAGATTTAACAGATCATATCCTTGCCACTTCTCTTTACCTTTCACACTCGCGACATGATATCAATGCCTTCCTTGCCTCCAGAGAAGACATGCCAATCAAAAGCCTTGAAACAATAAAGCGAGAAAAGCTTTACGAGCCTAGCCTCGATCTATTGGAAGTTATTTTCGAAGGTCCTGAACACCCTGAAGAGGATCCAGAATACTTCCAGAAGCTAGCGGCTAGAGATAAATTCCAGCGTTTGCTCGTCAATATCGTTGCCCAGAATAAACTTGATGGACTTGTCTTTCCTTGCACGCAGGTTCTCCCTCCAAGCAAGCAGGCGATCCGTAACGGCGAGCATGAAGTATTAAGCTTTCCTACCAATACACTGATCGCTTCACAAACATGGATGCCTTCGATATGTCTCCCTGCTGGATTTAGCACTGATGGTTTACCAGTAGGTATGGAGCTTGTCGTTCTACCTTACCAAGAACCGGAGTTGTTCCGGCTTGGGTATGCTTTTGAGCAAGCAACGAAATTCCGACGGTCACCAGTATTCACTGAATAGATACTACATATAGTTGCAAAAAACGGCACTGTCATCGACAGTGCCGTTTTCACATCTACTGCAATCTCGCAGGGCACGTACCGCTGAATCATCAGACCGCGGTATAACCACCATCAACCAGCAGGTCTGCGCCATTGATCATGGCGGCTTCTTCGGAGGCCAGGAACATGATGGAGGCAGATATTTCGCTCGGCTGTGCGAAGCGACGCGTCGGGATCAGCCCCTTCATACGCTCGCCTTTCTCACCAGCCCAGCCGTAACGGCCCAGTTCAGTGCCAGAGTACGGGTTAGACCCAGAATGGCAGCCTTGCTGGAGCAATAGCCCAGGTGGCCATCGAGGCCTACGCTGAATGCCAGGGTGGCCAAGGCGATGATGCGCCCCTTGGCTTGCGCCAGTGCCTGGTACAAGTCCCCTCTGTCATAGAGAAGCACCAGAGCGCGGTCAGTACTCAATCTGCACATCGCCAACGACTGCCGTACAGCAACTCAATACATAGCCCTCTTCGATCTCTTCTTCGCTGATACCGCCATTGTGTTGCATGTCCACTTCGCCGCTGAGAACGCGTACACGGCAGGTACCACAGATTCCCATGCCACAGGCCTTGGCAATATTCAGATCAGTACTTGCCGCCGCTTCATGCAGCGTGGTGCCTTCCATGACCTGTACGGATTTGCCCGAATCCAGAAAGGTCACCCAGTGCCCCTCACCTGTCACGGACTCTTCTTCACGCTCCAACGCCTGGGCGGCATGATCCTCGGCGGTCGCGATATCCGCCGTTGGCGTCGCACCGAAGGATTCCTCGTGATAATGGGCAAAGTCGAATCCGGCGGAGGTGAGAATCTGACGCACCGCCGTCATGTATGGGGCCGGGCCACAGCAGAAGACTTCACGCTCCATGAAGTCAGGCGCCATCAACTGGAGCATCTCTCGCGTCAGGAAGCCTCGGTAGCCACCCCATATCTGGCCGGTTTCACTGCGCTCGCTGATGAGATGCAGCTTGAAGTTCTCGATGCGCGTGGACATGTAATCCAGTTCGGCACGATAGATGATATCGCTGGGCGTCTGGGCACTATGGGCAAACACCATGTCGACTTCGGAATTGATGTTGAACAACCAGCGGGCCATGGACATCACTGGCGTGATCCCCACACCGCCGGACAGGAACAGGACCTTGTCTGCCGGATGATCGATGCAGTTGAACTGCCCTACCGGGCCATGGACCGCGACCAGGGCCCCTTCCTTGAGGTTGTCATGCAGCCAGTTCGAGACGCGCCCACCCGCCACACGTTTTACCGTGATGGAAAAGCTGTAGGGAATCGATGGCGCACTGGAGATGGTATAGGACCGCATGACCTGTTCATCGTCTATCTCCAGCTCCAGCGTGACGAATTGCCCGGGCTTGAAGAAGAACAGCACCGGGTGCTGCATGCTGAAACAGTAGGTTCGAACATCCCGTGTCTCCTGTATGACCTTCAAACAGCGCACCAGATGGCGGCCATTGGCCCAGGTCTGGGTGTTGACGGGGTTGAGAAACTCAGTAGCGGGAACAGTCATGGCGGGCTTCCTGCGCGAGAACGCCATCCCCTTTCAGAGAAAAAGGATGGCGCTCGAGAGTGATGAGGGATCAGGCGGACAGCGATTGAATCACCCCAGCTGAATCCAGGTAGTCTTCAGCTCACAGTACTGATCGTGTGCGTAGATCGACTTGTCACGCCCCCCGAATCCCGACTGCTTGTAGCCACCGAATGGTGTCGTGATGTCGCCTTCCGAGAAGCAGTTGACCGAGATGGTGCCGGCGCGGATCGCGGATGACATGCGATAGACGGTGTTCAGATCATTGCTCCACAGTGATGCCGCCAGGCCATAGCAGGTGTCATTGGCAATGGCGATGGCCTCTTCTTCCGTCTCGAAGGGAATGACTGCCAGAACCGGACCAAAGATCTCTTCACTGGCGATAGCGGCATCTGCAGGAACATCATCGAAGATGGTCGGGGCGACGAAATACCCGCCGCTCTGTTCATGCAGGCGCATGCCGCCTGTCGCCACCTTCACTCCGGCTTCCTTGGCCTGGGAGATGTGCGACATCACCTTGTCCATGTGTGCCTGTTCGATGAGCGCGCCCAGCTGGACATCCGGGTCCAGCGGATCACCGGTCTTCCAGTCTCTCTCGAGCTGCAGCAGCATCTCCTCGAGCAGATCATCCTTGATTGAGTGGTGCACGATGAGGCGCGACCCGGCGGAGCAGTTCTCGCCCATGTTCCAGAAGGCGGCGGCCAACACATTGCTTGCCACTTCCTTGAGGTCGGTGACATCGGGCATGACGACCTGAGGATTCTTGCCACCGCATTCCAGTACGACACGCTTCAGATTGCTGGCAGCGGAGTATTCGAGGAAGCGACGCCCGATCTCGGTGGAGCCCGTGAAGGCGGCAAGATCAATGTCAGGGTGCAGGCCAATGGCCTTGCCGGCGACATGCCCAAGCCCTGGCACCACATTCAGGACACCGGCGGGAATGCCGGCCTGCAAGGCGAGCTCCGCGAGTCGCAGGGTGCTCAATGAGGTCAATTCCGCAGGCTTGAGCACGACGCTATTGCCAGTGATGAGCGCAGGCCCCAGCTTCCACCCCGCCATCATGGCCGGGAAATTCCAGGGCAGCACCGCGCCGACGACGCCGAGGGGCTCGCGGCGAATGGTCGCGACAGTATCACCGGAGGTCGGTGCCACATCATCGTAGAGCTTGTCGACCGCCTCGGCATGCCAGCGAATCGTATTGGCGGTATCCGGGATATCGACGGTGTAGCACTCACTGATCGGCTTGCCGGCCTCCAGGGCTTCCAGCACCGCCAGCTCGAGGCAGTTCGCATCGATCAGATCGGCAAAGCGCTGCATGATGACCTTGCGCTCGGCAGGCGCCAATCCTGACCAGACACCCGCTTCAAAAGCGCGACGTGCCGCCTTGACGGCAAGATCGACATCCTCGCCATTGCACGCGGCAACATGGGTCAGCAGCTCGCCTGTTGCCGGGTTGAGGGTTTCGAACGTCTCGCCGGATTGCGCAGCCACGAAGCGGCCATCGATGAAGGCCAGATGACGATATTCCAGACGCTCGATCTGTTCAGCGATCGCGTCTCGGCTCAGAGTCTCAGACATTGTTGTTGTCCTTGTGTCTTGGGAGAAAATCGAGTGTTCAGAGTTCACTGCCGGCGTGCCATTCCTTCCAGGCAAGGGTCGACCGCACCCCTAGCCCCAGCAATGGCTCGGGAGGATTGGACGCCGGTTTGGGGATCTGGCGCATGATATCGAGCAGCTCGCTTTCGATACCCACAGCATATTCCGCAATCAGCTTCCCGGAGGTCGTGCCACTGGTAAGCCCCAGCCCGTTCTGACAGACCGCGCTGAACACCCCGGGGGCGATTTCGCCGAAGGGTGTGCCGCCATTGCGCGTCAGGCACAGGGCCCCGCCCCAGGTGTATTCCATGTCCACGCCCGGCAGCATCGGGAAACGACGATCAAATGAGCGCTGATGTGCCAGCTTGACGCGAGCCAGGTGCTGCCGGCCGGCGGTGATATCAGGTCGATAGACAAAGGAGTTGCGGATACAGATACGCCCGAAGCCCATACGCCTGACCGTCGTGCCCATGGGGTCAGCGGGAATCACTCCCCAGCTCTCTTCGCCACCGAGGCGCTCGAGTTCATCGGGTCGCAGTTGGCGGCTGAGGCTGCCATAGGTGTAGACCGGCAGGATGCTGCCCTTGAACCCCAGCGCCCCGAACTGCGAGGCATAGGCATTGTTGGCCAGTATCAAGCGCGGCGACTGGAGTCGGCCGTGATCGGTCACCAGTACATGCCGTGCCCCCGTCTCGATACTGCGCACCGCAGTGTCCTCATACAGCTGAACGTTCTCGGGCAATGCGGCAGCCAGACCACGTACCAGGGCGGCAGGCTGCACCAGTACCGCGCCCGGGGCATGCAGACCGGCCTGATAGAAGCTCGTGCCGGTCACGGCCTTCATCTCTGCCGCATCCAGTGTCCGATAGGGCTCATTCAGCCCTGACAGCCCCTTGGCGAAGGCTTCGAGCGCCTTGATGCCGTGCTTTTCCACCGCGCCATGCAACTTGCCCTGTTCACGCCAATCGCAGTCGATGGAATGGCGCTGAACGATGTCCCGGAGATAGTCGATCGCCCCCCGATTGAGCCGGATCTGCTGGAGATCCTTGGTTCTATCCCCGGTGTAATCGTGGGAATTCAAATCATGGGGCAGATCGATCATGAAACCGGAATTGCGCCCGGCGGCCCCAAAGCCGACACGACGCGCCTCCACCAGAGCGATGCTGGCATCAGGCTGGAGCTCCGCCAGCCGCCTGGCGGCCGCAAGTCCCGCAAGCCCCGCCCCCAGGATGACCCAGTCAGCCTTGATGTCACCTCGCAAGGGCGTGGCAGGCGGAGGGGAAGGCAGCATGTCATACCATCCACATCTCCCATCATCCTGGGGCAGAATATTGCATTTCAGCTGCATGGAAGTGGCTCCCCCTCCGTGGGCATCAGCCGCGATAAGCGACCAACGCCTCGTAATGGCGCATGAACGTGGCTTTCTCGTTGTCAGTGAGTTCGCCCAGGGGCGCGCGCGCAGTGCCTACCGGCAGTCCTGCCAGTTCACAGCCGTATTTGATGTACTGACAGAACTTCCCGCCCTGCTCCAGCAGGTTGAGCATCGGCAGAATCCGTGCTGCCAGCTGACGTCCCGCCACGAAGTCCTGGTCGATGACACAGGCCTTGTAGAGCGCGACATGTTCTGCCGCCAGGAAGTTGGAAGCACCGCCCACCCAGCTGCGCGCACCCCAGACGAAGAACTCCAGCGTCTGGTCATCCATGCCGCAACTGACCTGAATGCGATCATCAAACTCATTGATCAGCGCATGCATGCGCTCGATGGAACCGGTGCTTTCCTTGATGGCCTGGATGTTGGGTCGCTCGCTCAGCGCGTCCAGCAAGGCAAGCGTCATCGGCACACCGGTACGGTCAGGGAAGTTGTAAAGCATGATCGGCATGTCCAGCGCATCATCGACCCGCTGGATATGACGCAGCAGCTCATCTTCCGCCGGCTGACAGTAATAAGGGGCTGCCACCAGAATCGCATCGAAGCCGACGGACTTGGCGTACAGGCCCAGCTCCAGACTCTCTTCCGTCGTGGTCGCATTGATGCCGGCCATGATGGGGATACGGCCCTTGACCTGCTCCGCCACCAGATCGAAGACCTGCTTGCGCTCTTGCCTGGTCAGCGCGTAATACTCGCCTGTCGTACCACCGATGATGAGACCATGCACCTGTTGCTCAATCAGGCTTTCCAGCACGACTTTCAGGGTATCGAATTCGATACGATTATCGTCAGAGAAAGGAGTGACTACCGGAGTCCAGATACCGTCAAAGTTCATGCTTTCACCTTGTCATGATCAAGTTGTTATTGGAGGGATGCTTCATTCACCACATCAGCATATCTGTAGCCTAAACAGACACCGTGAAGTGCGAAAGAAACCTTTTCTCCCGACTAATCATGACCGGATGTTATGAGTCGACCGCACGCTTCCCTTTTTAGAGATCGATGTCAGAAAATGAAAAGGCGACATGCGACCTTCCAGTGATGCTGAAAGGACGCATGTCGCCGGGTAAGTTGCCTGTTGTTTTCTGTCGCTCGCCATCACATCAGGCGACCAGCACCTGCTCAAGTAGCGCATGACAGTCGACGGAATGCTCCAGACTGTCCACGAGGGTCAGTATGTTGTCACTGCGTGAATCATGCAGAGCGCCGTGGGAGTAACGTCGGAATTTATCTCGCAATTCCTCGGCGGAAAGCGGCATCTGCGGGTCCCCTCTGGCACAGGTTATGTCACTGCTGATCTCTCGCCCGTCCTTGAGGCGGAAATGGACACGCGACAGAATCTCGTCCGGGAATCTGGCGGACAGATCGGCGGCCTCGACAATCTCTATTCGCTGGCACAGCGCCAGAATCTCTTCATTACGCAGCGCCCGTTCATCGAATTCATCCGGGCCTAGCTGACCACGCTGAAGCAATGCCGCCAGGGGATAGGCCAACGCATATTGCGCCTGGTCAGCATTGGTGGGGGCATGCCCCTGCAGCCGCATGGATTCATGAAATGTCTCGACACGGATATGCAGAATAGTGTCGGCACGCAGCGCGACATGCGCCTTCATCAGGTCGCTGGCAGCGGTCAAGGCCGGTTGAGCCCAACGGCAGACGGGCCAGGGCTTGAAATACTGTGCGTCGATCTCCCAACGCGTCCCAAGATCTGACCAACAGGCTGCCACCCTGTCATCCTCGACGCTTTCGGCCGGCGCTCCCGTGATGCCCGCCTGCGCCAACAGCAACGCGTTCACGCCACTGAAGGCACCAGCGCCGTGTGCATCTCGCAGCATGCTGGGGTGATCGATCAGCCGCATCATGGGACAGCGTGGCCCGAAGTACTCTGCAATTCCCAATGCATGGCGGAAGGTCTGCTCATCCAGCCCAAGCAAGCGCGCCCCCGCACAGACGACCCCGATCCCCGAAAAGGCTCCCGAGGCATGGTATTCAGGTGCCGTCGCCATCAGTGCCACTCCCGCGCGCAGGGCCGTTTCATAACCGACGCACAGGGCACTGAGAAACTCCTCGCCACTGATCGTCCTGCCCTGCTCACGATACGCATCCACCAGCGCCAACAAGGCAGGCACCACAGTGGCGCCTGCATGCCCCTTGGAGGTGAAGTGCCCCTCGTGAGCATCGAGACTATCGACACAGAAACCGCCGGCCCACGCGGCCCCCAGCGGATGTGTCGCCTGACCATTGAACAATGTCCGACTGGCAAGCCGGGACGCCGGATGATGTTCCAGGGCGTAACGTCTGGCTGCCTGGCAGGCAGGCGTTTCACGCGCCGCCGCTGCCACCCCCAGAATATCGATCAGGCTCGCCTTGACGATGTGCTGTGTAGCGGTGGGGAGTGAGCGAAAATGCGTATCTCGCTGAAAGGCATAAAGTGAGGACAAGGCATAACCCTCCACGTGTCATAGAAGATCAGGGCGCCGCGCGCGCAGGACCCTCATGCAAACCTCAGACGCCCCGGCAACGATCACCGAGGCGTCCGAGAGAGCATGAGGGAAACTCGAGGGAGACTTGATGGGCGACGTGAGGCGCAACTTGCCAGTATGCCGTGGTCTACCCCTAGGGCTTGCGGCAGCGCGGTGCCTCTGAATAAAATCCCGCTGAAGCCCTGAAAAAATTGTCCGCTGGCGCCCTGAGAAAGGCGCCGGCAAGACCGGCGCCCGCAAGGCGTTACTCGGCGACCGCGCGAGCCTGGGCGAGCCACGCATCGAATTCCTCACGATGTTCTTGCACCCATTGCTGGGCATGACGGCGAATATCTTCCTTACTGCTCTCACCATTCTGCATCTTGAGGTTTTGCGCGGCTTCATCATTCGGGCTCATCGAGAGATGAGAAAGGAACTCTCGAGCGGCCGGATTTTCCTCGGCAAACTCCTTGTTCATGACCGCTTTGATGGTATCCACCGCAAAGCCGAGATTCTTGCCTTCATACTGGGTGTTCACATCATTGTTGCCATCGGGCAGGTCCGTGTGCGGCACTTCGAGCCAGACCACATCCTCTCCCGGCACCAGTTCAGCCGTGATCCATTGCGGCACCCAGGTGAAATAGAAGATCGGCTCACCCTGCTGGTAACGCGTGATGGTGTCAGCCATGAGCGCAAAGTAGGAACCGCGGTTCTGTGTCACCGTATCCTCCAGACCATATGCCTCGAGCTGGTGATCGATGATCACCTCACATCCCCACCCGGGGTTGCAGCCCGTCATGTCGGCCTTGCCATCCTCGTTGGTATCGAACAACGCAGCGATGCTGGGGTCCTTGAGGTCCTCAAGCGATGTGATGTCGTACTTGTCAGCCGTCTTCTTGTCGATCAGATACCCCTGGATGACGCCTTCCATCACGCTGCCCGCCTTGACCATGGTGTCATCGCCACCGGCGCGGTCATAGAAACTGGCATGCAGGTTATCCCACAGGTGCACGGTGAAATCGGCATCCCCGTAGGACAATGCCATCATCATGGTCGGGTAGTCCGTCTCCTTGGGCTGCTCGACCTCATAGCCCAGCTCCTCGAGCCCCAGGACCGCGACCTGCCCCCGGAAATGCTCTTCGGAAATCGTCGGAAATATCGGCGTGACCGTCACGCCCTCTCCGGGCTTGTCACCAGCCGCATGGGCCATAGACGCGGTGAACAGCGCCAGGGAAGACGCGGCAAGAGTGCGGGACAGCAGCTGCCGGCGAGAATGAGCGAAAGGCTTCATGAGAGTATTCCTGTTGTTGTTGGTGATCTGACGACTTCATGGTTCAAGCAAATGATGAAACTCAGGGATGGGTGCGTGCTTGCCATTTCCCCATGCCAATCACCCCCAGGCAGATGCCCAGCGGCCCCTTCTGGAACCAGCGACGGTGATCTCCCGCGACGGCACTGCGCTCTCCCATCGCCTGCGTCAGGCGGTCAAGGAAGATGGCCAGCAATACCAGTCCCATGCCCCCGACGGTGGCGAGCCCCATATCAAGACGCCCGATACCGCGAAGCACCATCTGCCCCAGCCCTCCCACTGAAATCATGGAGGCGATCACGACCATCGACAGGGAAAGCATCAATGTCTGGTTGAGGCCGGCCATGATGGTGGGCGTCGCCAAGGGCAACTGCACTCTGCGCAGCATCTGGCCGGGCGTGCAGCCAAAGGCACGCGCCGCCTCGATCTTGTCGCCAGGAACCTGACGAATCCCGAGATTGGTCAAACGCACCAGCGGCGGTAAGGCGAAGATGATGGTGACCAGCACGCCGGGCACGTTACCGATCCCGAACAACATCACGACTGGCACCAGATAGACGAAGGCCGGCAACGTCTGCATCGCATCCAGTATCGGTCTGGCAATCTTCTCCAGGCGGTCATGGCGCGCGCAGAGAATGCCCAGCGGCAGGCCGAACACGGCGCAGAAGAACACGGCCGTGAGTACCAGAGACAGGGTGGTCATGGACTCGGACCAGACACCGATCAGCCCCAGCAGGATCAAGGTGAACGCACAGAAAAGCCCCATGCGTCGCCCTGCGACCTGCCACCCGAGCAAGGCGCCGAGCAATATACCGATCGTCGGTGGCACCGCCTGAAGCAGCCCCTCGATACCGTTGAGCACCTGATCGATAGGCCAGCGTACGGCACGAAAGACGCCGCGGAAATTGCTGACGAGATAGTTCAGGCAATCTTCTACCCACTCGCCCAGCGGAATATGCAGTACCTGGAAAGGATCCAGAATCGTCCACTCAGACATGAGTCTGCCCTCCTTGTCGCATTGTGATGAGGATTAATGTCGGCTCAGTGATTGCAGCAGTGATTGCCTGCTGATCGTGCCATTCAAGGTGCCATCGGCATTGAGTACGGGCAGTGGATAGGGCAACGACGCGGAGAGCCCCAGCAACTCATGAAGCGGAGTATCAAAGGCGATGGTCTCGACATCACTGGGCAACAACGTGAGTGCCTTGCCACTTCCATCGGGGTGACTATTGTCGATGATTCCCATGAATTGCTGCTGATCATCCATCATGTAGGCATAAGGAATGGAAGGCGGTGTCTGCGTGGGGGTCTGCGTGGGCGTCTGCTGATGGTGAACCACGATATCGGCATCAAGACGCGCGACATCACCGGCTCTCAACACCTTGGAGGAGTCCACGCTCTTGAAGAAGGATTCCACATAGGGAGTCGCGGGATTGTTGAGAATTTCCTGTGGTGTTCCAATCTGGACGACACAGCCACCTTCCATGATGGCGATACGGTCGCCGATGCGGATGGCCTCATCCAGGTCATGTGAGATGAAGATGATGGTGCGCTGCTGCTCCTTCTGGAGACGCAGCAACTCATCCTGCATTTCCGTCCGGATCAAGGGATCAAGCGCCGAGAAGGCTTCATCCATCAGCAATATGGTAGGGTCATTGGTCAGCGCTCTGGCCAACCCGACACGCTGCTGCATGCCCCCGGACAGCTGGTGCGGATAGCTGTATTCATGCCCCGCCAGCCCCACCTGGGACAGCGCCTCACGTGCACGCGCACAGCGTTCTTCTTCGACGACTCCCGATACCTCCAGCCCGAAAGCGGCGTTGTCCAGCACTGTCATGTGCGGCATCAGGGCAAAGGACTGGAACACCATGCTCATGTCCTTGCGACGCACATCCAGCAGCCCCTTGTCCGTCAGGCCGGTGATTTCCTTCCCCTTGAGGAAGATGCTGCCGGACGTCGGTTCTATCAGGCGATTGAAGAGGCGCACCATTGTCGACTTGCCAGACCCTGACAGCCCCATGATGACGAAGATCTCGCCTCGCTTGACCGAGAAGGTGGCATCGAAGACACCGATGACCTGCCCCGTCTCCTGAAAGACATCCTCCTTGGTCTTGCCCTCTTCCAGCATCTTGATGGCAGCATCAGGCTGCTGACCGAAGACTTTATAGACATTCTTTACGGAGAGTATTTCGTCGTCAGCATTCATTACCCACCTCTTATTGTAATTAATGATGGCTGACCCCTTCGGAGGTAATCGTGAAGGTGTCATGACATACCATTCACGTTATCCCTCGCCTCCACTAGCGTCCAACAACATTTAGGCGCGGGAATCGATGACCCATGGTTATCATTGTGTCAGGCAGTGAAATTCGTCCTGAAAACAGAAAATCGTCCTGAAAAAAGAAAAGCCTCTCCCGAACAATGCGGAGAGGCTACGATGGATTACTGGCAATATTGAGGTAACGCAACAGAGAGACAATGTCACAGAAAGACGATGCAATCGGCAACGATGACGCCAGCCATCCACGTCCATGCATGTGCTAGTCGATATGACGGTCAATGTTTCACGACGGTGTCATGACTCGCCCTTGAGCCGGCGCTGCATCGTTTCACAATACCAATCGTCAAACTGACACACGCCATTCTCGGCCAGCTCTGAATAAGGGCCAGGTTCATAGGCAGGAGATGAAACACCGGCCTGGGTCCCTTCCACCAGCTGGCGATCCTGATCATTGGTGGCCAGCCAGACTCGCGTCAGATGCTCCAGGTCATAGTCGATACCTTCCTGTGCCTCCTTGGGCACCAACCACTTGGTCGTGACCAGGGTTTCCTGGGGGCCCAACGGGAGTATCCGGAAGCTGAGTGCATGGTCCCCCAGGAAATGATTCCAGGTATTGGGGTAATGGAAATAAAGCAGCGCGCCAATATTGTCCACACCGCTTTCATCAAGGCGTGAAGACAAGGCTGGCTTGCCGTCCATGGTATAGCTGGAAGCATTGGCAGACAGCGGGATACGTGTCATGCGGAACTGTCCAGCGGCATCCATCGCCATACGGCTTGGCAAGCCAGCGGATTCGCATTTATCCCAGAACGCCTCCAGTTGCGGGTCTTCAGTACCACTGACGCCTGCCACCGAGAGGTTCTCCACAAACGAGTTCAACAGCTCCGGGTGTGAACCATCACAGTGGTAGCACTCACGATTGTTCTCGAACACCAGCTTCCAGTTGCCCTTCTCGATCAGATTGGACTCATGCGCTACCCGGCACTCAGTCAGATGATGCGGCGCCACGAAAGGTGTCATGGCGTCACGGAAGGGAGAAAAATCGGGGGCATTCTCAGCGACACAGACAAAGATATAGCTCTCCACCGTCTCGCAATGTGCCGGCAACAGCCCATGATCGCGGGTGTCGAAGTCCGGCCCCATATTGCCGGCGAACAATAACTTCCCGTCGAGATCGAACGTCCATTTGTGATACGGGCACACCAGCTTGGCTGCCTTGCCGCTGTCTTGATGGCAGACCTTGGAGCCACGGTGACGGCAGGCGTTGTGGAAAGCGCGCAGCTCGCCATCCGCCCCTCGTACCACCACGATCGGATAATTTCCTACCTGCAGCGTCAGATACTGGCCTGCCTTTTCCAGCTCAAAGGAGTGGCCTGCAAAGATCCACTCCTTGTGCCAGAGATGAGCAAGATCATCCCGGTAGACATCAGCGTCACTATAGAGCTCACTCGGGAGTGCATGGCGCGCTTTACGTTGCTGAACGAAGTCGAGTGTCTGAGCCTTGTGAGTCACCGGTTGTCTCCTGCTAGTGTCTTGTTGTTGGTCGTGCCTTGTGGGGCACCTGGTATGGTGCCACACGCTGCCAGCTTTCGATTGTCGCCGGCAGTCTCACTCGGGTAATCTGACAGAACCTGCTCAATTCCCCTTTCGAACTCGAGTCTAGGCGCGCAAGTCCCTATGCGATATTGACTTTTTCTCTGGACAACTGATGACCTCCCGTTATGACAAAGCACACCGATCCTGATCAGATGCTACTCAAGATGCCCTCCCTGCGGGCGGTGAGATCGTTCGTGGCGGCAGCGCGCTATCAGAATTTCACGCGCGCGGCAGAAGCGCTGTGTGTGACGCAGGCGGCCATCAGTCGGCAGATACGGGAACTCGAGAGTTATCTGGGGACACCGCTCTTCAGGCGGGTTGGCCGATCGGTGGAACTGACGAATTCAGGGTCCATCTTCTTTGACGCGGCCCAGCTGTCCTTCATCAATATTGCGCAGGCAGCAGAACGTATCCGCAAGGACCCAGCCGCCAACCGCAGCACGCTGACACTGTGCTGCTCGCCGGCATTCTCGGCACTGTGGTTATCGCATCGCTTACCGGATTTCTTCAATCAGCATCCGGATATCGAACTCAACCTGGTCATGACGCAGAACTTCCTCAGCATGGAGCCAGGCGTCTACCCCGATATCTTCATTACCAAGTTGTCGAAAATAAGAGAGGGTTATCTCTCCACCCCCTTGTTTCATGACGTGATTTATCCCGTATGTACGCCGAGCTATCTTGAAGCCCATCCTGAGATTCAATCGCTACACGGGTTGCGCGATGGAAAACTGCTGAACCTGAGCCCTTACGGGCGCTCTCAGGTCGCTGAGCATGTCGATTGGAGTGTCTGGTTATCCATTCACAATATCGATATTGAAGATCGTGCCATTGATAGCCAGCAGTATTTCAATTCCAACGACTACAACATGCTGGTGCAAATGGTACTGGACGACCAGGGAATCGCTTTGGGCTGGCATCACCTTGTCGGGCCGCTGGTCGAGAAGGGGCGATTGGTCAAACCCGTTGCGCAGGATGTCGTGCTTGAAGAGACTCGTCACTACCTCGCCTATCGTGAAGACAAGCGCGACGATGAAGCACTCAACCTCTTTCTCGAATGGTTCTATCTCGAAAGTGGCACCCACGCATCCCAGGCCGTCAAGCACACGGCGTCGTGAAGGGGGTGCGTTACCGCGGCGACGTGACTCTCAGGCAAGCGTTACCTTTGCATCAGGGGGCTTACCTCGCTTTCCTCAATCGCTCTCCTCAATCGCCCTTCTCTCTTGCCCCTCGCACTCGACCATTCCTCTCGGTCATTTCTGCCGGTCATATCTCTCGATCATTTCTGCCGACCAGCCCTCCCGGCAGTCTCTCCCGGCTATTCTTTCCAACCATTCCTTCCCGCTATCTCTTCTGACCACGCTCTGCCTCATCGCATCCGTCTCATTGCCGCCGCCTCATTACCAGCCACCCCGCCCGAGCAATCGTGCGGGGCAAGCGTATTGATGAGAACTCTGATGCCCATATCATCAGGAATTTGATACTAAAGATCGGCACAGCAATGTCGATAGAGGATTCAACAGTAAATAAACATTACTTCAGCACAATCGCATCAAGGATGTCCGCAGTCGATGACTGATTGATGCCTCCCCTCTCTTGCCAGGAACTCTCCCATGCTGCTCGATCGTGCCCAGGCCCTGCGCCGTGCGCTGGAAGACCACACTGCCTGCATCTTCTTTCGCCCGGACGGCAGCATTCTTGGCGCAAGCGACGCCTTTCTGTCAGCGACGGGCTATCGCCGTGATCAGGTCGTGGGGCAGCATCACCGCATGTTCTGCTCGAGCGAGGTCCATCAGGCCCCGGACTATCAACACTTCTGGCAACAGCTGGCCGCCGGCCATTCACGCGGTGGCACCTTCGAGCGACGTGATGCCAGAGGCGCGACCTTGTGGTTGGAGGCGACCTACCTGCCGGTCATGACTCGCCGCGGACGTGTGCGCTACATCATCAAGATTGCCCGCGATGTCAGTGAGCGTCACGAGAGCGCCAGCAGTCAGGACGCCATTCTCACCGCGCTCAACACCTCGATGGCAGTGATCGAATTCGCGCCGGATGGCACCGTGCTCAAGGCCAACGACAACTTCCTCAAGGTGATGGGGTATCAGGCCCATGACGTCATCGGGCAGCATCATCGTCGCTTCTGCGCTGACAGCTTCTATGAGGAAAACCCTGATTTCTGGCGCGAGTTGGCCAACAACAGCTTCAAACAGGGGCGTTTTGCGCGCGTCACGGCCAATGGCAGCCCGATCTGGCTGGAAGCGACCTACAACCCGGTGCTCGATGCCCGCGGCAAGGTGGTGCGCGTCATCAAGTTCGCCAGCGATATCACCGCCGAGATGCAGCAGCATCAGGCCACGCGAGACGCCGTCACTGCCGCGCGCACCAGCGCCCAGCAGACGGAGACCATCGCCGCTGACGGCCTGACACAACTGGCGGCCGCCGTGGAGGATGTCACCCGCGCCGGCACGGAAGTCGCGACGGCGCGGCAGGTCATCGAGGCGCTCAATCATCATGTGAGAAGCATCAACCAGATGGCCGAAAGCATTTCCCACATTGCGCAGCAGACCAACCTGCTGGCCTTGAACGCGGCGGTCGAAGCCGCCCGCGCGGGGGATCATGGCAGAGGCTTTGCGGTGGTGGCCCATGAGGTTCGACGTCTGTCACAAGCCACTACGCAATCCGCCGAGCAGATCAGCAAGGTATTGCGCGACAACACGGCCTTGATCCGCCAGGCGGGCGAGCGCATGAACACCGTCGTCATCCACAGTGAAGCCGGCCAGCAGAGCGTCGATCAGACCCAGGCGGTCATCGCCGAGATCCTGGCCGGTGCCCGGCAGGTCAGCGCCGCGATCGATCGCCTCTGAGGCTAGCCTGCGCTATCCATCCGCCAGCCGTTGCATGCCCTTGCATACGACGACGCCCCGCCCATACTGAGAGATCATCAGCATGAGCGGGGCGTCGTATTGCAGCGTGACAGCGGTTCCCGGCGCGCTTCAGCCAGCCAGAGAGCCGAGCGTCTTCTCCATCGTCGCGACCACTTCACGGCACAGCGCATCATCGAGTGCGTCGGCGTGCGGCGGTGCGAATCGCTGGGCGTCGTTGTCGAAGTACTGACCATTGGCGCCGGCGAATTCCTCATCCAGTGCCGCACGTACCAGGATATCAGCACCGATACCCAGGTCCTTGCCCGGCACGCCGAAGCCTTCCTTGACCATCTTGCTGGCCAGCAGAGAGCCCGGGTTGACCGCGATCAGGATCGGCCCCTGGCCTTCCCAGTCCTGGGCAAGCGTGCGGGTCCACATGGTGATCGCGAGCTTGCTCTGGGCATAGGCCGCGTAGTGGTCGTTGAACGCGACCTCTCCGATCAGCGCCTTCAGGTCCACGGAGGATTGAGCCGCCGAGGACAGGTTGACGACCCGCCCGGCCGGACGCAGTGCCGAAGCCAGTTTCTGGGTGAGCAGATAAGGGGCAAGGGTATTGACCACGAAGCGCAGGTCGAGACCGTCAGCCGTCACGACGCTGGGGGCCTGGAAGACACCGGCATTGTTGATCAGGACATCCAGACTGGCGTTGGCCGCCAGCACGTCGCTTGCCAGTGAGTCGATGGCGACCAGGTCGGACAGGTCTGCCACGAAACCGGCGACACGCTCAGCCCCGGCCAGCGCCGCAAGTTCGGCGACGACACCATTGACCTTCTGCTCGCTACGCCCGTGGATCAGCACGCGATGGCCGCGCTCCAGCAGGGCCTTGGCCGTGACCAGGCCGATGCCATCGGTGGAACCGGTGATAAGGATGGTTTTCATGCGCTCTCTCCTTGAAATGTCACACGACGCTTGAGACACGAACGACAGGGTGTGCCGGATGGCCACACCCTGTCGTTCATCTGTGCCAGCGCAGTGTCAGGATGATCCTGCCAATGTGGCTTTCGGTCACGGTATCAGACCTCGACGATGACCTTGCCGGTGGCCTGGCCGCTACCCAGCCGGGCGTGGGCCTGGCCCACTTCCGCAAGCGGGAAGACCTGATCATCGATGATCGGCTTGAGCGCGCCGGCATCGGCGATACGCGCCATGTCGGCCAGAATCTCGTGATGCTCCTGACGATGGAAGTCATGCAGCATCGGGATCAGCATGAAGACGACATGTAGTGACAGGCCCTTGAAGTGCGCGGTGGACAGGTCGATTTCCATGAAGGACACGGTCGTCGAGACATGGCCATTGAGCGCGGCAGCCTCGAAGGAGGTCGGCAGGTTGGCACCGCCGACGGAGTCGAACACGATGTCGAAGCCCTTGCCGTCGGTGTGCTTGGCCACATAGTCGGCGACCTGCTCATTGCGGTAATTGATGGCACTGGCCCCCAGGCCTTCGACCAGCGTCTCGTGCTCATCACGGCCGACGGTAGAGGCGACATCGGCACCGAAGTGACGAGCCAGCTGGATGGCGATGTGACCCACACCACCCGCACCACCGTGAACCAGCACCTTCTGACCGGCCTGGATATTGGCGCGCTTGAGACCTTCATAGGCCGTGATGCCGACCAGCGGCAGCGCCGCGGCTTCCACCATGCTCAAGGATTTCGGCTTGTGGGCGATCAGGCGAACATCGGCGGCGATGTACTCGGCCAGCGTGCCCGGCAGGTCGGCCAGGCCACCAGCACAACCATAGACTTCATCCCCGATGGCGTAGCCTTCGACGCCCTCGCCCACGGCTTCGACGGTACCGGCGAAGTCCATGCCCAGCAGCGCCGGCAGTGCCGGAGAGAGCGGCAGCTCAGGGCCCATCTCGCGAATCATGGTGTCGACGGTGTTGATGCTGGTGGCGGCGATGCGCACCAGCACCTGACCTGCCGCCACTTGGGGCTTGGCGATTTCCGCCGCTTCGAACACCTCGGGACCACCGAATGATTTGACGAGCATCGCTTTCATGAGTCTGTCTCCTGCGTGGATGTGGAGCCAGCATAATTGTCATGGGCCTGAATGATAAACGGCGATAAACTACAATCAGTTTATTGGTTTTATTGAAAGTATTGGGCGTATTGAGCTTGTTGGATGTATTGGGCGTAGTGGACGTCACGAACGTTGCGCCAAGCCGTTACTGGCGTGCCTCTCGCCATCGGGAGCCACGCGCGTCGACGCAAATGAGGACACCCGCATGAATCTTGAGCACCTGAAGCTGTTCGTCCGTCTCGCCGCCGTGAACAGCATCAGTCAGGCCGGCGAGGACCTGGGACTGTCGCCAGCCGTCGCCAGCTCTCACCTGCGCAAGCTCGAGGACAGTCTAGGGGTACGCTTGTTGCATCGCACCACGCGTCATGTGGCACTGAGCGAAGAAGGTCGCGCCTTTCTCCCTCACGCAGAGGAGGTGCTGATCAGCGCCGAGGCCGCGCGGGCTGCCGTCGGCGTCGGCACGACCTCCCCCAGCGGCACCTTGCGCATCACCGCATCCGCCTCCTTCGGGCGCATGCACTTGGTGCCGGGCCTGGCCGGTTTTCTCGAGCGCTGCCCTGATCTGGAACTGGACCTGCGCCTGACCGACACCATCGTCGATCTGGTCGAGGGCGGCTTTGATATCGCCATCCGCAACTCCGCCCTCAAGGATTCCAGCCTGATCGCGCGGCGCCTGGCACCGGACAAGCGCATTCTGTGCGCCTCGCCGGACTATCTCGCGCGCCATGGCACGCCGACGCACCCCTCGATGCTGCACGAACACGAATGCCTGACCCTGATCGGCATGGACCAGTGGTGCTTTCAGTGCGAGAACGGCGTCGAACCGATTCGCGTCAAGGGGCGTATCCGCACCGACAATGGCGAAGCCGTTCGTGACGCCTGCGCTGCTGGCCTGGGCATCACCCTGTCCTCGACATGGAGCATTTACCGCCACCTGGCCGAAGGCAGCCTGGTAGAGGTACTACCCGAGACGCCCTTGATCAGCGAGACCGGCATCTGGGCGGTCTATCCCAGCAACCGCCAGCTGGCCCCCAAGGTGCGCGCCTTCCTGGACTACTTCTCCGAATACTTCGGCAGCCCGCCCTATTGGGATGTCCAACAGGGCTGAGACGCCGGAAAGCCCGTCATCCCGCCGCCAGCACCCAGCGCTGAAGCATCGGCTTGTAGTGAGCGAAGTCCGGCGTCTGCATGCCGGCCACCTTGGCGGCATCATCCAGGCGCCGCACCTTGAGGATGGCCTCGAGCTGCGGCAATTGAGCAAAGGCCTCGGCCTCGTGCGGCTCCATCGCCCCGCCCTGCAGGGCCAGGCTATCCAGCGAGGCCTGTGACAGGCAGGCACGATAGCTCGGCTCCACCGCGACCAGATAGCGCTTGGCTGCCACATGCTGGCGTACCGGCTCGACGATCTCGGCCGGGAAGAAGCGCGCCAGCCAGTCGGCACCGCTGACCTGATGACGGTTGTCCTGGCCGTTCATCAAGACCTCCGGCGGCAGCGCATTGGCGTAATGCCCCACGTCATGCAGCAAGGCGGCCAGAATCACCGACTCGGATTCCCCCTGCTGCTCGGCCAGATGCGCCGCCTGCAGCATGTGCTCGGCCATGGTCACCTCCTCGCCCAGATAGGAGTCCGCACCGTGCAGGGCGAAGATGTCTTCGATCAGGCCGACGATGCCCTCGGCGTTGGCAGGCTGAGTGATCATCGGGCGTTCTCCAGCAGGTTGAGAGTGGAATACAGGCTGTCGAGATCGGCGTAGGCGCCCTGCAGATGACGATTGCCACCGGCCACGAAGGCGGTACGGGCATGCATCACGCGACTGTTGTCGAACAGCAGGCAGTCCCCCGGAGCAAGGCGCAGGCGCGTGGCCTGCTCCGGCTGACCGATCACGCGCGCCCAGTCGTGATAGGCACGATAGAAGGCGCGTTGCGCCTCAAGCGGCAGCGGCAGCGAGGCGATGGAGCGGTTGTTGTAACGCACCTGGCGGATGTTGCCCTTGTGGTCGGTCTCGATGAACGGCACCCAGCTTCTGAGATCGGCATGGTCCGCGTCATGGAAGCGGAACGGCACCCGCGTGCGCGTCAGCAGCGCGAAACTCTCGGGCGCCAGTTCGCGCAGGCGCTCGGCGGCGGCGAAGCCATCCACCAGCAGGGTCTGGCCGCCTTCCACCTCGTTGCTCAGGCAATGCAGCAGCTGGATGCTTGGCGCCGGATCACGATAGGGATTGTCGGTATGCGCCCCGAGCCCGAGATTGCTGAAGGCGAGATTGCTCGGCGAGACCTCGGTGCGGACATCGAACAGCTTGCCGTAATTGGTTTCGCGCACATACCCGAACTGCTCGATCACCTCGAGCACCTTGCCCGGCTCGACGGGCACGCCACGCAGGCACACCACCCCGGTGTCACGGACCCAGGCCAGTGCCTTGCGACGTGCCTCTCCCCCGGCGATGACATCGGCCCACTCGACCCGGGCGACCGAGAACTCGCTGCCCTGCCACAGCGTCTTGTGCGCACTGCTGCGCTCATCGGGGAAGCCGGTGCTCAAGGCGGCCAGCTCATCGACGCCGTAGCGAATCTCGCGTGCATTGCTCAGTGTCACTCGCAGGACATCGCCCTCCTCAAGCGCCACCTCGCTGATGGCGGCGTCCCAGTCGAGGTCGAGCACACTGTCCAGACGCTGACCATTGGCATGGCGACGGGCAGGGTCATGGTCTTGCAGCCACAGCACATGCTGGGCAAGGGTCTGGCCATCATCCAGAGTCAGGTGAAGCTGTTCGGCGTCAAACGCGAGGCGAGGCATGCAGAGTCTTCCTGTCTGTCGAGTGCGATCACAAGCCGCAAGGCACGGCATGACGAACGGGTGTGGCTGGCGCTCATGTCAAACGAGCGATCCGCCAGTGGATGCCCGCCATGCTAGTGAACGCAGACCCGTGACCATAGCGAGACTTTCTGGCGGCGAGCCTTAGTTTTTATGCGCGCAGACTGTCATGTCATCGTCATGCACGGCTGCAAGAATGAGCGCCCGGCCGCGTGCCGCGGCAGGATCTGCAGTCATGGCTTCAGCACCAGCCGCCGATGCGGCGACTGGCTCAGTCAAGCTGGAGTTCTGCATGTCGCGTCCTGCCTATCACCCTTCCCAGCGCCTCGCTCAGCGCCTGCCCCCCTTCAATGCCCTGACCGCCTTCGAGGCCACCGCACGCCTCGGCAGCCTGACCCGCGCCGCCGCCGAACTGTGCATTACCCAGGGCGCCGTCAGTCAGCGCGTCAAGCAGCTGGAAGACTTCCTCGCGGTCAGCCTGTTCGTGCGCCGCGGCAATCGCATCGAGCTGACCGACGAGGCGCATGCCTATCTGCCGCTGGTCAGTGGCGTGTTCGAGACCCTCAAGCGCGGTACCGCCACCCTCTTCCAGCACGATGAGCAACAGAGCCTGACGCTGCGCTCCAATCACAGCTTCGTCGAATACTGGCTGATCCCCAGGCTCAAGGACTTCCAGCGCCTGCATCCGAACATCCAGGTCACGGTGCTGCCGCACAACCAGGTACTCCCGGAAGAGCAGCCCGACGTCGATATCGAGATCATCAACGGCTACGGCGGCTGGTGCGGGCGCGAGTACGAGAAACTGGCCGATGAGCAGTGGGTCGTCGTGGCAAGCCCCACCTTCCTGCACCACTCCCTCGCCCCCAACGCCTCGCCCGCGAGCCCACTCGACGAGCTGGCCCGCGCGCCCAGAATCGAGTGCATCGGCTACCGCGAAAGCTGGCTGGACTGGTTCCGCCTGCAGAAGTTTCGCGGCCACATCCCGCCGGCCGGCCTCAAGTTCGGCAATGCCAGTCTGGCGATTGCCGCGGCACTCGAGGGGCATGGCTTCCTGCTCGTCCGCCAGTCCTTCGTGATGGACCTGATCAAGAACGGACGCCTGCAACTGGCGCACACCTTGCGCATGCCCAGTACCAGCAGCCAGTACCTGCTGGTGTCTCCAGAACGCCGCCATACCCCGGCGGTCAACGATTTCTGTGCCTGGTTGCGCAGCACCATGCACACCTCTCAGGCCAATCCTGTCACCAGCGAGATGCCCTCCCAGCCCCGCTAGCACGGGCAGGAAGACGCGAGCCTCAGAATTTCTAAGGCACAGTCGCAGTTTTTGTTGCGGCCAACGGCTGGCATCTGTCACGGAAGCGTCATCATCTGCACCAAAGATGACGCCTCAAGACGACAGAGTTGACGCAGTCCGGCCGTCCCGGCGGGCTGCGCCACGAGCCAACCAACGGCCTGCCTGTCGGCCTGACCCGGTTTTGCGGAACCTGCTTGCTGTCACTGATGACCGTACCTGACGACCGCCCCTGACCACTGCCCCTGACTACTGTCCCTGACTACCGTCCCTGACCGTTGCCCTTGCCTGGAGCCTGACATGAAGAAGCCCTTGATCGCCGCCATCGGCCTTGCCGCCTTCGCCCAACTGGCCGTCCCCCAGCTGGCCCATGCCGAGACACTGCGCACTCCGCATTGGGTCGAGTTCAGTGGCAAGGAGTCACTGGACCCCATCTCCCCGACGCGCTTCTACTCGGCCAACCAGCTGATCTACAGCCGCCTGGTCCGTCAGGGCAGCAAGGGCGAGCCGGTGTCGGACCTGGCCTCCGAGTGGCAGGCCAATCCCGCTGCCGATGAGTGGACCTTCACGCTGCGTGACGGGGTCAGCTTCCACAACGGCAAGGCGCTGAGCGCAGATGACGTCATCTACAGCTTCACGCGTCTTCTCGACCCCGAGCGCGATGCCCCGGCACGTGCCGCGCTGTCAGTCATCGAGGACGTCAGCGTCAATGAGGCCGGCCAGATCGTGTTCCGTCTCAGCCAGTCCCATGCTGACCTGCCGATTCTGCTGATGGATTACCGCGCCAAGATCGTGCCGGTCGGCTTTGATGACGACACCTCACTGCAGGGCATCGGCACCGGCCCCTTCAAGCTGGTCGAATTCGATCCGCAGGGCACCACCACCTTCGAAGCCTTCGCTGACTACTGGGAAGGCGCACCGAAGCTGGATGGCATGGACCTGATCGGCATTCCCGATGACAACGCCCGCACCCAGGCATTGCTGGCCGGCCAGATTGACTGGTCGGGCTGGAATGGCGTCAACGCCCAGCAGCTGCGCCTGTTCTCCAGCAACCCGGCCTACCACTACGACTCCATCGCCACCGGCGACTGGCGTGGCATGGTGTTCCGCGCCGACGACGAGGTCTTCCAGGATGTGCGCGTGCGCCGTGCGCTGCGTCTGGTGGCCGACCGTGAAGAGATGGTCAACCTGCTGTTCGGCAAGGGCGGCGCCACCATTACCTGTGACAACCCGGTCTGGAATGGCGATCAGTACAAGCTGGCGCAGCAATGCCCGCAGGACCTCGACACCGCTCGCAGCCTGCTGAGCGACGCGGGGTATGCCGATGGGCTGGAGATCGACGTCTACACCAGCGGCGTCGACAACTACTTCCGCCCGATGACGGAGCTCTACCAGCGTCAGGCAGCCGAGGCCGGCATCACCGTCAACGTGCACAACGTGCCCGCGGCGGATTACTGGAACACCGCCTGGATGAAGAAGCCGGCCTTCACCGCGGCCTGGGGCCAGCGCCCGACCGATCAGGTGCTCAACGAGATCTTCCAGAGCGAGGCCAACTGGAACGAGTCGGCCTACAAGAACCCCGAATTCGATGCCCTGCTCGCCAAGGCGCGCGCCACCCTGGATGACAAAGCTCGCACCGAGCTCTATCACCAGGCCCAGGCGCTGCTGACCGAGACCGGCGCGACGCTGATTCCCTTCCACCTCAACAACAACCGCGTCATGAAGCGTGAGGTACATATCCCGGCGGTCGAGCACTTCGCGATTCGCTGGCACCAGGTCGACAAGCAGGGAGAGAGCTGATGTCCCGCCCTGGCCTGATCCTGATTCTGATGGACGGCATCAGCAGTCAGCGCTTCGCCGAGACGCGGGCGCGCCTGCCGCATCTCGATGCCCTTGCCAGAGACGGCCTGCTGATCGAGCGCCTGGGTGCCGATACCAATGCCAATTCGATGCCCGCGCGAGCGGGTGTCCTGACCGGGCAACCGGCTCAGGTGCACGGCATCTACTCAAACGGTATCTATTCCAACGGCATCCATTGCCCCGGTGCTGAGACGGATCGCGACAGTCACGCCTCAGACGCCAGCGCCACTGCAGGGCATTTTCGTCCAGCAGCGGTCGAGGACCTGCGTGGCGAGACCCTGCTCGAGGCCGCGCGCGCGGCAGGACTGCGGGTGGCCAGCCTCGGCTTCGGGCTGGCCCGCCCCGAGAGCTGTGACTGGTATCTGTCGCCCTGGTGGGAGGAAGGCGACCTGCGCGCCAAGGGCATGACCGCGCCGCGTCTGAATCACTGGGACGCCCGCAATGACGCCCTGATGCGCGCCATGAGCAATGACCAGCAACTGCTCAACGAGGCACTGTCGCTGATCGAGCGCGAAACGCCAGAGCTGGTGCTGCTCGAACTCAACACCCCCGATTATTGCCTGCATGTGCATGGCAATGATGACGCCCTGGTCGATGGGGCCCTGATGATGGTCGATGCCCAGCTTGGCAGCCTGCTGGCCGGCCTTGAGGCCATCAACAAGCGCGAGGCCTATCACCTGTGTGTCTTCAGTGATCATGGCCATGCCCCGGTCCAGCGGGCGCTGGTGGCAGACCGCCTTCTACCGGATGTCGCGCTGCAATGTGATGGTGGCCTGTTGCTGGTGGCCTGTGATGATGACGAACGCCAACGCGAGCAGGCCGCGCGCCTGGCCGAGTTCGGCGTCACGCCGCTCACGGCGGCCGACTTCCTACCCCCGGATGTGAAGCATATCCAGCTCTATCAGGCGCCGCCGGGCATGAGCTTCGAACCCGCCTGCAAGCATGCCCATCACGCAGAGCTGGTGGCGGCGCCCGGCTATGTCTCCACGCACGGTTTCGGCCCCGGCGCCACGTCGGATCAGCGCTTCGCCATTCTGCACGGCCCGTCAATCACTGCGGGCGAGCGCCTTGAGCTCGAGTCACTGGCCCTCCACCCGCGCCTGCGTCAGGTGCTGGGCCTGCCGCCCCTCGGTGAGGCTTCGACGCCACTGCGGGCACGCGATCTTCAAGAGGTGAACTGAGATGTGGGCAATGCTGTTGCAGCGCTGCCTGTATGGCGGCTTCACGCTGGTCTTCGTGGCCTGCGTGGTGTTCTGGGTGATCGAGATGCTGCCCGGCGACTTCTGCGTCAACTATCTGGGGCGCAGCATGACACCGATCAATCTCGCCCAATGTCGCGCCGAGCTTGGCTTGGATACGCCGGTGACGACACGCTTCGTCAGCTGGTGGGGGCAGTTGCTGAGTGGTGATTTCGGCACCTCGCTGACCAGTCGTGCACCGGTCAGCGATACCTTGATGCCACGTCTGGCCAACACCTTGCTGCTGGGCGGCATCGCGACCGTGATGGCCATCCCGCTGGCCATCCTGCTGGGGCTGATCGCGGCGCTCAAGCGCGACAGCTGGATCGACTCCAGCCTCTCCAGCCTGGTGCTGATCGCCATGACGGTGCCGGAATTCATCAGCGCCACCCTGCTGACCCTGGCCTTCGCCATCTGGCTGCCGTGGTTCCCTGCCATCACCGTGGCCGGTGCCAATGAGAGCCTGTGGAACCTGCTGCCCGGTGTCTGGCTGCCCGCCATCACGCTGGCGCTGGTGGCCATGGCACACATGATGCGCATGACCCGCTCCAACACCATCAGCGTGATGGACAGCGACTTCATGAACATGGCGCGTATCCGCCAGCTGCCGCGCTGGCGTCTGGTGATCCGCCATCTGGCGCCGGCCGCCCTGCTGCCGACCATCAGTCTGGCCGCCATGACCATCGCCTGGCTGCTGGGCGGCGTGGTGATCGTCGAACAGGTATTCAACTATCCGGGGCTGGGGCGCCTGATGATCTCGGCCATCAATGACCGCGACATGCCGGTGGTGCAGGCCTGCGCACTGGTGCTCTCCGTCACCTATGTGCTGTGCAATCTGGTCGCCGACATGCTGGTCATCGTGCTCAATCCCAAACTCAAGACAGCCTGAGTCACTCATGAACGCTTCTTCCTCGACGACCGCACGCGGCCCGCGACTGGCCCTGGCCAGCCTGCCGGGACAACACACCCTGGCGCTGCTGTGGGCCAATCGCCAGGGTCGCCTGGGCCTGGTGCTGATCGGCCTGCATCTTCTGCTGGCCGTCGCTGGCCGCTGGCTGGCGCCCCATGACATTTCCGCGGGTGACAGTCTCGCTTCACTGCTGCCCCCCAGTGCCGAACATTGGCTGGGCACCGACCAGCTCGGCCGCGATGTCCTCAGCCGCACCCTGGCCGGGGGCCGCGAGGCCATCTACACCTCGCTGCCGGCCGCCGTGCTGGCCGTGGTATGGGGCAGCGCCTGCGGCATGCTGCTGGCCATCATCGGCGGGCGGGTCGAGAACATTGCCATGCGTCTGGTGGACGCCCTGCTGTCGATTCCCTGGCTACTGTTCCTCTTGCTGGTCATCGGCGTGATGGGCCCCGGCCCGCTGGTCTTCATCCTGACTCTGGGCATCTTCTATGGCGTGGCGGTGGTGCGCGTGATGGTCACGGCGTGCCGTGAAGTGCTGTGCCTTGACTATATACAGGCCGCACGACTGCGCGGCGACAGCCTGATGCGTCTGCTGTGGCGCGAGATCAAACCCAACGTGCTCGACACCATCCTCGTCGAGCTGGCGATGCGCTGGTCCTGGGCATTGCTGGCCTTCAGCTCGCTGTCGTTTCTCGGCTTCGGCGTCTCCCCGCCGACCCCGGACTGGGGGCTGATGGTCGCCGATGGCCGCGGCTTCATGTCGTTTGCGCCCTGGGCCGTGCTGCCGCCCATCGTGGCGCTGTCCAGCCTGATCATCGCCATCAATCTGGTCGCCGACACCCTGGCCAAGACACTGGGCATCGACCGTGCGGGGCGCCCCGAATGATTCCGAACTCCAAAGGTGACGCCATGACGGACAACGCCGTGATCCGCGTTCGCGATCTCAACATCGGCTTTCATGATCGCCAGCAGACCTGGCGACCCGTGCTGCGCGGTATCGACCTGAGCCTGGGCCAGGGCGAGATTCTGGGTCTGGTGGGCGAGTCCGGCAGCGGCAAGAGCACCTTGGCCACGGCCATGCTGGGTCTGTTGCGTCGGGGCAGCCTGGTACGCACCGGCGAGGTGAGTGTCGCCTCACCTGCGCCCGCCTCTGGCTCCACTTCTGCCACTGCCTCCACCTCTGCCACTGCCACTGCCACTGCCACTGCCTCTACAAGTCATGCCCCTCTTCACGACGAGCACCGCCAGCTGAGCTTTCATCATCAACCGGGGCGCTGGCTGGGCGAACTCAGGCTCGGGCTGGTGTCCCAGCATGCCGAAAAGGCCATGACGCCTCACCTCACGCTCGGCAGCCTGCTGTGCGAGACGCTGTTGTCACAGGGCGTGAAAGGCAAGGCGGAACGCGAACAGCAGGCCGTGGCATGGCTGCGACGCGTCCACCTCCCTCACCCCGAAGTGCTGATGCAGCGCTATCCGCACCAGCTTTCCGGCGGACAGCAGCAACGCGCCAGTCTGGCGCTGGCCCTGGCACAACGCCCACGAGTGCTGGTGATGGATGAGCCGACCACCGGCCTGGATGCCAGCACCCAGAATGAGATTCTGGCGCTGTTGGCCTCGCTGCGCGCTGAGCTGGGCATGAGTATCATCTTCGTCAGTCATGATCTGGGCGCGGTATCTCACCTGTGTGACCGAGTAGCGGTGATGTACGCCGGTCAGCTGGTGGAGGTCGCCGCGACTCGCGACTTCCTCAACGGCCCGCGCCACCCCTATGGTCACGCGTTGCTGGCCGCGACTCCGGGCAGTCAGTGCTATCGACCTGACGCCGCGCTGGAAGGCACGCCGCCCCTGGTGGGAAGCGCCATCAAGGGCTGTGCCTTCGCACCGCGCTGTCCGCGCGCAAGTGTAACGTGCCGTGACAGCGTGCCGAGCTGGCAAGGGCGCTACGCCTGTCATCATGCGCTGGAGGGTCATGAATCAGTGGGCAGGGCGCATGCGGAGAGCGGAAAAAGTGCGGAAAGTTCGGAAAATGCGAAAAGTAACGCAGCAACCGATGAGCGGGCCGAACGCGTAAAGAACGACTCGCAGCCAGCCACGTCGCTGGACATCGCGCCGCTGCTGGCCGTGGAGTCACTGAACCTGTGCTATCGCACGCCCGGCTGGCTGGCGCGCCTGCGTGGTGAAACGCCGGCACTCACCGTCAGCGATGTGGCATTCTCGCTCCAGCAAGGCGAGACGCTGGCCTTGATCGGCGAATCCGGCAGCGGCAAGACCTCGATACTCAAGGCGCTGGCCGGCCTGCTCTCCCCCGTCTCCGGACAGCTCAGTCTGCGTCAGGAGTCCTTGGCGGGATTGGTCGCCGAGCGGCGTCCGGTGCAGCGTCAGAAGATCCAGTACATCTTCCAGCATGCCAGCACGGCACTGAATCCTCGTCTGACCGTGTTCGAATCTCTCGCACCGGTGCTGTCTCGCTGGTTCGATCTCAAGGGCGATGGCGCCCGCCAGCGTGCCCAGTCATTGTTGGAAGAGGTGCGCCTGCCCGCGCTCTATCTGGACCGTCTGCCCAGCCAGCTGTCGGGGGGCGAGCAGCAGCGCGTCGCCATCGCCCGCGCGCTGGCCGCCGAGCCCGATATCCTGCTGTGTGACGAGATCACCTCGGCGCTGGATGTCTCGGTACAGGCGGCCATCATTCGCTTGCTGCAACGCCTCAAGCGTGAGCGCGGCCTGAGCCTGGTCTTCGTCACCCATGACCTGGGGCTGGTCAGTCATTTCGCGGACCGCGTACTGGTGCTGCGCAATGGCCGCACCGAGCATCTGGGAGATGTCGCAAGCCTCGCCACAGGGGACCTGCCGCCCTATGTGCAAACCCTGATGGAGGCCAAGCTGGTCGCGGCATGACCCGGCTTTCTGTCCCACCATTCTGTCCCGCCCGCCTGTCCCGGCTGCCTCTCCCTGCTGCGGATCATCGCTGCTGATTACCTTCATGCAACGAAAAAAGCCCACCAATGGCGGGCAGGGAATGTCGGGACAGGACATTCAGGACAGGAAAGCGTTTGAGCAAGGGCTCTGCAGTTGACGACGAGTGCGCACTTCCACACTGGCTTCCACTCAGCCAAAACACTTGCTCAAGCGTTCTTCTCTCTCACGTATTCTTCTCTGGGACACTGACCATCATGACGCGACACGATGGTCAGTGGGTCCATTCAGCAACTGACAGGGGCAAGTCGATGGCATATCGGCATCCTTGGCTGTCTTGCAGAGTCGGAGGATGTTCATCCGCCGACGAGAGATCATGCGCTTTCGTTCAAGGCATGCTCGACGCGTGTGGCAGAGACACTCTTGCCGGCATCGTTGACGTAATCAGCCGAATCGCTCGCCAGTGCACGGGTGGTGCCCTGAATGCCGGCGTTGCTGATGGACTTCTGGACGCGACTGGCAGCGACACTCATGCCGGTTTCCACGGCGTCATCGTGATGCAGTGCGGCTTGCTGAGTCACCGGCTGTGCCTGGCCCATGATCACGCGATCACTGAGGGTGGCACGGACGCGGGCATCGGCTTCGCTGTCATTGGCAGAGGCCACGCCAGTGGCGGCAACGGACAATGCGGCAATGGCAAATAGAGACTTGAGGGATTGCATGGGGGGTCTCCTGTCGAAAAAGGTCATGTCAGTGCAGACACCTGGCCTGCAAGCGCCTGACGCAGACGTCGGGCGTCTCAGACGTTGACATCGCTCACGGCGTGACGAACACGGGTGCCGGCAACGCTATCGCCGGAATCATTGGCGACATCGAATTCCTGCAGATGGATGGAGCGATCATGGCCACGGATCTCGTCGTCACCGGATGCCACCTGGAAACGGCCAGCAGCGGTGCTCATGCCGGTTTCCGCGAAGGTCGCCTGGACGGTCGGAGCTTGCTGGGCAGAGCCATGGATGACGCTGTCACTGACGTTGTGCTGGACGCGCTTGGCAGCCGGGCTATCGTCGGCGGCGAAGGACGCAGTGCTGACGGTGGCGAGTGCGGCAGCGGCGATCAGAGTCTTGAGAGTGTTCATGGTGTATCTCCTCGATAAAAAGCAAAGCGATGATCAGACCCGGAAATCCGGGTCAGGCTTGACGATGGTTCAGACGTTGCTGTCGTTCAGGGCATGCTGGACGCGAGTCGCTGCGACACTCTTGCCGGCATCGTTATCGAATGCCTGGCTGGCAGTGGCCACGGTGTGCGACTGACCATGGATGCGATCGGCACTGATGGACTGCTGAATGCGACCTGCCGCGACGCTCATGCCGGTTTCCGCGAAGCTGGCTTGCTGGGTAGCGGCTGACTGAGCGGTGCCGACGACGACGTCCTGGCTGATGGACTGCTGGACACGCTGGGCGGCCGGGCTGTCATCCGCGGCGAAGGTGGCGGTGCTGACGGTAGCGAGAGCGGCGGCGGCGATCAGAGTCTTGATGGTTTTCATGATGAATCTCCTCGATGAACAATGTGGTCAGTGGGCGTGAGTGCCCGGGCAAGACGGCTGAATGGCTCAGACGTTGCTGTCGCTCAGAGCGTGCTGAACGCGGGTAGCAGCGACACTCTTGCCGGCGTCATTGTCGAAGGCCTGCTCGCGGCTGACGGTGGCAACACCCTTGCCTTCGATGGCGGACTGATTGAGGGCAGTCTCGACACGACCTGCGGCAACGCTCATGCCGGTATCGGCGAAGGTGGCCTGGGCAGTCGGTGCCTGCTGGGCAGTGCCGACGACGACGTCCTGGCTGACGGACTGCTGAACACGCTGTGCGGCCGGGCTGTCATCCGCTGCGAAGGAGGCAGTGCTCACGGTAGCGAGAGCGGCGGCGGCGATCAGAGTCTTGAGGTTCAGAGTTTTCATGATGATTTTCCTTTGCTTGTCCTGGGCGATGTTGCCCTTGTGATGTCGTGTGCAGTCTCGGCTGCACCCGTCTAACTTGTTAACAGACTAATGATTATTGCGCTATCACACTAGCCATGTCGCTGGCAGCTCACTGTTTCCATCAAAGAACCAGATTGCGATGCCTTGTCATTGCCTCGGTACCCGTAAGTGGTGAAGTCCCTCACCACGCAAAACCCCTGCAAGCTTTTTGCATCACTTCTGTACAACTATGAAGGTGCATGTCGCCAGTGATCGAATGCCGATCAGTCACTCAGGTCTGCTACGGTACCGCTGCCTGACACTTCAACTTTGGTCGCGATCATGAGGAAGGCATTCGTCAGCAGTATGTCTTTCTATCCTGCTGAAACCCTCACCGTTGTGCTTGTAGAGTCTTACGCTTGCGCCAACGGGTTGGATGCATGCCATCTTCAAAAAAGTGGAAGGCGTCTTGACAGGCGCCAGCCATCGACCGAATCCAGACTGCCGTTTCGTGCAATGTGGAATGAGCGCATTGTGGACGAAACCCGCCACGCGAGATATCCCTCCACTGGAACAGCATTGATTCCAATCACGAACCAATGCGTCACTCACCTGACCAGCTGGACAGACACTCATCTACGACTTTGGTAATAAGCATAGTATTATCAACCGCTTACGAAGCCCGTGGACGCCCTCTCAAGTCACCTGTTGCAAGCGCTCCCTGCGCCTCTGCGCTCCCCTTGCATCGCGACGGGCCATGAAAACTGTTGTCCAGACACCAAAACGCGGAGCCATTGGAAGATGGCTCCGCGTTTTTTCATGCTGCTGCACCGCGCCTCAATAGCCCGGGTATTTCTCCCAGGCCCACTTTTCATCCTTGCCCCCACCATCGGTGTAGAGCTCCCAGCGGGGGCAGTCGTGCAGGTCTTTGGCGATCTCGCCGATCACATCATGCAGTTCAAGGGGCGCCAGCCAGTCACTCGGTATCGCCTCCTCGCCCCATTGCGCCCCGAGCAGATTGCCCGTGATGGCCCCGGTGGAATCCGAATCTCCGTCGTGATTGACCGCGAGCTGAATCGCAGAGCGGAAATCCCGGGCAGTGAGCGCGCAGTAGACAGCGATTGCCAAGGCTTCTTCCGCGATCCACCCCAGCCCCAGCAATACCACTGCGGCCGGTGCCGACGTCTCGGACTCGGCCAGGGCGCGGGCTTGCTCCAGGGCTTGCAGGGTGTCACCACATCCCGGCTTGCGCTCGAGAATACACAGGGCATGCGCGAGTGCCTGTGCCATCGAATCCCCCGCCACCAGACACTGGATCATCACCGCCAGCACGCCGCCGGTCAGCTGGCCGGTGACGTGCCCATGGGTCAGCGCACAGACCTCTTCTCCGAGTTCGAAGCACATCTCATGGGAGGCTCCCATCGCATGCGCGAACAAGCCGACAGGTGCCACACGCATCACCCCACCACAGCCCTTGCTGTCGTTCTGCGCCTTGTCACCGTAGGCACGCATCTGCTTGAGCGCTGACAGGCATGTCATGCCCGGGGCGCGCCGCGAATGGAGCCCGCGTTGCTTGATCAGCCAGCCACTGTCCAACCATTCCTGCTCGGTCTCCTGCCGCGAGCGTTCGCCCTGGGTGTAAAGCCAGCGCTCGTAGGCGCTGCTGACCAGACCACTTTGCGTCGTGATGCCTCTCAAGCAGCCACGCACATGACTGCGCAGCAGGCCCTCGGCAGTAAACAGCGTCATCTGCGTATCATCGGTAATCCGCCCCAGCCCACCATAGGCCGGTGCATAGTCGGCTATCCCATCACTGCCGAAGCGCGCCTGGATCTCCTCGTGCGACAGGAATTCCACCGCCGCCCCCAGGGCGTCACCCACCGCACCACCCAACAGGCAACCACGAAACCGCGATGTCATCTCAAGCGTCATGTGCCTCTCCCCTGCGTGACCTTCAGGTGACGTCAGCCACCCTCAATACGCCTTACGCTATCAGCATCTGCGCATTTGCTGAAAAGCCGGCTCAACCAGTGGTGCACATATTCAGGCAGAACTGGATGGGCGCTCAGTATCGGCAGGCGTGAGGTTGGCAGCACCGAAGACAACGCCGATGACAAGCCCGACGACAGAGACCCTCATACAGTAACGGCCGCCCAGGGGCGGCCGTTCTTCTTCATGCAGTTGTGACTTTCCGCTGTGTGCTCTCAACGATCACTCTGCTGCTCGGTCTACACGGAGGTTCATGAGGCCAGCTTGAGGATATCGTCATACAAGGCTCTCGAAAGCGTGACGCCCTCTTCTTGATGCTTATGGCGAGCCTTGAAACGACGCTCGGAGGAGAGCCTTGCGCCCTGCTGCTTCACGAGTTCGAACAGCCTTTCAGAGCGCAGCATGTGCTGCTGGGTGCTGCCGCCCGTGAGGCGCGCGGGATCTATCGCGATGATCAACTCCCCATGATACGGCAGGCTCCCCTTGCCCTGATCGTGTTCGCTGGACTCGATACTCAGCATGTCGCCGATCAGCGGCCCTGCAATCAACTCGATCATGATCGCCAACGCAGAGCCCTTGTGATCGCCGAAGGGCAGCATCGCGCCATGGTCCAGCACTTCCGTCGGGTCCTGTGACGGCTCGCCCTCTCGATCGACACCCCAGCCGAGCGGAATCTTGTCCCCCTGGCGACGATGCAGCTCGATATCGCCGCGCGCGATAGCACTGGTGGCGAAGTCGAATACGTACGGGTTTCCGTCCTCACGCGGCCAGCCAAAGGCGAGGGGATTGGTCCCCAGCAGAGGCTGACTGCCACCATACGGCGCCATGTACGACTGTGTCGGATTGCAGGCGATAGCGACCAGTCCTTCACGCGTCAGCCGCTCGATCTCTACCCACAATGCCGTGCCATGCACGCAATGATTGATGGCCAGAATGGCAATGCCATTGGCTCGCGCCTTGCTGAGCAGTTCAGGTACGCCCTGCTGGAAGGCCAGCGACGAGAAGCCACCCTTGGCATCCACCTTGACGATGGAAGGCGCCGTATCCTCGACCACCGGCACGGCGTCCGGCACCACTCCGCCATTGTTCAGCGTCGCGACGAACCCCATCAGGCGATAGAGCCCATGGGAGCGACAACCGTCCATTTCCGCCGCCACCAGCGCATCACTCATGGCAGCGACGTGTGGCTCACTGAAGCCATGATGGCTCAACACCTTGTGACATAGCGCCTTGAGCGCTGCCCGATCGAGATTGACGTCCATTCCTGTCTCTTCCTGTGTTGCATCACTCATACGAACTCATTCCTTTCCAATAAGGTGTCCATCATTTCCATGACGGCCCGCTGATGGCATCAGGCAACCACAGCGCCAGTCCCGGGAAGGCCAGGATCAGCGCCAACACCACCAGCTGCAGGAAGATGAAGGGCATCACCCCCTTGTACATGTGCTTCAGCGTCACTTCAGGAGGCGTGATGGCACGCAGATAGAAGATGGAGGGCGCCAACGGCGGTGTCAGATAACTCGTCTGCATCACGATCAGGAAGGCCACGCAGAACCAGATCTCATCGAACCCGAGCAGGCCGATGACCGGCATCGCCACGGGGATGACGATCAGGACCACCGAGATCATGTCGAGCACGAAACCGGCCAGGAAGGCGATCAGCAGGATGGCGCCAAGAATCAGCCACGGGCTCAAGCCGGTATCCAGCAGCAACGACTGAACGGTGGCCATCCCGCCGGAGGCGAAGAAGACGCCCGCGAACATGTTGCCGCCCAGCACGATCAGCAGAATCATCGCGGTGATGTTGAGTGTGCGTACCGCCGCGTTCCACAGGATGGACAGCGTGAGATTGCGATACCCCAGTGCCAGCAATACGGAGCCGAGCGCCCCACAGGCCGCCGCTTCCGTCGGCGTGGCGATGCCCATCAGAATCGTGCCCAGCACCACCAGGATCAGACTCATGGTCGGCAGCAGCGCACTCAGGGTAATGGTGAGCAGCTTGCCCCACCCCGGATGCTGCTCATCTTCCTTGAGTCGCGGCGCAAGGGCTGGCTTCAGCGCACAGACCACCACGATATAGAGGAGGAACAACAGCGCCATCAACAGGCCCGGGATCAGCAGACCACTGAACAGTGATCCGACAGAAACGCCGGCCACAGGCCCGAGAATGACCACGGTAATGGAAGGCGGAATCGCCGTGCCCAATGAGCCACTGGCACAGATGGTGCCGGATATCAGCGACTTGTCGTAGTGATGCTTGAGCATGACCGGCACGGCCAGCATGCCGATCACCGCTTCGGTGGCCCCGACGACACCACTGGCGGCGGCGAAGATGGTGCCCATGATGACCGCACCGACGCCCAGCCCGCCGGGCATCCGGCGTGTCCATAGATGGATGGCACCGAACAGTCGCTCGGCAATGCCGGAATTCTCGAGCATCGCGCCCATGAAGATGAACAAGGGCACGGCAGCCAGAATGGAGTTGGACGCCGTATCCTCGATCTTGGTCAGCAGTTGATAGGCCGCGGCATCCCCGAACTGGGCAACACCAAAGACGGTAGCGACAACGATCATCGAAAACGCGATCGGGAAACCAAGCACGATCAGAGCGATGAGCGCAGGGAACATGATGAGGGCAATGAAGTCGCTCATGAGGACACCTCCGCGCCATGATCATGGCCCAGCAGTGTGCTCCAGAGCTTCAACATCTCCGCGATCACCTGCAGCGTCAGATAGACAAAGCCCAGCCACCACACGCCGAAGACCGGCCAGATCACCGGATTCCAGGCAGAACGCCCGGAGCGCTCATTGCTGGAGAACGCCTCGAGCGCATAGAGCCACAGCTCCCAGACAAGCCACATCAGTACCGGCAGCAACACCGCATAACAGGCCAGATGAACTCCAGCTCTGAGACGCGGTGCAAAATTCTGGCTCAACACATCCACACTGACGTGCTGGCCGACACGCAGGGCATTTGCCATGCCAAGCATGAAGATGGCGCCCATCACCATGTAGCTGACTTCAAACGCCCATAAGGTGGGCTTTCCCAGCACATAACGACTGAAGACTTCATAGACCAACGCAAGCACCAGCGGCAGTATCAAGACTGCCCCCAGATACCCGGCCCAGCGGGTCTGGCGCTCAATGACAGCGACGATTTTCATGGCAACTCACCAGGATGACGACAAGGAAAGAGCCCGGGCGGTACAGGTATCGCCCGGGCCAGGGACATCATTAAAGAGGACTCAGCGTCCCATTTCCCCGATCGGCAAACGATAGTCCTGCCAGGTCATCATGCTCTGCTTGAAGGTACGTTGCGACTCAAGCACACGTGCGAACCACTCATTCTCGCCCGCCTTCTCATCTTCCCAGGCACGGGTCTCTTCGTAGATGGCATCGATGAAGGATTGATCCAGCTGCACGATTTCGTTGGGGCCTTCCTCCAGTTCCTTGAAGGCCTTGAGATCGGCAAAGGAGCTATCCAGCCAGGACTCGAACACGCTCAGCTTGCCCGCGAGACGCAACTGGCTCTGCTGGGCTTCGCTCAGGCCATCCCAGGCATCGACATTCACTTCACACTCAAGAATGCCGCCCGACTGATGGATGCCGGGCAAGATGACGTACTGCGCCACATTCTGGAAACCCGTCGGCTTGTTGAGCTCAGGACTCCCCCACTCCGCCGCATCAATCACACCGCGATCCAGCGCCGTATAGATGTCACTGCCGGCCATCACCACGGTAGAGGCCCCAAGGCGTGAGGCGATTTCAGCCCAGGCACCCGATGTTCTCAGGCGCAGTCCCTGGAAGTCTTCAAGAGTCTGCACCTTCTTGCTCGAGTGCAGGAATATCTCGGTGCCCAGGGTCGAGCACGGGAAGGCCACGACGCCGAATACCTCGCGACGGAAGGCTTCATAGAGCTCGACGCCGCCGCCCTCGTACATCCACAGCATGAATTCTTCCGGCGTCAGGCCGCTGGAGTGCCCGGCCAGCAGCGCTGCCGTCGGGTCAGTTCCGTAGTCATAGTTGATGTAGTTATGGCTGATCTGTGCAACACCGGACTTCACGGTGTTGGTGACACGCAACGCACCACCCAAGGTGCCGCCGGGGAACACCTGGATGCTCACGTCACCATTGGTCAATTCGTTTGCATAGTCCGCGAAGGTCTTGGCATCCCGTTCAAGCCAGGGCCCACCGCCCCACGGAGTCGCCATCTTCCACTCGGTGTCCGCCGCCTGAGTCGTGGCAGTCGCCAACAGACTGGCAGCGATACCCATACCGAGGAGCTGTTTCTTGAAGTTGTACATTATTGTTTTCCCAAGATTATTTTAATTAGAGTGCAATGCTATGCGTACCTGCAGGCGAATGCCTGATACAGGCTGAGGCCTGATACATGCCCAGTGAGCGGCCACTGTCGATTGCGCATTCGCCTCCACAATTGCATATACGCAATATTGGGTCAAATATGGATATCAGGCTCGACATTTTGCTCATGGAAGCCCTAAATGGACCCCATCATGGCGTTCATGCCTCTCCCTGCCGCAGCATGACCTGAAAGCTCGTGCTCGTGCTCTTGCGCTACACGAGCATAGGCAACGACAGACGCCACCCAGCAGACAAACTCGATGGAGCACGCTGACATGACACCCCACCAGGAAACGCCGATCGCTCTGAAGCACAGAGAACGCAAGGCAGGCGCCATTGGTGACAACCTCAAGGCACTACGCAAGGAGAAGGGGCTGACCATCGCGGCCGTGGCCAGCGCGTCGGGCATCTCGGCGGCCAGCGTGTCGAGAATCGAGAATGGACGCATCTCACCGACCTTCGAGGCGATCGTGAACCTCGCCAAGGGCCTGAACGTGGATGTCAGCGAGCTGTTCTATCACACGGAGGACACGTCATTTCGGGGTTGGCTCGCGTTGACGCGAGCGCAGGAGGGAGACGTCATCGAGACGCCCAACTACCGCTATCGACCGCTTTGCAACAATGTGGCGTCCAAGGAATACATGGTATTGGAAACCACCGTGCTCAATCGCAGTCTCGAGGAGTTCGGCGGCCTGCAAAAACATTCCGGCCAGGAACAGATCATCGTGACCAGCGGCGAGGTGACGGTCTGGACCGAACTCTACGACCCCATCCAGCTCAAGGTCGGTGACAGCCTGGCCTTCGACAGCACCCTCGGACACGCCATCACCTACAACGGTGACACCCCGGCGACCATGACCTGGGTATGCAGCGCCTACGCCTGAGAATGCTGCCCAGGCCTGACGTGCGTTGGCAGCCTCGCCATGTCAAAACGTGAACGACTAGCACGAGAAAGGGCCTCACTGGAGGCCCTTGTCTTTGGTCTTGCTGACTTACTGACCTATGAACACGCGGCTGGAATCAGCGATTGAGAATGATGGCAGTGATCGCGCCACCCGCCACCGCGGCCAGCACATAGCGCCCATCGATGTTCAGCCAGCGATGCCCACGCGGCGGCTTGGATAGGTGGCGATGGTGCCAGTCCTTCACCCAGTAGCGGCTGTCGGAATAGTAATGACGCGGCAGGTGGTCGCCACGGCGCCACTGGTGATGATGTCGCGCCTCATGACGGTGGCGTTCATGGTGACGCTTCTGCTTATAGTGCTTCTTGTGATGTTTTCCGTGATGATGATGGCCGCGGTCGTGGTGGCCATGCCCACGGTCATGATGCCCGTGGCCTCTATCGTGCGGTCCTGCCTGAGCCAGCGGGGCTCCCAGCAGCGTGAATATCATCATCAGAATGGTCAGTGTGCGCGTTCGCATGGCTGGCCTCCTCGCCTTGCCCCGTCGCCAATCAAGCGCCGGGAGTCGTGTTGGGGCTTCCTGGTTAGGAAACAGTGTTGCGCAACCTTAGCGAGAACTGGGGAACGCCGCAAGATGTCTCATTTTTCTCGTTCTTTGTCGTTATTTCATGCACTTTCCGTCGCATTGTGCCGAAACCGATGTCGCCACTGACTAACACCCACCTTTATATGCCGCCACCTCTATAGTGCTCTTTCGCAGCGACCCGACTTTCGCTGCCCATTTCGCTGCCCTCTCCGCTGCCCCATTTCCCCTTTCGACTCCCGGGCCTCGGGCCTCGAGCCTCGATCAGGACACTGCCGAGGCATGGCAAGAAAGCGACGATGCCTGGTACGCCGACCGCACCACATCGGTGCAAGACCACCCTCAGAGTTGTGAGATATCTAGCCCTGGATCGTTGGCCGTTTTAGCCAGGACACAATGCCTCAGGCGCCGAACGGGGTGTGAGAACGGAAAAATTCATTTTGCTGAATCGTGTCATTGAATCGAGACACCTTCGCGCAAGCCCAGATTTCATACGGTCTTCAGCGTTTTCCAGACTTCCATAGCCATGATCACTCGAGGTCATAGCCCAAAGTTCAAGCACGCGGGCTTTGCGTTTTGATGACCATTCACCGATCATTTGCACCACACCTGAGTCATTTGATCGATAATAGACGATCTACCCTCGTCATCGCCGACAGGATCGCCAAGGCGGCTGCGTGACATCTCGGGTAGGAGCAGCAAGACAAGCCGTAAAAAAACAGGAGCCAATCATGGCCAGTACTGCGCCAGATTTGGATCGGCAGATCGCCCATATGGACGATGAGCTACTGCCGGTGCCACGTCATAAACTGCACCGGTGGCCGCACTTTGCCGGTCTCTATGCCGCCGAGCACGTTGCCGCGACCGAGTTCGTCATCGGTGCCACCTTCGTGGCGCTCGGTGCCGGTATCTGGGATATCCTGCTGGGCCTGCTGATCGGTAATGGCCTAGCAGTGCTCAGCTTCTGGTTGATCACGACGCCAATCGCGATCGAGACCCGTCTGAGCCTCTTCACCTATCTTCACCGTATTGCCGGTGATTCGATGTCACGGCTCTACAACTGGGCCAACGTGGTCATATTCACCGCCATATCGGCGGCCATGATCACCGTTTCCGCCACGGCGGTCAGGCTGCTGTTCGACATTCCGGCCCAGACCCAGGCCTACCCCACCAGCTTCGAGTTCATCCTGCTGGCACTGGCCGTGGCGGCCATCGTAGTGCTGGTCGCGGTCTATGGCTTCAACGCCCTGACCGAATTCGCCAGTATCTGCGCCCCGTGGCTGATGCTGATGTTCACCGTCGGCGGCATGGTTCTGCTGCCGGAACTGGCGGAGTCCGTCACTGGTGAAACCAGCCTGAACAGTTTCTCGAGTTTCATTGATGTCGCCGGCAGTACCGTCTTCACCGGGATCAACTCCCAGGGCGAAGCGGGCATCGGCATCTGGGAAGTCATCGGCTTCTCCTGGGCGGCCAATACCTTCTCCCACTTCGGTCTGATCGACATGGCGCTGCTGCGCTATGCCAAGCGCATGCGCTCCGGCCTTGCGACCAGCACCGGCATGATGTTCGGCCACTATGTCGCCTGGATCTCCGCCGGCCTGATGGGCGCGGCCACCGCAGCCGTCGCCGGTATCAGCATCGATGTGCTGGAACCGGGCGAAGTGGCGTTGCACGCCCTGGGCGCCGCTGGCTTCGTGATCGTGGTCGTCGCAGGCTGGACCACGGCCAACGCCAACCTGTACCGCGCGGGCCTTGCCGCCCAGTCGGCCATGCCGAACCTGTCGCGCAACAAGGCGACGCTGGCCGTGGGTATCTGCGTTGCCGTGCTCAGCTGCTTCCCGTTCGTCTATCGCAGCATGCTGCCGCTGCTGACCTATGCCGGTCTGGTACTGGTGCCGGTCGGCGGGATCATCTTCGCTGAGCATCATCTGTTCCCGAAACTCGGCTTCAGCCGTTACTGGGCGCGCTACAAGGGGGTGAAGCACAACACGCCGGCACTGGCGACCTGGGCGCTGTCACTGATCTTCGGCTTTGGCCTCGAGATGGTCGATGTGATTCCGTTCTACTACCTGTTCCTGCCGACCTGGTTCGTCTCCATCATCCTCTACACCCTGATGGCCAGATCTGCCGGTGCTGCCGCCTCCTACCCGAAAGCCGAAGCGGCCGAGCGGGAATTCCAGGAGCGCGTCGAAGCTCTGCACGCCAAGCAGGCCGAGACGACCAACCACGCACCGGTCAAGGACACTTCGGGTCTGACCAAGGCCATCAAGGCCGTCTGGATGGTGCTGGGCCTGGCGGTGCCGATGGTCCTCGCGCTGCGCGTGCTGTTCGGTAGCCCGGACCTGGCCAGCTATGAAGCGAATCGTGAGATGTTCTATGACGTGACCATCTGGTCGACGATCATCTACTTCATCTTCGCGTACTGGGAGCTGCAGCGCAGCAAGGCGCTGTTCAACAAGCAGTCCCCGAAGCAAGCGGCCACCGCTAGCTGAGTCGGCAGGGGCTAGCCCCCTGCCATGCCAGCGGCGAAGGTAGCCTGAATCACACGGGTGACCTTCGCCGCTGGCCGTTACGACCTACCCTTTCTTTACCCATCTCGACTCGACCGCGACACGCGGCAGGAGACCTCCCATGACCCGTCTCTCCAATGCCAGTCTGACTCAGCTGGACGCCAAGGTAGCCACTCCGAACTATGACCGCACTGCGGTCAGCGCCGGTATCGTCCACTTCGGCGTGGGCGGTTTCCATCGTGCGCACCAGGCCATGTACCTCGACGAGCTGATGAATCAGGGCAAGGCGCTGGACTGGGGCATCGTCGGCGTCGGCGTGATGCCGGGTGATCGCCGCATGCAGGAAGCCCTGGCCTCGCAGGACCACCTCTACACCGTGGTACTCAAGCACCCGGACGGCAACTATGAGCCGCGCGTGGTGGGGTCCATCATCGATTACCGCTTTGCCCCTGACTCCCCGGATGCCGTCATCGAGCTGATGGCCGACCCGGCGATCCGCATCGTCTCGCTGACCGTCACCGAAGGTGGCTACAACTTCCACCCGGTCACCGGCGAATTCAATCTCGAGAACGCCGACGTCCAGCACGACCTGGCCAACCCGGGGGAAGCCAGGACCAGCTTCGGCCTGATCACCGAAGCCCTGGCACGTCGTCGCGAGCGTGGCGTCGCCCCGTTCACCGTGATGTCCTGTGACAACATCGAAGGCAACGGCAACGTCGCTCACAAGATGTTCACTGCCTACGCGCGTGCACGTGATGCAGAACTGGCGGCATGGATCGAAGCCGAAGTGCCCTTCCCCAACTCCATGGTCGACCGCATCACGCCGGTGACCACGCCGGCTGACATCGAAGAGCTGTCCTCACGTTTCGGCGTGGAAGACGCCTGGCCGGTGGTCTGCGAGCCCTTCACCCAGTGGGTGCTGGAAGACCACTTCGCCAATGGCCGCCCGGCCTTTGAAGATGCCGGCGTGCAGCCGGTGGAAGATGTCGAGCCCTATGAGCTGATGAAGCTGCGTCTGCTCAACGCCGGTCACCAGGCGCTGTGCTACTTCGGCTATCTGGCCGGCTATCGCTACGCGCATGAAGCCTGCAACGACCCGCTGATCGTCGACTTCCTGCTCGGCTACATGAACGAGGAAGCTCGCCCGACGCTGGCTCAGCTGCCGGGTATCGATCTCGACGCCCATTGCCGCACGCTGATCGAGCGTTTCGCCAACCCGGAAGTCAAGGACACCCTCGCGCGTCTGTGCGCCGAGACCTCCGACCGCATTCCGAAGTTCCTGATCCCGGTGGCACACGCACAGCTCAAGACCGACGGCGAACTGCGTCGTACCGCAGCCGTCGTGGCCAGCTGGGCACGTTATGCAGAAGGCGTGGACGAGCAAGGCGAGACCATCGACGTGGTCGATCCGCTGAAGGACGAGCTGATGGAGCGTGCCAGCCGTCAGCGCGAAGAGCCGACTGCCTTCCTGGACAACCGTGAACTGTTCGGTGATCTGGTCGACCAGCCGCGCTTCCGCGACGCCTACCTGGCAGCGCTGAAGAGCCTGCACGACAACGGCGCGCGCGCCACGCTGGAAATGCTGGTGGCAGACGCCAAGTAAGCATGGCGGTGCAGGGGCTCACGACAACGTGATGCCCCGCTAGCACCCGCAGAAAGACAAAAGCGAGACAGGCAGCCGCCTGTCTCGCTTTTTTTGTACCTCACGCCACCCCTTTCCTCACACCAGCGCAACGGTCCACAACCCCGCCAGCATGATGACGATGCCGATCCACTTGGCGATGGCCGCTCGCTCGCGCAACCAGAGCACCCCGAGCATCACGCCCAGCGGGATCGACAGTTGACGCATCGCCACGACGAGGCTGACCTCCGCCGTCAGCGTCATGGCAACCAGCACCAGTCCGTAAGTCGCCATCACCATCACGCCGGTCAGCACCATGCTGCCCCGCTCTCCCTGCCATAGCGCAGGCAGACGGCGACGCTCTGCCGGCAGCAACATCACCAGCAGCGCGCCCCAGGCGACGGTCATGATGGCCTGCAACACCAGAAAGACAGCGCCCGCCGAGGTGGGCGAGTAGCCGACACTCACCATGATATCCAGTGCCTGCTTGTCGATCAGCGAATAGCCGGTGGTGCCGACTGCTGCCAGCAGCGCGAACCCCAACGCGGGCGTCAGGTAGGTCGAGGGGCGCAGGCCCTGCGGACTGCTCAAGGGCAGCACCAACGCGCCGAGCACGATCAGCCCCATCCCGACCAGATCCAACGTCGTCAGTGCCCGACTGCCCAGCAGACTCAGCGACACCAGCGGCACCAGCACCACCGGCAAGGCCCGCGCGATGGGATACAGCACACTGACCTCGCCGCGCGCATAGGCCCAGGCAAGTCCGCCCATGTAGAGCACCTGACAGAGTCCGGTGGCCACCAGCCAGCCCCAGAATTCACCGGGCAGCACGGCAAACGACGGCCCCAGCCCCAGCAGCGGCGCAAAGATCAGCGCACCACTGGCCATGGCCAGCATGAAGAAGGCCAGCGACGGCGCCCGCCCCTTGCCGAGCAGATTCCAGCCGGCATGCAGACAGACCGAGATCAAGATGAGTCCCAGCGCCAGTGGGCTCAAGAGGCGCTCACGGCAATCGTGTGGGCTTGAGCTTGAGCTTGAGCTTGAACATGAAATTGGGCTTGGGAGTGAGCTTGCCCGTGCATGGGGACGGGCATGCGGAAATTACGGGCTTTCAGGGCAACCAGGCGGCAATCGCCAATGAGCATATGTCCTTACCTTTTGCAGGAAGGCGCCAGCCTCCAGGCCTGGTACAAGGGCCCGGGGCTGGCGCCTGAGGGGGTGGAGTGAAGTGGTGGGGTGAAGTAGTAGATCAAGGTGGGTGAGCGAGGTGACAGGCAATGCAGCGCCAGGCCTGGCATCGCCGCCCCGTCACCAGGTTGTCAGGGGCGCTCGCCGCGCGCCAGACGCGCTTCGATCTCGCGGATCACCTCGGGCAGCTGCGCGATGGTGTCGATCATGAAGTGCGGCCCGGACGGTGCGAACTGGGCTTCGATGGCGCTGCGCCTTTCGTTGAGCTCTGCTTCTGACAGGGCCATGAACGCCGCGTGATCCAGCCCCATGGCGTTGCCGGAGCAGGTCAACGCGACCGTCCACATGCCGGCACTGCGACCTTCCAGCAGCCCCGGCGCCGTGTCATCCACCTTCACACAGGCCGCCACGTCAGTGATGCCCAGCGCGATGACATTGGCCAGAGACTGCGCCGGAGAGGGTCGCCCCTTGGGCACCTCATCGGTGGCCACGACATGATCCACCACCAGCCCATTGCCCTTGCCCCGTGCGACCACCTGCTCGAGCACCTCGCGGGGGTAGCCGGAGCAGGAGCCGATCTTGATGCCCTTGTCGCGCAACCCGTTGATGACCTCAAGCGCGCCGGGAATCAGTGCGGAGTGCGCCCCGATCTTGTCGATCTGCAGCGGCATGAAGCGCTGATAAAGCGCCGTGACATCGGCATCACTGGGGGCGTGGCCACAGGCCGCCTCGAAACGGGCCGCGATCGCAGGGTCATCACACAGGGTGCGAATGTGTTCCCATTTGCCCATGCCCATCGGGCCGCGCGCCTCTTCCAGACTGATGGCCACGCCGATTTCCGCGAAGGCCTCGACGAAGATCTGGGTCGGCGCGAAGGAGCCGAAATCCACCAGGGTGCCGGCCCAATCGAAGATGGCAGCCTGCAGACGATCCGGGGTGTGATATTGCATGACAGTTCTCCAGTCAGTTGAGTGCGACAGCGTCAGCGAACGGGCGGGCATCGTCGACACCCAGGGTGGCCAGCGCGTCATCCACGGCGGCCAGAAGTTGATCCATCACGCGGACATCCAGCTGCCCGATGCTGCCGATGCGGAAGCTCTCCACGTCGGTGAGCTTGCCCGGGTAGATGATGAAGCCACGTGCCTTGAGCTCGGCGTAGAAACGTGAAAAGTCGAAGTCCGGGTGTGCCGGGCTCAGGAAGGTGGTGATGATCGGCGACAGCCAGGCATCGTCGAGCAGAGTCGTGAAGCCGCGCTGACGCATGCCTGCCACCAGTCGCTGCATGTTGGCGTGATACCGGGCGTGGCGGCCCGCGACGCCGCCCTCCTCGGCGTGTTCCTTCAGCGCCTGGTGAAACGCCGCCACCACGTGAGTCGGCGGGGTATAACGCCATTGGCCGGTGCGCTTGAGGTACTGCCATTGATCGTGCAGGTCCAGCGACAGCGAGTGACTACGCCCCTGTGCCGCCTGCAGCGCATCACGCCGGGCGATCACGAAGCCGAACCCCGGCACCCCTTCGAAGCATTTGTTGGCCGAGGAGATCAGCGCCAGAAACGGAGTACGTTGCGCATCGATCTCCAGCGCCCCGAAGCCACTCATCGAATCGAGGATCAGCTCACGACCGTGTGCTGCCACCACCTCGGCGATGTCCGCCACCGGATTGAGCATCCCGGAGCTTGTCTCGCAGTGAATCATGGCGACATGACCGATCTCGGGCCTTGCCGCGAGTCTGTCGGCCACGGCCTTGGCACACGGCGCCTCGGCATCGCCCCACGCCAGCACGTCGCAGTCGCGTCCCATGCGGGTCAGCAGACTGAAGAGCCGCTTGCCATAGGCGCCATTGACCAGCACCAGCGTCGTACTCGTCGGCTCGATCAGACTGCCCAGCGCCGCCTCGACCGCGAAGGTACCGCTGCCCTGCATCGGCACGCACTCATGGTGCTCACTGGCATTGGCACAGCGGAGCAACTGCTGGCAGATCTCGGCGGTCTTGGTGTTGAAGTCCTGATCCCAGGAGCCCCAGTCCTTCATCATGGCGGCCTTGACGCTCGCACTGGTGGTCAAGGGACCGGGAGTCAGCAGGTACGGATGTTGAATACTCATTGGTATATACCAGTTAATTTGCACAAAAAAAAGACGGCCAACGGCGTAATCAAGTCGCCTGTCGCCAGCGTTGGGCACGGGTCAACAGCAGATGGCTGACCACCGCATGCAGCAGCTTGACGCCCAGACAGGTGAAGAAGATCAGCACTGCCATGGCGGCCGCGCTGGCGAAGTGCCCGGCTTCGTCGAGATGCATCACCGCGATGGAGGCCAGTCGGGTATCGCTGTTGTAGAGAAATACCACTGCCGAGACGGTCGTCATCGCGTTCATGAACAGATAGGCCGAGATATCCAGCACTGACGGCAGAGACACCGGCAAGGTGATGCGGCAAAAGGTCTTCCAGAACGGCACCTTGAGTGAGGCACCGACCGCCTCGAATTCCCCATCGAGCTGCTTGAGCGCAGTCACCGAGGTCAGGTGGCAGACGGTATAGAAATGCACCAGGGTGTTGAGCACCAGAATCGCGAAGGTGCCGTAGATCCAGTTCAGCGGGTTGTCGGCCTGATTGAAGTAGAAGATGTAGGACAGACCCAGCACCATGCCCGGCACGGCCATCGGCATCATCGCCATGAAGTGCAGCCCTTGGCGCAGCGGGCGATAACCCTGACTCTTCTCGGTCAGCCAGGCGTTGAAGAAGATGACCAGCGTGCCGATCAAGGTGACCCAGAAGGCCAGCGTCAGCGAGTTGAGCCACGCGTCCCAACCACCGCCCGCCAGCGCCTTGAAGGCGTAGTGATCGAGGGTCAGGCTCAGGTTGTAGGGCCAGAACTGCACGAGCGAGGCATAGATGGCGGTGCCGATCACGGCCAGAATCGCGGCGGCCACGCCATAGCAGAGCAACGCGAAGACCCAGTCACGCAGCGGGCTTGGCGTCGGCTGCCAGGGCACGGCGCGCGCCGAGAGCTGCGCGACCTGACGGCGCTGGATCCAGCGGTCCACCGCGAAGGACAGCAAGGCCGGCAACAGCAGGATGACGCTGACCACCGCGCCCATCTGGAAGTTCTGCTGCCCCACCACCTGACGATAGACATCGGTGGCCAGCACACTGAACTGCCCGCCGATGATCTTCGGCACGCCGAAATCGGTGATCGCCAGCGTGAAGGCCACGAAGGCACAGGAGATGATGCCGTAGCGCGCGCCCGGCAAGGTGATGGTCAGAAAGCTGCGCCATTTGGGCGTTCCCAGCGCATCCGCGGCTTCATAGAGACGGGCATCGCTGTTGCTGAGCGCCGTCATCATGATCATCAGCGCATGCGGGAAGATCCAGAAGGTCATGCCCATCACGATGCCGATGGGGCCGTAGATGCTCTCCCCCAGCAGCACATCCTTGAACCAGCCCTGATTGCCGAACAGATACACCAGACTGATGGCTGGCAGCAGTGACGGAGCCAGTAGCGGCAGGATGGACAGCATGCGGAAGACGCGCTTGCCCGGCATGCAGGTGCGGGTGATGCCGTACGCGCACAGGAAGGCCAGACTCACCACCGTCAGGGTACTGATCAACGCGATGCTGACGGAATTGATGATCGAGCCGACCAGCGCCGGCGTCTGCACATAGCGCGCGAAGTTGGCCAGGCCGACGAAGTCGCCGCTGCGGTCCTGCACGCTCTTGATCAGCATGGTGGCCAGCGGCAACAGCAGCCCGATGACCAGCAGCGCCAAGGCCAGCAGCAACATCAACAGACGCAAGCCGGACTCGCCTGACAGCCGACCCGACAAGGGCAATGCGCGCGCCATCATGCCTGCGCCTCCACCAGCGGGTACAGGCGGATCGCCTCGGACGGCAGACGCACACCCACCCGGGCACCGACCCGCACGCCCAGTGACTCGCTGTCCTTGAGCGCCACATCCGCCGACAGTGTCTGCCCACAGCCCTCAAGCGTCAGAGTGATACGCAGGAAGGCGCCGAGAAACTCGACGTGCTCCACCTGCGCCAACAGCCCCTCCCCCACTGCGCACAGCGAGACGGCTTCCGGGCGAATGGCCAGACGCGCCTGATCCAGGCCTTCCAGATCATGCGCCGCGCATTCCAGTCGCTGCTGGCCCAGACGCAGGGTACTGGCGTTCTCGGGACAGCATTGCAGGAAGTTCATGCTGCCGATGAATTCGGCCACGAAGGCGCTCGCCGGCTGACGGTAGATCTCGGCGGGGGTGCCGATCTGCTCGATCACACCATGGTTCATCACCACGATGCGGTCCGCCATGGCCAGGGCCTCTTCCTGGTCGTGGGTCACCATGATGGTGGTGACGCCCAGCCGTGCCTGCAGTGCCTTGATCTGACTGCGCAGATGCAGGCGTACGCGCGCATCCAGTGCCGACAGTGGCTCATCGAGCAACAGCAGCCCCGGCTCGGTCGCCAGCGCCCGCGCCAGTGCCACGCGTTGCTGCTGGCCCCCGGACAGTGCCGCCGGATACTTGCCTTCACTGCCGGCCAGGTCCACCAGGGCGAGCAGTTCCGTCACGCGGCGGCGCATCGCGTCACGCGCATCGCGCCGATTGCGCAGCCCATAGGCCACGTTGTCGAACACGGTGAGATTGGGGAACAGCGCATAGGACTGGAAGACGATGCCGAAGTCGCGCGCCTGCGGCGGCAGACGCGAGATGTCCTGGCCGCGCTGGTGGATAGTGCCTTCGCTCTGCGGCGCAAGCCCGGCGATGGCGCGCAGCAAGGTGGTCTTGCCACAGCCGGAGGGGCCGAGGAAGCACACGAACTCGCCTTCGCGGATCGCGAGGTCGATCTCGCTCAGGGCCGTGAACTGGCCATAGCGCTTGGTGAGGCCGCTGATCTTGAGGTGAATACTGTCTGACGACGCAGAACGCGTGGCGAGTGCCTGAGGCGCTGCGTCACGCGCAGGCGCCCGGGCTGCAGGGGCGGATACCGCGCGCGGCGAGGCGCCGGCAGTCGCTGGCGGCGCTTGACGCGAGGCGTGATGACGCGGGGCGTGATGACGCGGGGGGGCGGTCACAAGAGACATGCGAGAAACTCCCGACCCCGGCGCAAGGCGCCGGGGCAATGACGAAGGTGGCTGGGCGTGACTTATTGACTGTCGGACTTGCCGTCGTAACGGCGCTGCCATTCGGCGAGCACTGCATCCCGCTGGTTGGCCGCCTTGGCAAAGTCAGCCTCGATCATCATCTCGGTGATGTTGGCCGGATAATGCTCGATCGGCTTGGCCACCCCCGGATAGGCCACGACCGCATAGCCTTCGTTGTAGAGTTCATTGGCCGGCTCGGATACTGCCCAATCCATCAGTGTCTGCGCCGCCTCACGCTTGTCGGTGCCCTTCATGATCGCCGCGGCTTCCATGTCCCAGCCCAGCCCTTCCTCGGGGAAGACCAGGTCCACCGGTGCGCCCTGTGCCTTGAGGCGCGCGCCTCGGAAGGCGAAGGACACACCGACCACGGCCTCGCCGGAACCGGCCAGATTGCAAGGCGCGGAGCCTGAGTGGGTGTAGCGGGCAATGTTGTCGTGCAGGCGGTCCATGTACTCCCAGCCGCCCTCGTCACCCCACAGCTGCAACCAGCTGGCGACATCCAGATAACCGGTACCGGAAGAACTCGGGTTGGGCATGATCACGTGGCCCTTGAACTCGGGACGCGTGAGGTCTTCCCAGGACGTCGGCTTGGGCACTCCCAGACGCTCACCTTCGACGGTGTTGTAGCAGAGCGAGGCGACCCAGGCGTCCATCCCGACCCAGGACGGGTCTTGGCCATCACGGTAGGCGGGGTCGACGAACTTGGTATCCAGCGCCTCGACTCCCTTGGGGGCATAACGCGACAGCATGCCCTCCTTCTCGAGCACCAGCAGGCTGGTCGCGGCCAGGCCCCACACCACATCCGCCTGCGGGTTGTCCTTCTCGGCCAGCAATCGTGCGGTGATCACGCCCGTGGAGTCGCGTACCCATTTGATGTCGATATCCGGATGCGCCTGCTGGAAGCGCTCGGCATATTTCTGCAGATCATCGGACTCCACCGCGGTATAGACGGTGAGCTCGGTGGCCGCCTGGGCATTGAGGGAAACGACTAGACCAACGGCACTGGCCAGCAAGGAACGGGTGAGGAAGGAACGGGTCAAGAAGGACATCGGGACTCTCCAACGCTTGGAATGAATGGCTCTCGCCATCTGGTATATACCAAGAGTATGAGCGGGCCGAATGACACCCCCGTGACAGTCAGTTGAAGGCCCGGTGAAACAGTGTTACCTCATATAGCGTCCCTGCAGCGCGGGCTCAGGGCTTGTTCTTGAGCGTGACGGTGATGCACAGCGCATTGTGCAGCCAGCGCTCTTCGTCATAGCCGATGGGACGATGCTGCTCATCGAAGGTAGCGCGACGCACGGTCAGACCGGGACTACCCATGGCGACCCCCAGCTCCCGGGCGGCCTGCTCCCCCAGCGACTCGGAGTAGAAGCGCAGCTCACGGTGGGCCAGCGTCAGGCCATAGCGTCCGCGCAGCTCCGCCCACAGTGACACCCCGAACTGGCCCTCCTCGAGCAGTCCCGGGGCACGCTCCGGCACCACCCACATCGACTCGCTGAGCACGGCGCGCTCATCCACGAAACGCCGGCGGCGAATATGATAGAGCGGTGTCTGGGCCGCCAGGCCCAGCGCTTGCGCAGCCGGTGGGTAGGCCTGAACATCGGTCAGCAGCACTTCCGTCCGTGGCCGCCGCCCCTGCGCCGTCACATAGTCATTGAAGCCGGAGTCACGCGTGGGGTCGTAATCCAGTCGCGGCGGCGACACGAACCACCCACGCCGATTGCTGCGATGAATGCGCCCTTCTCCCTCCAGCTGCCCCAACGCCTGACGCAACGTCACGCGCGTGGTATCGAAGCGCTCGGCCAGCACTCGTTCAGAAGGCAAACGCCCCTCTTCAAAGGCATCAGGGTCCTTCAGCTGTTCGCGCAGGCGATCGGTAAGGTGGAGGTAATACGCATCACTCATGACGAGGAGTCCTGACCAAAGATGAAGAGGGTTGCCACTACCGGGTAATAACACGGCGCCGCTTGCCCCGCCGGCGAAGAAAATGCCCGGGACTCTGTGCCGCCAAACGGCTGGATGCTCCAGAAACTATCACATTCGCGTGACTCGCACTGGCCTGCCAGCTTACGTGCCGCTGGCGTTGCCGGATTTGATGACAGCCGCCTGGTTGAGCTCACAGGCGTGGATGGCGGTGGGATGGCACGCTGATGTTCAAGAGGGGGTGAACGCACAATGCGCAGCCTCTAAGGGCTGCGCATCGAATGGACAAACAGGAAACGTATGACCTACGGGATAACTCAGAACTCGCTGACGGTATTCAGGTACTGCTGCATATCCCCGACCATGGCCTGCTCCAAGAGCTTGCCTGTCTCGATGGCATAGGGCTGCTGGAAGTGAATGTCCCACAGGTCTGACTCCGTGCGCCAATGCTCGTATATCACCAGCGTGTCGTCCTGCCCGTCGATGGTATACAGATCAAACACGAGATTGCCCGGCTCCTCACTGCGCGTCTTCGCCACATGCGTGGTGAATTGCTGCAGCAATCGAGCGCGATATTCTTCCTTGATCTTGAAGATGAAGAAGATACTGAATACCTCATCTTCCGGCTGCACGTGCCTGGGGTTCGCCTCATGCAATGGCGCCGGGTCAGTATCGTTCAAGGGCATCACCTCGAATGGCGATGCCAACGCCGTGTCAGCCAGTTTCAGCAGGGCTTGCGCGTATGGCTGATTCACATGTGCCTGATGCGCCTCAGCACTTGCCCAGCGCTCGTAGGCGAAGATGGTGGTGGGAGAATCCTTGGCCACGAAGAAACGCATTTCCAGCATCCCCGGTTCAGCCGCTGAGCCCAGCTTGTTGTCAGCCAAGGCCTGCTTGAAGGTAGCGAGTTGTTCGGGCTTGACGTCAAATTTCACGATCAAGGTGAGCATGGAGATGCCCCTTATAGTCAGTGGTTGTCATCGGCCCAACGGCAAGATCTGCTGCGTCACGTGGCAGCAGGTCTGTCTCGGGAAGTGACTGACACTATCTTTCGCTGCTTGGCTGAAAAACCCGCGGCACAGAGAAAGACTTTCAATGAAACCTTGAACACGGAAACGTTGGAGTACCCGACAACAAGGCTGACCAGTTGGTGCTGAACGCACTGACAGGACGCTGAGCTCCCTGTTTCCCGACTGATGGCCATGGGTAGGCAATGGCGTACGAAATCACCCTCACGCCATTCCCACCAGCAGTACCCTCCCAACTATAATTCCCAAACAAAATTCTATATACGGAAATCTATTTCTACATGTGAAAAACAGTTTGACACCTTTGGCGTCACTTCATAGCCTGTAGGCCAAATTCAGGAGGAGTGATGCATGCGCACTGACAAGAACTTCATCAACAACGAATTCGTCGCCTCATCCCAGGGCGAGATGATTTCGGTCTACAACCCGGCCACCGAAGCACTGGTAGGTCAGGTGCAGGCAGCAACCACTGACGAAGCGCTTGAAGCGGTGAGCATTGCGGCCAAGGCGCAGAAGGACTGGCGTGCCAAGACCAGCACCGAGCGTGCCGGCTACATGCACAAGCTTGCCGAGGCGCTGATGGCGCGCAAGGATGCCATCGGCCAGGCATTGGCAGATGAGTCCGGCAAGAGCCTGGAAGACGCCACCAATGAAGCCGTCTACGCCGCCGACATCACGCGCTACCACGCCGAGTGGGCACGTCGTATCGAGGGCGAGATCGTCCCCAGCGACACTCCCAATGAAAGCCTGCTGCTGCAGCGTGAGCCCATCGGCGTCGTGGCCTGCCTGATTCCGTTCAACTACCCGGTGTTCACCCTGCTGCGCAAGATCGCCCCGGCGCTGATCACCGGCAACGCCGTGGTCGTGCGTCCGAGCAACAACACCCCGACCTCCGCCTTCGAGATCGCCAAGGCGATTCAGGATGCCGGCATTCCGGCAGGCATCGTCAACATCCTGGCGATGGACCACGGCACCGCGGAAGCCGTCTGCACGCACCCCAAGGTGGGCATGATCACCCTGACCGGTAGCGTCGGCGCCGGTCGCAAGGTGCTGGAATATTCCCAGGTCAACATCGCCAAGTCCTCGCTGGAGCTGGGCGGAAAGTCACCGGCCATCGTCGAGCCGGATGCCGACCTGGCCAAGGCAGCGGCACAGATCGCGGCCTCTACCCTCACCAACTGTGGCCAGCTGTGTACCGCCATCGAGCGTGTCTATGTGCACGAATCCGTCTATGACGATTTCGTCGCCCAGCTGAAGCAGCAGATGGAAGGCGTCAAGTTCGGCAACCGTCTGGAAGATGCCAGCCTGATGGGGCCGCTGATCAACGAGAATTCCCGTCTCAACATCCATCAGATGGTGGAACGCGCCATCGATGACGGCGCCACTCTGGAAATCGGCGGCTATATCCCCGAAGGCAAGGGTCACTTCTACCCGCCGACCCTGCTGACCGGTTGCCGTCAGGACATGGAGATCGTGCAGGAAGAGATCTTCGGCCCGGTACTGCCGGTGCTGACCTACAGCGATGTGGATGAAGCGCTGGCACTGGCCAATGACCACCAGTTCGGTCTGGCCTCCGTGGTCTTCACCGAGAACTATCGCACCGCCATGAAGGTCGCCAACAACATCGAAGCCGGCGAGCTCTACATCAACCGCACCCCGGCGGACCCCTACCAGGGCTACCACGCCGGCTGGAAGCGCTCTGGCCTGGGCGGTGATGATGGCAAGCACGGCATGCTCGACTACACCCAGACCCGTCTGGTCGTGATGAACTACTGATCACGCCATTCCGTTTTACCTGTCACGCCTTCGGGGAACCCTCTCCCCGGAGGCGCTGACGCCCTACCCCATTTCATTCCGGAAGCGCGCTGTTGGCGTCGTATGTCTGCATGCCAGGCAGTGCGCATCCACCATCTCCTGCTAGCCAGTGACCACTGAAAGGCCTGCCACCATGAAAGTTGTCAGTTGCGAGACACACATCGTCGCCACTCCGCCGCCCCACGTCGGCGGCATGTACTGGATCTTCGTTCAGCTGCGTACCGCTTGCGGCATCGAAGGGGTCGGTGAAGTCTATGCCGCCACCTTCTACCCGGAAGTCATGAGCAAGGCGATCGCCGATGTCTTCTCGCGTTATCTGGAAGGCAAGAACCCGCATCATATTGAACGTCTGTACCGCGAAGCCTTCTCCAGTGGCTTCACCCAACGCCCTGACCTCACCATGATGGGTGTGCTCAGCGGTCTCGAGATGGCCTGCTGGGACATCGTCGGCAAGGCGGCCGGTCTGCCGGTGTATGAGCTGATCGGCGGCAAGGTCCACGACAAGCTGCGCTCCTACACCTACCTGTACCCCAAGGATGCACGCGGCAACTACGACTATGACAACGTCGAGCTGGCTGTCGAATGCGCACTGGAAAACCGCGAGAAGGGCTTCACCGCGCTGAAGTTCGACCCGGCCGGCCCCTACACCGCCTACTCCGGCCAGATGCTGTCCCTGGAAGGCATGGACAAGAGCGCCACCTTCTGCCGCCGCATACGCGAAGCGGTCGGCAACAGCTGTGATCTGCTGTTCGGCACCCACGGTCAGATGACGCCGGCATCCGCCATTCGTCTCGCCAAGTATCTCGAGCCGTATGATCCGCTGTGGCTGGAAGAGCCGGTGCCGCCGGGACAGAGCGAGGCCATGGCGCGTGTGGCAGACCACACCTCCATCCCGGTCGCGACCGGTGAGCGCCTGACCACCAAGTACGAATTCCACGATGTGCTCAAGAACAACGCGGCCTCCATCCTGCAGATGAACCTGGGACGCGTCGGCGGCATTCTGGAAGGCAAGAAGATCGCGGCGCTGGCAGAAGTCTATTACGCCCAGATCGCCCCGCATCTCTACAACGGCCCGGTCGGCGCCGCGGCCAGCATCCAGCTGGCGACCGCCACGCCCAACTTCCTGATTCAGGAAAGCATCGGCACCTGGGATGGCTTCCACGCCGATGTGCTCAAGGAGAAGATCGAGTGGCGTGATGGCTACATCATCCCCTCCACCAAGCCGGGCCTGGGGGTCGAACTGGACATGGACGTGGTCAAGGCCAATTCGCCTTACACCGGCCGAGCCCTGCACCTGAGCATGGACCCGCGTCCCTATGACGTGAAGGAACAGTCCAGCACCGACTGGAAGCACAAGCCGGAGGCGTAATGCCGATGCAATACGATTTCATCATTGTCGGTGCCGGGTCGGCGGGGTGCATCCTCGCCAACCGGCTGAGCGCCAACGGTCGCCACAAGGTGTTGCTGCTGGAAGCCGGCGGCAAGGACACCTCGCCCTGGATCAAGGTGCCGGTCGGGTTCGCCAAGACCTACTACAACCCGGCCTACAACTACATGTATTACAGCAAGGAAGAAGCCGCGATGGGGGGGCGCAAGATCTATACCCCCCGTGGCAAGGTGCAGGGTGGCTCCGGCTCCATCAATGCGATGATCTATGTCCGGGGCCAGGCCTCGGACTTCGATGACTGGGCGCGCGCCGGCAACGATGGCTGGTCCTATCGCGAGGTACTGCCCTACTTCAAGCGTCTTGAATGCCACCCGGGAGGCGATACCGAGTATCGCTCCGGCCAGGGGCCGATTGGCATCACGCCGCTGAAACATGGCGCGCACCCGATCTGTCAGTCGTGGCTGGAAGGGGCCCGCGAGCTGGGGTACACGCTCAATGATGATTTCAATGGCAAACACTTCGAGGGGGCTGGCATCTATGAGGCCAACATCCGCAAGGGACAGCGGGATTCCAGCAATACCGCCTACCTGAAGCCGGCGCTGTCACGCGACAACCTCACGCTCAAGCATATCTGTCGGGTGGAGCGCGTGACGCTGGAAGAGACGCCCGATGGCGGCAAGCGTGCCACGGGTGTTGCCTACCGGCTTGATGACGAAGTCATCGAGGTGACGGCGCGTCGCGAAGTCATTCTCTGCGCTGGCGCCGTGGATTCCCCGAAGCTGCTGCAGCTTTCGGGGATCGGCGAGCGTGAGGCGCTGGCCACGCATGGTATCGAGACACAGGTAGACCTGCCGGCCGTCGGTCAGAATCTGCAGGACCACCTGTGCGCCAGCTACTACTACCGCGCCAATCGCACCACACTGAATGATGACTTCGCATCCTTCTGGGGCCAGGCCAAGGCAGGGCTGCAGTATCTGATCAACCGCAGCGGGCCGCTGGGCATGAGCGTGAATCAGGCCGGAGGGTTCTTCCGGGGCAGCGAGGCGGAGTCAGAGCCGAACATCCAGCTCTACTTCAATCCGATGTCCTACCAGATTCCCAACGACCCGAGAGCCAAGCTGACACCGGAGCCATATTCCGGCTTCCTGCTGGCCTTCAATTCCTGCCGACCGACCAGCCGTGGCAGCATTTCACTGTCCTCGGCAGACCCGACAGACCCGGCGACGATCTGCCCCAACTACCTCAGCACCCAGAAAGACATTGATGAGGTCATCCAGGGCAGTCGCCTGGTGCGCAAGCTGATGGGCGCGCCCGCTCTCAAGGCCATCACCGAGTACGAGGTCGCCCCGGCCGAGACGGTCCACGATGAGGACAGCATGCTTGCGTACTTCCGCTCCCAGGGTGGCTCCATCTACCACCTGTGCGGTTCCTGCGCGATGGGACCGGACAAGGCGAACGCCGTGGTCGACAGCCGGCTGAAGGTGCATGGTGTGGCGGGGCTGCGAGTCATCGATGCCGCCATCTTCCCCAATATCACCTCCGGCAACCTGAATGCGCCGGTGATGATGGTGGCGGAAAAAGGTGCGGATCTGGTGCTGGCCGACCACGCTGACTGACCCGGCGGATAGCCGCCAACCCCACGAACGGCCCATGGGTCTGGTACCCTATGGGCCGTTCCCCTTTCCACGAATGGGCGATGCAGCCCGAGGCATCGCCCTTCCGTCGTCACAGTGTCACAGCCTTTGGCCAGAAACCGCCTGTGACCGAGATTCGCGTTTCGGAGTGACCCCGCGTTCATGAATCACGAGAAGACCAAAGCCCCTGCCGTCGACCACAGTGTTATGATTCTGGATCTGCTTGCGGCAGCCTCCTACCCGCTGACGCTCTCGGAAATCTGTGAGTCTACCGGCATCTCACCCGCTACCGGTCACCGCGTGATCAATTCCCTGCTGCACCATCAGCTGGTCGCTCACGATCCCGGTCGCAAGAAGTCCTACTGCATCGGCTCGCGGATCTTCCAGATCTCCTCGACGATCTACAACAAGCAGAGCCTGATCCCGGTCTTCTACCCCATCGCGGAGATTCTCAAGAACGAGATTCACCGCTCGATCTTCCTGTGCATCCCCATCGGGGACCAGGTGGTGGTGATCTCGAAGGTCGATGCCTCCGGCAGTGGCAGCTACAACCTCTATATCGGCAAGACCATGACCCAGCACGCCTGCGCCGCCGGCAAGGCGATTCTCGCCATGCGCCCCGAGAGCTCGCGTCAGCTGTACCTGGAGGCTGCGACGCGTATCACGCCCGAACTGGCCGAACGCCGTGACGAGATGGATGCCGAGCTTGAGCGTGCGCAACGCCTCGGGTATGCCGTATCCAGTGGCGATGCCGAGGGACAATTGAGCTGTATCGCCGCACCTGTACTGAACATGCGCAATGAGCCCATCGCCGCCATCAGCGCCGTCATCAGCCAGGACTGGCTGAATCCGCAGCAGGCACGCGCCTACTCCAAGCATCTGGTCCAGGCGGCGCGCCAGCTGTCCTCGCGCATCATCTGAGGCCGAAAACGTTGCCTGGCGAGCCCGTCATGCTGCACCGCACAAAGTCTTGCCACTATATATAAGTATTTTCAGCGCCCAATATAGGTATTTTTCAGCACCCAGCGATCTGACAGACGTTATCGGTGTTGCCCTGATAGCGAAACGCGGCTGCGACAGCCGACAAGCACCTTGAGGGCGCCTTTTGTCCATGGCGCGAATGGTCGATGGCGCGAATGCAAGATACCCGTGATTCACGGGCCACTCTGGCCTCACGAATCACGGGTATCTTGCGTGGCATCACGGCGGCGCGGCCCGCCTTCTGTCAGGCGATGGCCGGCGCCCCGAGCAGTGCCTTGACCTCGACATATTCCGCCAGGCCTTCGTCACCCCATTCGCGGCCGTTGCCGGAACGCTTGTAGCCACCGAAGGGCGCATCGAAGGAGAACTCTGCCCCTTGCAGATAGCATTGTCCTGCCTGCATGCAGCGGGCGATGGGCAATGCTGCCTCGGCGTCACGCGCATAGACCGCAGATGACAGGCCATAGACGCTGTCATTGGCGATGGCGATCCCCTGCTTCACGTCGTCGTAAGGCAGGATGCACAACACCGGGCCGAAGACCTCCTCACGGGCGATCTCCATTTCATTGCTGACATTGGTGAAGATGGTCGGCCGCACATAGCAGCCCTTCTCGAGCCCTTCGGGCGGCTCGACGCCACCCAGCGCCAGCTCGACACCATCGTTGATGGCCCGCTGCACCAGATCAAGCACCCGCTCGCGCTGACGCTGGGAGACCAGCGGCCCCATGGTGGTCGCCGGATCATTCGGGTCACCCACCACCTGCTCATTGGCGATCTCGACCGCCAGACGGGTCGCCTCTTCCATGCGCGAACGCGGCACCAGCAGACGCGTGAAGGCGTCGCAGGTCTGGCCGGTATTGGCCATCACGTTCTCGACGTTCAAGCGCACGGCCGTGGCCAGGTCGGCATCTTCCGTCACCAGCAACGGCGACTTGCCGCCCAGTTCCTGACAGACCCGCTTGACGGTAGGCGCGGCACTCTCGGCGACCTTGCTACCGGCAATGGTCGAGCCGGTGAAGGACACCATGTCGACCTGCGGATGGCCGGACATCACCGGGCCGATCTCGCTGCCCTCGCCCGTCACCACATTGAAGACGCCAGCAGGCAGACCGACCTTCTCGAAGATCTCGGCCATGATGAAGTCCTGCAGCGGCGTCTGCTCCGCCGGCTTGGCGATCACGGTGCAGCCTGCCGCCAGCGCCGGGGCCAGCTTGCCGATCAACTGATGCAGCGGATAGTTCCACGGGTTGATCAGCGAGCAGACACCGATGGGCTCGCGCATCAGAGTCACATCGCCCTTGCGCTCGTCCTCTTCCATCTGGAAGGCACGCTCGGCGTAGTAACGCATGCCTTCGATGGGACCTTCCACGTGCAGCGCGCCGGCTAGTTGCACCGGGCAACCCATGGTGAGCACCTGCACGTCGCGCAGCTCATCGAAGCGACGCTGCATCTCATCCGCTGCCGCCATCAGGATATCGTGGCGTTCCTGCGCGGATGTCGTGGACCAGGCAGGCAGCGCCTGACGTGCTGCCATGATGGCAGCCTCCACATCCTGCTCACCGGCGCGCGGCACACTGGCGCACAGCTCGCCGGTGGCCGGATTGATGACCTCCATGCGCTCGCGCCCGAAGGGTGCCTGCCAGTGACCATTGATGTAGAAGTTGTCGTGATGTTGCATGCCAGACCTCTCGTTGCTGGTGGGAGAGAACACTTTCCCTGAGGGTGAGTCTCAAACGCAAATGCCCCGGAGGCCATTCGCACGGCGCTCCGGGGCAGTCTTCACGGCTCAGCTGCGGCCGGTAACGCCGACTTCGTAGCCGACTTCTTCCGGCTCGTCATCGGTCAGCTCTGCCGGGAAGCCGGTGCCGAGCACACGGACATCGGCGGCTTCCTCGAGACGACGGATGATGTTGGAGGACCACTCACGCGGACCGAAGCGTTCCTGGCCATCGCGGAAGATGTCCATCAGCATCGGGGAGATTTCCAGCGGCACATCCAGGTTCTTGGCCAAGGTGTCGAACAGGCCGACATCCTTGAGCACCAGATCCATGGTGAAGCTGATGTTGCGGCTTCCGTTCAGGATGACCTGGGACTCGGTCTCGTGGACGAAGGAGTTGCCCGAGGAAATCTTGATCGCCTCGTAGGTGGTGTTCATGTCCATGCCGGCCTTCTTGCAGACGGTCAGGGCTTCGGCGACGGCGCACAGGTTGGCGGTGGCCAGATAGTTGGTCATCACCTTGAGCACGGAGGCGGTACCCAGCTCCCCGGTGTGCAGAACTCGACGCCCCAGGTTGGTCAGCACCGGCAGCACCTGCTCGAAGGATTCGCGGTCACCGCCGACGAAGATGGAGATATTGCCGGTGGCGGCACGGTGGCAGCCGCCGGAGACCGGCGCTTCCAGTGCCTTGGCACCGGTGGCCAGCACCTTGTCGGCGATACGACGCAGTTCGCCATCGTCGGTAGTGCTCATCTCGAGCCAGATCTTGCCTTCACGCAGACCGGCGATGATGCCGTCGTCGCTTTCCATCACGGCGCTGCAGGCAGCCGGAGACGGCAGGCAGGTGATGACCATGTCGTTGGCTTCGGCGAGTTCCCTGGAAGAATCCGCCCACTTGGCACCCTGCGCGAGGAAAGGCTTGGCGGCTTCCGGGTCAAGGTCACGCACGGTGACGTCATGTCCATTGCGCAGCAGACTACCTGCCAGCTTGCCACCCACGTTACCGAGACCGATGAATCCGACTTTCATGTGCTGTCCTCTTTGCTGTCTGCCTGCTGGCTGTCCGGTGTACTGCACAGGGCCGCTTGGGACGGAGTGGAATCCTGTCCGTCGTGGCCCATGTCATCTTGAAGCTCACCCTACTGGCCGACCTGCCTGCCAACAATTCATAAGAATTTTGCGATTGGTAACAATTTTTGTGAGTCCACCCAGCCCCCACGTCTCCGAACGAACAGCAAACAGCGCACAGCGATCAACCGGCAGATGCCAGATGTCCAGAACTCAGAACACAGAAACAAAAAACGCCACCCGAAGGTGGCGTAGTCACGTAACAGCTCTCGCTCTGGCGGATCAGGTGGGCACGCTGCGACTCTGTGCCTCCAGCCAGCCAAGGAGGGTCGCGACGCGGGGGTCCCGCTCCAGCTCGCGATGACAGACAGCCCCCCATTCACCGCGCCCGGTCGTCACCTGTCCGGTCGGGTTGATGAGTCGACCGTTCGCCAGGTCATCGTCGGCAAAGGGCCCGTTGACCAATGCGACGCCCTCCCCGCGCGCCGCCATCTCCAGGGCGACGGCCAGGGTGTCGACCACGATGCAATTGCGGGTGGGACACGGGCCTAGCGACAATGCCTCGAAGTAACTCTCCCAATTCCAGCCCTCGGTGTAGACCCCGATCAACGGCAGCGTCTTCAAGGCATCCGCGGCAACCGAGCGTGCATCGTCGCCCAGCAGCTGGGGGCTGCATACCGGGAAGAGGCGTGACTCGAACAACGGCTGCCAGTGCAGGTGGTCCGCCAGCGGCGCATCGCGGAAGACGATACCGACATCGGCATTGGCCTCATCGAACTCCCAGCCGAGACTGCACGTCATCAGCTTGAGCTCGACTTCAGGATGCATGGCCTGGAAATGCGACAAGCGAGGTGCCAACCAGCGAATCGAGGTCGTCACATAGACCTGAATCGTCAGCGGCTGGGCATGCTGCATCTGGCGCAGAGACTCGGCGCCTTGCACCAGGCCCGCCAGCGCTTCACGCACTACCGGATAGAAACGCTCGCCAGCCGCCGTCAGCACCACATGACGGCCTTCACGGGCAAACAGTTTCACCTCCAGACTCTCTTCGAGACGCTGAATCTGGTTGGCGATGGCCGGATGCGTCAGGTTCAGTTCCTCGGCAGCCGCGCGGAGACTCAGCAGACGCGCAGCAGCTTCAAACCCTTTCAGCGAACTCAAGGGCGGCAGTTTCTGCAGTGGCAGAGGGGTTGGCATAGACGACACTCACGAAAGGCGGACGATGGGAGAGCAGGAGCCATTCTCGAAACTGACAAACGCCTCGCATGCCGCTCTCACCTCCGCCGAAAAGACAATGACAAAGACGGGTGACTGTCACAGACAGCCACCCGCGTAATTGCCTTCGATGATACCAAACCCATCGGGGCTCGTAAGGCTCCTGGCTTTGCATGGGTCTTGCTGCTTATGCGGGAGTCTTTACTATCCCGATTGCGACCTTCGCGTTTCTTTTTACGACAGGGCGCAAGATTTCTCGCGGTTCATTGCCATAGGCTGCATGCGCAACCCACTGCCACACCTGGGCGAGGTTTCCCGATCTGGAATGGCCAGCCATGAACGTGCGATAAACATGATATTCTCAACAAAAACAAACGTTCGATTCTTTCGCATCTTACAATGAGGCCCCCCCCGACCCCGACACCGCGCTATACCGAATCCCCTTCCCGCAAGAAACACTATAACAAGATCAAGGAGTGACCCATGTTTGGATCTTCCATTCGACCACTGGTCTTCTGGCCCCCGTTCATACTGCTCTTCGTATCCGTCGTCGCCAGCCTGGTCGACCTCGAAGGGTTTCTGGCTGTCACCACCAATCTCAACAACCAGGTACTGAGCAAGTTCGGCTGGTTGTTTTCCATCACGGCGCTCAGCATGGTGGTGGCCTGCCTCATAGCCTATCTTTCGCCGTTGGGCCGCACCCGTATCGGCGGCGAGAACGCGACGCGACTGTTGTCCCCATGGCGTTGGTTCTCCATCACGTTATGCACCACGTTGGCCGTGGGCATCATGTTCTGGTCGACCGCAGAGCCGCTTTATCATCTGCACTCGCCGCCCACCTCGCTGGACATTGCCGCCAATAGCCCGGAAGCCGCGCGGTTCGCGCTCTCGACCATGTTCCTGCACTGGTCGTTCACGCCCTATGCGATCTACACCGTCCCTGCTCTGATCTTTGCCCTGATGCATTACAACCTCGGCAAACCCTTCTCGCTCGGGACCCTGTTCGTGCCGCTGCTGGGAGATCGACTGATCGGTCGCAAGGGACGTGCGCTCGATGCACTTGCGCTCTTCGCCCTGGTCTGTGGCATGGCGTCGTCCCTCGGCACAGGGGCCATGACACTGGCAGGCGGCATCGACCGCTTCCTCGGCACTGGCTCGGGCCCGCTGATGCTGGGCATCGTCACCCTCGCAATCGTGCTGTGTTTCACCGCTTCGGCGGCCAGTGGTCTGCAAAAAGGCATCGCACGCCTGTCCGCCATCAACGCCAAGGCTTTCTTCGCCTTTCTCATCTTCGTGTTCGCCTTCGGTCCGACGCTGACCATCCTGGGCTACGGCACGGAAGCGGCTGGCGAATACTTCACCAACTTCATGAGCAAGAATCTGTTCACCGGGGCCTTCGACAATGACCCCTGGCCACAGAGCTGGACCATCTTCTACTGGGCCAACTGGATGGCATGGGCACCGATCTCGGCTCTGTTCCTGGGCAAGATCTCACGGGGGTATACCGTGCGGCAGTTCATGCTGATCAACATGGTGGCGCCCTCACTCTTCTCGATCATCTATGTCGCGGTGTTCAGCAGCACGACATTGAAGCTCGACATGGATACCGCCGGGGCACTCAACACCATTCTCAGCGAGGCCGGGGCTGGCTCGGTGATCTACGCACTATTCGATGAGCTACCGATGAGCTCTCTGGTGGGGGGGATCTTCCTAGTCATCGCCTTCCTGTCCTTCGTGACAGCGGCCGACTCCAATACCGACGCCATCAGCCAGCTCTGCAGCTCGGATAGCCAGGAGGCTCTGGCAGGCAATGAAAGCGAAGACCGCAGCAAGGGCCGCCTGATGATGAAGATCATCTGGGGCTCGACCATCGGCGCCGTCGCCTGGATCATGACTTCCTTCGTCGGTATCGACGGCATCAAGATGCTCTCCAACCTCGGCGGGGTACCAGCGCTCTTTATCGTGATCGGTGCCACGGCGTCTCTGATACGACTGGTCTCGATCGGCACCGCCAAGATCGGCCTCGAGCACACGCCGTCACGCAGTTATTCGGCGGAAGCTCACCAGCGCTGGCAATCTTCCCAGTCCAGCTGAGCTAGCTCGAGATGGCGTGATACTCAAGTCCTCTAGGAGAAACCACGACACCCCCGGGCCGAAAGGCAATGGGGGTGTCGTGGTTTTCTCTTGAGTGTCATGACCCGCACAGTGTCGTGGGCCATGCAGTCTGCGTAACGGCTCGGGGGCGTTAGCCACTGACGCAATTTCCGGACAGAACTTTCTTGAAATCCCGCCAGCGCATTACATGAACGCGCGCGTATATACGCCGTTGATGAGCGAATCTCAACGCTGACAAAACAGAATTTTATGGGTTAGGATCCGCACCCTCACAAGAAATTATAGGAATGCGTATGTTTGGCTCTTCCATCCGCCCCCTGGTCTTCTGGCCACCGTTCATCCTGTTGATGGTCGCGGTGGCAGCAAGCCTCATCAATCTTGAAGGCTTTCTCGCCACCACGACGGCCTTGAATGACTGGGTACTCAACAAGTTCGGTTGGCTGTTCTCGATTACGGCATTGGCGATGGTGGTGACATGCTTGATCACTTACCTGTCACCACTGGGCCGGACCCGGATCGGTGGTGAAAATGCCACGCGGATCCTGACACCCTGGCGCTGGTTTTCCATCACGCTATGTACAACGCTGGCCGTCGGCATCATGTTCTGGTCGACCGCAGAACCGCTCTATCATCTGCATACTCCCCCCGGTTCGCTGGATCTGACGGCGAACTCTCCCGAGGCGGCGCGCTTTGCGCTCTCGACGATGTTCCTGCATTGGTCATTCACGCCCTATGCGATCTATACCGTCCCGGCATTACTGTTCGCTCTGATGCATTACAACCTGGGCAAGCCGTTCTCGCTCGGCACGCTCTTCGTGCCGCTGTTGGGTGATCGTCTGATCGGTCGCAAGGGCCGCGCGCTGGATGCACTGGCATTGTTCGCACTGGTCTGCGGCATGGCATCGTCATTGGGCACCGGCGCCATGACACTGGCCGGCGGCCTGGACCGCTTCCTGGGGACCGGCACTGGCCCGCTGATGCTGGCACTGGTGACTCTCGCCATCGTGGCCTGCTTTACCGCCTCCGCGGCCAGTGGTCTGCAGAAAGGCATTGCGCGTCTTTCCGCCATCAACGCCAAGGCCTTCTTCGTCTTCATGGCCTTCGTCTTCCTGTGCGGCCCGACCCAGACCATTCTTGGTTATGGCACCGAAGCCGCAGGTGAGTATTTCAACAACTTCATGCAAAAGAGCCTGTTCACCGGGGCCTTCGATGACGATCCGTGGCCGAAAAGCTGGAGTATCTTCTACTGGGCCAACTGGATGGCATGGGCACCGATTTCCGCCCTGTTCCTGGGCAAGATTTCCCGTGGCTATACCGTGCGCCAGTTCATGCTGATCAACCTTGTCGCACCGGCTCTGTTCTCGATTACCTACGTGAGTGTCTTCGCAAGCTCCACTATCCAGTTCGACATGCAAAGTGGCGGTGCGCTTTACCAACTGCTGAATGAGTCTGGTGCAGGCTCCGTCATCTATGCCCTGTTTGACGAACTGCCGATGAGCACCTTGGTCAGCGCCGTCTTCCTGATCATCGCCTTCCTGTCCTTCGTGACGGCGGCCGACTCCAACACCGAAGCGATCAGCCAGCTGTGCAGCACCGACAGCCAGGCCGCCATGGCCGGTGACAGTGATGAAAACACCCATGATCGTCTGCTCATGAAGATCATCTGGGGCTGCACCATCGGCGCCGTCGCCTGGATCATGACGGCCTTCGTGGGCATTGACGGCATCAAGATGCTCTCCAACCTCGGCGGTGTGCCAGCGCTGTTCATCGTGATTGCCGCCACGGCGTCCCTGCTGCGTCTGGTGTCGATCGGTACCGCCAAGATCGGTCTCGAGCACACGCCGTCACGTAGCTATTCTCCCGAAGCGCACCTGCGCTGGGAAAGCACTCGCAAGACGGCGGAAAGCTCTCGGTAAGCCAAACCCTGCGCTGAGCATGCCCACTACGCCCTGTCTTCGGACAGGGCGTTTTACTGTGGGTAGGCCGCTTTGAAGACTCGCTCTCCCATGCGTCAACGTCCCCTTCCACGCCGAGTCAGTCGTTGCCTGAGCCATTGAGGGAGTCTTTTCCTCAAGCATTGGACAAGTAATACGCATGACGTAATGACAACGATTTATTCAACTTTCTGGCTCCATTCAGAAAGCTCAGCAAATAAACACAACTCATGCCGAGTAATATTATTTATATAATACGTCATGTCTTCCATGCTGCTCTGGCACGTGTCACGCCACTGAACATCGTCGCACCCGCTCGTCCAACCACCGTTGACGTGAATGAGAGGCAAGCTTTGCCCGCCAGGGTGTGGACATTGACATGCGTATAATTTATCGTTGCCAACGAATTTGATAACGAGAGAAAATAAAAACACCGTTTTGCCAAGCTTGGGGCTGACCAACAACTCGCATCAGCGCCCTTGCAAGGCTTGACCGATAACAAGGACGCGTATGCGATATCATTATTCCGATGAAGGCAGATGCATGCCACGCCGCCCTCCCCCAAGTTCCCGCCTGACCGGGAAGTGCCACCAACTCCGTCTTCATTGACCGAGATTGCCGATTATTGATGACGCGGCCCACGTGCTGCGCTGGATGCCATTTGCTTGAGCAAATGACGCTGAACTACGTCCACGGCTAAGAACCTTCCCCTCCTTACTCGTCGCTATCGACAACCGTTTGCCCTCTGGCAACTGCGTTGCGTAGCGCCCTGTTTCCCTACCGAGGGCCAGTTCTTGAACAACGAATCGCTATATCAATTCTCTACCCTGACTGTCGTACTGCTGCTGCTTGCCTTCTATGGCGGCACCTACCTGATGACGCTGGGGATCCGCAAGAAAAATGAAGATGCCGATGCCTTCATGGTCTCCAACCATCGCGTTGGCTTCGGCATGGGCGCGGCGAGCATGACGGCTACCTGGATCTGGGCGGCCTCCTTCTATGCTGCCGCCACCTCCGGCTATACCTATGGTGTCTCAGGGCCGATCCACTATGGCCTGTGGGGTGCACTGATGATTCTGTTCATCTACCCCTTCGGCCGCCGCTTCCGCAAGCTGGCGCCCAATGCGCATACACTGGGCGAGCTGATCCATGCGCGCCACGGCTCCTCCAGTCAGCTGATTCTGGCGCTCTCCAACCTGCTGGGTAGCGTGATCAGCCTGATGGTCAACTTCACCGCCGCCGGGGCGCTCGTCTCCGTGCTCTCGCCGCTGTCCTTCCAGGCGGGCGTGATCATGGCAGGCGTCGGGGTGCTGTTCTATACCCTGTGGTCCGGCTTCCGCGCCTCGGTGCTGACCGACTTCGCGCAGCTGGTCGCCTTGATGGCAATCGCCATCGTGATCATCCCGGCAGTGTTCTTCGCGATGGGTGGCCCGACAGAGCTGGTCGCAGGCCTGGATAACCTGACGCCAGAGCAGGCCAACTTCTTTTCGACGGATGCCATCCTGAATCAGGGTGCGCCCTTCTTCGTCGCGGTACTGGCCTATGCGATCGGTAACCAGACCATTTCCCAGCGCCTGTTCGCCGTCAACGAAGACCACATCAAGCCGACCTTCCTCACCGCGACGCTGGGCTATGGCGCCATCGTCATCGGCCTGGGCATGATTGGCCTGATGGCACTGACACTCGGGGTGGAGCCGCTCAACGGCGACATGAACAACCTCATCCCGCAGATGGTGTCCGAGTATCTGCCGCCGTTCTTCATCGCGCTGTTCTTCATTCTGGTGATCGGCTCGCTGTCCTCCACCGCGGATTCCGACCTTTCCGCGCTGTCCGCCATCATCATGGCCGATGTCTATGGCAAGAATATCGCCCGCGGCAAGCCAGACCCGAAGCGCATGCTCTTCATCGGCCGCTTGACCATGATCATCGCCACGGTGCTGGGCATCGTCTTCGCCAGCTTCTCACTGGATATCCTGGTGATGCTGGTCTTCGTCGGGGCTCTGTGGGGCGCGATCGTCTTCCCGGTCATCGCCAGCTGCTTCTGGAACCGGGTGACCAACACCGCCTTCACCACGTCGGTCATCGTCGCGATGGTGATGTTCTGCCTGGCACGCTTTGAACTGGTGCCGCTGACGGGCATGAGCGGTCTGTTCTTCGAGCTGCTCGCCAGCATCGGCGGCGGCGTGATCATCGGCCTGATGGTATTCGGCTTCCTGGGGCGCATTCTCGGCATCCTTGCGGGAATCGCGGCCATGATCGCCATGCTGATCTTCGCGACTGACTTCCTGCGCGACTACACCGTCCTGCTGGCATCACTGACCGCTTACGGCACCAGCACCCTGGTGTGTGTGGTCATGAGCCTCGCCAGCCGCCAGGAACGCTTCGACTTCGACACCATCACCGCACGTGTCGGCAACTATGACGAAGCACTTGACTCAGGCGATCGTGATACGACAACACCGATCCAGACGCAGCCTGCTGCCTCCACCGGCGCATGATCTGGATAACGTCCGAGACAGAACAGGGAGACAACACACATGACATTGCTATTTGCCACCTACGTACTGGTATGGCCAGTGCTCACCCTGGCGGTATTGATCGTCATCTGCCGCGCGGTCGCACGTGATCGCCGCATCGCACGGGAAGAAAAGCGCGAGCTGGTATGAAGCCCTCTGGCGTAATGTGACGCCATGAACGCAAAAGCCCGCCTCTGGAATGTCCAGAGGCGGGCTTTTTACGACTTATCGAAGAATGACCTGTCTATCACGCCTGCTCGACGATCCACTCATGCGCAGGATCATTCTTGAACTTCCAGACCCGCTTGGGGCCGGCCATGACATTGAGGTAGTAGAGCTCGTAGCCGTGCGGGGCGGCGGCGGGGTGGTATCCCTCCGGCACCATCACACAGCAACCGTCTTCCACCGCCATGGTCTCATCCAGAGAGCGATCATCAGTATAGACACGCTGGAACGCAAAGCCCTGTGACGGATTGAGCTTGTGATAGTAGGTTTCCTCCAGGAAAGACTCTTCCGGGAGGTTGTCCGCACAGTGCTTGTGCGGCGGGTAGCTGGACCAATTACCCGGCGGTGTATAGACCTCAACCACCAACAAACTATCAGCAGGCTCTGTCTGCGGAAGAATGTCCTGCACATGGCGCGTATTGGTCCCCTCGCCTCGTGTCGAACAGGCCACCTGCTCGGGGCGAATCAAGCGCGCGGCATGGTTGCCATGCCCCGGTGCACTGCAAACTGCTATCTCAAGCTCTGTCAGGGCTTCTACCGAGTAGGCGACGCCATCTGGCAGATACACCGAATAGGGAGGCAAGTGATCGAATACACTCATGCGCTCGCCAATATTCTCGAAAGTCTGGTCACCGGAACGCACGGTCGCGCGCCCCGAGAGCAGCACGAGGCATTGCTCACGACTCTCGGTGTGGCGCTCGAAACGCTCACCTTGTTTCAAGCGATGCACGCGAAAGCCCACGTGTGTCCAGCCTGCAGATTCCGGGGTTACCTCGAGCAAGGTGCCATCTTCGCTCGGGGCATGCGGTCTAACGAGAAGAGTCATGTATCAGCTCCTGTCTGGCAGTGGTGTTGGAGGAGTGGCCTTTCAGCGAATCTCACTGAGGAGTACACGCCGACCTTCGCGATAGGAAATTAGAGCTGCCTCGGCGAGTTCCAACGCGGCAAGACCATCTTGGGCTCCGGCCAGAGGGGCACGACCTTCTTGCCAGGCAGTGACGAAATCTCCCACCTCACGAACATAGGCCTGCGCGTAACGCTCGAGGAAGAACCACTGTGGACGCTCTTCCACCACGCCTTCCACGCCGGTGAAGCGCAGGCGCGTATCAGTCTCGTTGCGCGCCTCCAGCATGCCCTGGCTGCCAAAGACCTCGATCCGCTGGTCATAGCCGTAACAGGCACGACGCGAGTTGCTAATGGAGACCAACTTGCCAGAAGCACTCTTCAGATTGATGAGTGCACTATCCAGATCTCCCGCTTCACCGATGGCTGGATCCACAAGGCAGCTGCCACTGACCGTCACCTCCGTGACCGACTCGCCCAGCAGCCAGACCGCCATGTCCAGATCATGAATGCTCATGTCACGGAAGAGTCCTCCCGAGGCTGCCACATATTCTGCGGGCGGCGGCTCTGGATCGCGACTGGTGATGGTGATCATCTCGAGTTCCCCGATTCGTCCCGCTTCCAGCGCCTGCTTGAGCGCCGAGAACTGAGGGTCATGGCGACGATTGAACCCCAGTGCACAGGTCACGGGGTACTCTGCCAGCACACCAAGACAGTGACGCGTTCGCGCAAGATCCAGATCGATCGGCTTCTCGCAAAGTACCGCCTTGCCAGCACGAGCCGCGCGCTCAAGGAAGTCACAGTGAGTCGGAGTGGAGGAGGCGATCAGAACACCATCAATGTCCGCTGACGCGAAGATGTCTTCCGCCGTCATCACCGGCACACCATATTCCGCAGCGAGTGAATTGGCAGCCTCCGGGAAGGCATCACTGACACACGCCAGTTGAGCCAAGGGGTGCTCAAAGATGGCGCGAGCGTGAACACGACCGATGCGACCGGCACCCAGCAGAGCGATTTTCATGTGAAGCGTCCTCCGTATCTATGGCGTTTGTTGTTGTTACGTCTCGAACGAATTGAGAGGGACTGTCGGCAAGCACTACCTCCTGTAGTGCTCGCCTTTTCCGTACTTCAGCCTCAAAAGTTGGCAGCGCCCTCTTACTGCAATGAGGTGTCTAGCGGTGTGGTGCCCTGCAACTCCCCGCTGCCCTGCTGGCGAACGCCCAGGCCGATGGCAAGTGCCTGGGCTAGGCATAGCGTGGACGTCAGGCCTCGGAAGCCTTGAACTTCCGCTTCGTTCACCACCAATACGACATCTGCATGGTGAGTCAGCGGGCTCAGGGAAGAGTCGGTGATGAGTACCGTGGGGGTACCGCGCTCACGCGCCACATGGACGGCAGACTGCACCTCTTCTGCGTAAGGCGCGAAGCTGGTGACCAGCAGACAGTCTTGGGGGGAGATCGCCTCTGCCTGCTCGCGATACATCGCTCCCATGCCGTCCATCAAGAAGGCGCGTTTGGCGATATGCCGCAATGAGTAGGCCAGGTAGCTTGAGACGACGAAACTTCGCCGTGCCCCCAGAAGGTGAACAGCCTCCGCGACTTCTAACAGATCGAGAGCTCGCTCGATATCCTTCGACGCGATACGCCCTGGCAATTCACCAAGTACTTGCTGATTGGCAGCCGAGAAACTTCTCAACAGCTCGTGAGCACCAGGACTCTCACCCGTTACTTCTCGGGCGACTCTGATGCGCTCGCTGTAGCTGGGCTCAGCTTCTACTAGGCGTGCTCGAAAAAGTTTCTGCATCTCCGAAAAGCCCGAAAACCCCACAGCATTGGCGAAGCGGATGAGCGTAGAGGGCGTGACATCGGCTTTTTGGGCGAGACCTGCCACGGTACCGAAAGCCACTTCTTGAGGATGATCCAACAAAAAGCGGGCACTTTGTTGCAGCCGACGCGACAGCGATGGGTATTGCTGGCTGATATGCGCCTCGAGGGATTCGAAAGACTCAATCTGCCGAGCTGTCATTTGTAGAGGGGTGATATCTGCCATAGATACTCCTGTCACTTGTCACCTGCCGACCCGGCGCCGATGCGGCCGTAACTCGGGAGTGAACGATGACTGGCAGTCTAGGCACATGGAATGAAAATTCCAACAAAAAAATAAATTGAATATTCCGGTTGCATTCCGCCCAAGTGGAATCTACATTCCAACTACCGGTCGGAATGGAACACGCCATGCTCCAGACCACTGGGCACTCGCATACTGGAAGAGAGCAACGCCAGTCCGCTCTTCCTCACTGACAAAGACAATAACCAAAGAACGTCAGGAGCCAACCATGTACAAAGTCGAGCCTTTCGCCACCTCTCCGAACTCTCACAGAAGGATGCCACGCCTGCGTCGTGCGGTAGCCAGTCTCACGACAGCCTTGTTAGCAGTCTCTGTGGCCAATGCTGCCTGGGCAGCCGACACCGAACGCTACGTCATGATCACTCATGGCCAGAACTCCGACCCCTTCTGGTCTGTCGTCAAGCGCGGCGCTGACGATGCGGCTGAAGAGCTTGGTGTCAAAGTCGAGTACCGCGCACCTTCTACCTTTGACATGGCAAAGATGGCCCAACTACTGGATGCTGCTGTGGCCTCACAGCCAGATGGCCTTATCATTTCCCTGACAGACGCCGATGCATTGGGCAAAGGCATCAAGAACGCTGTGGAGCAGCAGATCCCGGTCATCACCATCAATTCTGGTGGCGATAAGTCCAAGGAGATTGGCGCACGTCTTCACATTGGTCAAAGTGAATATGAAGCAGGGCGCGGTGCAGCAGAACGCATGGTCGAGAGCGGCGCCAAGCACGGGCTCTGCATCAATCAGGAACAAGGCAACGTAGGCCTAGATGCACGGTGTGCGGGCTTCATCAAAGGGTTTGACGGTAGCGCCAGCGAGCTAGCCACCAGCACCGATCCCACCGAAATCAAAAACTCTCTCGTGGCTTACCTCAATCAGCATAGCGAAGTGGACGCCATCCTCGCCCTGGGGCCTCTCGGCTCTGAGCCAATGCTCAAAGCCATGCAAGAAGCCGGCGCTACTCAAAAATTTCAGCTCGGCACCTTCGACCTCTCCCCCGATATTCTTGCCGCGATTCAATCGGGTGAAATGAACTTTGCCATTGATCAACAACAGTACCTGCAGGGCTATCTGCCGGTGGTCTTCATGCATCAGTACCACATACACGGTCTGATGCCGGCTGGCGATGTCGCCACAGGCCCCGGGTTTGTTACCGCCGAAAATGCAGGTCAGGTCATCGAGCTTTCAGAGCAAGGCATTCGCTAAGCGAAAAGCTCAATTTGGCAAAACTTTCATTTCCATGACATGGCGTCCTCTCAGTGAGGGCGCCAGGAGAGAGCATCATGACTGATCACACTGTCAGTGCCGTTCCGGCCGCTGATGACGAACGGCTGCGCCGCGTTCACCCCCTCAAGGCCGCGCTGAAACGTCCTGAATTTGGCGCCATTGCCGGCACCATCCTGGTATTTGCCTTCTTCTCTGTCGCCGCTTCGGGGACAGGCATGTTCAGCTTGGCGGGCATCCTCAACTTCCTGGAAGTCTCTGCGCAGCTAGGCATTCTCGCGATCGCGGCGTCGCTGCTAATGATCGGCGGTGAATTCGACCTTTCTCTCGGCTCCATGATCGGCTTTGCCGGCATCTTGATTGCCATCCCTGCCGTGCAATACGGCTGGCCCCTCTGGCTGGCCATTACTTTCGCCTTTGCTTGTGCCGCCCTGATTGGCTGGATTAACGGCTATCTGGTGATGCGGACAGGCCTGCCCTCCTTCATCGTCACACTGGGCTTTCTGTTCATCCTGCGCGGCCTGGCCATCGGCCTGACCCGCTTGACGACTGGACGCACCCAAGTCAGCGGTCTGCAAGAGATTGCCGATCATGACTGGTTGGCACCGTTTTTCTCCGGCGAGGTAGTTACTGGCCTCTTCAGCTGGATGGCAGCCCAAGGCTGGATTGCCACCAACTTCGCGGGAAATCCAAGTGTCACTGGTGTCCCGGTCTCTATCGTCTGGTGGATTGTACTGGCCGCTGCCGCGACCTGGCTGCTGCTTTACACCCGCTTCGGCAACTGGATATTCGCCTGCGGCGGTGATGTGAATGCTGCACGCAACGTCGGCGTCCCTGTAATGAAGGTCAAGATCCTGCTGTTTATCTTTACCGCTGTCGCCGCCACCATCTTTGCCTGCCTGCAAGTCATGGATACCGGTTCAGCCGACACGACTCGCGGTCTGCTCAAGGAACTGGAAGCCATCATCGCCGTCGTCATCGGCGGAGCCCTGCTGACAGGCGGATATGGCTCTGCCGTGGGTGCCGTATTCGGTGCGCTTATCTTCGGCACGGTACAGATGGGCATCTTCTACACCGGCGTTAACACTGACTGGTTCAAGGTCTTCCTCGGCGCCATGCTCCTGATCGCAGTACTGTTCAACAATTACGTGCGCAAGAAAGCTCTGGAGGCTAAGTAATGACTACTAACGCCAACCTGCAACAGACGCCGGAACAGACTACGACCGTCGCCGATCGCGCCAGAGGCGATACTCCTAAAGCCGCTGACACCCGCACTCCTCTTATCGAGATGCAGGCTGTCGATAAGCACTTCGGTAACGTTGTCGCTCTTTCCAATATTTCATTGAAAGTCTACGCAGGCGAAGTCATGTGTCTGCTCGGCGATAACGGCGCAGGCAAGTCCACCCTCATCAAGACTCTGTCAGGCGTGCATGCCCCGACCCACGGTGAACTGCTGCTGGAGGGAAGCCCTGCCAACTTCACGTCTCCCGGCCAGGCACTCGATGCTGGCATCGCAACGGTCTTCCAGGACCTCGCAATGATTCCCTTGATGTCGATCACCCGTAATTTCTTCATGGGCCGTGAGCCCACCAAGGGATTCGGTCCTTTCAAATATGTGGACTGGGAGTTTGCGGATCGGGTGGCACGTGAAGAGATGGCCAAGATCGGGATCGATGTGCGTGACCCGTCTCAACCCGTCGGCACGCTGTCAGGCGGCGAACGCCAGTGTGTCGCAATCGCACGCGCTGTCTACTTCGGTGCCAAGGTGCTCATTCTGGATGAGCCAACGTCAGCACTAGGTGTCAAGCAAGCATCGAAGGTACTGCGCTATATCGCTCAGGCGCGCAACCGAGGGCTCGGCGTCATCTTCATCACGCATAACGTCCATCACGCCTACCCCATCGGTGATGCCTTTACTCTGCTCAAGCGCGGCACCTCATTAGGAAGCTGGCGCAAAGAGGACATCACTCGTGAGGAAGTGCTCAACATGATGGCCGGTGGCGAGGAAATGGCCAGCCTGGATGCAGAGTTGGCGGAGTTCCAACGGACGGATTCCGCCTCTGTTGCCTGACCGCGAGCAGGCGTACACGTAGATCATCAATAAGCACTACGGGGCTCCCCCCGATACCTCGATCTACATCGATTATTGTCAATGCCGGGTAACACCGGCCCATTAAGGGATATGCCCATGACGCGCCACTCTCCTCACTCACCGGATCTGGATGTCATTTGCCTCGGCCGCGTCGCCGTTGACCTCTACGCTGAACAGATCGGTGCGCGTCTCGAGGACGCCACCAGCTTCAAGAAATACCTGGGCGGGAGCTCCGGCAATATGGCGTATGGTACGGCACGCCTTGGACTCAAATCCTCGATGCTAGCTCGAGTTGGCAACGAGCAGATGGGGGAATTTCTGCGCGAAGAGCTCACCTCGGCCGGTTGTGATGTCAGCCACTTAATCCGCGATCCTGAACGCCTGACGGGCCTGGTGCTCCTCGGCATCAAGGACAAAGACCAGTTCCCCCTACTCTTTGTTCGTAACGACTGTGCTGACATGGCCATTGATGAAGATGATGTCGATCCGGCATTTATCTCCCGAGCACGTGCCTTAGCCATCACCGGCACTCATCTCTCTACACCGCGTACGCAGCGCGCTGCTCGCAAGGCACTGGATGCTGCACGAAACGCTGGTGTAAAGCGTGTCTTGGACATCGACTACCGGCCAGTACTCTGGGGGCTGACCAGCATTGGCGATGGCGAGACTCGGTTCGTCGCGGATGAAAGCGTAAGCCAGCACATGGCACGTTGGCTTGGCGACTTTGACCTGATCGTCGGCACGGAAGAAGAGTTTCACATTGCCGGCAACAGTACCGACACGCTAGAAGCGCTGCGTGAAGTTCGCCGTCATAGCGAGGCAGTGCTCGTGTGCAAGATAGGGGCGCGTGGCTGCGTCATCTTCGAAGAAGAGATCCCGCAACAACTGGAAGAGGGCATTCTGGTCGAGGGCGTCAAGGTCGAGGTCATGAATGTACTCGGTGCCGGCGATGCTTTCATGAGCGGTTTCCTGCGTGGCTACCTGCGCGATGAAAGTTGGGAAACTTGCGGCCATTACGCCAACGCGTGCGGCGCCTTGGTGGTGTCCCGTCACGGGTGTGCACCAGCCATGCCCACAGAAGCGGAACTGTTCGATTATCTGAGCCGCCGCGAGTCCGTGCCTCGCCCGGATCTTGATGGTCATCTAACCCACTTGCATCGCGTCACCACCCGTCGTGTAGCGCACTGGGACAGCGTGCTGGGACTGGCATTCGACCATCGCCGTCAATTCCTGGACATGGCACGCGATGTCGAAGGTAACCCCGATCGCCTGCCTCGCTTGAAGCAGTTACTGGTACAAGCCACCCGCACAGCGGCACAGCAGGCCGGCATCACACGGCCGGCGATCCTCTGTGATGATGTCTTGGGCCAGGATGCACTCAATGACACCGCTGAACTGGAATGGTGGGTCGGCCGCCCGGTCGAGCTCCCCAGCTCACGCCCACTTCGCTTCCAGCATGGCGATGACATCGGTAGCCAGCTGAGACGCTGGCCGCGCCACCACATCGTGAAGTGCCTGGTGTTCTACCACCCCGATGACGAAGCCACACTGCGCCTTGACCAGGAAGCCCGCTTGCGCCAGCTGTATGACGCTTGCTGCATTTCCGGACATGAACTGCTGATTGAAGTGATTCCGCCACGTCAGGCAGACGCCCCCACCTGCGATGAGACCACCATTCCGCGCAGTCTGGAGCGTCTCTACAACCTCGGCATTCGTCCCGATTGGTGGAAACTTCCGGCTCTTACAGCCCAGGGCTGGGAAAAGGTGAACCAAATCATCAGTACACGCGATAGCTGGTGTCACGGTGTCGTACTTCTGGGACTGGATGCCCCCATCGAAGACGTAAAGCGTGGATTCGAACAGGCAGCACGTTTCCCGATCTGCAAAGGGTTCACCGTCGGCCGTACATTATTCACCGCCCCCAGCCAAGCTTGGCTTTCGGGCACTATCGATGACGCGACCCTGACCCGACAGGCTGCTGACAACTATCTCGAATTGATTACCCATTGGCAGAAACTGCGTGATGCCTATTGCAACGCAGAGGATGCCAGTCCTGCCACCACGCTCGCAGAAGGAGTCCTGCAATGAGCTCTGTTTCTCACTCAGCGGCAGCGCCGGGTACCGTGCGCCTGACAGTCGCTCAGGCATTGGTGCGATACCTGAGTGCGCAATATATCGAGCAAAACGGACAGGAAGTCCCCTTGTTCGGTGGCTGCTTTGCCATCTTCGGCCACGGCAATGTGGCAGGCCTTGGCGAGGCCTTGCACGCTGCAAGTGATGCGTTCCCCACCTATCGTGCTCATAACGAACAAGGCATGGCCAATGCTGCCATCGCCTATGCCAAGGCGAACAACCGTCGCCGAATCATGGCGTGCACCTCGTCCATCGGACCTGGTGCCACCAACATGGTGACCTCTGCCGGGCTTGCCCATGTCAACCGATTACCGGTGCTGTTCTTGCCCGGCGACACCTTCGCCAGCCGCGCACCAGATCCGGTGCTTCAACAGGTCGAACATTTCAACGACCCCGGCCTGAGCGTCAATGATTGCTTCCGACCTGTTTCGCGCTTCTTTGATCGCATCACACGGCCGGAACAGTTGCTGACCAGCCTTCCCCAAGCATTGGCGACGCTGTTGGATCCCGTGGACTGCGGCCCTGCCACCCTGTGTCTGCCACAGGACGTCCAGACGCTGGCATACGACTGGCCTACCGATTTCTTCGACCGCCAGCTCCATCGTATCCGCCGTGCTCCTGTCGCCCAGGAAGAGCTTGTGATGGCGTTAGACACGCTCCGCTCAGCCAAGCGCCCACTTTTGATTGCAGGCGGTGGCGTGCACTACAGCGAGGCGTGCGATGCTCTATCCACCTTTGCCGAGCAGCACGGTATCCCCGTGGTCGAAACACAGGCAGGCAAAGGTGCCCTGCCTTGGAGCCACGCTCGCAATATGGGCGCGATTGGGGTGACGGGCGCGGCCAGCGCCAATCAGCTGGCACGTGAAGCAGATGTCATTCTGGCCATCGGTTCACGACTCCAAGACTTTACCAGCGGCTCTCGCACGCTCTTTGAAGCCGCCGATCAAACACTCATCAGCCTCAATGTCGGTCGCTTCGATGCCGTCAAGCATGGCGCACAGCAGCTGCAGTGCGACGCACTGCGCGGAATAGAATCTTTAACGACGGGGCTAGCCGACTGGGCTGCACCAGATAGCTGGGTGCAACGCCAATCTGGGCTCAAGCAGGAATGGGAAGCGGTCAGGGAAAGCGTGATGGCTGACCAGGCACTCTCGCTGCCAACCGATGCTCAGGTACTCGGTGCCGTAAATCGTCAAGCGACAGAAGACACCACCGTGGTCTGTGCCGCCGGCGGCTTACCAGGTGAGCTTCACAAGCTATGGGCAGCCACTGTCCCCGGCAGTTATCACGTGGAATATGGCTTCTCATGCATGGGCTATGAACTGGCCGGCGGGATGGGCGTCAAGATGGCTCACCCATCGCGTGATGTGACCGTCGTAGTGGGAGACGGTAGTTACCTGATGCTTAACTCCGAGCTGGCCACCTCAGTGATGCTGGGCCACAAATTGACCGTCGTCGTGCTCGATAACCGAGGCTACGGCTGCATCAATCGCCTACAACACGCGACTGGCGGTGCCGGTTTCAACAATCTGCTCAAGGACTGTCGCACCGTTCCGGAAGGCGCTCCCAAGGTGGATTTTGCGGCACACGCTCGTGCGCTGGGCTGTCAGGCCGAACAGGTCACAGGGATTGGCGAACTGGAAGCCGCCCTCGAGCGTGCCCGGGCCTCAGAGACAACCTACGTCATCGCGCTAGACACTGATCCGTTGCCCTCCACCCAGGAAGGCGGGCACTGGTGGGAGGTCGCCATTCCCGAGGTCAGCGAACGTACTGAGGTCCGTGACGCCTACCAGGGCTATGTGACGCAAAAACAGCAACAAGCTCACTAAAACATCCACAGGGTCGGGTGCAGGCAGCCTCTCCGGCCCTGAGTCTACGCCATGCCCTCGGAGGCCACGGTGCCTCCTTGCACACTCAATATCTCGAAGAAGGATACCGCCATGAGCATTCGCCTAGGCATCAACCCGCTGACCTGGACCAATGATGATCTACCGAGCCTCGGTGCCGACACACCGCTGGAGGTATGTCTCAGCGAAGGCCGCCAGGCAGGTTTTGCTGGTTTCGAGCTAGGAAACAAATTCCCGCGCACCCCCGACGCCCTGTCTCAGGTACTCAATGCTCACGATCTGGCGTTGGTATCTGGCTGGTACTCAAGCCGTCTGCTGGAGCGTAGCATCGAGGAAGAGCTGGAAGCCCTGAATGATCATCTTCAGCTGCTCAAGACGTGTGGCGCTACTGTCATGGTGTATTGCGAAGTCAGCCGCTGTGTACATGGGGATCAAGACACTCCTGTCTCACGCCGCCCCGTCATGAATGATGCCGATTGGGAGCGTTTAACAACCGGCCTGGATGCTGTCGCAAAAGAGATGGCGTCTCAAGGCGTGGAAATGGCTTATCACCATCACATGGGCACCGTCATCGAGAGTGAAGCCGATGTGGACCGTTTGATGGCCTCCACACAACACGTGAAGCTGTTGCTGGATGCCGGTCACCTGACCTATGCCGGTGGCGATCCCGTCGCCGTGGCACGCAAGCATGGCAAACGCATTACCCACGTCCACTGCAAGGACATCCGTATGGCACTGATGGACAACGCGATCAACCGTGACAAGTCCTTCCTGGATGCCGTACTGGATGGCGTTTTCACCGTGCCGGGAGACGGCGGTGTTGACTTTGCCGCGCTTTTCACCGAGCTGAAGCGTCAGGGATATGGTCAGCACGATGATCGCTGGCTGGTTGTAGAGGCCGAGCAAGACCCTGCCGTCGCCGACCCGCTGACTTACGCGACGCTCGGTCACGACAACCTGGCTCATCTCGCACGCGAGGCAAAGCTGATCAACGCCTGATTCATCTGCTGATTCAAAGTTTTCCGAAAGGTTTGGGCCGGGATGATGTGGCAACCGCGCTCAACAAATAGCACGGTTCTTATTCCTCTGCGCACGGAGGGAGCCGGCTCTAGGCCACCAGGCTGCATAGACAGCCCGCACGACTCAGATTACTTCGCTTGAGTCAGCGCCAATACCACTCTCCACGAGGACACGTTCATGCAACAGTTACATCACTTCATCAATGGTCAAACGCAACCCGGCGACAGCGGTCGTAATGCACCAGTCTATAACCCGGCCACTGGCGAGCAGTCCGCAAGTGTGTCACTGGCCAGTGCCGAGGAAACCCGCTCCGCCATAGCTGCCGCCAGCGCCGCCTTCCCCGGCTGGTCCAACACCTCAGCCCTCAAGCGCTCACGCATCCTGTTCCGCTTCAAGGCACTGCTGGAAAAGCATAGCGACGAACTCGCCACACTGATTTCGCGTGAGCACGGCAAAGTGCATTCGGATGCGCTCGGTGAGGTGACTCGCGGCATGGAAGTCGTCGAATTCGCCTGTGGCATGCCCCACCTTCAAAAAGGTGAACACTCTCTTAATGTCGGTACCGGCGTAGACAGCCACTCTCTGATGCAACCGCTAGGTGTCTGCGCAGGCATCGCCCCGTTCAACTTCCCGGCCATGGTACCGATGTGGATGTTCCCCATTGCCCTGGCAACCGGCAATACCTTCATCATGAAGCCTTCGGAGAAAGATCCCTCTGCTCCGCTGCGCATGGCAGAACTGCTGACGGAAGCCGGCCTGCCGCCGGGCGTATTCAACGTCGTCAATGGGGACAAGGAAGCCGTCGATGTCCTGCTGACCGATGAGCGCGTCGAGGCCGTTTCCTTTGTCGGCTCCACCCCGATCGCCGAATACATTTATTCCACAGCTTCAGCACATGGCAAGCGTGTTCAGGCCCTGGGGGGGGCGAAGAATCATATGGTCGTGATGCCGGATGCCGATCTGGATCAGGCCGCAGACGCCCTGATGGGAGCGGCGTACGGCAGTGCTGGTGAGCGCTGCATGGCGATCTCCGTCGCAGTACCGATCGGTGAGCAAACCGCTCAGCGACTGCGTGACAAGATCCTCGAGCGGATGGCCACCCTGCGAGTTGGCCCCGGCGAAGTCGAGGGGCAAGAAAATGACATGGGACCGCTGATCTCGCGCGTGCATGCCGACAAGGTTATCGAGTTCATCGACAGCGGTGTCGAGCAAGGTGCGGAGCTGGTCGTGGACGGCCGTGACATCAAGGTCCCGGGGCACGAGAACGGCTATTTCGTGGGCGCGACCCTCTTTGATCATGTGCGCCCTGACATGCGCATCTACGCCGAAGAAATCTTCGGGCCGGTTTTGTGTCTGGTTCGCCAGGAATCACTCGACGAGGCAATTGCCCTCATCAATGCCCACGAGTATGGCAACGGCACAGCCATCTTCACTCGCGACGGTGATGCTGCCCGCCAATATACCACTCGCATTCAGGTCGGCATGGTCGGCGTGAATGTGCCGATCCCTGTCCCGATGGCATTCCATAGCTTTGGCGGTTGGAAGCGCTCTCTCTTTGGCCCGCTTCACATGCACGGCCCGGATGGTGTGCGTTTCTATACCCGCATGAAGGCTGTCACGACTCGCTGGCCAGATGGCCTGCGCAGCGAAACCAGTCACTTCACCATGCCGACTCTCTGATCCAACACTCCCTGTAGGTCGGGCATGCCAACTCGTGAATTGCCCGACCTCTTGATCATCACGCCTTGCCAAGCTGGCAAGGCTATGACCGCCATGGAGGCATGTCATGAAATTAGGTGTCTGTACCTGGACCTTCGGCCCTCAACCGATCGAAGATATTTTCGCTCGCGTGGCACGGCTGGGGTTTGATGGAGTTGAACTGCACGGCGACCTGGAAACCTTCACTCCAGAGGCAATCCTTGCACTGTGCCAAATTCATAGATTACAAGTTTTCTCACTGACGCCAGGGGATTGTGATCCCGCCTCCCCACATGCTTCAGATCGGCAGGCAGCCGATAGTTATTATCGAGATCTCATTGATTTTGCTCAGGCACTGGGCGGAGCACGCGTATCACTGCACGGGCTTGTGGGGCGCATTCGCGCCGCAGAGGGCAGCGATCAAGATAGCGAATATCGCCACTTGGTCGAGGCACTGAAACCATTATGTGAGTACGCCGCCGAACGCGATATGCCCTTGGTCTATGAAGTTCTCAATCGCTACGAGTCTCATCTTGTCAATACCGCGGCGCAATGCCGCAAGCTTATTCAGGATGTCGGCAGCTCCCAGCTCAAGGTGCTGCTGGATGCCTACCACATGAATATCGAGGAAGCTGACCCCGTACGTGCACTTGCCGAGACTGGTGATCAACTTGGACTTTATCATGTTGCCGACTCCAATCGCGGCGGTATCGGTCAAGGGCACAGCCACTTGGCGGATCAGTTTACTCAGCTTCAGGCCATGCAATACGCCGGCCCAATCATCGTTGAAGCACCTGCCATGGGCCCTGACCCATTTACCCCCGTCAAGACAGGCGATTATCTATCAGTTCTGGAAGATCAGCTGACACGAAGTGTCTCGGCCCTTCGTGAACACTTTGCGATCGTCGAGACCGCCTAATACTACCTAGAAGGTATACCCCACAGAGCCGCCTAACTTCAGCTCTATGGGCATAACAACATCTCGAGCAGCGAGTCACGCCAACCCACTAGACTGCTCGAAGCCATCTGCGCGGGACGTAGCCACGTCCAAACGCTGGAGATTCCGTATGACCGATAAACGCTCGCCCGACGGGGCCATTACTTCCCTGTCACGTCAGCAACTCAGCTATTTGATTCGTATCACGCTGATTGCCACCTTGGGAGGCCTGCTGTTCGGCTATGACACCGGCGTCATTTCTGGGGCCATTGGCCCCATCGCTGAATACTTCCAACTGACGCCCGCAGAAAAGGGCTGGGCCGTATCTTCCGTGGTCATCGGCTGTATTGGAGGTGCCATCTGTGCCGGTTGGGTCTCTATCCGCTTTGGCCGCCGTATGGCCTTCCTGATAGCTGCCATACTTTTTCTCCTCTCAGCCATCGGCTCCGCTACAGCAACAGATTTCACCTATTACACGCTATGGCGCATCTTGGGCGGAATGGCAGTAGGCCTAGCTAGCGTGGTAGCACCGATGTATATCTCCGAGATGTCGCCAGGCCATCTGAGAGGCCGTACTGTCAGTCTTTTCCAACAGTCCATCGTCTTCGGTCAAATGGTAGTGTTCTTCGTGAATTACTTCATTGCCAAAGGCATGGCCGAACACTGGATGGTCGATTATGGCTGGCGCTGGATGCTGGGCTCTGAGGCTCTCCCGGCCCTGCTCTTCGGTCTCTTGCTGCTATTTATTCCTGAGTCGCCGCGCTGGCTGGTGCTCAGAGGTCGCCACGAGCAAGCAAAAAGTGTCCTGAGCCGTTTTACCCCTACTGCAGAACTCGACAAAACACTCAACAGTATTGTCTCCTCCTATCGCGACAGTTCACGCGATAACCTGGTCAGTTTGCGGGAGCGCGGACTCTTAGGATTGGTGATACTCGGTGTGTTCATTGCCAGTGCTCAACAATTGACCGGTATTAACGTTGTCATGTATTACGCACCGGACGTGCTGTCCTCGGTAACCGCCAGTAGCGAGGACGCCTTGCTTCAAACCTCAATCATGGGTGTCACCTTTGTGGGTGGTAACCTGTTAGGCATGTTGTTGATCGACAAAGTAGGCCGCCGCCCGCTTCTCATCGCGGGGAGTATTGGTAGCATGATTGGGATGTGCGCCTTGGGCATCATTATCGGTCGTGATGCCGTGGGCTATGGCGCTTTGATTGCACTCATCGTCTACGTGGTGTCCTTCGCAATTTCATGGGGCTGTGTGTGCTGGACACTACTGTCAGAGATCTTCCCTAATGCCATTCGTGGACGTGCCATGGCGCTTGCGGTTGCCGGTCAATGGTTTGCGGGCTTCGTGGTCACACAAACCTTCCCGATGCTGCGAGAAAGTGCCTGGCTTAATAGCCTGTTCGGTAGTGGGTTCAGCTTCTGGCTCTACGCAGTACTAACCCTGCTGAGTCTTCTAGTAGTCCTCCGCTATGTCCCTGAAACAAAAGGTAAAACGCTGGAAGAGCTAGAAAACATCACTGGGACACGCCTTAGCAAGCGTCGTCGAGCACTGGCCAGTGCCAGCAGTTGATACTCTACCCTCGCCATCGTAAGACTGACTTGTCGTAACACCTGCCCCTTGCCTGCCATCATTTTGCGATGGCTCGCAAGGGGCAGGTGTTTAGCATCAGGAAAACGAGCCCCCTCGCTCTCCCAGATAACACCCCGAAGTTGGGGAGATACTCAACTCGACACCTGCCACTCGAATCCGGCCTCATCCCGGATCCCCACCCGGTTACCATCGGGATCATGCAGATGTATTGTCCTCCCCCAGGGCGTCTCTTCGATTTCGGCATCGATCCCCCATTCCCTGACATCCCTCAAGGCCTGTTCGATGTCGCTGACATTGAAGCGCAGCTTGGCGCTACCTTGCTCGGGACTCTTGCCTCCCTCAATCGCTCTTCCGCCCTGCTCGATCATTAAATATCCGTCTCCATAGGCCAGGCAGATCAGCCTGAAACCGCCATCCTCTTTATTGAACAGAAGCGGCAGTTCAAAAAGGCCCTGGTAGAACGCGACACACTCATCGAACCGCTCTGTATTCAATATCAGGCCATACCGTGCGACGTTATGCTTCATCCATGTGTCCTCTGGCTGTGGCTTGGTGTCCTTTGATCATGCCATCGGTATCAGGGCAGAACGATAGTGTCTGGTACAAGACACGCTCCCGCCAGCACATGAAGATTGCCAGCGGAAGTAGATAACGACGACTTGATGAACAGTCCAGAGCGCTCCTGGTTTACTCCGCGGTCAGTGGCAAGCCCTGACGAGCAAGACGACGGCGACGCTTGCTCAAGCGAGTGCCGGTGATGTTCTCGAGCTCCTCCAATGTCTTACCCTTGGTTTCCGGCACGTAACGCAGCACGATCATCAAGCTGATGAAGGTCAGGACAGCGTAGAGCCAGAAGCTGAATCCACCACCGACGAGTTCATTGAGGAAGTCGCTCTGGCGCATCATCGGGAAGGTCTGAGTGACAATGAAGCCCAGCAGCCACTGCGCCGCCACGGCCAGTGACATGGCTCGTGCGCGAATGGCATTGGGGAATATCTCGGAGACCAGTGTCCAGCAGACACAGCCCCAGGAGATGGCAAACGAGACGACATAGACGATCAGGGCGATCAAGGCACTGATGCCCGGTTCGCCATTGCCTATCACGACACCCAGGAAGGTCATGCCGACGATGCTGCCCAGGCTCCCCGCAATCAACAGCGGACGACGGCCGACCTTGTCGATCAAGAGCATGCCCAGCAGGTTACCGGCGACGAAGGTCACCCCCATGATGGAGGTCTGGAACAGGGCATCTTCATTGCTGGAAGTGACGGCGGACAACACATCCGGGGCGTAGTACATCACCACATTGATGCCGGTCAGTTGCTGGGCAGCTGCGATGAAGATCCCGATGGCCACCAGCCCCAGCATCCCCTTGGTACGCAGCGACGCGTGACGCTTGCTCTCATTGTGCTGGAAGGATTTCTGGATCTCGCCCAGCGTGCGTTCAATGGCGTCGCCATGATAGAAGCGCGCCAAGACTCGGCGGGCATCGTCCAGGCGCCCTTTCAGCACCAACCAACGTGGAGATTCCGGCACGAAAGGAATCAGCACCGCAAACAGAATGGAAATGATCGCTTCAGACCCCAGCATCCAGCGCCAGCCGTGATTCAGGATCCAGGTTTCCGCCATGCCCTTGGCAATGAAGTAGTTCACGAAGAACACCACCATCTGGCCAAAGACCACGGATTGCTGGAACAGACTGACGGTGCGCCCACGCATATAACCGGGTGACATCTCAGAGATATACATCGGTGCCATGACACTGGCCATGCCGACGGCAATCCCGCCGAGAATGCGCCACCAGATGTAGGCATCAAAGGTGCTCGCCAGGCCGGATCCCAGTGCTGACGCCGTGAACATCAACGCTGACAGCATGAAGACGGCCTTGCGCCCATAGGCAATGGACAGCCGTCCGGCGATGAGTGCGCCACCAATACAGCCGATGACCACAGATGAGACTGCCCAGCCCTTCTCGGCGGCGGACAGATCAAAATACTGCGCGATGGGCCCGATGGCCCCGGAGATGACGCCGGTGTCATAACCGAACAGCAGGCCACCCAAGGCGGCCACCAGAATGATCTTGATCAGGAAGACAAGCTGCGCTGGCGTCAGCTTTTCTTGATTGTCGGGTGAGGAGGAATCGGTGGATGCTGAGGGGGTAGCGGTGTCGCTACCGGGGTGTGAAGTGGGCATGACGACCTCTCGTGATCGATTGTTATAGTATTACGAGAACTGCTGAGGCAGGTGTGGCTCGAGTGCTCGTGGCATCTGACGCACCACGCTATCGAGACAAGTCATTGCGGTATCTTCCGTGCCCTGCCGTCTTCTGGCGCGATGACGACAGGGCTTCATGCGGATCAGGCTTCCGCCAGGCCCTTTTCAAGAATGCTGCGTTCAATGAATTCACGGCTTTCGCGGGCATTTTCCAGCGCGCTGTTGTCCTTGGTCGGGTCCACGTCCTGCTCGACGGTGATCCAGCCTTGATAGCCGATGGATTCCAGACTCTCGCGAACCGCATCAAAGTCGACACAGCCCTGGCCCAGCGGGCAGAACACGCCCTGGCCGATGGCGGTATAGAAGTCGATGCCATCCTTCACCACGTTTTCCAGCACCGGCGCCTGAATATCCTTGAAGTGGATATAGGCGACGCGCTTGCCATAGGTGCGAATCAGCTCGGCGGGGTCGATCCCGGCATAGGTGCAATGGCCGGTATCGATGCACAGCTTGATCAGGTCAGAGTCCAGCTCTTTCATGGCGCGATCGACTTCATCACGATACTCGATATAGGTGCCGGCATGCGGGTGAAGCACCGGCATCACGTCATATTCCTGACAGATTTCAGCCACTTGGCGGATAGTGACCATCATCTCGTTCCATTGCTCATCATTGAGACGTGTCGCGGTTTCCTGCTGGCCAGCCTCATCGGTGCGCGGCGAGCTGACGTGATCGATGATGACCATATAGTTGCCCTGCTGCGGCTTGAGCACTTCACAGGTCGCGCGGGTGTAATCCAGGATTTCCTGACGACGTGACGCGTCATGTAGATGCTTGAAGATGGTACCGGCGATCAGCTCGAGCCCTCGGCTGTCCAACGCGGACGCCAGTGCTGCCTGCTCGGTCGGCAGATAGTTGAGCGGACCCAGCTCCGTCGCCTTGAAGCCGGCACCGGCGATCTCATCCAGTACGGTCTGCCAGCTGGGGTTGGCGGGATTGTCGGCAAACTCGATACCCCAGGAACACGGTGCGTTGGAAAGCTTGATTTGCATGAGGATGTCCTTCTCTTTGGTGTTGTCGTTGTCTTTTGAAATAACCATCGTCAGTGGCGCAATGGCGAAGCGACCTCACAGAAACTACCAATCCATGGCGGTGATAGCGTCAGAGTGAGGCGCTCCAGATGCCGGCAGTCAGGTCAGAACGCGACCCAGCGATTCTCGTTGTCAGACGATTCCACACAGCACTCCAGCAACCGCACACCTTCGATACCGGCGTCGATATTGGGGAACCAGAGCGACTCCAACTCCTGCTCTGACAGACCGAGATGCTGAGTACTTCTGCCATCACGGCGCGCTTCGGCGCCCTGCATGGCGAGTGCATAGCGGTGATAGACATTGGCCCAGGATTCGAAGAAGCCTTCGGCATGCCCGCCACCGATGCGATTGCTATTCACGGCGCTGTCGCCTTCGGCGAGATAGCCCATGCCACGCTCGAGAATGCGGGCCGGCTCGCCCTGCACTTCCAGGCGCAACTGGTTGGGATACTCATCCCACCACTCGATACTGGCCTTCTCTCCCACCACGCGAATCTTCTGTTGGTGCATGGAACCCGCGTTCACGGCGCTGGCCCACAGCGACCCCACCGCGCCGTTCTGGTACTGGAGCAACACCTGGGCGTTGTCTTCCAGCGGCGCACGCGAGGCCACGAAACTCTGGCGGTGGCACATCAGGCGTTCGACCTTGAGTCCGGTGATGAACTGGCCGGCATAGAAGATGTGCGTCCCGAGATCCCCCAGCACATAAGTCGGCCCGGAAACGGCAGGACTGGTACGCCACTTGGCGCCGCTGCTGACCTGCTCCACCGGCTGGCTATGGAAGCCATGAGCGAATTGCATGTTGACCATGCGGATCTGCCCCAGCTCACCCGACTGCACCATGGCACGTGCCTGGTGCAGCATCTGATAGCCGCTATAGCCATACATGACACCGAAGACCAGACCGCGCGCCTGTGCTTCGGCCTTGAGCTCCTCGGCCTCGGCAACCGTGAAGGTCACCGGCTTTTCGCAGATCACATGCAGACCGGCCTTGAGCGCTGCCAGGCTGATGGCATGGTGGGTGCTGTTGGGCGTGGCGATGCTGACCGCCTGAATGCCGTCCTCGCGAGCAGCTTCGGCCTCGAACAGGCTGGCGTAATCCGGGTAGCAACGCTCTGGATCGAGTCCCAGGTTGGTGCCGAATTCACGCCCGCGTTCAGCGTCGAGATCGAAGGCACCGGCGACCAGCTGGAACAAGTTGTCACGATGGGCAGCAGCACGATGGGCGTGGCCGATTTCACTGCCACGGCCACCACCGACCATGGCCCAGCGCAGCGGTGCGATATTGTGTTCTTCATTGAACATCAGGGTTCTCCTGCAAATGCATGGGTGCTGGTAATTGGCGTTGTCATTCCAAGCGTGTTCATGAGGCCCGTTGCGGTGTGCGCCAGGCCTCACACAGAATCAGAGCCCGCGACGCTGATGGACACGGCCGGCATTCATGGCGGTGACCTGCGCTTCATCAACGTCCTCGCGGACGACTTCGGGTAGCCCCACATCCCACCAGCAGTCACAGGAAGACCACTTGCTGGAATCGATATCCACCACGATGACGTAGGTCCGCGGGCTCTCCTTGGCGCGCTGGTAGGCGGCCCGGAAATCACTGATGTCACTCAGGTGCTCACCATAGGCACCTTGCGACTGGGCATGCTTGAGGAAGTCGACGCGTACCAGCTCATCGGCCTGGCTGCGACAATCGGCCAGCATGTTGTTGAAGGACGGATTGCCACTGTTGCTCTGCAGCTTGTTGATGACCGCAAACCCGGCGTTGTCACACACCAGCACGATCATCTTGTGGCCCGTCAGCACCGAGCTGTAGATGTCGGAATTCATCATCATGTAGGAGCCATCGCCGACCAGGACCACGACCTCGTTGTCGGGATTGGCGATCTTGGCGCCCCAGCCACCCGCCACTTCATATCCCATGCAGGAGAAGCCGAACTCGATATCGAACTTGCCGAGCTGCTTGCTCTGCCAGTTCATGTTGAGCTCTGCCGGCAAGCCACCGGCGGCAGTCAGCACGGTATCGCCGGGTTCCTGCACCGCATTGACGCTGGCAATGACCTGGGCGTAGGACGCCATCTCGCCGGGCGTGATCTCGCCACGGTTGGCGCACAGGGATTTCCACTCGGCGACCTCAGCCTGGCCCTTTTCCAGCCAGCGCTGATCGGCTTGCCATTCACCCAACCCGGAATCAAGACGCTCCAGCGTGTGGCGAGCATCGCCGATGACCGCCATGGCGCGATGCTTGATGGCATCCATATGCGCCACGTTGACTGACACGATCTTCAGCGCTGGATTACGAAACACCGACCAGGATCCGGTGGTGAAGTCCTGCAGGCGTGTGCCAATGGCCACCAGCACATCACATTGTGCCGCCATGGCATTGGCGGAATTCGAGCCAGTCACACCAATCGGGCCGATATTGCAGGGGTGGGATTGCAGCAGCGAAGAACGGCCCGCGATCGTCTCGACCACCGGAATATTACGACGTTGTGCAAAGTCGGCCAGCAACTGATTGGCTTCGGAATAATGAACGCCACCGCCAGCGATGATCAGCGGCTTCTCCGCCTTTTCCAGCAGGGAAATGGCATCCTGTACAGCACGCGTATCGGCTTCCGGGCGACGAATATGATGGATGCATTCTTCGAAGAGTGCCTCTGGATAGTCATAGGCAACGCCCTGAATATCCTGTGGCAATGAAATCATGACCGGCCCGCAATTGGCGGGATCCGTCAGCGTCGCGATCGCTGTCGGCAAGGACTGCATGATCTGTGCGGGATGAGTGATGCGATCCCAATAGCGAGTGACGGGCTTGAAGGCATCATTGACGCTCAGGCCTGGTTGATGGGCATGCTCGACCTGCTGCAGCACCGGGTCTGGCAGGCGTGAGACATGGGCATCGCCGGCGAACATCAGCAACGGAAGGCGGTTAGTGTGCGCAATACCCGCAGCCGTGATCATGTTGGTGGCACCCGGCCCGATGGAGGTGCTGGCGATCCCGATGCGCTGGCGCTTGTTGGCCTTGGCGTAGGCAACGGCGGCAACCGCCATGGACTGCTCATTCTGGCCGCGCCAGATCGGGATCGTGTCCTGGATGTTGTGCAGCTGCTGCCCCAGACAGGTCACGTTACCGTGGCCAAAGATGGCGAACCCGCAACCGAACAAGGTCTCGACACTGCCATCGAGTTCAATCTTCTGCGCCGCTAGGTATCTGGCGATGGCTTCGGAGACGGTCAATTTTATCGTTTTCATTCCTCTCTCCCGACGAGCATATGGCGTTGTTTTATTGTGTGCATTCAGGTCGAAAAATCCGCACCTGAAGCTCAGTGATGATGACGTAGGAAAATGATGGTCAGCGCTGAATTCTTCGCCGTTTGAAAAGACACTAGCAGCGCTTGAAAACGTTTTCACCTTCATTTTCAAAAAAAGTGCTTTCCTTGGATCAAAGTTCAATAAGGATGTCTTGGCATGATTGAAGCAGCCTATAAAACTGTCGCTTCGATCACCCTCATCCTATTGATCATCCCAAGGAGCACTCGATGCCACTCCGGCGATAGACGCCATCTCGTTGCCAGTGGCGCTGGCACGAAAAGCGCTTCATGGGGAGTGATGCATGCAAAACGCAGCCTCCCAAAACGCTCTGCGAAAACGCCATGACCACTTCAGCATGGCTAGACGAGGCCACCATCCACGATATAGGTCTGGGCCGTCATCATGCGACTGTCATCCGCTGCCAGGAACAACACCATCCGAGCCACATCCTCGGGCTGTACCCGCTGGTGCAGGCTCTGATTTTCCAATACCTGCTTCTCCAGCTCGGGATTCCACCACAGCGCCTTCTGACGCTCGGTAATGATCCACCCCGGCAGCACGGTATTGACGCGAATCCCCGCATCCCCCATGTCACGCGACAAGGTGCGCGTCAGACCGATGGTGGCCGCCTTCGCGCTTGAATAGGCCGAGATGTCCCGCGAGCGACGCAGGAAGCTGGGCGAGCTGAAATTGATGATCGACCCGCCGCCCGCCGCCTGCATCCCGGCAAAGACTGCCTGACAGGCAAACACCACATGGCGAAGATTGGTGGCCTGAAGATCATCCCAAGTCTCGACATCCAGCTCCGTGAGCGGCACCCGGGTATCACGCGCGGCATTGTTGACCAGGGCCCCTATCGGCCCCCACTCATCGGCCGCTGCCTCGATGACCGTGCGCAGCTGCTGGATGTCAGTCACATCGCAATGTCGGTAATGAACCTCTCCTCCCTGATCGGTCAAACGCGCCGCCAGGGCCTCGCCAGAGGCATCATCGATATCGACGAAACTCACTCGCGCCTGCTGCTCACAGAAATGCTCTACCAAGGTCGCGCCGATGCCGCTGGCGCCGCCACTGATGAAGACATGCCGGCCTTCCAGGCTGGGATAACGTGCGAACTGATTCATTTTGCCTCTCCTCTGATAGCGTATCGCTGGCTCAGGCGAACGACTGCCACGGCCAGGTGCATTCAATAGCCTTCACAATGATTCGCGCTGCGCTCCATGTCCTTCAGTACTGCCTGGGCCCCTGTCATCAACAGACGCGTATCGGCTCCGACCGTGACCAGATCACAACCGCGCGCCAGCATCCGTCGCGCATGCGCGGCACTGCCGTTGTGAATACCGATGACGCTGCCGTGCTGCCGAGCCCGTGCAACAATCTCGTCGATCAAGATATCCATGGGGCCATCACCGTGATCGAACCCAGGTGTGTGCCCGTGTGACAACGCCAGATCCGCAGGGCCGATATAGATGCCATCCAGCCCCTCGACGGCCAGAATCTCTTCCAGGTTCGCCACGCCTTCGCGGGTCTCGATCATGCCCAGCACCAGCATCTCGTCATTGGCATGCTTCGCATAATCCGCTCCGCCATACAGCATGGCGCGGTGAGGGCCGAAGCTGCGCATCCCCAGCGGGGGATAACGACAGGCGGCCACCAGTGCCCTGACGTCATCGGCCGTATTGATCAAAGGCGCGATCACGCCATAGGCCCCCGCATCCAGCACCTTCATGATCAACCCCGGCTCCAGACTTGGCACCCGGACAAGCGGGACGGTGTCAGTGGTGGAGATGGCCGTCAGCATCGGCAGCAGATCGCTGTAATCGATCACCCCGTGCTGCATGTCGATGGTCAGGCTGTCCCAGCCCTGATGGGCCATGATCTCTGCCGAGAAGGCACACGGCATGGAGAGCCAGCCATTCACGACGCCCTCTTTTTGGGCAATGCGTTGCTTGAGGCGATTGAGGCGCATGGGGTCTCCCTCTGGAATTCATCAACGGTGGAGGTCACAAGGGACGGGGCACAAGAGCAGTCACAAGGTCAGTCACGCGTGAGGTTCACGGGTCGTGTCCAGGGAGGGTGAGCGTTCTCCATTCAGCACGTCGGGTGATGCTGGAGAGCGAGAGGCAAAGGTGGCGATGGGGACACCCGGCACCTCGACCTCCAGCGCGAAGACACTGCCAGACAAGGGGGCTGCGGCCAGTGCCTCAGGGCTCATGCCCTTGCGCAAGGTGGTCACGAACAGCGTTGTCATATCGGCCCCGCCAAAGCACGGCATGGTCGGGCCGGGGCATGGCAGGCGGACCTGGCGCGCCAGACGTCCCTGGGCATCCCAATAATTGAGGACTCCGCCAAAGACACCTGCACTCCAGTAGCCTCCCGCCATATCCATCGCCCCACCGTCGGGGCGACCGTGCAGTGCAGGCTGGGTCTCGGCAAACACTCGCGGCGTTCCCATGACACCATTTTCCGGGCAGTAGTCCGCGACATGGATCGTGTCGCGCCGCGTATCCGCAAAATGCATGCGCCGTCCATCAGCACTCCAGGCCAGTCCATTGGCGACAATGAGGCCTGACTGCAGACAATGCGTCTCGCGCTCAGGCGTGACCGAGTAGAAATGCCCCAACGGCCGGGAGCGGCTCGCTTCATCCATAGTGCCGATCAAGAACTGTCCATTCGGTGCGACCTTGCCGTCATTGAAGCGCGTGCCAGCCAACGGCTCACCGGGTGGGCAGGCCAGGAACTCCAGTGCACCCGACTCGAAATCGAGCAGATGGATACCCGAACGCATGGCAACGATCAAACGCCCATCGGCACAGCGCCCGAAGGCACCCAAGGTCTCTGGCAGCACGCGACGCTCTCGCTTGCCATCACTCAGGCAGTAGCGCTCGATCGCCGGGGCATAAAGGTCCGCCCATAACAGGCTGTTGCGACTGGCATCCCAGACCGGGGATTCACCCAATTCCGCCCGGCTCTCTATCAACAGTTCGATTTCCGCCATTTCCTGGACTCCTGTCGACGATGGCTATGGCACATGCGTGGATACCCCTGCGGGCTTACACCTTCTATCTCTCTGCCCCCGATACCCTCGACCTTATCTCCCTGCTTCAGGCAGCGGCGCTCAATAGATATCGGGCTCAGGAGTACTGCCAGGGGCACCATTGGCAAAGTCGAAGTCACAGCCTTCATCTGCCTGGGTGACATGCGATTTGTAGAGAGAGGCATAGCCATGAGGGTGCCGGTCCTTAGGCGGCTGCCAATCTGCCAATCGACGTTGGATCTCCTCCTCATCGACCATCAGGTCCAGCCGCCGATTGGGGACATCCACGGCGATGATGTCGCCGGTCTTGACGATGGCCAACGGGCCGCCGACGGCGGCTTCCGGCGCCACATGCAGAATGCAGCTCCCGTAGCTGGTGCCACTCATGCGCGAGTCGGAGATACGCAGCATGTCGCGCACGCCCTGTTTCAGCAGCTTGGCCGGAATCGGCATCATGCCCCACTCCGGCATGCCGGGGCCGCCCACCGGTCCGCCATTCTTGAGCACGATGATGCTGTCAGCCGTGACCGGGAGGTCTTCATCATCGATACGCGCCTTGAGGTCGGCGATATTCTCGAACACATAGGCAGGCCCTTGATGGACATGCAGACGAGGGTCCGCCGCGGTCGGCTTGATGATGGCCCCCTTCGGCGCCAGGCTACCGGTCAGTACGGCAGTCCCGCCCGAGGCATTGACCGGCGTGTCCAGCGGGAGAATGACTTCCGGGCGCCAGACCTTGGCGCCCTCGATGTTGTCGCCCAGGGTGCGGCCGGTCACGGTCATAGCGGAGAGCTTCAGCTCACTGCCGATGTTCGTCATCAGTGCCGGCAGCCCTCCGGCATAGAAGAAGTCTTCCATCAGATATTCGCCGGAAGGCTTGAGGTTCAGCACCAGCGGCACGCGACGCGATATCTCGTTGAAGCGCTCCATCGGCAGCGTGATTCCGAGACGACGTGCCATGACCACGATGTGGATGATGGCGTTGGTCGAGCCACCGATCGCCATGTCGACGGCAATCGCGTTATCAAAGGAGGCCTCGCTCATGACATCGGTCGGCTTGAGATCTTCCCAGACCATTTCCACCGCTCGCTTGCCGCTGGCGTAGCACATACGGTTGTGATTGGCGTCCACCGCGGGGATGCTTGAGGCCCCCGGCAGGCTCATGCCCAGCGATTCACCGATCGACATCAGCGTTGCCGCCGTGCCCATGGTCATGCAAGTACCCGGAGAGCGGGCAATCCCATTCTCGATCTCGTTCCAGTCACTCTGACTGACGTTGCCGATACGTCGCTCATCCCAGTACTTCCAGACATCCGTACCACTCCCCAACACCTGCCCACGGTAATTGCCGCGCAGCATGGCACCAGCGGGGACATAGATGGTCGGCAGATTCATGGAGATCGCGCCCATGAGCACGCCCGGCGTGGTCTTGTCACACCCGCCCATGACCACGGCGCCATCCACGGGGTAGCTGCGCAGCAATTCCTCGACTTCCATGGCCAGCATGTTGCGATACATCATGGCGCTGGGTTTCATCAATTGCTCACCCAATGACATGGCAGGCAGTTCGACAGCAAAGCCCCCCGCTGCCGTGATACCACGCTTGATATCCTTGACCCGCTCAGGAAAGTGAGAATGGCAGGTATTGAGGTCGTTCCAGGTATTGATGATGGCGATCACCGGCTTGCCGACGAACTCCTCTCCCCAGTAACCCATCTGCTTGACGCGAGAGCGATGCCCGAAAGAGCGCAGATCATCCTGCTTGAACCAGCGATTACTGCGCAGATCGTCGACCCCTTTCCTGTTCATCCCGTACTCCTTACAACGTAATTGACCGAACAATGGCATAGCAGAATCCGCACCGGCTGCCTCGAGGGCGGCCCGTCATTGCGTCATTCCTGAATGAAGTGGCGTTGGCTATCTCAATGGAACAGCCGAATCAGCGCGTCAATTGACTGTCCGCCGTGATGGGAGAGACACCCAATCGCCATTTCGTCGACTGGAGTCGAGCGCGGTGGCGGCGAACTCGACACCACGCACACCACTGCGCAGGTCGGGATACCAGCAGGCCAATGGGTGCGGCTCAGTCCCCTGCTGGCAGGCAGTGATGTCCTCATGGAGGTCGCTATACAGGGAAGAAAAGGCTTCGCGATAACCTTCGGGGTGTCCAAAGGCCACACGAGAGATGCGCGTGGAGGCTTCATGAAGTCCCGCTGCCCCTTTGGAGAGCAGCACAGGAGCGCCATCAAGACGGCGGAACAGGAGCTGATTGGGGGTTTCCTGATGCCATTCGAGCCCCCCGAGACTGCCGAAGATTCGGAAGCTCAGGCCATGCTCGGCGCCGGCAGCCGCCTGAGTAATCCACATCAGGCCGCGGGCACCATTGCCATAGCGCAACATTACGTTGGCATTATCGTGCGCTTCGCGTCCGGCCACGCTGGCCGTGACATCGGCACTCAATTCACTGGTCTCAAGCCCGGAAACATACTCGAGCATATGAAAGGCGTGGGTCGCGATATCATTGAGAATCATCGACTCCCCCGCGATGGCGGGGTCCATATGCCAGTCGTGGCCTGCCTTTTCCGCATCCGTCAGGCTGGCCAGGTGCCCCTGAACGTAGTCACACTGCAGCTGACGGATTTCACCGAGCTCGCCATTCTCGATCATGGCGCGTGCCTGACGCACCATGGGATAACCGGTATAGCCATAGGCCATGCAGAAGCGCAGCCCTGCCCGCTCGGCAATCGCTTCAAGCTCGCGAGCCTGAGCCGGATCATTGACCAGCGGCTTTTCACAGACGACATGAAAGCCCAGCTCCAGAGCCAGCTTGGCCAGGACGAAGTGACTATCGTTGGGCGTGAGAATGGCGATCACCTCAGCACCATCTTCGCGGGCAGCTTCCTCGCGTAGCAGTGATTCACCATCGCCATAACCACGTGCGATGTTGAGTTGCTCCGCCTGCTGGCGAGCACGCTCGGGATTCGATGACAGCGCACCGGCGACGACACGATACCGTCCATCCATCTGCGCCGCCGCACGATGGACCTGACCGATGAAAGACTGAACGCCTCCCCCGATCATCCCAATGCGCAGCACTTTGGGGGCCAAAGTGCTCGACTGGTGTTCCGCTGTCTGCTGTGAGCTTGAACGGTGATCGAATGAGGGCGGTGTCTGCTGAGTCATTGGGCGTCTCGGCTTCAGGCGTGGATGGCGTTATTGTTCTATCGCGTACCACAGGGGCTTTTCCTTGGCTTTGGTACGCTGCATATCAAGCAGCCTAGCGCAGCCAAACCGGCTTTGAAAATGTTTTCAAAGCCATTTAGACCAAGGGACGAGAAAGAACGAAAATCCACCGATGTGCCAACGAATCGCCAGTATTCCAGGCGGACTACCAAGAGAGTGCTGCTCCGCCACCAGAGAAGATTTCACGAGAAAACTATCAAGCGTTCTGCAGTGCGCGTGTCAGTTGACGTGACGAGTCGAACCGCGTTGCGTGATCTGACACGGCATGATGACCCGACTGGGCGCCATGCCACCTTGCTTGATGCGCGCGAACAACAACGACACCGTCTTGTTGACCATTTCCGTGAATGGCTGGCAGATCGTCGTCAGATCATAGGATTTGCTTGAGGCAAAGCGAATGTCATCCACCCCGACGATACCGATATCCTGTGGTATGCGGTGCGAGAACTCATGACGTATGGCGTCCATGCCGCCACATGCCATGATATCGTCAAAGTAGAAGATGCTATCAGGAATGACCTCCGCCTCTGCGAACAACTCACAGGTAGCTTCATAACCCGCATCGTAGCTGTGGCGATGCCCTTCCCCCACGCCATGCAAGGTCAGCCCGCGCTGCTCCAGCCGCTCGATGAAGCCACGCTTTCTATCCAGCGTGGCCTGCTCCTTGGTCGACGCCCCCACATAGGCCAGCCGACGATAACCGAGATCAATGAGATGATCTGCTGCCATGCGCCCCATCTCGACATCGTCACAGGTCACCACACAGGCGCCGGAATCTTCTCCATCACGCCCGAATATGGCCACAGGCGTATTCTGCTTCGCACAGGCCTCGACCAACTCCGGCGGCACCGATGCAGAAGTGACGATCAAGGCATCGACATGATATTCCATCACCAACGAGACAGCCTCCGAGATGCTTTTCTCGGTATTCACGTTGATCAACAAGGTGTGGCAGTTATGCCGCTGAATCGCAGCAGAAAATTCGCTGAGAATCGCCAGGTAGACAGGGTTCTCGAAATTGGTCACGAGAATCCCGATCAGGCTGGATTGCGACTTGATGCCTCGTGCCAGACGATTCGGCTTGTACCCCATTCGCTCGGCTACCGCCAGGATCCGGCTACGCATCTCGGGGGAGCTGCTGCCTTCAGGATTCATTGCCCGAGAGACCGCCGCAATCGAGACGTTGGCCTCCTTGGCAACTTCAGTGATGGTGACACGCTTGGATGAGGATATGTCCTCGGACTTCTTCATGCTCACTCCCTAACGGGGCTCAATGCTCAACATCTCATCAAGGCATTCCACCCCACATTGGATAATCATTGGCCGACCATACCGCGGATCACGCAAGCATGCAGCAGGCGCATGATGAAGAATACAGCCATATCACGTTGGCTTTGACGTGTGCCACCAGGGATTCAATAGCCGCCTTTCGATAACACGACCCTGGCGACTATCTCTGGCAGCACGACGGCTCAGGACCACAGTAGAACTGACGCAACAGCCGATGCATCGGTTGCTGGTGCCTCTTCGCGGTACCCCCAGACGATGACCCTGGATACGACTCGGAGGTCGCCAATCACGAAGATGTCGCAAAGGGCTTTGACAGTAAATGTATTGCTATGCCCTCTATAGCCCCACCTGGCGAGGGACCACGGATAATATCAATGGCTTGACACGCCAGTACTTCTCCAAGGGGCAGTCTCCAAGAATGTCAGTAATACTGAGCTACGCAAGGTGCGTCGTGAAACGGAATGACCATTCCCGACAGCGCCTCGGCTATCGAGTAGCCATCCCAAGTATTCTCGAGAGAATGCTCTAAACCCCCGTATATCATGCGTGCTGCTCTTGTTACTGGAGCTCAGACACAAAAAACCGATGCCTGCAAAGCGCAAGCATCGGTAACATGGAATATATATTAAAAAAGCTTCACGAATCGGACAGTTTATCCCATTCTTTTTCAGCATCTTCTTTCTTCATGCCATAACGCTCTTGAACCTTCCCGACAAAGTGCTCCTTGCGACCCGCAATTTCGTCGACATCTTCATCTGTAAGCTCTCCCCAACCTTCGCGGACCTTACCTTTGAGTTGCTTCCACTTACCTTCGGCGATATCACTATTCATGGCAGTCTCCTAAATCAAACAGATAATGCGACAAATAAAAATCAACCAATGACCAGTCACATGCTGTGATTGAGCCTCATGGCAGGCCACGAATATAAGCTAGCACAGATATTAGGGCTCAACAACAGCCCTACCGCTTCAACTCATTGGTGGCGCTGCCATTGACTTGAAATGAAATATAGCGCGAGCCAGCAAATCCGATACAACATCATCGACAAAAAGTTCCCTTCATCTTTCCGTGGCATATCGTCATTTACCGACTCCCAACAATCAATATAAAAACCGTCATTAAATGTATAGAAAAAAACGTTCAGCATAACTCATCGACAACTCACTGTAGGGTGCCGGATGATCTATTTTCACAACGAATTTATCCTTTATTAGCCTCTCGTAAACGCATCAAGTAATTCATACAGGAAAATCATCATGGTTATCAAGCTGTATAAGCAAGCGATAACGACACCGAAAATTCATGCCGACTTCCCAAGCAGCTCCTTCCAGCATTACGGAGAAAAGATCTCGCTGGTCAGTTTGGGATCAGCGTCTCAACCATCCAGCGCTAGCGTTACAAAAAACCCGCGGCTAACCGCGGGCAAGATCGAAACACTGGCAGGCGATGACTGGCTTGGCGTCCTGTTCCTAGAACCATACCTCGCTCTGGACACCGAAGGCCCATTCACCTCCCGTGAAACCTGCACTCCCGAGCGCATCTTCATCCGAGAAGTCATTGAGCTCCTCATCCCAGTCACTCCAGGACGCGAACAGGCGGATTTCCGGACGTTTCCAGAAGCCACCGACTTCAGGCTTGAAGGTCGGCGCGATGGTGAATTTTCGATAGCTCCCTTCCACGGCAGTGCCTGAGGCGCCGGGGTCAAGATCCATCCATTGATAGCTGAGTTCGTATTGCATCTCGAAATTCGCCGTCAGCTCATTGGCCAGACGCGCATTGAACGTCGCCCAGGAGTATTCGTCGCCTTCGGCATAACGGTCTTCACTGACTTCCGCCAGCACGGCCGGTGCCAGACGCCACTTGGGCGCGAGATAGGTCGTGCCATACAGACCGAGTCGAGTCGAGGTCGCATCATCTGTCAGATTCCCGTCACCCCCGATGACCTTCGTCTCCGCGCCAAGCCCTCGGCCATGCAGCACGGCGGCCTTGAAGCTGCCGTCGGCGAGACCAAAGAAGCTGTCGCCATGGTAGGCCAGCATGGTGTGGAAGCCGGAATCGGCCGCTTCGGCCCCCGTGTCCATGGCGCGCTCTTCATTGTCTGCCGCCGACAGGGCACTGACCATCCACTGCCAGTGGCCGACATAGTTGTTCATGGTGAACGTCAGGTTGTCGGTATTACCGCCAGTATCGGAGTCCTCTGTCGGGTATTCACTGTAACTGCGCCCGTAGACCGAGAAGTTGGCTTTCCAGTCATCGGCAAGCTGGACGTCGTAGATACCTGCGCCAGTCCCGGCGAGGAAGATGAAATCGCTGTCTAGCCAGTGGATATCGAAGTTGTCCCGATCGAAGCGCTTGCCCGCCCAGATGGAGGAATTCTCGAAGGCGCCGGTAAAGCTCGGCAGATCGCTCAACTCCACGAAGACCTGTCGTACGTTCAGACTGGACTCGTCCGAGGTCCAGTCGTTACTGGTCTCTACTCCATCGGCAATCATGGTGCGGTAAAGCGCCTTCGTCCCGTTGTCGTAGCGGGTCTTGTAGTTGAATACCGACTCGACGTAGGTGTCGGGCTCGTTCCCCAGCCGCCCGACCGCCCCGCCCACCGAGCCCGCCGGCGTGAGATAGGGGCCGCCTTCGATGCTCTTGCCTCCTTCGCCGATCAATAGCCCGGAGCGGGCATAGGCATTGAAGGAGAAACCTTCTTCGCCACTGGCCTGGCGCTCGACGGCCGCCAGACGCTCTTCGAGGTCCTCGGTCTGCGCGGTCACGCGCGCGGGTTGATCAGCCTCATTCGACTGGCGCTGAACGGCCATCGCGCGCTCTGCCTCGGCGGCGCGACGCTCAGCCGCTCTGGCCCGTTGTTCGGCGTCATCGATACGCTGTTCCAGCTCTGCGAGCCGCGCCTCGATGTCGCCTGTCCCGTCGGCATTGGCGAGTCCGCTGGTGCTCATGACCGCTATGGCAACGGCCATGACGAGTGGGGTCTTGAGCGGGTGCTGAGGGGGAGTTGTCATGTTGAAGAGAGCCTTTGTTGTTGTTGACGAATCACTCGCTTGGCGATGATCAGCGAAGTGGCGCCCGAATCATTGGCGTTGGCGTTGGCGTTGGAGGGGTGGCCACATTCACTTAATCGTTTAAGACCCTAGTGGCAATCCGGCGCTCCAGACACACGACTTATGTCGAAATTCGACCAAAGGGGAGCGATCACCGCGTAAAACTCCCATTTCTGGCGACATATCGGTGACAGCAAGACCAAAGTTCAGGTTGCGGATATCGACGCCAATCGCTTGACTGTGACTACGCCTTAATCGATTAAGAAGCCACCATCGGACGACGTTGTGACTCTCCCCCACCCAGTCGTCCGATGCGGGTCAAACAACAACAAGTGACGAGGATCCACCATGCAACGCAAGACGCTAATTGCCTCAAGCTTCGCCCTGCTGGGAGCGGCCACCACCGCCCCTGCGATGGGCGCGGACCTGACCATCTCCTGCGGTGCGGTCGGGGCCGAACTGGAACTCTGTGAACAGGGCGTCGCTGCCTGGGAAGACAAGACCGGCCATGAGGTCGATATCGTCTCCACGCCCAATTCCTCGACGGAACGCCTCTCGCTCTATCAGCAGATTCTGTCGGCCCAGTCCGGTGACATCGACGTCTTGCAAATCGATGTGGTCTGGCCGGGCCTGCTCGGCAATCACCTGCTTGATCTGCACCAGACGCTCGGAGAAGAGGCAGCGCAGGGCCACTTCAAGACCATCATCGACAACAACACGGTCGATGGCCGCCTGGTGGCCATGCCCTGGTTCACGGATGCCGGGGTGCTCTACTACCGCAAGGACCTGCTGGAGAAGTACGGGTTCGCACCGCCCGAGACATGGCAGGAGCTGACAGAGACCGCCACGCAGATCCAGGCCAAGGAACGCGAGGCCGGCAGCGAGAAGATGTGGGGTTACGTCTTCCAGGGGCGTGCCTATGAGGGCCTGACCTGCAATGCGCTGGAATGGGTCGCCAGCAACGACGGTGGCGCCATTGTCGATGCCGACGGCGAGATCACCGTCGACAACCCCAATACAGCCTCCGCTCTCGACCTGGCCGCCAGCTGGATCGGCGAGATCACCCCGCAGGGGGCGCTCAATTATTCCGAGGAAGAAGCCCGCGGCATCTTCCAGTCCGGCAACGCCGTCTTCATGCGCAACTGGCCCTACGCCTGGTCGCTGACCCAGAGCGATGACAGCAAGGTGGCTGGCAAGGTCGGGGTGGTCAAGCTGCCTCACGGCGCCGAGGGAGAAAGCGCGGCGGCGCTGGGCGGCTGGAACCTGGCGGTCTCGAAGTACAGCGAGAGCCCCGAGCTCGCCTCACAGCTGGTGGCCTTCCTCACCGGTGAGGCCGAGCAAAAACGCCGGGCCATCCAGGCCGCCTACAACCCGACCCTCACGGCGCTGTATCAGGACGAAGAGGTGCTCACCGCCGTGCCCTTCTTCGGCACGCTCTACGACACCTTCACCAATGCCGTGGCACGTCCGTCTGCCGTCACCGGTGACAACTACGGCCAGGTCAGCAACGCCTTCTTCAATGCGACCCACAGTGTGCTGAGCGGCGAGCAGAGCGGCGCCCAGGCCGTGGCTCAGCTGAAGGGCGAGCTGGCTCGCATCAAACGTCGTCGCTGGTAACCCGGGAGGTTTCGCATGACAACCACGCTCAATGAGTCAGTGCCGACGGACACGCCCTCGGCCCGGGCCCGCAAACGCGGCACCAAGGTCAGACGCCAGCGGGTACGTGCGGCCTGGACCTATCTCGCGCCGATGCTGGTCGCGCTGGCCCTGGTGGCCGGCTGGCCACTGCTGAGAACCTTCTACCTCAGCTTGACCGATGCCTCGCTCTCGGACACGACCGGCGCCGCCTTCATAGGCATTGAAAACTATCTCGTGAAGGACGACGGCGTCTGGTACGGCCTGCTGGCTGACCCGGTGTGGTGGAATTCCGTCTGGAACACCGTCTATTTCAGCGTCATCTCGGTGTCGCTGGAAGTTGTCTTCGGCATCATCGTGGCCCTGCTGCTCAACGCCGAATTCAAGGGGCGCATGCTGGTCCGCGCCGCGGTGCTCATCCCCTGGGCCATCCCGACCATCGTCTCCGCCAAGATGTGGGCCTGGATGCTCAATGACCAGTTCGGAATCATCAACCACCTGTTGATGGGGCTGGGGCTGATCGATGCGCCACTGGCCTGGACGGCGGATGCCGATCTTTCGATGTGGGCCGTGATCATGGTCGATGTGTGGAAGACCATCCCGTTCGTGGCACTGCTGGTACTCGCCGCGCTCCAGATGCTGCCCAAGGATTGCTATGAAGCCGCCGAGGTCGATGGCATCCACCCGGTGAAGGTGTTCTTCCGTGTCACCCTGCCATTGATCACCCCGGCCCTGCTGGTCGCCGTGATCTTCCGCCTTCTCGATGCACTGCGCGTCTTCGACGTCATCTATGTGCTGACCTCCAACTCGTCGAGCACCATGACCATGTCCATCTACGCCCGCCAGCAACTGGTGGAGTTCCAGGACGTGGGCTACGGCAGTGCCGCCTCCACGATGCTGTTCCTGATCATCGCGCTGGCCGTCGTGGTCTACCTCTACCTTGGCCGCCGCCAACTGGGAGTGGAGAAATGAATCAGACTCCAATGAACCGCTACCAGCTGACCCGACTCGCCAAGCTGGTCGGCAAATGGGCCTTGATCGCCGTCATCATCGTCTACGCCGTGTTCCCCTTCTATTACGCGGTGATCACCTCACTGAAACCGTCCAGTGAGCTGTTCGAAGTCAACTACTGGCTGACCTCGCTGGACTTCAGCAACTATGCCCAGATCTTTGCGCAGAAGAGCTTCCTGCAGGCGATCGGCAACTCGATCCTGATCGCCTTGAGCGTCGTGTTGATCGCCTTGCTGCTGGGCATCACCGCCTCCTATGCACTGGGACGCGTGCGCTTTCGCGGCCGCTCCACCGTGATGTTGATCATCCTCGGGGTCTCGATGTTCCCTCAGGTCGCGGTGCTGTCAGGGCTGTTCGAGGTGATTCGCAGCCTGAATCTCTACAACAACCCCGGTGGCCTGATTCTCAGTTACACCATCTTCACGCTGCCCTTCACCGTCTGGGTGCTGACGACCTTCATGCGTCAGCTGCCCATGGAACTGGAAGAGGCCGCGATCATGGACGGCGCCACGCCATGGGAGACCATCACCAAGGTCTTCCTGCCCCTGATGTGGCCGGCCATGGCCACCACCGGGTTGCTCGCCTTCATCGCGGCCTGGAACGAGTTCCTGTTCGCCTTGACCTTCACGCTGACCGACAGCGAACGCACCGTGCCGGTCGCCATCGCCCTGATCTCCGGCGGCAGCCAGCATGAGCTCCCCTGGGGCCCCATCATGGCCGCCTCCGTCACCGTCACCATACCGCTGGTCATCCTGGTGATGATCTTCCAGCGCCGCATCGTATCCGGCCTGACCGCCGGCGCCGTCAAAGGATAATCTTCATGTCATTGCTCGAAGCCCAAATGCAGACCTCCTCCAGCTGGTGGCGCGGTGGCGTCATCTACCAGATCTACCCGCGCAGTTTCCTGGACAGCAACGGCGACGGGATCGGGGATCTGCCGGGCATCACCGCCAGACTCGATTACGTGGCCTCCCTGGGCGTGGATGGCATCTGGCTGTCGCCCTTCTTCACCTCTCCGATGCTCGACTTCGGGTATGACATCAGCGATTACCGTGATGTCGACCCGATGTTCGGCACCCTGGAGGACTTCAAGGTGCTGCTGGAGCGCGCTCACTCGCTCAATCTCAAGGTCATGATCGACCAGGTGATCAGCCACACCTCCGATGAGCATCCCTGGTTCCAGCAAAGCCGTCAGGACCGTACGAATGACAAGGCCGACTGGTTCGTGTGGGCAGACCCCAAGCCCGATGGCACGCCGCCCAACAACTGGCTGTCGATCTTCGGCGGCTCGGCCTGGACCTTCGATTCGCGCCGCCAGCAGTATTACCTGCATAACTTCCTGACCAGCCAGCCCGACGTGAACTTCCATCACCCGGAGGCCCGTCAGGCTCAGCTCGACAACATGCGCTTCTGGCTGGAACTCGGCGTCGATGGCTTCCGACTGGATACCGTCAACTTCTACTTTCACGACCAGGCCCTGCGCGACAATCCGCCAGTGCCAGCAGGCGAAGCCAAGACACTGGGCGCGCCGGATTCCAACCCCTATACCTGGCAGCGCCACGTCTATGACTTGAGCCGCCCGGAAAATCTCGACTTCCTGAAAGACCTGCGCGCCCTGATGGATGAATTCCCGGGTACCACCACAGTCGGGGAAATCGGCGATGACAATCCGCTGGAGCGTATGGCGGAATACACCGCTGGAGGGGACAAACTTCACATGGCTTACGGGTTTGACCTACTCAATGCTCCGCATTCTGCAGGCTATATCCGCGAAGTCATCGAGCGGTTCCAGCGCCTGGCCGGCGATGCCTGGCCGTGCTGGGCGCTGTCGAATCACGACGTCGTGCGCAGCGCCACACGCTGGGGTGCCGACGAAGACCCGGTGGCCTACCCCAAGGTCGCTCTGGCCATGGTGTTGTCACTGCGCGGCAGCGTCTGCCTCTACCAGGGTGAGGAGCTGGGCCTGCCGGAAGCCGACGTGCCCTTCGAGCGCATTCAGGACCCCTACGGCAAGGTGCTGTGGCCGGAATTCAAGGGCCGCGACGGTTGCCGGACCCCCATGCCCTGGCGTCAGACGGACCAGGGGGACTTCTCGAGTGTCGAGCCCTGGCTGCCGGTCGATGAACGCCACCTCCCCCTGGCCGTGGCCAATCAGGAAGACGACGCCAACTCGGTCTTGCATGCCACCCGCGCCCTGCTGAATTTCCGCCATCAGCATCCGGTATTGCGTGAGGGAGACATTCAGCTGGTGGACGTGGGTGACGAGCTGCTGGGCTTCCTGCGCGAGCATGACGGCACGCGCATGCTGTGCCTCTTCAATCTCACGGGCGCAGAACAGGTCACCACACTGCCGCAAGCCTACGCAGGCGGCGCGCGCCTTCTCGAGGGCACGGGCTTCACTGCCGAACTGGACGAGGCTCAGCCCCAGGCAGCGCGCCTGGTACTGCCGGCCTATCAGGCTGCCTTCCTGGCACTCGACTAACCTTCTTTCGAAAGCCGGTGCCGAGCACCGGCTGGGAGTCGCAAGATGACAAGCGTAACCCTCTCCAAGATCAACAAGACCTTCGGCAGCACGCACATCATCAAGGATCTGGACCTGAAGATCGGCAGCGGAGAATTCGTGGTCTTCGTCGGGCCGTCAGGCTGCGGCAAGTCGACCTTGCTGCGCCTGATCGCCGGGCTGGAATCGATCACCGAGGGTGAGATGCATATCGCCGGCGATCTGGTCAATGACCTCCCCCCGCGTGAGCGCGGCGTGGGCATGGTCTTCCAGTCCTATGCGCTCTACCCGCACATGACGGTGTACGAGAACATGGCCTTCGGCCTCAAGCTTGCCAAGGCCGACAAGGACAACGTCGAGCAGCGCGTGATGGAAACGGCGCGCATCCTCCAGCTCGAGGAGTTGCTGAATCGCAAGCCCAAGGAGCTTTCCGGTGGCCAGCGCCAGCGCGTCGCCATGGGGCGCGCCATGGCGCGTGAGCCCAAGATCCTGTTGTTCGACGAGCCGCTCTCCAACCTGGATGCCTCGCTGCGCGTCCAGATGCGCAACGAGATCGCCCGCCTGCACCATCGCCTGGGCTCCACCATGGTCTACGTCACCCATGACCAGGTCGAAGCCATGACGCTGGCCGACAAGATCGTGGTACTGCGTGATGGGCGCATCGAGCAGGTCGGCAGCCCCCAGACGCTCTATCAGGCGCCGGCGACCCGCTTCGTGGCCGGCTTCATCGGCTCCCCGACCATGAACTTCCTGCCGGCAGAGCTGCTGCGAAGCGAGGGCAATGGCTGTCGCATCGCGACGCCCGGGATCGGCGAACTGGATCTGCCTCGCGATGCCGGCGACGAACGCACCGGCAGCCGCCTGACGCTGGGGATTCGTCCCGAACACCTCTGCCTGGAAGAGGCCCGTGGCGACAACGCCTTCGAGGTCGTCAACGTCGAGTACCTGGGCAACGAAGTCTATGTCTATCTGGATCCGAAAGACGGCGACAGCCTGCTGATCCACCGCAGTGAAGCCCCAAGTCAGTGGAAGATCGGCCAACGCGTCGCGCTGGTGCCGGACCTGGAGCACGTGCATCTCTTCGACAGCCAGGATCGCGCGCTGAGCCTGACCCAGCAACGCCAGGCAGCCTGACGTTCAGGGCCTGTTCTGCAGGGCTTTTTCTCGAGGGCCTGGCAGCCAGGACTGAGTATCCAGCGCCTGCTCACGGCGCCTCAGGCCAACCGCTTCATTCTCCGCAAGGAACGCACGGGTGGGAGCCATGGCTCCCGCCCAGGAGACTCGCATGTCCACGATTCGAGACACCCAGGTGTCAGCCCACGATTGGTGGCGCGGCGCCGTCATCTATCAGATCTACCCGCGCAGCTTTCAGGACAGCAATGGCGATGGCATCGGTGATCTGCCGGGCATCCTCGAGCGCCTGGATTACATCGCCTCGCTGAATGTCGATGCGATCTGGCTATCTCCCTTCTTTACCTCGCCCATGAAGGACTTCGGCTATGACATCAGCGACTATCGCGATGTCGACCCGATGTTCGGCACCCTGGAGGACTTCGACCGTCTGGTCGAGGCAGCGCATGCGCGCGGCCTGAAAGTCATCATCGATCAGGTGCTCTCACACACCTCCGACGCCCACCCCTGGTTCGAGGAAAGCCGCCAGAGCCGCGATAATCCGCGCGCCGACTGGTATGTCTGGGCAGACCCCAGACCCGATGGCGCACCGCCCACCAACTGGCAATCGATCTTCGGGGGCTCCGCGTGGCAATGGGACACTCGCCGCTGCCAGTACTACCTGCACAACTTCCTGATCGAGCAGCCGGACCTCAACTTCCATCATCCCGAGGTCGTGACGGCCATTCTTGAAGAAGTGCGATTCTGGCTGGAGCGGGGGGTGGATGGGTTCCGCCTGGATGCCATCAACTTCTGCACACATGGTGAGCTAAAGGATAACCCGCCGCGGCGTGAGATCGCTGAAGGCTTCATTGGCGTGCGCCCGGACAACCCCTACGGCTATCAACAACATCTTCACGACAAGACCCAACCCGAGAATCTCGCTGTTCTCGAGCGGCTGCGGAGTCTGCTCGATGAATACCCCGGTACCACCAGCGTTGGCGAGGTCGGCGACGATGACTCCTTGCGCGTGATGGCCGAGTACACCCGGGGCGACCAGCGGCTGCACATGGCCTATTCCTTCGATCTACTGACCGAGAACGCCTCACCTGACCACCTCCTGGCGACCCTACAGACGATGGAAGCGCAGATCGGGGACGGCTGGCCATGCTGGGCACTGGGAAACCACGATGTCACACGCCTGGCAACGCGCTGGGACGCCGAAGCCTCGCCGGCGCGCCTGCGCCTCTATCTCGCCTTCCTGCTGACCCAGCGCGGCAGCGTCTGCCTGTATCAGGGCGAAGAACTGGGGCTGAGTGAAGCCCAGCTACGCCATGACCAGCTGGTGGACCCCGCCGGCATCACCTTCTGGCCACGCTACAAGGGACGCGACGGCTGCCGGACGCCCATGCCGTGGCAGGCCGGTGAGTCACATGCGGGCTTCTCTCGCGTGTCTCCCTGGTTGCCGGTTCCCGACTTCCACCATGCCTTGGCCGTCGACCATCAGGAACACGACCCGGCATCGCTGTTGAATGCCAGCCGGGAGCTGCTCGCCTTCCGCCGCCGTCACCCCGCTCTCAGCCGAGGGGAGATCCACTTCCACTCGCTGCATGAGGAAGTCATCTGCTTCACGCGTCACTCAGGCGGCGAGTCGTTGCTGATCGCGCTCAACTTCTCTGCTCAGGCCCTGACTCTGAAGACCGCCTGGCGAGCGGAAGCCCTCGAGGATGCCCCCGGCATGATCAATGGTCACTGGCAGGCAGGTCGCCTGACGCTGCCGCCCCACGGCGTTGCCATCGCGCGCTGTGCTGGCGAGGCGCACTGAATCTCCCGCTTGCCGATCACGCGACTCACAAGGAGGTCATGATGACCCTGTCTCAACTCGATCCTCACGCACGCCTCGACTGGTGGCGTGGTGCCACGATCTATCAGATCTACCCCCGCAGTTTCATGGATGCCAACGGCGACGGCATTGGCGACCTGGCCGGCATCATCGAGCGCCTGCCCCATGTGGCCAGTCTCGGCGTGGATGCCATCTGGCTATCCCCTTTCTTCACCTCGCCGATGAAGGATTTCGGCTATGACGTCGCGGACTATCGGGATGTCGACCCGATGTTCGGCCACCTGGAGGATTTCAAGCACCTGGTCTCGCAAGCCCACCAGCTGGGGTTGCGCGTGATCATCGACCAGGTGCTGTCTCACAGCTCCGATCAACACGTCTGGTTCCAGCAAAGCCGTCAGGACCGTCACAACGCCAAGGCCGACTGGTATGTCTGGGCCGACCCGCTTCCGGATGGCAACCCGCCCAACAACTGGATGGCGGCCTTCAGTGGTCGCGCCTGGACCTTCGATGCCAAGCGCCGCCAGTACTATCTGCACAACTTCCTGGCCAGTCAGCCGGACCTGAATTTCCATCATCCCGAGGTGCGCCAGGCGCAGCTGGACAACCTGCGCTTCTGGCTGGATCTGGGGGTGGACGGCTTCCGCTTCGACGTCGTCAATTACTACTTCCATGACCGCGCCTTGACCGACAACCCGGCGATGGCGCGCGAAGGCGTCAACCCGGCGATGGCGCGCGAAGGCGTCAACCCGGGCAACCCGCAGAGCTATCAGCGGATGCAGCACAATATCGAGCAACCGGAGAATCTGGCGTATCTGGAGCGCATCCGCGACCTGCTCGATGAGTACCCGGGCACCACCAGTGTCGGCGAGATCGCCGGCAATGACCCTCTCCCGACCATGGCTGCCTATACCGCCGGCCAATGCCGCCTGCACATGGCCTACACCTTTGACCTGCTCAACAGTGATGGCGATGCCCGCGCGCTGTACGACGTGCTGACGCGCTTTGCCGAGCAAGGCGAAGACACCTGGCCTTGCTGGGCCCTGTCCAATCATGACGTGGAACGCAGTGCGACCAGCTGGGGAGAATCGCGCGCCCTGCTCGCCCTGACGGTGTTGTGTTCGCTGCGTGGCAGCCTGTGCCTCTATCAGGGAGAAGAGCTGGGGCTTCCCGAAGCGGAGCTGGCCTTCGAGGACCTGCAGGACCCCTTCGGCATCAACCTGTGGCCCGAGATCAAGGGCCGCGATGGCTGTCGCACGCCAATGGTCTGGGATGACGGCCTGAACGGTGGGTTCAGCCGCTGCGCGACGGAGTCCGGCGTTGAGGGCACGCCCTGGTTACCGGTCTCCCCACGGCAGTTGCCACTGTCAGTGGCGCAGCAGGAAAACCGTGATGACAGCTTCCTGTCGCGAGCGCGTCGCCTGCTGCGCTATCGCGGCACCAGCCAGGTGCTGCGCGAGGGCGATCAGATCCTGATTGCCCCCGAGCGGCTCCCGGACGACGTCTTCGCCAGCGTGCGCCAGCATGGAGCGCAACGCCTGCTGTGTCTGGCACACCTCGGGACAGGCGATACGCCGAGCGTGATCGACCCGAGTCAACTGGCGCCAGACATCACCACTTGGAGCACCCTCGAGATCGCCGGTGTCACGGCGACACACGCCTCTCACCACCCCCTGTCGCTGATGCCAGGCAGCGCCATGTGGCTCGCCCTCAACTGACGCCTGGCAGATTCGATGCTTCACGGGATGCTCGGTGGATGACGGTCATCCCGGACGCCGCAACAACAATCACAATGATGGAGTCGCACGCCATGCCTTCTGTTATCAGCACCCCACGCCAACGGATGCTCACGACCCTCAAGGGTAGCGCCGGTGCCCTGCTGTTGAGCGGGGCCTCATTGACGGCACCCCTCGCACTGGCCACCGAGGTCACGATTGCCTGTGGCCCCGGCGGAGATTCCGACATGTGCCCGGAACTCGCCCAGCAATGGGCCGAGCAGTCCGGCAATCGTGTCAATGTGATCTCCACTCCCAACGACACCACCGAGAAGCTCTCGCTGTATCAGCAGCTGCTGAGCAGCGGCTCCAGTGATATCGACGTGCTGATCGTCGACATGGCGTGGCCAGGGCTGCTCGACGATCACCTGGTCGATCTTTCCCGTTACCTGCCCGACGACGCCACCGAGGGCTTCTTCCCCACGCTGGTCGACAACGGCACCGTAGAGGGACGTCTGGTAGCCATGCCCTGGTACACCGACGCAGGCGTGCTCTATTACCGCAAGGACCTGCTGGAAAAATACGACCAGCAGGTGCCGGAGACCTGGCAGCAACTCACCGAGACGGCGCGCACGATCCAGGCGGCGGAACGCGACGCCGGTAATGCCGATTTCTGGGGATACAGCTTCCAGGGGCGCGCCTACGAGGGGCTGACCTGCAACGCACTGGAGTGGGTCGCAAGCCAGGGCGGCGGCACCCTGGTGGATGATGCCGGTGAGGTCACCATCGACAACTCGCGCGCCGCCGAGGCACTCGACCTTGCCGCCTCCTGGATCGGCAGCATCGCTCCGGAAGGCGCGCTGAATCATACCGAGGAGGAGTCACGCGGGCTGTTCCAGTCGGGCAATGCGCTGTTCCTGCGCAACTGGCCCTATGTCTGGAAGCTCAGCCAGGCCGAGGGCAGTCCGGTGGCAGGCAAGGTCGGCATGGCGCCCCTCCCGCATGGCCCGCAGGGCGAGTCACGCGCAACCCTGGGCGGTTGGAATCTTGCGGTATCACGCTACTCGGAGCACCCCCAGGCCGCAGCGGAGCTGGTCGCCTACATCACCGCCGCTCCGCAGCAGAAGGCCCATGCCATGAAGATGGGGCGCAACCCCACCATCGAGCACCTCTACCAAGATGATGAGGTGCTGGCGAGCAACCCCTCGATGGGGGAGCTCTATGAAGCGCTCAGAACCGGCGTCGCGCGCCCGGCCTCGGTGACGGGCGATGCCTACGCTCGCGTCTCCAATGCCTTCTTCAACCGCACCCATCAGGTGCTGTCGGGCGAGGAGACCGGTGCTCAGGCGGTGGAAGCGCTCGGGAGAGAACTCACCCGCATCGGACGCCGCGGCTGGTAACGCCAACGGCCTCACCCCGCCAGGCCTTGCGCCTGCAGACTGATGACGCCCGGAAGGTCTCGCGCAGAGACGCGGGGCCTTTCCGGCGCTCTAGCATGCCCGTGCCCCCTGCCGCCTCGACAACAAGGATTGTGCAATGACATCTACCCAACTCCATCGCCATGCCGCACACGACTGGTGGCGCGGCGCAACGCTCTATCAGATCTATCCGCGCAGCTTCATGGACGCCAATGGCGATGGTGTCGGCGATATTGCCGGCATCATCCAACGTCTGGACTACCTCGCGACCCTGGGGGTGGACGCCATCTGGGTCTCCCCCATCTTCACCTCGCCCATGCAGGACTTCGGCTATGACGTCTCGGACTACCGTGACATCGATCCCCTGTTCGGCACTCTGGAGGACTTCTCGCGGCTCGTCGCCCGCGCACATGAGCTCGGGCTGGGCGTCATCATTGATCAGGTGCTGTCACACAGCTCCGATCAGCATGCGTGGTTCCGGGAAAGTCGCCAATCCCGGGACAATGCCAAGGCTGACTGGTATGTCTGGGCGGACCCGCGCCCGGACGGCGGCGCGCCCAACAACTGGTTAGCCGCCTTTGGTGGCCCGGCCTGGACCTTCGATTCACGACGCTGCCAGTATTATCTGCACAACTTCCTCGCCAGCCAGCCGGACCTCAACTTCCATCATCCCGAGGTGCGTCAGGCACAGCTCGACAATCTGCGCTTCTGGCTGGAGCTGGGCGTCGACGGGTTCCGCTTCGACACCGCCAACTTCTACTTCCATGACCAGGCGCTGACGGACAATCCGCCGTCCTCGGACGACTACCGTAGCCGTGGGCATCCCCGCAGCTATCAACTGCTGAAACACAATGCGGATCAGCCAGAGAATCTCGACTATCTGGAAGAGATTCGTGCCCTGCTGGAGGAATACCCCGGCGCCACCAGCGTCGGCGAGGTCGGGGGCAGCGACCCGCTTCCCGCCATGGCAGCCTACACCGCGGGCCAGCACCGCCTGCATATGGCCTACACCTTCGACCTGCTCAACAGCACGGGCGATGCCGTGGACTTGCACGCCGTTCTGGCACGCTTTGCCGAGCATGGCGAAGACGCCTGGCCGTGCTGGGCATTGTCCAATCATGATGTTCCGCGCAGTGCCAGCCGCTGGGGGAGCGCACGCGCCTTGCTGGCTCTGACGGTACTCTGCTCATTGCGGGGCAGCCTCTGCCTCTATCAGGGCGAAGAGCTTGGATTCGAGGAAGCGGAGCTGAGCTACGCCGAGCTGCAGGACCCCTTCGGAATCGCGCTATGGCCCGAGGTCAAGGGACGCGATGGCTGTCGCACGCCCATGGTGTGGGCGCCTCAACGCAATGGTGGTTTCTGCGCTGACTCCCTGTCGCCCTGGCTTCCCGTCCATGCCCCTCATCAGTCACAGGCGGTCTCGCTGCAACAAGAGGCGCCCGAGAGCCTGCTGAATCGCGTTCGCAAGCTGCTGGAACTGCGTCGCGAGAATGCGACGCTGAAGACGGGGCAACAGACGCTCATCTCCCCGTCCGTGCTGCCGAAGGGTGTCTTTGGTGTGATACGTCACACTCCTCACCAGCAGATGGTGTGCCTGGCCAATCTGGAACACGAGGCAGGTCACGCCCCGGAACACGACAACGCCCCCGTCATGCTCGACCTGCCTGCCCTGATGGGCTCGCGAATGCCTCATGGCCAGCATCATGACCCGATAGAGGTCGTCTCGTTGCCCGGCATGGCCACGCCCTCGCTTGAAGCAGGCCAATTGAGTCTGGCGCCAGGGATGGCAGCCTGGCTGGTCGTGCCAGCCGATACATCGCAAGAGCAGGACCGCTAGCAGGCGTTGCCCAGCTGGACGCCTTGTGCGCAGTTGACCGCTCGGTCGGCCAACTCCGACACTTTCTGGGCATTTCTGGTACGTGGCGATATGCTATCTCTGCACTTAATCGTTCAAGCTTTTCACCTTCAGGAACCCGACGCCTGTGTCATCGCCTCGCCGCATCACTCTCAAGGAGCTAGCCGCTCAACTCGGCGTCTCCACCGCCAGCGTCTCCAACGCCTTCAACCGCCCCGACCAGCTCTCGCCAGCATTGCGCGAGCGGGTGCTCGAGGAGGCCAAACGCCTTGGCTACCGTGGCCCGGATGCCAAGGCGCGCAGTCTGCGCACGGGGCGCTCACGAATCATCGCCGTGGTACTCGCGGAGACGCTGACCTACAGCCTCAAGGACGCCGTCGCCAGCGAACTGCTGTCGGGCATCGCGGAAGTGCTGGATGCTCACGGCCATACCCTACTGCTGCTTTCAGGCCGCCAGAATGCCTCCCAGGCACCCGGATCTTCCAGCATTGCCGATGGCTTCATCGTCTACGGGCTCATGGCCAGCATGGCGCTGGTGGAAGAACTCCAGAGCGCGGGTCACAAGCCTATCGTGGCAGTCGACTTCGATCTGGGCGATCACCCCGCCATCCATGTGGATGATGAGCCCGCCTGCTACACCATCGCGCAACATGCCTTGCAGACACCCGCCAGTCGTATCGGTATCGTCAACCTGCGCCTGACCGACACGCCCTGCAATGGCCCCATCACCGATGCCCATACGCTGCTTCCGGCCGGCCGTACCATTACTCGCTCGCGTCTGGCGGGGTTTCATCGCGCCCTGGCAGAGCGAGAGGTGTCTTTGCAAGACGTCGCGATGTGGAACATCGAGGAAAACACCTATGAGGTCTGCGCGCCGGTGCTGGCAGAGATACTCGACCTGCCGGCCAGCGAGCGGCCAGACCTCCTGCTGTGCATGTCAGACCGCATTGCTCTGACCGCCGTGACCTTGGCCGAACAACGTGGCATCCGAATTCCCGAGGATCTGCGTATCACCGGCTTCGATGGCATCGAGGAAGGACAATATCGGTCACCGCGCCTGACCACCGTCCACCAGGACAGTACCGAGAAAGGCCGCCTTGCCGCGCGAATGATTCTGGGGCTGGAGCCCGCGTCATCACACCGGCTCTCGACACAGCTGATCCAGGGCGAGACCTGCCCGTGAGGAAGGAACCATTGGCAGTCCTATGATGTACCCCGCACCAGGCAGCCCTCTGATAGTCGCCTATATCAAGACTCCCAGGACAACAACCAATCCGCAAAGCGACTGACTTTGGGGTCATGCTGCCCTGAGGGCACAACTACGTAATAACCACCGCACCTCAAGGGCGAGGTGCTTGCGACCACCAGCCGCCCCTCAGCAAGTTCTGGTGTCACAAAATAGCGCGGCAATATGGCTATCCCGAGCCCGTGTAAAGCCGCTTCAAGAACAAACTGGAAGTGCTCCAACCGCTGCCCTGGTAATGCATTGCACTCTCTGATCGATAGCCCCGCTGCTTCCAACCACAACTGAGTGGAAGACTTCATCAAAGGTGAATGCGCCACATGATGGAGAATCGGGTAACGCAGAATATCCTGCCGCTCAATGACAGGACCCTTTTCAGTCAGCAAGTCCGGTGTACACACAGCAAGTAGCTCACTGGACATGAGAAAACGTGCATCAAATCCTGGCCATTCACCCTCTCCAAAAAGGATGCCGACATCATAGCCTTCATGACTGTCATACAGCCGGCGCAGATCGTTCATGATCTCGAGCTCAATCTCGGGATTGAGTACTGCATAGGACTTGAGTTTTGGCAATAACCAGCGAGAGGTAAACGAAGGTTCGGCTCCGATACGCAGATGACCGACGTGACTGGTGCGTACATGATGAGTCGCTGTTTCAAGACTCTCCAACAACGGCGAGATCTCATGCACATAGGCTTGCCCCAACTCATTGAGCGTCAGCCGCTGTCGAGAACGCGTTACCAGCGGGCAGCCCAGAAACTCCTCCAGATTCTTGATCTGGCGACTCACGGCACTCTGGGTAAGATTCAACTCTTCAGCAGCTCTTGTGACGCTGGAAAAGCGTGCGAAAGCGACGATGCACCGAAGAGATATCATGCTGGGGAGCTGTCGTTGCATGGTAGGTCATGACTTTTTGGAATGAACTTCTGAAGAATAAATCGATATTCGCTCTCTCACAAGCAACCTAGGATGCATGCAAGGCCAGCCTGCCACAGGACGAGCACTCCCTTATCCCGTGCCCTGAGCCGCACCGCTTTCTTATGCCTTCCCGTCCGAGAGTGCGCCACATGCTAAAACCCGCGATTGAAGAGACCTTGAGAGCCGATCTGGCCGCCGCCTATCGCCTGCTTGAGCGAAACGGCTGGAGCGATCAAGTTTTCACTCATATATCCGTACGCCTGCCAGGTGAGACACCGGCTTTCCTGATCAATGCCTATGGCTTGCTGCCAGAAGAGATTACCGCCTCCAATCTGGTCACTATCGGTATTGATGGGCAGAAACTGAATATTGATGATCCTGAGGTAAATCCTGCAGGCTTCACGATTCACAGTGCCATCCACATGCATCGTCATGATGCCGTATGCGTCATGCATACCCATACCTTGGCTGGTATGGCAGTCGCGGCATTAGAAGAGGGTCTTCTTCCTCTGAATCAAACCAACATGGCCTTCTACAATCGCGTGGCCTATTACGACTACGAAGGCATTCCACTCGATCTTGAAGTCCGTAATCGCATCGTGGCAGCACTCGGTAATCGACAATGCGCCATTCTGCGCAATCACGGACTGCTGACCACCGGCCGCAGTGTCGCTGAGGCTTACTTCAACATGTTCTACCTCAACAAGGCCTGCGAGATTCAGCTTGAGGCGATGAAGATGGGTCGCCCTCTCATCATGCCTTCACCACAAGAGTGTGAATTCACTGCTCAGCAGTTCGAGAACCCTCGCTACCACGCAGAAAGCGTGGCATTGACCTGGGCTGCGGAACTACGGCGTCTGGACAGAGAAGCGCCCGACTTCCGTCTCTAGAACGTCACGCCGTTTCCGGATGAGCACGGCAGACATATTCGCGCTGGACACATCCGCCCTGGCACGAGCTGCCTGCACGATGACATCGTAAAAGCACAGATTGATGATTCACGACAATCATCAAATCGTCATTACAACTATAAAAAAGGTACGCGTCCCATGGCCGACCGCCCGACTCCCGTCGCCTCAGAAGTTCCCCCATCTCGCTACAGCACGAAACAGCTGCTCAAATGCCTGATCCCCACTCTTCTCGGCGTTTTGCTTTTCTTTACGCCCATCAGTGTTGATGATCGGACGACGATCATGATTGCGTTCGTCATCGACTACATCAATGATGTACTCAAACCCCTCATGGTGACGGCAACAGCCGCGGTCGCCATCATTCCTAGTCTGATCACTCTGGCCGTCACCTTCAGTCCATTACGCCACCGCAAGGGACGCTTGATCACGCTATTCAACCCCGGCATGGGCTGGACCATCGTACGCGTCATCGGCGCCTTGTTGATGACGATGGTCTATTTCGAGGTAGGGCCTGAGTGGGTATGGAGCCGCAATACCGGCGGCGTAATGCTCTATGATGTTGGCCCAGTCGTGCTGGCCATCTACTTCCTGTCAGCACTGCTATTACCTCTGCTGACTGACTACGGACTGATGGAGTTCGCCGGCACCTTGTGCAGCCGCATGTTCGAGCGTCTCTTCGGCCTGCCGGGGAGAGCAGCAGTGGACTGCCTCGCCTCTTGGCTGTCAGCCTCCAGCGTGGGCATCATCCTTACGACTCAGCAGTACCGTCAGGGGTTTTACAACAGTCGTGAGGCGTGCACGATCGCGACCAACTTCTCGATCGTCTCGATTGCGTATTCTTACTTGCTGCTCAAGCTGATCGGCCTCGAGGAGATGTTCATTCAATGGTACATCGCCGTTGCCATCACCGGCGTCCTGTGCGCCATCATTGTGCCCAAGCTGCCACCGCTTCGTAACAAATTGCCGGTCTACCATCCCGCAGTCGGCAAGCAGCTCAAGACAGACCGTCGTCCTGGAGAAGGTGTACTGGCCCTTGGTCTACGCCGCGCCGTCGAACGTGCCGAGCAAGCCAACTCTCCCACAGAACAGCTCAAGCAAGGGCTTCAGATCAGCGCAGATGTGGCCTTCTCCATCTATCCGGCCATGATGTTGGTGGGGTGTGTCGGATTGGCACTGATCGAGTTCACCCAATTATTCCAGGTGCTATCACTGCCATTGGTGCCCTATCTGGAGTTGTTGCGTCTTCCTGAGGCTGCTCAGGCAGCGCCCGCGCTACTCGCCGGCATCGTCGACAGCATCATGCCCTCCATTCTAGGTGCTGGAATCGAAAGCGAAGTGACACGCTTCGTGATGGCGGGTGTCGCCGTCACTCAAATCATCTTCTTTACCGAAGCTGCCATCATCCTGGTCAGAGCTGACATTGGGCTCACATTACGTGATCTGGTCATGATCTATGCCCTGCGAGTGCTGATCTCGCTACCTATCCTCGCCCTGCTGGGACATTGGATGATCGGCTGATGAACGGGCGTGTATCCCATCGTGATGCACGCCCGTGCCTCGCTCTACTCTCGTGCTGTGCCTTCTCCTTTAGATTATGAGTTCATGATAATGATTACCTCCAGCACTCTGTCGACACCTTCTTTTATAGCGGCCTCCTCACCGACCGAGACCGCCGATATCGTATTGATCAATGCCAACATCCATACCGTGGACGACAATACTCCCTGGGCGAAAGCCGTCGCGATTCGCAGTGGTCGCTTCATGGCCGTCGGCAATGAAGATGATGTGACACCCTTCATTGGAGACCACACCAAGGTCATCGACCTTGAAGGTCGTTTCGTGATGCCCGGTCTTTATGACATGCATACTCACCCCGACCTGGCGCTGGCACCCGGCTATGCCGACTATCTGAATATCGGCCTTGAGGATCCCACCCCGGAGGAGGTCAAGCAGGCAATACTCGACTACGCCGACAGTCATCCGGGCGATGGCTGGATCTACGGCCAATATTTCGTGCGCTATACCTTCAAGCAGGCTGGGTTGGTCGCTGATCGTGACTGGCTGGACAGCTTCATGCCTGATCGCCCCGTGGCCATTCTTGATCGCTCATGGGGCTGCATGATGGTCAACTCGCGCGCGCTGGCGCTGGCAAACATTACCGCTGAGACTCAGGACCCACGTCATGGCTATATCGAGCGAGACTCCATTACCCATGAACCTTCCGGCATTCTGGTCGATGGTGCCTACGCCATCATCCACGCCACCATGCCACCAACACCGCAGCATGCGCTGACACGTGCCTATCGAGAGGGGCTGCATTTCCAGAGTGGACATGGCGTGGTGGGCACCAAGTACGTGCACGTCTGCGAACACCGCCTGAATGCACTTCGCAGTCTCGATCAAGATGGCAAGCTATCCGTCCGAGTAGAAGCAGCCATCAGCTGGCAGGATGATATCTTCCCGGTCAAACGGCGCTGGGAGCTACTGGCAGGAGAGCGTCATTACTATCGGAGCAATCGCCTGAATGCCAATGCGGTGAAGTTTCACTTCGATGGCACTCATGAATCACGTTCGTCCTATCTATCAACTCCCTGGCCAGGCGAGAAGAACTGGAGAGGACACCTGAATCTCACGCCAGAGCATATCGTCGACATGGTGGTCGACATGGATCGCAAAGGGATTCGTGTCATCGCGCACTGCACCGGTGATGGAGCTTCCGATATCTTCCTGGATGCCGTCGCTCAGGCAAGAGCACGTAATGGCAATAATGGCGTGCGTCATCAATGCGCCCATAGCACAACGCTACTGGACACCAACCTTGCACGGTTCAAGGCACTGGATGTCACTGCCGAATTCTCGCCCGTGGGATGGTTCCCCTCCTCCTTCGCGAATGCTCGCGCTGTCTTCGGCGAAGAACGCATGCAGCGTGCTTACAACTTCAAGGGTGTCATTGAGGCCGGCGGCAATGCCGTGATGGGGACAGACTGGCCAGTCTCTAGCCTGAACCCGTGGATCGGGTTCGAAGCCATGATTACCCGTCAAAACCCCTTCGGTGAAGAAGAAGGTCAGTTCTTTGGTCACCCCATCTCTCTAGAGCAAGCCATCCGTGTCATGACGATCAACGGCGCATGGTGCATGGGAATCGAACAACACGCGGGATCAATATCAGTCGGCAAGTCGGCCGATCTCATCGTGCTGGACCGTGACCTCTTTGATATCGCCATCAAGGGAAATCTGCATACCACACAAGTGGAGCTGACTCTGCTGGAAGGAGAAGTGACCTGGGATCGTCTGGGAGCCTTCACGGATACCGATATGGCTGCTACCTGGCAGGAACCACTGCCCGCTTTCTGACACCCGACTTCCTGACCACGAGCCAAGCGAAACGGCTTGGCTCAATAATGAGAAGAAACTCCCATGACACAACAACACAGCATTCCCGTCACGCTGGTCGCAGGCTTTCTCGGTGCGGGCAAGACGACGCTGCTCAATCATCTGCTCAACAGTGACCATGGTCGCCGCATGGCCGTGATGGTGAATGACTTCGGGGCTATCAACATTGATTCACAGTTGATCGTCAGCCAGACCCAGACCACCGTCAGTCTGGCGAATGGATGTATCTGCTGCACGGTGGAGGGCGACCTGATCGCGCAACTTTCCACGCTGTTGGCAGACCCACAGACACGTCCCGAGCATCTGGTCATCGAAGCCAGCGGTGTCTCGAATCCTGTCAAGATCGCCAACACCTTGCGCTATCCTCAGTTTCGTCAGTCGCTCCATATCGATGGCATTCTGACGGTAGTCGATGCTGCTCAATTTGATGATCTGGATAGTGATATGACACGGCTTGCCACCGAGCAGCTAGATGCTGCTGATATCATCATACTCAACAAAACTGACCTACTAACACCGGATCAACACACTTCACTCAAGGCACGTTGGCTGTATCCGAACGCGCGCGTGATAGAAAGTGAATATGGTGTAGTCCCACTGGAGCTGTTACTCGGTGTGGAAAGAAAGGTGGCTGCTGAACCTGTCAGCCCTGATAGCGGTAACGCCCCAGCATCCACGATGACATTTGAGACGTTCAGGGCAGCCCCCCTCCATCACGACAATCTATTCGATACATGGAGCTGGCAAAGCGATACCCCACTGAACCTGAAGGCTCTCCGCAAGGTGATGGCTAACCTCCCCGCCACTATTTACCGTGCCAAGGGCATTTGTCATGTCGCGGAAGCTCACGACCAGAGATGCATTCTTCATCTTGTAGGAACGCGTTGCGAGATCACACCTACAGGAGCATGGAAGGGACAAACGCCAGGCACTCAACTGATTGTGATTGGAAAGCGCGGCACTATAGATGCCAATAATTTGAGAATGCTTCTTGAGGCATGTCATGACGAAGTAGAGACGAAAGCAGCCATCCACTGATGCATTCAACAATATAAAGTCAGAGGCTCCTCTGACAGGTGAGCTCCTGATGGGCACCTTGCAGAAAAGGTGTATAGACAAGACGCTCTTCCCGGCTGCCTACAGCCCTACCACTGCCGAATCGTGGCAGGTATCATCCCCAGCCCGTTCATCGCAGCCGAGGGAGGTTTCCATGCCGATCCTGCACAGCATCATTCACCGTATCGACAAGGGCAATAGCGAGACGCCGGCCCAGCTAGTGCCTGCCGCCACCACCCTGCCGGCATCCGATGCACTGGATGACCTAGTGTCCGGGCTCAATGATGCCTACCACGGCAAGGCCAAGAACTGGGGACGTTTCAATGAAGACGCGCCTGCCGCCTTCCCTACCGAGCTGGCTGCCTTCCTCGCCGGTGATAGCGATTTCGCGAGCCTGACCCAGACACTTGCCGGTCGTCTCATGCCGTTGATCGATGACAACCTCCCGACCGGCGGGCATCTGCTGGTGGTGGATCACCAACAGGGTGAGACACGCCATCTGTTCATGGCGTTGCTGCACCATCGTGATGGTTTCGCGATCGACGAGTCTCTCGCGGTGATACCTGCCCGACAACTCAACATGACTCAGATGTCACTGGCCGCACGACTGGACATCAGTCAGTGGCAAGGCAGCTCGACGTCTCACCCCTATCTGTCCTGGGCGCGCGATCGCGGACGCACCAAACTCGCCGAGGCCTTCGCCGAAACGCTGGGCGCACAGGAGCAGCGGGATGCCGGTCAGGAAACCCGCACCCTGCTCAAGGCGTTCAGCGACTATGTCGAGAAGGAAGACATGGCCGAGGAAGCCAGCCGGCAGAAGACCGACACCCTGGTCGATTACGCTACCGACCAGGCCAAGCTCGGCGAACCGATCACGCTGGACCAGCTGTCAGAGCTGATCGATGAAGAGCACCCGCAGGCCTTCTACGATCACATTCGCAACAGTGACTATGGGCTGTCACCGGAAATCCCGCCGGACAAGAAGACGCTCAACCAGTTCAAGCGTTTCACCGGGCGCGCCGCGGGCGTCTCGATCAGCTTTGACTCGCACCTGCTGGGCGACTCGGTGGAATACGATGAAGCGAGTGACCGTCTGATCATCAAGCAGGTTCCGACAGGCCTGCGCGATCAGCTCAAGCAGCGCTGAGCCATGCCAACTGGCAGCTGACGCGAACAGATGTGCGCTGACTCGCCAGCAGTGCATCACAACGACAAGGGCCCGCTGCTGATGCAGCGGGCCCTTGTCGTCTATCTCTGTCTTTCTGCGCTCTTCGTCCTTCTGCGCTCTTCGTCCTTCTGCGCTCTTTGTCCTTCTCGCTTTCCAAGTGGCAATGACGGGTCACGCCACGCTCTTGAAGCGCCCCTGCACGATACGGTCAATCACCATGGCGCACAGCAGTATGGCGATACCGGCCAACAATCCTTGCCCCTTGGCGGCGTACTGCAGCGCCATCAGCACATCAGACCCCAAGCCCTCGGCACCGATCAGGGAGGCGATGACCACCATCGACAGGCACATCAGAATCGTCTGATTGACCCCGGTCATGATATTGGGCATCGCCAAGGGAATCTCGACATCGAGCAGCAGCTTGCGTCGCGTGCAGCCGAAGGCCAATGCTGCCTCCACGATGGTGGGTGGCACCTGGCGAATGCCCAATGCCGTCAGTCTGACGACCGGCGGCAGCCCGAAGATGATGGTCGCCATGATCCCCGGTGGCTTGCCGGTCCCGAAGAACGCGATGATGGGGATCAGATAGACGAAGGCAGGCATGGTCTGCATGAAGTCCAGCACGGGCTCCGTGACGGCATGCGCGTACCGGTTCTTGGCACACCAGATGCCAAGCGGGACACCGATGAGCACGCAGATCGTGGCGGCGGCCCCGAGCAGCGCTATCGTCGACATGCTCTTTTCCCAGAAGCCCAGGAATGCCAGGTAGCCCAAGGCCGCTGCGGTGAAGATGGCGACTCTGGGTCCCGCCAGACGCCAGGCCATGACCAGCGTCAGGATCATGATCACCGGCCAGGGCGTATCGACCAGAATGACTTCAAGCGTGTCGAGCAGCAGGCTGATGCCGTTGGCGATGCCGTCAAAGACACTCCCGCCGTGAAGGGCGATGTAATCAAAGGCACCGTCGGTCCAGCTGGCCGTAGAGGAGTAGATAGCCTGATTGCTGGGGAATGCCAGCAACCAGCTGACCGGCTTCTCAACCGTGTAGCGATAGAGCGTGACCGGGTATATCAGCACCAGGGCAAGCACCCCATAGAAGAGACTCAGCCAGCTGAAACCACTACGTTCCCGCTTGTTGACCCGCCAGCGGCAGTACTTCTTCTCATAGACAGGAATCGCGACCAGACCCTGTACGACCATGATCACCACCAGGGCGACCCCACCCCACAGCATCAACTCATTGCCACCGGAGGCTGAGGCATTGGCCGCCGTCATCATCCTTTCCGCGGCTTGCTGCAGGTTATCCGAGGCACGTTGCAGGGAGTCCGCGTTGGCCGCCCCCGCCTCAAGGGCCAGCCTGGCCTTCTCGGCCATTTCCTCTGACTTGGCCATCAAGCCAGTGGCGCGGGAGATCTGTTCTGCCCCAAGCTCCCCCCAGAGGCCCTTGCCGATCTGCACCATCGCCAACAGGCAGGCGATCGCACTCAACCAGAACATGCCCCAGAGATGTCGTGATGCAGCCCACAGTGGGCCAAAGACGGCAGCGGTGACATTGAAGGTCCACGCCATGCCGGTATGTGACTGCACCTTGTGGAATTGTGTCTCGTAGTACTTGCCGTTTCTGTCGGCAAAATTCTGAACCGAATGATCGGTTCCTGATACCGTCGATGGCTTCACGTTATCTTTCATCCTGTTGCCCTCCCCGGATACCCAACAGCAGCCTGTCCTTGGTAATCATGCCGACCTCCTCGCCATCGCTCTGAGTGACGAGTACGGGCAAGTCGCTGGAGGTGGATACCTCGATCAATGCTTCCAGAGACGTCTCTTGTGTGACACGTGGCGCTTGGCGCATCGCATCTGCATCACTGAGCATCTCGACATCAATCTCCTGCATGATCGCGCTGGCCGAGATGAGTTTGAGGTTCGAGATATCCTTGACGAATTCACGTACGTAATCGTCTTCAGGATGCATGACGATCTGCTCAGGCGTTCCCACCTGCACCAGCTGACCATCCTTCATGATGGCGATCCGATCGCCGATACGGATCGCCTCATCCAGGTCGTGAGTGATGAAGATGGTGGTCTTCTTGAGCGTCTTGGTCAGTGATACGAATTGGTCCTGAAGCTCACGGCGAATCAAGGGATCCAGTGCACTGAATGGCTCATCCATCAACAACACTTCCGGGTCACTGGCCAACGCCCTCGCCAAGCCAACACGCTGCTGCATCCCTCCAGAAAGTTGAGACGGATAATAATCCTCATAGCCATCGAGATTGACGAGGGACAGGGCATGTTGGGAGATATCCCAACGCTTGGACTTGGGAATTCCCTGGACCTCGAGCGGAAAGGCGACGTTATCCAGCACACTGCGATGGGGAAGCAATGCCATGTGCTGAAAGACCATGCCAATATTCTTGGCGCGTATATCACGTAATTCATCGCGCGACAGTGTCGCCATGTCTTTGCCAAGCACCTCGATGGTGCCTGAGGTAGGTTCAATGAGCCGATTGAAGTGGCGAATCAAAGTCGACTTGCCACTGCCCGATAACCCCATGATGCAAAATATCTCACCGCGCTCGACGCTGAAGGAGACATCAGAGATCCCGACGACACAGTCGTATCTGTCTCTGACACTGGCTTTGTCCAGATCCTCTTCTTCAATGGCCTTCAAGACATCCGAAGGGTTTTGACCAAAGATTTTCCAGACACCCTCCAGGCGAATGACCGTTTCCTGCATGATGCGTACCCCTTGTCCTGTCGGCAGCGCCGTGACTCTAGCCAAGCCAGTGGGCGAATCCATGACTGATGCCCTCCCCTCATGGAAAGGCAGGAGTCGTCTCACTTGTCAGTCGATTGTCATGCATGGCGTCACTGCGCAAGCCATGACTCCACAAGATCCGCATGGTCAGCCACCCATTCATGGGCGTAGGCCTCAGGGTCTTTCTTGTCGACGGTCAGGGCGTAACTCATGTCATTGATCTGTTCGAGATCCAGATTTACATGACTCAGAAGGTTCGCGGCAGCAGGTTGCTCGGACTCGAGTTTCTTGGCGTAATGGATATAAAGCGCGGCCTCCGGCCAGGCGCTGTCGGCATTGGACTTCTCCAGCCAATCAGGGTCATCAGTCGGCTGGATGATATGCCAGGTATCCGGGTTATGCGGAGGTTCCTCAAGATGGACCAGGTCATACATCTGGAACATCTGGTGCGGGCTATAACAGAAGAAGACGATCGGCTTGTCAGCCTTGTCTGAGGCAGATAGCTCGGCGACAAACAAGGTTTCGTCCAGCTCGTAGAGCTTCATGGTTTGATCATAGCCATAGCTCTTGGCCTTGATTCTTTCGACCATGCTGGAGGCTGCAGCAGGCGGCCCCGCCCAGAGCTCGCCGTAACCATCCCCGTCACGATCAAATAGCTTCGCCGTCTCGGGATTGGTCAGATCATAGATGGACGAGATGCCGTATTGCTCTGATACCTCTCGGGTCACACAGATACCCTGTGTTGCCTCCACTCCATTCATGTCCTGAAGCACGGTGCCGCGCTCCTTGACGTACTTGTCATGCAGACTCTGCTGATTGGGGAGCCACACCTCGGGATGAACGTCGATAGTGCCCTTGTCCATCGCCTCGAAGATGACGGCGTTGGTGCCATTCTGCAGCCCGACATCCAGACCGAGATAATCCTCCATCACGACTTTCAGAATGTGGCTGGTCGCCGCAGCGGTTGGCCAGTTGGGGACGCCCACGGTGACATCTGCAGCGTTTGCCAGGCCACTGGACAGGGAGAGTATCAATGTCGACGTGATATGTTTCATCGGTATCATCACTGCTTCCTTGTATTGTTGTTGTCTTGGTATGAGTGACTTACATGTTGGGATAGTTGGGCCCGCCGCCACCTTCCGGCACGACCCAGCGAATGTTCTGCGCCGGGTCCTTGATGTCACATGTCTTGCAGTGAAGGCAGTTCTGCGCGTTGATCTGGAAGCGCTTGCCTGCCGTTTCCTGCACGACTTCGTATACACCAGCAGGGCAATAACGCTGCGCCGGTTCCTCATATCTGGGCAGGTTGACGCTAATCGGAATCGACGCATCCTGCAGTGTCAAATGACAGGGCTGGTCTTCTGCATGCTGGGTATTGGAGAGATACACCGAGGAGAGCTTGTCGAAACTGAGGACGCCATCGGGTTTGGGGTACTCGATAGCACGGCATTTTTCGGCGGGCTTCATCTGAGCGTGGTCTGGGGTATCATCGCGCAGACGAAATGGCAGTTTGCCTCGGAATAGATTCTGATCGAGGAAATTGAAGGCCCCGCCGAGCACTGGTCCCAGGTTGTGCAATGCCGGCCCAAAATTGCGACTGGCATACAACTCTTCGTGTACCCAGGACGCCTTGAAGCGCTCGCGATACTCATGCAGCTCATTGCCGCCGCTATCGCCTTGTTGCAGCGCTTCAAAGACAGTCTCTGCCGCCAACAATCCCGACTTCATCGCGGTATGTGTGCCCTTGATCTTGGCGAAGTTCAGTGTGCCCGCGTTACAACCAATCAGTAGCCCGCCCGGGAAGGTCATCTTTGGCAAGGCGTTGTAGCCCCCCTTGCAGATGGCACGCGCCCCGTAGGAAACGCGCTTGCCTCCCGTCAGGTATTGCGCCAGCGCCGGGTGATGTTTGAGTCGTTGGAACTCATCGAAGGGACTGACATGCGGATTGGAGTAATTCAGATCGACGATCAAGCCGACAACCACTTGCTGCTTGTCGCCGTGATAGAGGAAGAAGCCACCTGAGGTGCCATCGCTCAACGGCCAGCCAGTGCCATGCACAACCAACCCCGGCTGATGGAGCTCCGGTGCGATATCCCACAGCTCCTTGATACCCAGACCGTAATGCTGACTGTCGGCTTCGGCGTCCAGCGAGAAATTCTGATAGAGCGACTTGCCCAGGTGGCCCCGGCAGCCTTCGGCAAACAGCGTATAGCGGGCGTGTAACTCTATCCCCTGCATATAGCTGTCGTTGGGCTGGCCATCTCGACTGACCCCCATGTCCCCGGTGGCGATACCCTTCACGGCGCCATTGTCGTGATACAGCACCTCACTGGCGGCGAATCCGGGGAATATCTCGACCCCCAATGCCTCCGCCTGCTCTGCCAGCCAGCGACACAGGTTGCCGAGGCTGACGATGTAGTTGCCCTGGTTATGAAGTGTCTTAGGCACCAGCCAATCGGGAAACTGCAACGTGCGCTCCTGATTGGGCAGGTAAAGCACCTGGTCCTCAGCCACAGGCACACCAAGAGGGGCCCCGCGCGCCTCCCAATCCGGGAACAGCTCATCAAGAGCACGCGTTTCCAGAATGGCACCGGACAGGATATGGGCCCCGACCTCCGAGCCCTTCTCGACGACACACACTGTTAACTCTGTCTCGTTCGCTTGCGCCTGTTGCATCAGCCGACAGGCAGCCGATAGGCCCGATGGGCCTGCTCCGACGATGACGACATCGAATTCCATGGCTTCGCGATCATCTTGACTCATGAAGTCTTTCCTCCCCCGGTCACCGAGGTATGTGAACGCTGACGCGCCGCCGCCAGGGTATTGCGCATCAGGCATGCAACGGTCATCGGGCCGATCCCCCCGGGGACCGGCGTCAAGCCGCCGGCCTTGCTGGCCGCTGCGTCAAAATCAACATCCCCCACCAGGCGCTTCTCGCCTTTATCGTTCTCGATGCGATTGATACCCACGTCAAGGACAGTGGCCCCCGGTTTGATGTGCTCGGCGCCGATCATTTCCGGTAACCCCACCGCGACGACGAGAATATCTGCCCGCCGACACTCCGCCACCATATCCCGACTACGCGAGTGCAGTGTGGTGACCGTGCAGTTGGCATTGAGCAGCAACTGACCGATGGGCTTGCCCACAATATTGGAGCGACCGACCACCACTGCCTTCATGCCAGATAGATCGCCAAGGCGATCTTGCAACAGCAATAGACACCCCAGTGGCGTGCAGGGCACCATGCCCGGCTCGCCAGCACTCAGGCGGCCTACATTGATGGGATGGAACCCATCGACGTCCTTGGCAGGATCGATTGCCTCGATGACAGCGCTTTCATTGATGTGCTCAGGCAACGGCAGTTGTACGAGAATGCCATCCACACTGTCGTCTTCATTGAGCAGTGTGATCAGTGACAGTAGTTGCGCCTCGGTCGTCTCACTCCCCAGTAGATGCTGGAATGAGGCGATGCCGACCTCTTCGGCCTGACGCATCTTGGTACGAACGTACACCTGACTGGCGGGATCACTACCCACCAACACCACCGCAAGCCCCGGCTGATGCCCGGTGTCGGCCACGAAGGAGGCGACCTCTTCGGCCACTTCGCCTCGCAGCCGCTTGGCGAAGGCCTTGCCATCGATCACGATGCTGCACGTCTCTTCGATTGCCTGGGAGGCACTCAGCTGATTCATTGCTTAACTCCTCTGCATCAGAACACGACAGTTCTCAACCCATTCTGGAAGACACGATGCGAGACGTGATATTTGACAGCTCGCGCCAGCGCCTGCGCTTCCATGTCACGCCCGACCTGGGTGAGATGCTTCGGATCATGGGCATGGTCGACCCGCTCGACCATCTGCTCGATGATGGGACCTTCGTCCAGGTCTCCCGTCACATAATGTGCGGTAGCTCCGATCAGCTTCACACCACGATCGTAGGCCTGGTAATACGGCTTAGCCCCTTTGAAGCCGGGCAGGAAGGAGTGGTGAATATTGATGCAGCGCCCTTCCAGCTCCTTACTTAGCGTGTCGGAGAGAATCTGCATGTAACGTGCGAGGACGACCAATTCTGTATCAGTGCTACGGACGATTTCCAGCAGGCGCGATTCTTGTTGCGGCTTGGTCTCCTTGGTCACTGGCAGGTGAATGAATTCGATGCCTTCGCGCTCAGCCATCTCCCGCAGGTCTTCGTGATTGGACACGATGGCCGTGATGTCGATCATGAGTTCGCCGGTCGCACGGCGATACAGCAAGTCACGTAGACAGTGATCATATTTGGACACCATGATCAGCACCTTGGCGCGTTCCGAGGCATCATGGATTTCCCACTCCATGTCGAAACTCATGGCAGTGACTTCAAAGGCCGCCTTCATCTGGTCGACCGTGAAGGTGCGATCCCCTTCAAAGACAAACTCGATGGTCGAAAAGAAGCGACCGGTTTCCTGGTCATCGAATTGGTGCAGTTCCTTGATGAAGCAACCACGGTCGGACATAAAGTTGCCCAGTGCCGCTACGATGCCGACACGTCCTGGGCAGGAGACTTTGAGGATGTAGGAATTCTTGTTTTTCATGATTGTTGTTTTTACGCTCCTGGGTCGGGCTCTTAGAGAGCGGAATCGAATTGCGGCATGACCTCGAAGAGATCACCGACGATGCCGTAGTCAGCGACCTGGAAGATCGGGGCATCCGGATCCTTGTTGACGGCCACGATGACCTTGGCGTCCTTCATGCCTGCCAGGTGCTGAATGGCGCCGGAGATGCCTACAGCAATGTAAAGCTCAGGTGCGACCACCTTGCCGGTCTGGCCAACCTGGTAGTCGTTGGGAACGAAGCCGGCGTCCACTGCAGCACGCGAGGCCCCCACGGCAGCCCCCATCTTGTTCGCCACGCTGTCGAGCATTGCGAAGTTCTCACCGTTCCCCATGCCGCGCCCGCCTGAAATGACCACACGGGCGGTGGCGAGCTCCGGGCCCTCGGATTGTGGCGCGGAGCGCCCCATGACCCGGGCTTTCTCTTGCGGTGACGGCGCCGGCAATGCCACACACTCTGCGCTGCCCTCCATTTCACTGAAGGCCTCGAACTTGGTGCTGCGTACAGTAATGACCTTGGTCGCCTCCTGGCTGCGATAGGTCGCCAGCACGTTTCCGGCATAGATGGGACGCTCGAAGGTATTGGCGTCCACTACCGCACTGATGTCGGAGAGTTGCGCGACATCGAGCAGCGCCGCCACTCGCGGCATCAGGTTCTTGCCGAAGCTGTTGGCTGGGGCCAGCAGGTGCGTATAGCCCTCTGCACACCCCTTGACGATCGGTGCCATATCTTCTGCTGCCGGCAGCGCGAATTGTGCTGCGTCTACCGTCATTACCTGACGAACTCCACTGAACCGAGCGGCTGCCTGGGTGACTGCCTCACAGTCATGCCCCATGACCAGCAGGTCGATGTCACTACCTAGCTGATGTGCCGCCGTCAGTGTATTGAGAGTGGCCGAGGCAATTTCACGATTATCGTGATCCACGATGACAAGAATCGACATGACGCACTCCTTAAATGACGGTGGCTTCGTTCTTGAGTTTTTCCACGAGTTCGCCGGCCGAATTGACCAACACTCCCCCGGATTCGCGTGCCGGCATCTCGCTCATCGACACCAGCTCGAGTCGTGGCGTGAGGTCCACGCCCAGCTCACTGGCCTCCACGGTTTCCAGCGGCTTTTTCTTGGCTTTCATGATCGCCGGGAGTGAGGCATAACGCGGTTCATTCAGACGCAGGTCCACACTGACCACCGCCGGTAAGGACAACGCCAACGTTTCCAGGCCGTTGTCGACCTCGCGTACGACTTCCAGTGCACCGTCCGTCGTGGTCAACGTCGAAGCGAAGGTGCCTTGCGGCCAGTCCATCATGGCGCCCAACATCTGGGCGGTCTGGTTGCAGTCATCATCGATGGCCTGCTTGCCCAGCATGACCAGGTCCACCCCTTCCCGCTCGACCAGCGCCTTGAAGACCTTGGCCACTGACAGCGACTCGGTACTCCCGTCGAAAGGCACATGAATGGCTCTATCAGCTCCGACTGCCAGTGCCTGGCGAAGCGTTTCCTGGGATTTGTCCGGCCCGATGGAGACGACGATGACTTCCTCGGCGACGCCGGCTTCCTTCAGTGTGATGGCCTGTTCGACGGCCACCTCATCAAAGGGGTTGATGGCCATCTTGATGTTGTCGAGATCCACCCCGGAGCCATCGGCCTTGACCCTGACTTGTACGTTGTGATCGATGACACGTTTGACACCTACCAGAATCTTCATGCGATCCCTCCACGACTAGTGTCGATTTGTATTGTTGTAAGCAACGGTGTGCGCGAGACGATGATTGTTTGAGTGGCAGTGAGTGTTTGAGACACAGTGATTGAGAGACAGCACCTCTCGGCAGGGCCATGACGGCCCGCCAAACAACGACGACAGAGAGGTGCTCTCAACATTGCTCAACAACACGCATCACGGCACTGCAATGTGATGGCTCAAGACCTCACGCGAACGTCATGACTTGAGTAACGCATTGTCGGGATCGAGCAATGGCACCGCCACGACACGTGCCGCATGCTGCTCACCGATGATGTCGACATGCAGATCCGCACTCTCTTCAGCGTGCTCCGGGTTCACGAAGCCCATGGCGATGTTCTTGTTGACCCGATAGCCGTAGCCAGCCGATGTCACGGTGCCGACCACCTTGCCATCGGCGTAGATGGAATCACCGGGGTGCGCGGCCGCATGCTGGCAATCGACCACCAGGGTGACGAATTTGCGTCGCATCGGCTTGCCTTCCTTGGCCAGCAGCGCTTCCTTGCCCGGGAAGGTCGGCTTGTCCATCTTCACGAAGCGGCCCAGGTCACTCTCGAAGGGGTCAAATTCGGTGATCAGATCGGCTTTCCAGTGGCGATAGCTCTTCTCGAGACGCATGGATTCCGTGGCCAGTGAGCCGAAGGGCTTCAGATCAAAGGCTTGTCCTGCTTCATCCAGCAGCTTGTAGGCCAGATAGAGTTGCTCGTTGGGGACGTGCAGCTCCCAACCCAGTTCCCCGCTGAAGCTCACCCTCAGCGCCATGGCCTCGGCATGACCGATATAGACCTTCTTGGCCGTCAGCCACGGGAATGCCTGGTTGCTCCAGTCGGTGCGGGGCGAGAGAGAGGCCAACAGATCACGTGACTTCGGCCCGCTCACGACCAGGATGGTGTGTGAATTGGTCATGGGGACCAGCTCGACACCACAATCCGGCAGGTGCGCTTTCAACCATTCCATGTCGTGATATTCGGCGGCGGCGGCAGAGCCGTACCAGAAGCGATCATCGGCCAACTTGGCCAGCGTCGCCTCACCGGCGACATTGCCCTTGTCGGTCAGGAAGTAGCACAGCCCCACACGGCCGACCTTCTTCGGCACATTGCCGCACATCAGGCTATCCAGCCATTCTGCCGCCTTGGGCCCCTTGATCTCGTAGCGGTTGAAACCACTGACTTCCATCAGGCCGACATTTTCATGCACCGCCTTGACCTCTTCGGCGACGATCTTGTCCACCTCGGTAAAGCGGAAGCTGTGCTTGAACTCGAAGTCCGGCGTCGGCTTGTAGAACAGTGCACGTTCCCAGCCATTGACGGTGCCGAACTCGGCGCCCTTCTCTTTCAACACGGAATACAACGGCGTGGTCTTGGCCAGACGTCCCGCGTCACGATGCTCATGCGGCATGTGGAAGCGGAATTCATTCTGATAGTCCTCGATCGCCTTCAGCGCGGTAAACTCGGTATTGGCATGACCGGTGAAGCGCGCCGGGTCCAGACACCAGGTGTCCCACTCGGATTCACCATGCACAATGAGTTCGGCCAGAATCTTGCCGTGGCCGCCACCTTCGCCCAGCCCGGCACGCAGGCCGATGATGGAATAGGCATTGGTCAGCCCCGGGGTCTTGCCGACCAGCGGGTTGCCATCGGCAGAATAGGTGATGGGGCCATTGATGATGCTGTGAATCCCGGTGCGCTCCAGGCATGGCATGCGCTTGAAGACACGCTCCATGTTGTCCAAGCAGCGGTCCAGATCATCCGGGCACAGGGCATTGACGAAGTTGGGGTCGATACCGTCCATGCCCCATGTCTTGCAGCGTTGTTCGTAGATACCGACCAGCAGACCTTTCTTCTCCTGACGGCTGTAGAAGTCATCACGCGGGTCACGTAGCAGCGGGACACGTTCCTCGCGGGCTTCCAGCTCGGGTAGCGACTCGGTCAGGAAATACATATGCTCCATCGAGATGACGGGGTACTCGACACCCAGCATCTTGCCGACTTCGTTTACCCGGTACCCGCAGGCGTTGACGATGATCTCGCAGGTGATATCGCCATTCTTGGTCTGTACGACCCACTCGCCATTGGGTTTCTGATAGACATTCTCCACCGGGTTGTGGCGATAGATCTCCGCCCCGGCTTTACGCGCCCCACGTGCCAGCGCCTGGGTCAGCTGGGCCGGATCAATATCGCCATCGAGTGGATCCCAAAGGCCACCCAACAGCTCTTCATCGGCCTCCAGCAGCGGATGACGCTTGGCACACTCCTGAGCATCGATCAGTTCAAAGTCGACCCCCATGCCCTTGGCCAGGGAGATAAAGTGCTTATAGCCATCCATATGTTCCTGGGTCGACGCCAGGCGGATCCCCCCGGTGGCATGGTGGTAATTGATGGGATGATCCGGATCCTGAGACAACTCCTTGTAAAGTTTTATGCTGTGGCTCTTCAGCCCCACCATCGTCTGAACCGCGCCGAAGTTGGTCACCTGTGCAGCAGAATGCCAGGTTGTTCCTGAAGTCAGTTCGTTGCGCTCCACCAGCACCACATCGGTCCACCCTTCCTTGGTCAGGTGATACAGCGTGCTGCAACCGCCAATCCCACCGCCGATGACTACGACTTTTGCATGTGTCTTCATTGATATTCCTCAGCTTGTTCTTATTGATAAAACATCAAACATTACCGGCACGAACGAGCTCATCTCAGCGTTGTACTTGTTCCTTGGGCGGTGTCTTTCGGCCGTGCGTCACAATGAATGAAAGCGCTTTCATTTCTAGCAGTAGAATCCGGGGCTGACAAGGTACGCCTGCTCACTTTTTTACCTCTAAGCAAATGACCTACTTCCAACCCCAGTCCAACGCGGAATCAACCAAGCTCGTTATCCAGTGGAAAAAACTGGCAAGGATTCGGCACATAGCAATTGCTATCGCCCTATGAAAGAAAGGCAGTCCTGAAAAGGGGTTGCAATCGCGGAGTTATTGGCAGGCTGGTAACACGGGAGCATGAAAAAAATCACAGCCGTCCCCTCTTCGTGATCGCCCAAGGGGCCATGGGGAGGCACCAGACGAAGGGTCGCAATGCGACAGACGGTGTTGGCAGATGAGAAATCAGAGGAAAAGCGCACCAGGCGACAGGTAGCGAAACAGGAGGCGTGTTCAAGCAGCCAGCCACGCGCCATGGTCGGAGAATGATATCTCCCCCCATGGGCTGAGGGGTGAAATAAGGGTCAGACGTCAGAAAGCCATTCGCGTGACGGGCAAGCGCGGCAATGGGGAGCGCAAGAGACAAATGACCTGCTGAAGTGAACTGCCCTCTCGATCAAGAACGCGGGGGCGCACAGGAGTCGCGTACGACCAGCTCGACGTCCAGCAAGGCGGGAACCGGATGCGCCTGCTCCTTCAGTCGTGCGATCAGATATTCCGCAGCCAGTACCCCCATTCGCCGTTGCGGGGTTCGCAACGTCGTCAGGGCCGGTACCAAATGCTCTGCCAACCAAGTGTCATCAAAGCCGGTAATGGAAACATCGCGCGGCACGTCGATCCCCATGGACTTACTTTCGAAGATAGCCCCATAAGCAAAGGGATCCGAGCCACAAATGATGGCGGTTGGCTTCTTGTCTCGAGACATCAGGGTTCGAAACCCCTGCTGGCCATGCTGCACGCCGAAGGGACTCTGTATGACAGAGCTATCGGGCATGACAATTCCATGTGATGACAAGGTATCCCGTATTCCCTGCAATCGATGCTGGGCGCGATCATTGCCTTCCAGTCGTCCGGAAATCATCGCAAAGTCACGATGCCCCAAGTCCAACAAATACTGAGTTACCTTACTGGCTGCATCATGATTGTCGAAGCCGATACAAGGGTGCCTCAACGTCGTATCAATTGACCAGTTGATGACATATGGGATCCCCTTAGCGTTGAGAAGGTCGTAGATGCCGTCATCTCGTGACAGGCCTACTAACAGCAATGCATCTACGCCATGCGCCACCATCTGGATGATCTGCTCACGCTCTTCCTCGACATCATAGCGCGACGATGCCGCCACCATGGTATAGCCGGAATTGGAAATATATTGATGAAACTCTTCAAGTGAGTGGCCAAAAAGCGTGTTATCCAATGATGGGACGATGGCACCGATCATGCGTGACTTATTGGATGCCAAGGCACGCGCCGCCGCATGCGGGACGTAGCCAGTCATCGAGATTGATTTCTCTATCTTGAGCTTGGTGCGCTCGCTGACGATATCAGGATTATTGAGATAACGAGAAACCGTCGCCGGCGATACACCCGCGTGTCTTGCTACATCGTCAAGTGTCACACTATTCATCCTGGATTTCGCCTTCTTGATATCCTGCCCTGGAAGATCAGCATTACATTACTGGCCTAGCAATACTTTGCCATGCGACTTTTCCTGATTTCTGTTAACACGCACGGAAGCCCCGCGTGTGCCCCAGCATAGCAACCACTCCTAGAGTAATAATCCTATCAGATCATACTTTGCGTGAGAAAAATCACACCATTCCATAACCTGGTCCAACGCAGCATCGTAAATCGTGTTGGAATCTGTACAGCGTCGATCGGCATCCATAGATGATGCACTGATAGACGACAGACTCTCTCCTTGCAACGCCAAGGGCCCGCTGAATCGTCAGCGGGCCCCCTGAGCCACCTCGTCAGTCTGCATTTTCCAGCCGCTGGAGCGCTACCTGGCGAGGATGAAGGATGTGCGAATACCTCACTGACGCGACGAACAGGTCGCTCAGCGTATCAACGCTTTTCTGGGGCATTTCTCTCGATCATGCTGATGGATATCGCCAGGAAAAGTATATCCTTTACCAGGAAGAAGTTGGCGATCAATACGCCATCGGTCACTTTCCACACGTCGGGGGTCGTGAACAGAAAGCTCAGTGTCGTCAAGAATATGGCACTGGCCGCGAGACCATAATAGAACGCTACCTTCCTGTACTTGAGCCCAATCAGAATACCGATAGCGACAAGGATCTCGGACAGGCCGACCAGGTTCGATACCGCTTGTACCGATATCACGTCATAGAGCCAACCCATGGCGAAATGGTTCTCGACCAGCGGCTGAATGAGATCCGCTTCCGTGGGAGTGAATTTGTAGACTCCTAGCCATAGCAAGAGCAGCGCAACACCAAATACGCCAACGTAATAGCCGATACTACCTTGCTTGATCCCTTGATGATTACCTTGCATGCCTCATCCTCACTCCACTCATCTCGATTCACGAAACCTGTCGGCCTCAGCGTTCATCATGCTCCCCGGTAGTGATGTCTTCAGGGCTATTCTTCCTGCATGACTGATGCAATGAGATACGGCAGTTCCCAGAGCGCGGATGCAAAGAAGGGTGTTTTAGTTCTCTTCTCGGGAACGTCAGACCCCGTATCGGGCGCATCTTTCCCTGTAGCGGCCGCACCCTGCAACGCAAAGCATGCAACGCGATGCATAGAACGAAAAACACCGCTCTGCAGACTGCCAGAGCGGTGTTGGTAGTGGTCTAAACGTGATCTTACAGCCCTTCGAGAATCTCATTCATCTGGGCCCGCACGCTCTGCAGGCCGCTGCCGGAGAGATACCAGAGGCCAGGTGAGAGCACGGTAACGCCAATGGTCTCACCGCCAGCGTCGGCCAACGCGGCTCTCAGCACCTCAGCATCCATCGGGGTCTGACCGATGGCGGCACTGCGATCGATCACATAGAGCTCATCCGGCGCCATCTCGGCGATGTTTGCCGGTGACAGTGGGTAGAAGGTGCGCTTGCCACGGCTGACCGGCTCCACGGAATCCGGCAGCTCAGGCTGAGCGATCTGCAGAAGCTCCGTCACGACCGGCTCTTGGCGCAAGATGTAGCGACCGTCGTTATGGATCACAACCAGTGCCTCGAGATCCTCCGCCAGCCCTTCACGAGCCGTCGCGATATCCGACTCAAGCGCTGCCAAGTGCTCACGCGCCTTTTCCTCCGCATGGTACTCAGATGCCAGGCTCAGCACCTTGCCGCTCAGTGCCTCGAAATAGTCGCCTTCTGCGAGAGTCACATCGCGTGTTTCCGCCACCGCCTTCAGCACCTCTAGCGATCCAGACTGACGGCCGGTGACGAGAATCAGGTCCGGCTCCAGTCCCGCGATCGCCTCGACATCAGGCTCCTTGAGCCCGCCGATATCTGCTCGCCCCTCCACCAGATGCGCCACGTAGGCAGGCGCGGGCTTGTGCGACACACCGATCAGATGCTCAGACAGGCCGAGCTCATCCAGCGTATCGGCAGCCCCCCAGTCCAGGCTGACGACGGAGGGGCCATGCGCGCCTCCTTCAACCTCGTGAGCCTGTGCACTAAATGGCAGAGAGGCCAACAACAACGTGGTGACAGATAGCGTGAGTCCAGACACTTTCATCGACATTCCCTTGGTGCAAATAATAATTGGTTCGATTTGTGTTCTGGAAACTAGCACACCTTTCTTCAGCAATCCTGCAACTGTGCGTTGCACCCAATGCAATCTATGCGCTCCAGCGTCGATAACGCCCGCATCACGGTGGGCTTTTGCTGCATCACCGACCAATGCGCTCGGCACCGGCTGGAAGCCCGGGATCATCTCGCTATATACCTCCCAGGCCTCTTCCAGCACGGCGGGATTGATGGCGTTGATGCCAATGCCATGGGGCAGTTCATAGGCAGCCCATTTGATGTTGATCTGAAGACTCCGCGTTAATCCCTCACCACACTGAGCAGTGAGTGAAATGGCAATGTCATTTGACTCGCATGCATGACACCTTGGCCCCAGAACTCCAGGCGGCCGCTGAGATTACAGCGGCCGCCTGGAGCTTTCCTGTCACCGATTCAATCGGTCTTTGTCTGGCGGAGCCAGCCACCGCCTCTAGTCACGACCAATGATCCATCCCCCCTAGCGATTCAGGTGGCGGTCGCTCTAAGTGACTGCTCGAACCTTTCCATGAAGAGGTCCGCTTCGGCCTGCGTGATGCACAGTGGTGGGCGAATCTTGAGGGTACTGCCTGACTTGCCCGCCCCGCCGATCAAAACACCATTGTGCTTGAGGTCGTTGATCAACGCGGTCGTCCGTGCCGCATCCGCGGCTCCATCACGCGCCGGATCACACAGGTCTACGCCGAGAAACAAGCCAGCGCCTCGGACATCACTTACTTCCTCGAAGCGTGACTGAATATCGTGCAGGTGACGCATGAGATAGGCGCCCTGACGCTTCGCATTCTCCATCAGGTTTTCTTCAGCGATGACATCGAGCACTGCTGTTCCTGCCGCCACCGCGACGGGCGAACCCCCGAAGGTATTGAAGTAGCCGACATCGGTATTAAGTTTCGCCAGCAACTCCTCGCGCGCCGCCAGCCCCGACATCGGGAAGCCGTTGCCCATCGGCTTGCCCATGGTGACCACATCCGGCGTGACGCCGTGGCGCGAGAAGCCCCACATCCCCTGCCCCGTGCGCCCGAAGCCGGGCTGGACTTCATCGGAGATGAACAGGCCGCCCCGGGACTGCAGGAGTTCGACCGCGGGCTTCAGGAAACCTGCGGGGTCGGCATAGATGCCATCGCTCGAGAAGATGGAGTCAACCAGCAGCGCCGCGCATCCATGGCCCCTCGCCTCCAGCTGTTCGATGCCGTGCCGCACCTGCTCGGTGAACCAGGCGGTGGGGTCCGATTGCTGGGACATCTCGGAAATCGGCAGGATATGCACGTGATCCGGTGGCGTGCCCTGCTTATAGGAAGACGGTGAAACTTCCGTCACGGCCGCCGTGTTGCCGTGATAGGCCGCCTCGGTGACGATGATACCGTGGCGGCCCGTCCAGCCACGCGCCAGTCTCAGCGCCATGTCGTTGCTTTCACTGCCGGTACACATCATCACCAGTCGATTGAGCGTGCGCGGCAGCGTGTCCAATAGGCGCTCGGCATAGCGATGGATGCCTTCGTGCAGATAGCGGTTGTGCACGTTAAGGGTCCCCATCTGCTCGGCGACCGCCTGGACTACGCGAGGATGGCAGTGGCCGATCGACGGCACATTGTTATAGACATCCAGGTAGCGCTTGCCTTGATCATCGAACAACCAGACCCGCTCCCCTCGTACGATGTGCAGCGGCTCCTCATAGAAGAGCATGGACGTCGGCCCTACCGTTTCCAGCCGCTTGCGTACCAGTGCGCCGATTCGCGCATCTGCCTTGTCGATGTGCGCCATGCTGAAGGCGTTCTGATCCAGAATCCCGCGTACCTTTTCCATCACGCCATCCTCACCTTGTCATTGATTGTCCGATCTGTACCTGTCCGAACAGTACTTGTCCGAACAGTACTGGTCCGATCAACATCCGCCTGATCGTCGTGTTCTTGCATGCCCGGTGTCTGCACGACACCTTGCTGGCCCTCTCGTGACTGGCCCCCTCGTTGCTGAACATAGCGCCGCGCCATGATGGCCGTATCCCGGCTGAAACCATCACTCAATGTCTTGCCTTCTTTGCTTTCCTGATGCGTGGCCAGCCAGGCACACAGCAGAATGCGACGCAGCATGATGAAGGTATCCAGCATTGCCTCATCTGCCGCCGAGAATTCGGCCACCGAGCGGTATCCCTTGATCCAGGCATCGCGCAGCTGCGGGACGCACGGATCCGTCTCGTGGAAGCTGATCGCCGCAGCAAAGTCATAGGCATACCAGCAGAAGCCGCAGTCATCGAAGTCGATGATCGCCATGCTGTCCTGTGACACCAGCAGGTTGGTCAAGCGCAGGTCGGCATGGACCAGACCGAACTGCTCTGGTGCCGTGCCATAAAGCGCGATTTCCGACTTGAGATAGGGGATGGCAGCATTGATGGCCTGGGCCTCTTCCACCGTCATGCCCGGCGCATTGCGCCAATCGCCCCACAGCCCACGGGGCGAGATCATGCTCTCCAGGTCCCAACGCTTGCGCACGAAGCCCTCCGGGGGCTGCCAGCGACGGCTGTGTTCGTGCAGCGTGGCATTCATCGCGCCCAGCCGTTCAAACCACTGCGGCAGGTCATCGCCGATATCCGGCTCACTGCCGACCACATGCTCGAAGGCCACCACGTACAGGGATTGCCCGCCGGCGGAGATGCTCAGCACAGGGCTGCCTGCCGTGGTCATGACCGGGGCCGGCGTATTGATCCGTGCCGTCGTGCGCAGGTCTTCGATCCAGGTCAGCTCGGACTCGATCTCCTCCCGGCAGTGATAGTCCGGGCGGTGAACCCGAATGATGATCCTGCGTCCCGCCTCGTCATCCTCGGCCAGAAAGGTCGCGTTCTCTGACATGGTCAGCAGCGAGATCCGCGAGGTTTCCGCCATGTGCCATTTTTCCAGGCAAGTGACCAACTCGTGTCTTGTTTGATTTATCAGAGTTTCCGTATACATCTCACCACCTCGCTGACATAGGAAGACCGGGGATCTTGCGGTCTCGGTGTCACACTTCGTCTGCGGTCAGAAGCCAGTGGCCAATCTCACGACCCACGATCTGGCTCACGGCATGACTCTGTGCGCGAAAGTTGCATGACTCAGACTAACGACAGCGCGAGGTGATGCGTTATCAGCATCCGGCAAAGCTGAAAACACCAACAAGAACAATGAGTTGATTGATCAATGCACGAAGATGTATCACGAACGGACGACAGTGATGCCACCTGGCAGCACGGGATTTTTGAGCATGCACCAGGCAAGTGCACACGGGAGGCATGGGACGTCAATGAACAGGCGCATAACCTGACCGACTGGTCGCAACACTACGATCAGTACGGTCAGGGCGCCTTCTACGGACGTATCGATGAACTCCATCTGCCGGGAATGCAGGTATTCAAGGAATACACCAGCCAGGCATTGGATCAGCAATGTCATGTCTGGCCGGATTCGCTGTGGATCGGTATTCCCGCCGAGCGACAGCCCTGCCGGATCAATGGCTACGCGCTTGAGGCAGGCGATATCATGTGTCAGCCGGGTGGGCAGGATTTCGCGCTGACCACACCGGACACTTTCGCGATCCACTGTCTCGTGCTGCGGCGTGACTGGCTGCTCACGGTGGTGGGGGAATCGGCGCTGACACTGCTGGAGAGTGACCCGCAACACACGATGCGCCTCGGGGTATCGCAGAAGACTCGCCGCGCGGCCACCTTCCTGATGGACCGACTGATCAAGCGACAGGGGCCGGGATTCGAGGTTCAGGTGCATCAGGGCATCCTGTCACTGGCCGTGACCGCCATCCTCGAGGAAAGGATACCCCTCACCGATCGCTATCCCAGCTACCACCACCGACGACAGGTCGTAGAGCGGGTGCGAGAGCATGTGAACGGCGCAGCGCCTGCCCCGATCAGCATCGACATGCTCTGCGGCATCGCTCACGTCAGCCAGCGAACGCTGCACAACAGTTTCACCAGCATTCTCGGTATCAGTCCGATGCAGTTCATCCGCCTGAATCGACTCAACCAGGTGCGACGACGGCTGTGTGAACCTCAGGCAACGAGTACGATAGGACAGATCGCCAGCGACTGGGGCTTCTATCATCTGGGCCAGTTCGCGCAGGACTATCGCCGCCTGTTTGGCGAGAGCCCCTCGCACACCCTGTCGCGTCATCGACGCAAGAGGTAGGCAGCAACGGACGATCGCAGCAGAAGGTAGCAGCAGAAGACAGCAGCACAAGGTAGCCGAAGAAGGAGGCTGCCAAAGGTGACAGACGCGGGGGGGCACAGGGAGACGTGCCCTGCCCATCCCCCAACACCTGCCCACATCAGGGACAGGTTTCCTCGGGGAGGAAAATGCATGACGGATCAGTTGTCACATGAACAGAATCATCTCCTAGCGGGATTGTCCGCCGAGACGACCCAACGCCTGGCAGCGCATCTGGAGCCGATCCATCTGTCGCTTGGCCAGGTGCTGTATACCGCGGGGAGTGCCTTGAGCCACGTGTACTTCCCGATTGATGCCATCGTGTCGCTGCTTTACGTGACCGAGAATGGCGCATCCGCCGAGATCGCGGTCGTCGGCAACGAAGGCCTGGTGGGAATTGCGGTGTTCATGGGCGGCGAAAGCACCACCAGCCGTGCCATCGTGCAAAGCGCTGGCAAGGCGCTACGACTGCCGGTGCATCACCTGAAGGCGGAATTCAACCGACATGGAGAAATGCTTCACCTCCTGCTGCGCTACACGCAATCCCTCATCACCCAGATGTCCCAGACAGCCGTCTGCAACCGACACCATTCGATCGATCAACAGCTGTGTCGCTGGTTATTGCTGTCGCTGGACCGTCTGCCAGGCGATCAGCTGGACATGACGCAGGAATTGATCGCCAACATGCTCGGGGTGCGCCGTGAGGGGGTCACGGAAGCCGCAGGAAAACTGCACAGGCAAGGTGTCATCGAATACCATCGAGGGCATATCACGGTACTCGACCGCCCCAGGCTGGAGCAGCTCTGCTGCGAGTGCTACGCGGTGGTAAAGAAGGAAAGTGATCGCCTGATGCCCTATTCCATGACACTGCCGATGACAGACACTTCAGGAGACGACACCCCTTCCCTGTGAGCACTGCGCTCTCATGCGACGGCTGGCCGGGACCGGAATCGGGACCGAGACCGGAGTCGGGGTTGTGTGCGCTAGCGAACCGACGAAAGCACAAGGCTATCGCATACTGTCTGGTGATGGATTTCCGCGCGCCCTACCGGGACTCGCGCATCGACCAGGATAGCGCTCGTGACCCTTTTCTCAGGCAGGATATTCCGCGCTTATCCCCCGACATCCCCCTGGCATGACACTGCTCCGGTGCGAGGCGAGCTGTTCAGCATCGAGCGTCTTGAACAGCACGCCTCAAGCCTTGCGCTGGCACAGAACGTGACGGAAACCCCCTCTCGCGTCCTGCCACTGTCGAGACGCCTTGAAGACAACGCCAAGGTACTGTTGAAAGCGTATCGCGCCAGTGCAAAGGAAGTCGCGGAAGACCGCGATATCGTCCCTGCCGCCACATGGCTACTCGACAATTATCATCTGATCGAGGCGCAGGTACGTGAGATCCGTGATGATCTGCCACCCGGCTATTATCGCCAGCTGCCCAAGCTGGCCGAGGGCCCTTTCACGGGATACCCCCGTGTCTTCGGGATTGCCTGGGCCTTTGTGGTCCACACTGACAGCCATCTCGACCTCGACACGCTTCATGGCTTCATCCAGGCCTACCAGCGCGTTCAACCCCTGACGATCGGTGAGCTATGGGCGGTGGCCATCACGCTGCGCATCGTGCTGATCGAGAACCTTCGCCGGCTTGCCGAGCAGATCGTCAATGAACAGACGGCACGCAATGACGCCGACACCCTGGCGAGTCAGTGGCTGATTCCCGAAAGCCAGCATCACACTCTGGACCCCACCACCCTGCCTCAGGGCAAGACACCGCTGACAGCACCTTTCGTCGCCCAGCTGGCCAAGCGCTTGCGCGGTATCGATACGCGCACTCACCCCATGATGAGCTGGCTGGAGCGTCGAGTCCGTCTGCAGGGCTCCTCCATCGATGAGCTGGTACAACGGGCTCAGCAGCGTCAGGGCGCCGCCAACGTCACCGTCCGCAATATCATTACCAGCATGCACTTCGTCTCGAGCATTGACTGGGCCGATGTCTTTGAAAGCCTCAGCCTGGTCAATGCTCGCCTCATGGACGCTCCGCGTTTCTCCACACTCGATTTCCCGACCCGCAACAGCTATCGAAGTGCCATCGAGCAATTGGCACGTGGCTCTGAGCACAGTGAGCTTCACATCACCCAATGCGCGCTGGTGGCGGCTCGCGAGGCGGCAAGCGCCACCGAGGATGCCAATGAGTCAGCGCGACGAGGTGACCCGGGGTATGTGCTGATCGCGGCGGGACGCAAGGCATTTGAAGACACCCTCGGGTATCGACGTACAGGGCGCCAACACCTTCGCCACTGGTGCATCGCAGGAGGCATCAGTGGCTATGTCGGCCTGATCATCCTGACCACCGCGGCGCTGCTGTGGATGGCCTTGCAGGGCATCGCGTCACTGTCCTCGGAGGCATTCAGCGCTGGATGGATGTGGCTGCTCGGCCTGCTGGGGCTGCTGCCTGCCACTGAGCTTGCGACCTTGCTGGTCAGTCGTCTCATCATCTTCTGTGTCGGGCCGCAGCCATTGCCCAGTCTCGACCTGTCCGAGGGCGTACCACCTGACTTGCGCACCCTGATCGCCGTGCCGACCCTGCTGACCCGCGAGGCTGATCTCCAGGAGCAGATAGAGCGCCTGGAAGTGCACTATCTGGCCAGCGGTGGAGGCTCGATCTTCTATGCCCTGTTGACCGATGGCGTGGATGCGGCGCATGACGTCATGCCAGAAGACACTCGACTGCTATCGTTCGCCAACGCGGCCATTGCGGACCTGAATCTGCGCCATGGCGACAATGAGGGATTTCCCCGCTTCCTCGTCTTGCACCGTCGCCGGGTCTTCAATGACAGCGAACACTGCTGGATGGGGTGGGAGCGCAAGCGCGGCAAGCTACATGAGCTCAATCGCCTGCTGCGCGGTGCAGACGACACCACCTTCCTGCCCACTGAACGCATACCGGCCGGGGTACGCTATGTGATCACGCTGGATGCGGACACTCGCCTCCCTCGCGGGGCCGCAAGCAAGCTGATCGCCAAGATGGCGCATCCTCTGAATCATCCCCGGTTCGATAAGCACCGCCAATGCATCGTGGAGGGGTATGGCATCCTTCAGCCCCGTGTCACGCCATCCCTGCCGATGGGCAGACAAGGTTCCCTCTTCCAGCGCCTGTTCTCGGCACCCGGCGGGGTAGACCCTTATGCGGCCGCCACCTCGGATCTTTATCAGGATCTGTTGGGCGAGGGGTCCTTCGCCGGCAAGGGTATCTATCAGATCGATGCGTTCGAGGCAGCCCTCAAGGGGCGCGTCCCGGACAACCGCGTGCTCAGCCATGATCTGTTCGAAGGGGTCTTCGCGCGCGCCGGTCTTGCGTCAGACATCGAGGTCATCGAGGACTTCCCGTGCCGCTATGAGGTCTCAGCCAAGCGCACCCACCGCTGGACCCGTGGTGACTGGCAGCTGCTGCCATGGATCGTGTCACGCAAGATGCCATGGACCGGACGACTGAAGCTCATGGACAACCTGCGGCGCTCACTGCTGGCGCCGCTACTGCTGTCGTTTCTGGTCGTGAGTTGGGGATTGCCTCTCTCCGCCGCTCTGCTGGGCACGCTGTGTGTGATGATCGTGATCGCCGCCCCGCCGCTGATCCCTCTCGTGCTGTCGCTTGTGCCAATGCGCTCCGGCATCAATCTGCGGCACTATTTCCAGCAATGGGGCAATGACCTGACGCTTGCCGCCTCCCAGACACTGCTGTGGATTGCCTTCCTGCCAGACCAGGCCTGGCGAATGCTGGATGCCATCGGGCGTACCTTGCTGCGTCTGACGATCACTCGCCGCCACCTTCTCGAGTGGACCACCGCAGCTCAGACTTCCGGGCAGCCGCGACTGTCACTGGGTGGCGCTTATCGCAGCATGGCGCCGGGGACATTGCTTGCGCTGTGCGCCGCTGCCGGTGTGCTCAGCCAGTCCCCAGAGACCTGGCCGGTGGTGGTGATGTTCGCCGCCTTGTGGCTCGCCGCCCCGGCGATAGCGCAATGGGTCAGCGGCTCAAGAAGTCTTGCCCCGCAGGCCGCCTTGTCCTCGGAGGAGAACCGCGAGCTACGCTTGATCGCTCGCCGGACCTGGCGCTTCTTTGAGACCTTCGTCACCGCGCGCGACAACTGGCTTCCGCCGGACAACTTCCAGGAAACGCCTCAGCCCGTCATCGCGCACCGCACCTCGCCCACCAACATGGGCCTGTATCTCATCTCCATTCTGGCCGCCCGGGATTTCGGTTGGCTGGGTGCCAACAAGAGTGCGGAACGCCTGGACACCTCGTTGAAGGTGATGCAGTCGCTGGCAAAGCATCGCGGACACCTCTTCAACTGGTATGACACTCGAGATCTCAGGCCGCTGGACCCGAAATATGTCTCATCGGTCGATAGCGGCAATCTGGCCGGACATCTGCTGGTCGTCGCCAATGCCTGCGACGTCTGGGCGAAGACCTTGCCATCGGGGAATCTTCATCAGGGCATCATGGACCACTTGAGTCTGGTACATGAATGCCTCGCGCAGGCCCCCTCGGCCCATGCTCAGCAGATGACGCGCCTGCGTCCCGGCATCGCCGCGATGGAAGCCCACTTGCAGGCGAGCTCCTCCGAAGGATTCATGGAACAGCTGCCCGCCTTGCATCCTCTTGCGGATCACGCCACCCACCTGGCTCATGAGGTGCTGCGACACGTCCACGCTCCCTGGGCCGAGGACCTGCTGTACTGGATCGGTGCCATGCGCACCTCGATTGCCGAACATTGCCATGATGCAAGAATGATCCACCATCCCGACCCTCGTGAACGCCTGATGGCACGCTTCCACGAGATTGCCTCCACTGCCAGACACATGGCGCTGGAGATGGATTTCACGTTCCTGCTCGCACCGGAACGTCAGTTGCTGTCAATCGGATACTCGGTAGAGGGCAACATCCTCGACAGCAGCTGCTACGACCTGCTCGCGTCTGAAGCCCGCCTCGCCAGTCTGTTCGTGATCGCCAAGGGGGATGCCCCGACACGCCACTGGTTCCGCCTCGGGCGCACGGCCACTCCGCTGGAAAATGGCTCGGCACTGATCTCCTGGTCGGGTTCGATGTTCGAATATCTGATGCCGTCGCTGGTGATGCGCGCGCCGGCAGGCAGCCTTCTGGAACAGAGCAACCGTCTGGCCGTCGCCAGACAGGTCGCCTATGCCAGCGCATTGAAGGTGCCATGGGGGATTTCCGAATCGGCGTACAACGTACGCGATGGCCACTTCACCTATCAGTACACCAACTTCGGCGTCCCGGGCCTGGGGCTGAAACGGGGGCTGTCCGCCAATCTGGTCATCGCGCCCTATGCCACTGCCCTCGCCACGATGGTGGACGCTGTCGGGGCATACCGGAACTTCCTGTCGCTGCAGGAAATGGGCGCCCAGGGACGACACGGGTTCTATGAGGCGCTCGATTTCACTCTCACCCACGTCTCCGCAGGCGAGCGCTTCGCGATCATTCGCAGTTACATGGCCCACCATCAAGGCATGACGATCGTCGCCATTGCCAACGCGCTTCACGACGGGAACATGCGCGAACGCTTCCATCGAGAACCGATCATCCAGGCCTGCGAATTGCTGCTGCAGGAGCGTGTCCCGCGCGACATGTCGATCACCCACCCTCGCGCCGAGGAGGTCGCGTCGGCCCCGAACGAGACGCTCGGTGAAAGCCGTGCCATCCGCCATGTCACACAGCGTCTGGTGGGCGCGCATCTCACCCATCTCCTCTCCAATGGGCGCTATTGCATCATGCTGACGGCCAGCGGAGCGGGCTATAGCCGCTGGCAGCATATCGCCATCAGTCGCTGGCTGGAGGATGCCACCTGCGATCATCTGGGCAGTTTCGTCTTCCTGCGCGACCGCAAGACGAAAGCCCTCTGGATGGCCAGTGACTCCCTGCCGGGTGAGACAAATGAGGAGGCGCTCGCCCCGGCAGATCACGAAGCCACCTTTGCCGAGGATTACGTTCGCTATACCCATCGCCAGGACAGCCTGACCACGCATCTGGATATCCTCGTCTCTGGCGAGGATGACAGCGAAGTCCGGCGCATCTCGCTCATCAACAGCGGGCGAACGGCCCGCGAGATTGACGTGACCTCCTATGCGGAGCTGGTCCTGACGGCGCCCGCAACCGAGAATGCCCATCCGGCGTTTGCCAAGTTGTTCGTGGTCACCGAGTACCTGGAAGAATACGCGGCGCTGGTCGCGACACGTCGCCGTCGCAGTCCGGATGATGATGAAATCTGGGCGGCGCACTTCGCGGTCGTGGAAGGCGAGACCCTCAGCGACCTCCAGTACGAGACGGACCGGGCGCATTTCATCGGCAGGGGTCGCACGGTACGCACAGCGACCGCTCTGCAGGCCGAGCACCTCCTGACCAACACCACGGGCACCGTGCTGGACCCGGTATTCTCCCTGCGACATTGTCTGAAGGTCCCGCCGGGCAAGATCACCCGGATCGCGTTCTGGACGGTGGTCGCGGACACCCGTGAGGCCTTGCTGGATCTCGTCGACAAGCACCATGACCGCAGTGCCTATGAACGAGCCAAGACACTGGCCTGGACCCAGGCTCAGGTTCAGCTCCATCACCTGGGCATCACGCCGGAAGAAGCGACGGACTTCCAGCGCCTGACCGCGCCGATCCTGTATGCCGACGCGCGCTTCAGGGCCTCACGAGACACCATGGCCCGCGGAGCAGGGCCACAATCCGCACTCTGGCCATTGGCCATTTCCGGAGACCTGCCAATCGTGCTGGTGCGCATCGATGCCATCGACGACATGGCACAGGTGCGTCAGCTGCTGCGCGCTCATGAGTACTGGCGAATGAAGCGTCTCGGGGTCGATCTGGTGATCGTCAATGAGCGTGCCTCTTCCTACGTCCAGGATCTCCAGCAAGCGATCGAGGCGGCCGTCAACAGTAGCCAGACACGCCCGCGCATCCATGAAGGGCACGATCAAGGCTCCGTCATCGTCCTGCGTGCGGACCTGATGAACCTTGCCTCCCGCCTGTTGCTGCAGTCCGTGGCCAGAGTGATGCTGCTGGCTCAGCGTGGGCCGCTCGCCGATCAACTGGCCTTGATACCGCCGATCCAGCTCCCCGCGCCCGTCCCGGCATCCCCTGAGGTGGCCACGCCTCCCACCGCGCAGCACACCGCCACCCGACAAGACGAGTCCGCAGCGCTTGAGTACTTCAATGGCCTGGGCGGCTTCGACAAGCACGGCAAGGAATACGTGACGATTCTGGAGCAGGGATGCACCACACCCGCTCCGTGGCTCAACGTCATCGCCAATGAAGGCTTCGGTTTTCAGGTATCGGCAGAAGGGGCGGGCTACACATGGGCGGACAACAGCCGCGAGAACCCCCTCACGCCCTGGTCCAATGACCCCGTGATGAATCCTTGCGGTGATGCCATCTATCTACGCGATGAAGACAGCCTGGCGGTATGGACGGCAACGGCCTCGCCGATCAACGACAACGGACGTTACGTCGCTCGCCACGGGTTTGGTCATAGCCGCTGCGAACACGAAGCACAGGGTATTGCCGTGGACCTGATACATTTCGTCCCGCTGAACGACCCCCTCCGCATCTCGCGCATGACCCTGGAGAATCGCTCTGATCGGTCGCGCAGACTCTCTGTCACCGCCTATGCCGAATGGGCACTGGGACTCGCCCGCGGCACATCCGCTCCCTTCGTCGTCTCGTGCAAGGATGATGACACTGGCGCACTGCTGACCAGCAATCCCTGGAGCATGAACTTTGCCGGGCGCATCGCCTTCGCTGATCTCTGTGGCCTGCAGACGTCATTCACGACAGACCGCTGCGAGTTCCTGGGGCATGGGGGGCACCACGCCGCTCCCGCCGCTCTCACCGGGAACACTCCCCTGTCCGGTGCCATCGGGGCTGGCTGGGATCCCTGTGCGGCACTCCAGTGCCTGATCGAACTAGCCCCCGGAGAAAGTGTCGAGATCGTCTCGTTGCTGGGGCAGAGTCATTCACGTGAAGACGCCAGGCACCTCATACATCAGTATCGACAGGCTGATCTTGATGCCGAGCTCGCCGCCGTCACCGCGTATTGGCAGGATCGACTGGAAGCCGTGCAGGTCTCCACCCCGGATCGCGCCATGGACATCATGCTCAACGGCTGGTTGCTCTATCAGACCCTGGCCTGCCGGATCATGGCTCGCTCTGCCTTCTATCAGGCCAGTGGCGCCTATGGGTTCCGTGATCAGCTGCAGGATGGCATGGCGCTGTCCTTCGCCAGTCCAGACACCACACGCCATCACCTGCTGCGGGCCGCATCACGCCAGTTCGTGCAGGGTGATGTGCAGCACTGGTGGTTGCCGCATTCAGGTCAGGGCGTCCGCACCCGCATATCCGACGACCGCGTATGGCTGGCGCATGCCTGCGCCCAGTATGTCCTGACATCAGGGGATATCGAGGTGCTGGATGAGTCCGTCAATTTCCTGGAAGGCCCCCTGCTGGGCAGTGATGAACACGACGCCTTCTTCCAGCCCATGATCGCGGATACGGCGGCGACGCTGTATGAACACTGTGCGCGTGGCCTTGATCAATGCCTGACACTGACGGGGGAGCACGGCCTGCCATTGATCGGCGGCGGGGACTGGAACGATGGCATGAATCGAGTGGGAGAAGCCGGCAAGGGAGAAAGCGTCTGGCTGGGATGGTTGCTGATTCGCACCCTGGACCTCTTCGCCCCTCATGCGGAACGCCGTGAGGGGGAAGCGAGTCGAGCGGCACGCTGGCGTGCCCATGCCATCTCGGTGCGTGAGGCCATCGAACAGCATGCCTGGGACGGAGCATGGTACCGGCGCGCGACCTACGACGACGGAAGCTGGCTTGGCACTCGGGAGAGTGAGGAGTGTCGTATCGACTCGATAGCCCAGTCCTGGGCAGTCCTGTCCGGGGCCGCTGACCCACGCCATGCCCTGCAGGCCATGCAATCACTGGATGAAGAGCTGATTCGCCACGACCCCGGGTTGGCACTGCTGTTCTGGCCGCCCTTCGATCATCCCGAGCGAGATCCGGGATACATCAGCGGATACCCCCCTGGACTGCGGGAAAACGGCAGCCAGTACAGCCACGCCTCGATGTGGGCCATTCTGGCCTATGCACAGCTGGGACAGGGCGATAACGCCGTTCGGTTGTTCTCGCTGCTCAACCCCATCAATCATGCGCTGTCTCGACAGGACACGGCGCGCTACAAGGTAGAACCCTACGTCGTGGCTGCCGATGTGTATTCCATCGCCCCCCATGAGGGTCGTGGCGGCTGGACCTGGTATACGGGATCCGCTGGCTGGATGTATCGGGCGGGACTGGAAGGCATCCTGGGCATCCGTCGCGCAGGGGACGTGCTGATCATTGCCCCGAACCTGCCTGCCAGCTGGCCGGGATTCACGGCCACCATCAGCATGCTATCGACTCACTACACCGTGGAAATCAAGCACTCCACCCTGGAAGACCTCACCCTGACAGAGGCACACCTCAATGGGGACACCACCCTGTGTGAAGCAGGCGAAGTCCACTTGCCGCTGGATGGCGGACATCACCACCTGAAGCTGATGATACCGGCCCGCCCTTCCCCCGACATGCTAAAGGAACCAGTGTCATGAGCCTTCATCACCTCGAATCGATGCACATCTCCCGGGAGGGACACCATGAAGTACTTTCTTGATTTCCTGTTATCGGGCGGCACTGTCTATCAGAACCTCATGAAGTATATTCCCGAAGACAGCCCTCCCTACTCACACTGGTTCCCCATCGCGAGCACGCAGGATATCCCTCACGATGGCGCAACCATCCGACTGCCTATCTCGCTTCTGCTGGAAGGAGAGCTCAAGCAAGTCCTCATTGAAGGGGCCATGAAGAAAAGCATAAGAAGTTACGTCGATGCCGAAAGTGGTGTCTGCGAAGTGACCTGCCACGTCAGCGTCGACCGGTTGCTGCATAAGGATGGCAGTGAAATCGCCGCACTCTCGAAAGACTTCGGCATCATTCCCCTTTCGGCGACAAACTGAGTCTCCCCTAGTGTGCGGGCGCAAGCTGGCCCTCTCAAGATCTGCTTGAGCGGGATGACGCATAGCATCAACTCTCCATACGCCTCCCAGGCCTCTTCCAGCACAGTAAGATTGATGGCGTTGATACGCACGCCACGCGGCAGCTCATAGGCGACGCACTTGACGACGGTGTCAATGGCACCGCTGGTGGTGGCATCCGCGATGGCCATGGGAATCGGCTTCACGTTGAGAATGCCGCTGATAAGAGTGAATGAACCGCCCTCGGCAATATAGTGCTGACCGATCCGAACGAGATTGACCTGCCCCATCATCTTGCTCATCACGGTGGTTATCCACTGGAATTTACTGACCGCCATGCGTTTTACCGGCGGAGTCGAAACACTGATCTAGCAGCTGCGTCGCGATATTCCCGCGAACAAGGCACTGACTGGACAGATCGTCCGTCATCTCGAGCGCTTGCCAGACGGGGTTGCGCTGAACAGCGAGAATGACACCGGGCAACGCATGACCTGCAAAGTGGGGCAGGTCTTGTTGACTGTCCCGCCACGTCAGGCACTCCAGCATATCCAGTTCACGCCGGCACTGCCGAGTGCCATGACGGCACAGTGGCAGCAGTCCGCGACCTGGATGGCGCCCCATGCCAAGTATCTCGCGGTCTACGATCGTCCTTTCTGGCGCTAGGCCGGCTTGTCCGGCGTCGCACGCAGCGCGCGTGGCCCGATGGTGGAGATTCACGATGCCAGCCCAATGGAAGGCTCGGGTGCACTCTTCGGGTTCGTGGGAGTCCCGGCAGGTCACCGACGTCAGATCACGCCGGACGCATTACGCCAGCACTGTCGATCCCAGCTGGCGCGCCTGTTCGGCGCTGAGGCGGCACATCCTCGGCAGGAATACCTCAAGGACTGGGCAACCTCACCCTTCATCGTGAGCCCGGCAGATCTGGAAGACGTGGCATCCCATGTCTCGGTGCCGCTGCTGGAGGCAAATGAAGGCCCTTGGCAGCAACGTCTGTTCGGTATCGCCAGTGAATGGTCACCGCGATTCCCGGGTCACCTTGCGGGCGCCCTCGATGCCGCCACCCGAGGTGTCGAGCGGATGCTGAGCGCACGCTAGACAGAAGGCTGAGAGATAACCAGACACCCGCATCGACAGACATTGAGCACGACCCACTCACTTTCCCCACTCGTCACTTTGACGAAGACACACAAGGATCCCCATGACTACCGTATTTTCCCCCGAGGACCTGCTTAGTGATGGCCTTGGCAGCCAGCAGCATCGCAATCTCGATCACCCAAGGTGAACTGTTCGCGCCCTTGCGTCAGTACGCACAATGCTTTGGCCACATGACCGGCCACCTCTTCCAATGCTTCTTCTGCATCAGCCACTGGGTGGTCTTCGCTGGCATGGTGTTCTATCACCCGACCCTGACGAACAGCGGATTTGTGCTGGTGGACTGCATCCTGGCCGGCTTCTTCACCTTGACGCTCTCCACCCTGGTGAGTGGCCTGCTGTTCAAGGTGCTGTTGACCGGCATGGCGAAGAAAGTACGCGACAAGGAAGTAAAGGAAATCTTCGCGGCCAAATGACCACCGGGTCATGCCCCTGGCCACATCGCACCAACTGACCTGCTCAGCCAGGCAATCCGTTTCAGAGCTCACACGTGGCGATGCGCCTACTGCATCGCCCATCCCCGCATATTACCACTTCCCACCATCATTGCCCCGCCCTGCGACAAGCACTACCACGACATGCGTGCGACCCGAGGCATGACATTTTCTAGACACAGGAAGCCTCATGTCACAGTCAAACTCCTTCCCGCAATCAAGCACCACCCTCTCCGCCTCCCCCTCGGTGGCAGCAGGTCTTGAGACAAAACCGCGTGTCACTCTCTGGCAAGACGGCGATGCCGTCCCTGCTGACCTGCTGGCAAGCATGCAAGCACGCCGCCCCAACCGAGAGCTTATCGGGATCGATCGCTATCTGCTCAAGAGTGTGCCACTGGCCACGGGCTGGAATGGGCTGCTAGGCCGTGTTCGCAAGGACTTCACGCTCAGCCTGGAATATCGCGAGTTGATCATGTGTCGCGTAGCCGTGCTCAATCGGGCCGAGTTTGAATGGCAAGTACACCAACCCGCCTACCTGGAGGCCGGCGGCACACAGGAAAAATGTGACGCGCTGCGTGAGGAAGGCATGTCATCGCGTTTCAATGAAGAGGAACGTGCACTGCTGGCGTTGACGGATCAATCAACCCGCCAGGTGAAAGTCGATGGCGCCATCATCGAGACCCTCAAGACCCTGTTCGGTGAACAGCAGACCGTCGAGGCCGTCGCCACGGTTGCCGCCTACAACATGGTCTCTCGCTTCTTGGTGGCCTTGGCCATCTGAGGGGACTGCTGACACAACACGTTCAGAAAGCAGCGCTCGCCGTGTGAGGGGCCATCCCCGTGGTGTGAGGTGCTGCTGACCGCGATTCTCTCCCCCCCTCTTCCGCCTTCGCCGGCCCCAAACAACGTCGCTTGCTGGGGCCGGTGCCGTTGGCCGACACCATCACACAATGTCGTTGCCTCTTGGAGTGCCAGGTAACGACACCGACGAAAAACGAGACGACAGGGACCATATCGACGCTCATCGGGAATTACTTCATAATCGCAACGCAGATGATAATGAGATGCAACCTGTTCCGCATCGATCACAGCCGTGCGGGCGACAACGCGCCCGATGAATTTTCCTTACCCTCCCAGCGAGTCACACATGAAGCCTCTGCTTTCCATGACAGCCGGCGGCCTGCTATTGGCTTCCAGCTTCGGCGCTGTCGCCGATGAGATCACTCTGACAGATGTTGCCGGCCGGCAAGTCACCCTCGACGCCCCGGTCGAGCGCATGATCCTGGGCGAGGGTCGCCAGGTCTACCTGTTGGGCGCGCTGGAGCCCGAGGCTCCCTTCGACAAGGTAGTCGGCTGGCGTGAGGACTTCTCTCAAGCCGACCCGGACAACTACGCCCACTATGCCAAGCGCTTCCCCGAACTCGAGAAGATTCCGACCTTCGGTGGTTTCAAGGATGGCACCTTCGATGTCGAGCAGGCAGCAGCCCTGAAGCCGGATGTGGTGCTGATGAATCTGGAAGCCCGTCAGGCAACCGAGGACGCAGCCTATGACGACAAGCTGGCACAGCTGGACATCCCGATCGTCTACGTCGACTTCCGCGAAGATCCGCTTGCGAACACTACGCCGTCGATGCGCCTGATGGGCCAGTTGCTGGGCAAGGAAGACAAGGCCGAAGCGTTCATCGCCTACACCGAAGCGCAGATGGCTCGCGTCACCGATGTCATCGCGAAGCAGGACCCACAGCGCCCTGACGTCTTCATCGATCGCGCCGGCGGTTACTCCGACGACTGCTGCATGAGCTTCGGGCCGGGCAACTTCGGCGAATACGTTGACCTGGCCGGCGGCCACAACATTGCCGACGGCATCATTCCCTCCACCTTCGGCACCCTGAACCCCGAGCAGATCATCGCCGCCAACCCTGAGCATGTCGTCGTGACAGGGGGAAGCTGGGACGCCTATGTCCCGGGCGGCAAATGGGTCGGTGTCGGTCCGGGGGCTGATCAGGATCTCGCTCGCGAAAAGCTCCAGGCCCTGACTCAGCGCACCGCCATGACAGGCATTCAAGCCGTGGACGACGCCAACTTCCACGCTATCTGGCATCAGTTCTACAACAGCCCCTACTACTTCGTGGCGGTTCAGAAGATGGCCAAGTGGTTCCATCCGGAGCTGTTTGCCGATCTTGATCCGGAAGCCACCATGCAGGAACTGCACGAACGCTTCCTGCCCGTGGGCTACGCACCTGGCTACTGGGTATCGCTGAAAGATGAATGATGTCACCTCTTCCACTCCCCTCTCGCAAGGGGGGAGCCATTACCGCGCCTCGGTGGTCAAACGACAGCTGATTCTGGTGTCACTGGGCGTGGCACTGTTCCTGAGTCTGTGTCTAGACCTGTCGCTCGGTCCGGCACGCTTCCCGCTTGATGAGGTCATCGCGGCATTGATCTCACCAGACTCCGTCAGTGATCAAGTGCGAGTCATCCTGTGGGAAATTCGCATGCCCGTCGCCCTGATGGCGCTGGTGGTCGGTGCCAGCCTGTCGGTGGCCGGTGCCCAGATGCAGACCATCCTGAGCAATCCCCTGGCCAGTCCCTTCACCCTGGGCATCTCGGCCGGGGCCAGCTTCGGTGCCGCGCTGGCACTGGCCTTTGGCGTCGCGATCATTCCCGCCGCCATCGATTATGTGGTCCCCATCAATGCCTTTGTCATGGCCATGATCACGGCCTTCTTCATCCACGCCTTGAGCATGAAGCGTGGCGTGACGATCGAGACCATCGTGCTGCTCGGCATTGCCATGGTCTTCATCTTCAATTCGTTGATGGCCCTGATCCAGTTCTTCGCCAGCCAACAGGCCGTGGCCGCCGTGGTCTTCTGGACCATGGGCAGCCTGACCAAGGCCACCTGGCCCAAGTTCTGGGTCTCGCTCGGCGTTCTGGCGATCGTGCTGCCGCTGCTGGCACGTCATGGCTGGGCACTGACGGCCATGCGTCTGGGAGATACCAAGGCGGAAAGCATGGGCGTCAAACCCAAGGCGCTGCGCCTGGAAGTGCTGGTACTGGTCTCGCTACTGGCTGCCATCGCCGTCGCCTTCGTCGGCACCATCGGCTTCATCGGTCTGGTCGGTCCACATATCGCACGCCTGCTGCTGGGGGAAGATCAACGCTTCTTCGTGCCCGGCTCTGCCCTGTGCGGGGCGCTGATTCTCTCGATCGGCTCGGTGCTGTCGAAGATCATCCTGCCGGGTACGGTGATCCCGATCGGCATCATCACCTCACTGGTCGGCATTCCCTTCTTCCTGTTCCTCATCCTGCGACAGAAGTCTTCCTCATGGTAACGCTCACGCTTGATCGCTTGTCCGCCCACTATGGTCGCCGCCAGATTCTGGCGGAGGTCACGACGCCCTGCTTCGAAGGGGGCCAGGTGGTGGCCTTGCTGGGGCCCAACGCCGCCGGTAAGTCGACCTTGTTCCGGCGCATCCTCGGGTTGATCGACGGCGGTGGAGAGGCACGCGTCGAGGGCGCGACTCGCCAGCGCCCCATCGGCTACATGCCACAGGACACCGGCGTCAATGCCGTGCTGACGGTCTATGAATCGGTACTACTGGCGCGCATGCAGGGCCGCAGCCTGAAGGTTCAGCCTGAGGACATGGCAGAGGTAGAGCGTGCACTGGACGATCTGGGAATCAGCGCGCTGGGCGAGCGGGACATCAGTGGTCTGAGTGGAGGCCAGCGCCAATTGGTGGGTGCCGCCCAGGCGCTGGTGCAGTCACCCGAGATTCTGCTGCTGGATGAGCCAACCTCCGCACTGGATCTGCATCGCCAGCTGCAGCTGTTGACGATTCTGCGCCGCCTCGCCCGCGAGCGAGGCATGCTGATCATTGCCGCCTTGCACGATCTGGGCCAGGCATTGCGCTTCACGGACCAGGCCATGCTGCTTCAGAACGGCCGCCTCATCGCCAGCGGCCCAACCGCTGAGGTGGTCACCCCGGAGCGACTGCGTGAGGTCTATCGCGTGGCTGCCCGCATCGAGCCCTGCTCCCAGGGGCAGCCACAGCTCATCGTCGAAGAGGCCATCTGACCTGACGCCCTTCGAAGGCGGCCAGCCCTGCTCCTGCCAGCATCAGGGGCAGGGCAAACAGGAAGCCACTCGAGATGGGGGCATGGAAGATCAGCAGGTCCGCCAGAATCGGCCAGAGCAACGCGACATACTCGAAGGGTGCCAGGCGGGACGCCTCAGCGTAGCGCAATGCCAGTGTCATGCAGATATGCGCGGCACCCCCGAACAATCCCGACAGGACCAACAGCCCCAGCGCCTCTTGTGAAAGCGGCGCCCATCCCATCGGTAGCGTCGCCAAGCCTGCCAAGGCCGAGACCAGAATGAAATAGAAGGCGATCGCTCCGGCCGTCTCGGTACGCGAGATTCGCCTCACCGTCAACAACGCGCCAGTCGTCAGCAGTGCCGAGAGTACCCCCAGCACGTAGCCAGTCACATTGCCGGTACTGCTCTCAAGGTTCAGCGACGGCAGAATCAGCACCAGAACTCCCGCCAAGGCCAACCCCAGCGCCAACGCCCGCTGGCGACTGAACCGCTCCCCCAGCAAGACCACACCACCCACGGCCATCATGACCGGCGTCAGCTGTGCCAGCAGCGTCGCCTCAGAGATGGGCAGCAAGGCCACCGCCGCAAAGGAGGCAAACATCGCGGCCGCACCGAATCCGGAGCGCAGCAGATGCCCGCCCGGTCGGCGGGTCGCCAGACCACGCGGGAACTCCTTGCGCCACATCATGAAGATCATGATCGGAATCAAGGCAAAGGCCGAACGAAAGAACACCGTCTGCCCCACTTCCACCGTCTCGCTGACCGCCTTCACACACACCATCATGCCGGTGAACAACACACCAGACAGCAATCTGAGAACAATTCCGGCCAAGGGCCGATCCACCAACTCCGTCATGACTATCGATTCGCTACGCGGCTGAAAGAAAGGCAGCATTCTCCCGATTCCCTCGACGGAATGCCATGGCAACGTGCCACGCCAGAGACGAATTTTCACGATATTGAGGCCAACTTCGAATAGACGCCTCTTTTGCCGATGGGTGATATTTACGACCTCTCTTTCATCTGCTAGATTTGGTTTATCGAGGCAAAATCCTCGGTCGGGTTTGGCGACTCGAATACCTCTAGGCGCATCAGCGCCCCAGACCATGACAGGCGCTTTTTTTGTGTCTGCCATGCGTTATGGCGGTCGTGCGTGGGAGACCTCCGGGTCTGCCGGTTTCCTAGAGTGCCGGTTCGCCAACCCGTGTACGGCCGCCCCCATCACTGTTTGGCGACAGCGGGTGCGGCTCCTCAACTCTAGGAGCTTCAACCATGGTCATTCAGACTACGGCATCTCCGCGTAGCCCCGATCTGCCTACCCCCTATGGCGGCTATCCCGATCCCCCTTCCCAAGACTGTCGCGCACGCGTCGTTGGCGACTGCAGCGAGGTGCTGTCATGACCTCGCATTCTTCTCACACCACACCAACACCCTCATCTACTCCTATTGCGCCCTCTGATACGGGCAAGGCAATAGCCGAGTCTTCCCAAACGCCCGAGACTTCGGTGTCACACGACTCGACATCTACCATCACCTCAGAGAGCCAGCGTCGCTCTCCTCCCCCTCACACCTCGAGCACTCCCACATTCCAAGATTCTTCGACTGCCGCAGCTTATCGGCGAGGACAGTTGATCAAACAGCACTTCCAGCAGTGGCTGAAAGCCTTAAAGGATAAACCGACTCATTTCACGAAAGTCAGCTGCCGCAACGAGCTGATGAAACATCCAGAGTTGGCGGGCTATAAACCCATTATTGTCCTGCAGCGTGTCGGTGACCTGATCGATCGCCTGGTCATTGATGGTCACGTTGTGCAATCCGACACCATCGGCAAGCGTCGCCGCGTCTATCAACTCATCGATAGCATTCCGGAGCGCTCACCGGATATCCCCTTGCCGAGCAATCGACAGGATCTTGCCACGTCGAAAACCGATAGCACATCGCATCTACCGCTCGATGCAGCACTGCAGGAACAACGTCGAGCCTTGAAAAAATCCATGCGGGCCGCGAGCGCGGAAGCCGAGCACCTCTATCAATTGGCAAAGGACTATCCGGAGGCGAAACCCGACATCGCTCCACTCCAGGAGGATGCAATTCAGCGCGCCTGCGAACTCCAGGGACAACTGGCTGCCGTGCTGGCGCTCTCTGCAAAGCGCCATGCTGGAGGTGCCTCATGACGCCGCGTCAGATCAATCGATTACTGCCCTCTCTGACAAGCCCGACACTCAGAGCCTGGCAAGCGCGTTGTATTGAGACAGCGCTTCAACGGCTTTCGGATCAGCGGCCCCATTTCCTGTGCCAGGCCACCCCGGGTGCGGGCAAGATGCTGATGGCCGCCGTCCTGGCTGAGGAGCTGATTCTCAACGGGAGCATTGATCACGTCATCTATCTCGGCCCCACCTCTGCCGTGATGGAGCGTGCACGCGAGACGTTTTCGCAAATTCTGGGGCGGCCCATGCAGGGCAGGCTGGGGGACATCGGTATCGCGCTGACCTATCAAGCGCTCAGCTTCCGCCTGGAGGACCTCAAGCAACTCTGTCGCCAAGGGCGTGTCCTGCTGGTCTGGGACGAAAGCCACCATGCCGCCGGCGCGACAGCATGCGCCGCAAAAAACGCCTACACCAGCTCAGCAGCCACCGGCGCCAATCAATGGGGGTTGGCACTCTTGGCATTGGAGCGCGATGTTCGCTTTACGCTCGCCTTGTCAGGCACTCCTTGGCGCACTGATGGCAGTTGCCTTCCGATGCTGCGTTATATGGCACCGAGCCATGAAGACGCCTCAGCGTCCGAGCCATCGGTGCCAACCCTGCCATCGGCGGACAGTGACCGCCTCGCGCTGATCCCAGACTTCACTTATCTCCTGCGTGATGCCATCCAAGATGATGTCTGCCGTACTCCCCAGATCTATTTAATAGATAACGACGACATACGTCTGGTGGCTGAGCAGCAGGCGCAGCGCGAGACACTGTATTACCAAAGCATCCCGGCCTTGCTGCGTCACCCAGGGGTGCATTACGCCGCCTTGCTGCGTCACCCCGGACCTCAGCAGCATTTGCTGGACGTCAGCTGCCAACGCTTGCGACAGCTTCAGGAGAAAGACCCGACCGCCGCAGGATTGGTGGTGGCATCCAACATTTCTCATGCAGAAGACATCGCTGATTGTCTGAAACAGATGGGACAGACGGTGTGCCTGGTAACCAGCCAGACAGAAGGAGCGCACGCACGACTTGAGGCGTTTCGCTACGGCCATACCTCGTGGATTGTCTCCGTCAACATGGTCAGTGAAGGGATCGACATTCCCCGCTTGCAGGTATGTTGCTATCTCAGCCACATCAGGACCGAACAGTATTTTCGCCAAGTGCTAGGCCGGATCATACGGCGTCGACATGCACAGGATGATGTGTGCTATTTCTATGCCCTCAACGAAAGCACGTTACGACACTACGCCTATCGACTGTTTGACGACTTGCCCGACGAGCATGCTGCGATCCAACTGGATTCCTTCTCCTCGCCAACACTACCCGCCCCGATCGTCTATCCAGCCACTGATTCGATAGCCTCCAACGACCCCGGCACGTGCGGAGAACTCCCCACGATTGACATGCATGGCGCGCCACATGCTCAGGCCCCCATGAGTGAGTGTGTGAGCTTCTCAGAGGGAGTACGAGAGATCACTCTTGATCTGGCAAATGATGTGGCGTTCTCCAACGCCTTCTTGGCGCGCCTGGTATCGCTCTGATTACAGAAGGCGGCTCGGCAGCCACGCCCGCTCGATCACCAGATGATTTCACTTTTTTATTGCTTAACCCTAAATATAACATCTACAAAACGCATATTTACCAGTGGGATTGCTCGAACAACCCTGCATATGCGTGACTCTCAACTCTCCAGGCTTTCTAGGGCATGCATTTCGGGTTGGCTGATTTACGAAGGGTGATAGCGTGAAATTCGATGGCCACCTCACAGCGCATATCGGCCCTCATTCCAACTTTTCGACTCGATGGAGATCCCTCATGGTGTCCAGACCACCGACAGGCATCCATCCGCCTCAAAGACGGAGACATCAGGCAATGCAAGTGATCCCCTATCAGGGAAACCAGGACTCTCTGCCGGGACTTTGCCTGACGGTCTCGGCACGAAAGCTGATCATGGCAAGCCTTGCACCGAGTACCATCCGAGCCTTCCAAAGCGACATACGGATGTTTCTCAGACGTGGCGGCACCCTCCCCAGCACCGACACGGAGATTGCCAACTACCTCACCCGGTGTTTCGAGGACGGTTATAAACCGAATACGCTCAAGCGACAGCTGTGCTCGTTACGGCGTTGGCACCTTGTCATGAATTGCCCCACCCTGGGCAATGAGCAAATGATCAAGGGGGTCATGCGCGGCTGTGCACGCCTCAATGAAGTGCCGGTGAAACGTGCACCAGCCTTGATGCGAGACGATCTGCATCAGCTGCTGAATAGCCTGGATTTGAGCGAGTTGCGAGATCTGCGCGACGCCGCCATGTTCTGCCTGACGTTCTATGGAGCATTCCGTTACAGCGAAGTCCTCAACCTTCGTGTCGAGCACCTCACATGGGATACACGAGGCGTGTTGGTCAGGCTCTCCCGCAGCAAGACCAATCAAGAAGGACGTCATGAAGTCAAAGCTATTCACCATGCGGATACCTCGCTCCCCTACTGCCCCGTCAATCTCCTGTATCGCTGGCTGGAAGCCGCCCATATCCAGAGAGGTGCGGTATTTCGCAGCGTCTCGCTGGGCGGCAGGCCAGGAGGCTCGAAACTCTCTCGAACTGCTTTTCAGAATGCGTTGATCAGGGGGCTTGAGCGGTCAAACCTGGATTCACGCGGATTCAGCACACATAGCATGCGTGCTGGCCTGATCACTGAAGCTCATCTGCGGGGGAAGAGCCTGGAGCAGATACAACGCGTGACAGGTCACAGACATCTCAGCACCTTGACGGAGTACATTCGGGTCGCAGACCCTTTCGAAAACAGCGCCAACGACTTTTGATGAACATGAGCAGCATATTACCGTTCAATAATCGATGAATTGACAAAAGCAATTGCTCGAGGCGTCGTAATATAAAACATCTACCAAGTTTGACGTCAAAAATCCCTAATGCTCTCGAAACGGTCGATTTTGACGGTTAAAAGATACCTTAGATTCTTGCCACTTGAGTTATGCTATTAGTACACACTGATTCAGCTTGGATATATCAGGAGGCGGCACTCCCAGAGATATCGTTCTACAGGTCGGGTGTATTACTCGACTGATCATCACTACTCAAAGTTACTCGCGTTTGCTGGACATGAACTCGACGAATGATTCTCTCATACGTCTCGGCCCCCCTTTGCCTATCGTTGGAGTCATCAATATGCCAGATGCTACCTATACACCGTCACTAGTGAAAATCAGCGCTGACAAGACGCTTGTCATCCATCAGCGAGTACTCGAGGTGGACACCGCCGAGCTTATGAGCGAGGAGCATGCTTTTCGACCAACGGTCGCGACAGAGAATCTGCCCCTAGCGCCTGTCCGCTTCCGCAGCAACGTTCAGTCAACTCACACTTCCGAGGAGTTCGTGAATTTTCATGTCATCAAAGCCATCGTATCCACACAGAAAGTGCCCGTCTCACAAAGTGTATTTTGCATCGAGATCGGCAGACTCAACGAAGATGAAGTCCAGGTGGTGAGATTCTATTACCAGGTGCTACAGCCTCTGCTCGAGCTTGGCTGGGAATGGATCAATATCCACAACCTACATACCACTGGCGATATCAGAATTAACGAAAAGAAGTTATGGAACACTATACTCAGAAACTTCATTAATGATGAAAGATTACAACACGCATGGAGCAATGTAGTCACTCAACAAAACTTGCCAATAACACGCAAGCAAATCTCATCAATGTTCAGGCATCGTTATTCTGATGACTCGATCAGGAAATTTATGAACAAAATAAATAAAAATACAAATACTCACCAAAGCGGTGTATCTGAAGATAGGAATACGGCACACGCTGCTACTGCTGCTGAAACAAATAATAAAAACGCTCATAGTAAACGAAAAGATAATAGGAAGCAGCAACCAGATGTCAATAAGAAAAGCAACGCTAAAGAAAAAAGCAAGCACTCGAATAACAAGGAGGAAACCGACTCGAATCCGCAAATGGGACTTGCACTTTCAAGTTCGCTTGACTGATTAACAGGAGGCTCTCACGTGAGTGAACACCAACTACCTGACCAAATATTGGCTAATTACGACCTCAATGCGATCGGGTCCCGCTGGGCCCTTATACCGGAGTGGCTCAAGGGGAGCCTCCCTCCCTTGATTGCCTCAGAATATCGCCTCAGCGCTCGCCTCTTTGCCAACGATTACTCGATGCCAGACCTTGTGTCCCAAGTAGAGGAGTTCCTAGGAAGCCAATTTTTTATGGAGGACGAGACACATCGAAATTATAGAATGTCTCACTGCCTTCATTATACGGTAAATTACCGATTTAAATCGCTCACTGACCCTCGCGCAAGCAGTATCCGAAAGCTGCTTAGACTGATTTTCGGTCAGCCTTATCATACTGTGACACGTGGCTCTGCCATAAAATACTACACCCAGATACTTGAGCTTAGAAAGACGCTCAAGCGGCTACTTGACTGGGGTGACCTGGATGATATTCACAACAGCTTTCCCAGACCCATTTCCCCTACCCTGGGAGAGCAGTTAGTTCCTCCTCCCGAGCATTTTTCCAATGCTGATTTGAAGCTGCTCGAACAGTTTCTTCATGCCTATGATACAGCAACTGATCGTCCATCGGAGCATCCCAACCATCTGCGCAATAAGAAAGCGACACGCGCTTTGCTTGACGAAATTTATCAGTCGAGCCAGCTCACTCGTAGCCCAATAAGAAAACAGCATAGAGCTCGCAATGAAAATCAAAAAAGACGCCAACATGTCGATACCATTCTTCGTGATTCGCCACTTTGGGCCAGTGACAAATCTTACAAAATCCATGCTGAATATACCGACTATTGCTCCCTTGACAGGTCAATCCAAGCACTTGACCATGCCTTAATAGAGGATGATGAAGAGCTCACGGATGGCAATGAACATCAGAATGAATCATCATCTAATGACCTAAGCCAAAGCAGCATCTCACCCCTCGACCCAGTGAAAGAGCTATTCCATAACACGCTGCTTTCACAAGGCGATCAGGCGCTTCACCTTGAACGCGTTCAGCTCTTGCAACAGGCCCGCAGTCTCAAGACATCTGCAGACATCAGCCTACGCCCACAAGAAGAGGTTCTAGCAGCTTTACGTATCTTCCAACCACCGAAAGATGAGGAATTTCTCATAGAATCTGAGAGTGTCATTGCAAACCGACAAGCCTTGGCATTTCTTAGCATTCTACTTTGCAGTGGAATAGCACCTGAGCGCTTGCTGCAGACGACGGTAATCTCCCGATCCCCCAAGCTGCCCCTCAATAGCGACAGCAATCGTGAGTGGATCATCTGCCAGACGCTGGATCAAATTCCCAGCTGGTCACCGGAGGAGGGGCTACTCCACTACTCTGTCAACAAGGCACCTACCGAAACCATCATCACGTTGCCATTGCCCAACGCTCTCAATCAGTCACTCATGGCCGAAAAGGTATGGCTCCCCGGCGCTCAGCCTTTCAAAGCACTGAAATCAATAATCGAGAAAAAACTCAAGCGCTGGGGGGATAATCGCCCGGGAAGTACCCTGACGTTGAGGCGCGTGTCTGCCAGTCATCATCATTGGGTGGTGCCTGCCTGTGAAGATGAAGTGATCGCGACCTGGTTGCGAGGCGAGCTCCCGCTCTCACTCTCTGCCCCGGCAACGTATCGAACGATACCTCTGCACAAGATTCAGAAGGCTTTTCTCTCGGCTCAAGCTGCGCTTGGCCTATTTCCCTTGTTAGAAGAAGACTGTCGTACACCTCGCGAAGATCACACCGTGGGATCCACAAAAGCCCAGGAGCCGAGCTATTTCAAACGTCCGCTTCATTTGCTGACGCAACTTACCAAGAACCACGCCATGCTGGTTACCTCATTGATTACCTCACAAGGGAATCGTAGTAGCGACTTACGGGCAGACGGCGAAGCCATTGCTCGGCAAGGTCAGATACTGGGGGCGCTGACCTTACTTGCATGGCAGCTCTGCACCTTGGCTCGCCCAATTGGATCCAAAACCCAATGTGAGCAGCTGGAAAATACGCTCTGGCTACGCGACAAGGATTCGGCTCGGGCACAGGAAAGCCGCCAAATTCCACTTGTCCCCGCCCTTGGCGCATTGCTCCGGCTTCAGCATGAGTGGCGGGAGGAATGGCAACGATGGTGGAAACGCCAGGGTGGTAAGGGAGATTTTCTTGGGGATGAGCAAATCGCCTACCCCGTTCAATGGAAGTTCAATACCTCGACAATGATGTTGACGCAGCAATGCATGCAGCATGCTGACTGGCGGCAGTGGCTCAAGGATCTTCCAACATTCATGCCTTGCCCTTTGGCAACTGAATTGAGCCAGTGGGGCCGCCAGTCTTCCAATATCACGCGCCACAGTATGATCACCGCGCTCCAATCGCGACTTTCTCACGCTGAATTCAGCGCGCTCGCTGGACACACCACTCAGGGACATTCACTCCAATCCCCATCCAGTGATCGGAACCTGATTCAATCGGCGACACGAAGCGCACTAACCGATACCGCCAGACTATGCGGCTTGACACCGGATCTGCTTCACAGAGACGACCTCCCATGGCCCATTCAGCACGCCGGACCAGCCATTCAAGGAGATAGAGGATGAGCGCTATTACCACCATTGATCTTCGGAAGAAAACCGATGTACCTGCCCAGGCCACGCACCAAGAGCTTACAACTCCGAAGCTGTCTCCGATCGAGCTTTCGAAAACACTGGGTAGGGTATTCCGTCGCTGGGATGATCCAGATCATCGCCTTTTCTCCTCTTCTGAAGAGCTCAGACATTTCCGCAAGAATGTCGCACGCTACGCCTGGCGACGGCATAAGAAAAAGGTAACCAGAGCACAAGCCAGAGCGCAAAGTGCGCCTTCCACCAAGCCGTCTCGCGCTCGACACAATGCCACACGCTTGAACCAGCGAGATGTACAAGCCTTGATTCGCAACGCCATCCAGCTTGCCAAGGAAACTGAACTTGACTTCAGCTCCCGAAAGGTCACCAAGGAAGTCGCGCTTGTACTGACTCATCTCAACCGAGAGCCTGACTTCGAGGCTACGATTCCGACCAGTATCAAACGCCCGGTAAGACCCTCATCCGCGGCTACCTCATCACGAGATATCAAGGTTCAGCGACGGGTGCTGGATTCGGTACACGCCCTGCAGCGCATTCCCGCCAACCAATGTACGCCAGAGCAGTCTCTTCTCTTCCTGGCCCTGAGCATGGGTACCCTGCTGGGGATGGAGGAAGAAGTGATTCGCCATACTTTGCTGAACTTGAGCTCAGAGCATCTGCCACGCCTGAACACCAAGTGCGGCCCCCACCATTGGTTCATCGGTTGCCTGCCAGGGTTATCTCGAACACATCCAGCCCATTACCGGCTAAAAATCCCGAATCATCTCAGGAGGCTACTCAGGGCTTGCCGTCAGTCCCCTGTCACATCACCAGCCACCTCCTCCCAGCAAGCAGATGTATGGTGGTTCTCCTCGGATGCTACGCTGGATCTGAACAGTCCATTGGAAGCACGAGCTACCCATCTGGACCAGCTCTTGGTCACCGGTCTGTCACAGCTACTAGATAGCCAGGCATCACGCAGGGCTGGTTCCTCCGCTTCGCTGAAGAATGCCCGATCATTGCTTCGTCATGCCTTCCGGTGCACGACATTGTTGGGCCCTGCGCCCCTCTGGTCACAGCTGCTTCGACGCTATCCCCTGCCAGTGTGTAGCTGGCGCTCTCCTTGGCAACATGACGAAAGCCTCTTTTTTTCGGCGGAAACTCTCCCTACCTCCAATACGTCAAGCGCTTCTGACGCAATGAATGTCTCTGAACCGGAAGACATCGATACCGATCTTCACACCCCTGAACTCCTTATGGGAGGAGGCGTCAGGAGCAACGAATCGTCACCATCTACCTCTCCCCGATACCGGCAGGATCAACTATCAACAGACTGGTATGTGAAAGCAGGCAACCAACTATATGCGTATATCACCGAACTGGAGCATGAAGGTCTGATAACCCCCAGAGGGGGATCTGCGATCCAGCGGCATGACACCGTTACGTCTCGCTACGCGAAGAAGCTGATACACATGCTGGGCGAAGACAGCTACCCACTCTGGATATTGCTATGGCTGTCTTATCAATCGAGCACTCAAGGCAACAAAGCCAGCACGCTCAGGACTTACCTCAGTCGACTGACGCCCGCCTCCATGATGATGTTGCCCGATATCCCATGGTTGGCTCTCTGGGATGGAGAACTGATGGAGGCTATCAGCGAACAGCTACCGACTCAGAAAGGCTGGGACACTTCAACGTCCCACAACTTCTTCCAGACATTCAATCAGTTCATCAGCTTTTGCCAAGGTAACGATCGTTTAACGGGTATTCCACCAGTACAGGGTGAGGGAGGTCGTTTCATCAGTACGTTGCGTACACATCTGATCATGCCACACGAGGCGGAACATCTGACCCGGGCACTCTCCCGAAGACGAAGTGGATTGCGGCGCAGCTGGCTGATCGCCTTCCTCCTTGGCTACTACGGGGGCCTTCGGGCAGGAGAAGTGATGGCATTGACACTGCATGACGTCATCATCAATCAGCCGGGAGATGACGGCCCCACCTACTGTTACGTAGAAATCCATGCAGGGAAGACCGCAAATGCTCGTCGCAGCGTTCCTCTTCATCTTCTGATATCCCCAGAATTGATGACGCTGGTGAGAGAATGGATTGATAGGCGCCGAGAGTCCTTTGCTGACCAGCATCGTTTGCAGAATATTGCCTTGCTGGGGCCAGAAAGCTCTCCGCTGGGCTATTCAAGAGAGAGCCTGCTGACCCCGCTCATGGCATGGGCCCGGCAGTCTCTCCGAGGTGCCCTCACGCCCGGCCTGAAGTTGGAGGACATCCACTTCGATTTTCATCTCTTGAGGCACAACGCGATCTCGTGGCTCGTACTTCGTCTCTACAGCGACGACTACCCTCAGCTCCTGGATCGTCTTTCCTCCGCCTGCCGAGGGCATTGGTCCTTCACTCCCCCAGCACTGGCGAACTGCCGCCGAGCGGTCTACGACGTACTGGAAAAGGATGCCAAGGCACGAGGTCATCGTCTCGAATTACTCGCCAAGTTGATCGGACATCGCAGCTCTCAAACACTGACACATCACTACACGCATGTGCTGGGTGAGATACATGGTGAGGTACTTCTAGAGCTGATGAGGCGACGCTGAAGGCGAAGGCCGCATACTGGCTGTCGCCAGTGGATATCGAAGCGCAGATGGTCGACAGATTGGGAATAGCATAACGACGATGCACCATCCTCCATCAATCGCGGTGTTGCATTCAGAGTCTGCCTGCGCCATCTCACGCTCGGCAGTCGGGATGAATCAGGAGGTGGAGTAGGCCGTCCGAGCCTGTACACACGGATGGAGCATTAGCAGTTCATGCGTGGTGCGATGATCTCCTTGATACTTTGACAGCCTGATCGCCCTCAATTGTCCTGAAAGGGAAAAATTGCAGCACTTGCAACCCGCACACTAACTATTTTCCCTATAGGGAAAAATTAAGGACTGCTCCAATATATCTACCCAATTATCCCTATAGGGAAATTTTTAAGTATACTAAATTGTTTACAACAACCCGCTTTCTTATCGTGAAAGGTCTTAGCATGCCCCTATCGCAAGCAGTTCCCATTCATGATGCCGCAACGCTTGGCAAGTTGATTCGCCGCGCTCGCAAGCAGCAAGGGCTAAATCTTGAAACCCTCGCAGGTCTTTGCGGGTTGAGCATTCGCTTTCTGAGTGAGTTGGAAAACGGCCGTGACACCTGCGGGTTGGGTCGCATATTGATCGTACTTGATACGCTAGGCATCGAGCTGTCCGCTGTTCCTCCGGAGGGATTCGAATCATGATATTGCCGGATTCGTTGAACGTATGGCGCGACACGCAGCATGTAGGGACGTTGTGGCGCGGCACGGATGGCCGACTGATGGGCTTCGAATACAACGATACCTGGCGACAGAATGGGCATGCCATTTCGTATAGCTTGCCACTAAGCCAAAAGGCTTGGCAGCCCCAAGACCTTCTGGCGCATCACTGGTTCGCAAATTTGCTGCCTGAAGAGCAAGCCCGAGCGGCGCTGATCAAGCGCCTGGGTATACCAGACGACGACTTCTCGCTACTGGCGACCATAGGCGGCGATTGTGCTGGTGCGCTGACGATCCTTCCGAGCGATCATATGCCGCCGTCAAAAGCCCTACCGTCATCCCTCGATGACAACTACCGCGAGTTGCCGCTCGATCGACTTGCGCAATGGGCAGGTGCTCGCGAGCGGTATGCCCTGATGAACGAAGGAGCTCTGGCCAAACGCCCTCGTCTTTCGCTGGCCGGCGCGCAGGACAAGATCCCTGTGCGACTGTGGAACGATACACTCTACTTACCTATCGGAATCGAACCCTCTACCCATATTTTGAAATTCGCCGTCGAAGGGCGTGAGCAAGTCATTCTGAATGAGCTGTATCTGAACAATCTGGCACGCTTGGGGGGGATAGCCTGCCCGAGGACCACGATGGTCTATGCCGGCCGACATCCTTACTTGATGGTCGAACGCTACGACCGCTTGGGTATTGAAAGCGGACACGTCGAGCGTTTGCATCAGGAGGATCTGTGTCAGGCCATGGGCGTGTCACGGAATCAGAAATACCAGGCTTACGGTGGGCCACGTTTCGGAGAAATCGTGCAAACAGTCCGCGAAGCCTGCCGACCCTCAGCGACATCCATTCAGCAGCTGCTTCGCTGGCAAATATTCAATGTGCTGGTTGGCAACAGTGACGGCCATACCAAGAACGTGTCTTTGTTACAGGACTCCCGAGGTCGTTGGCAGATCGCCCCAGCCTATGACCTCGTTGGCACCATAGTGCTCGGTTACGACTCAGACATGGCCTTCTCCCTCGGCGGGGAGTTCAATTCGATGCAGCTACTACCGCGCGATTGGCAGGCCTTTTCGGATGAGTGCCGATTCAGTTATCCGTTTGTGAAGCGCCAAATGCAACAGATGGTTACCACGCTCGCTGATCTATCCGACTCAGTCATACTCAAGGAGCAGCTACAGAAAGCCGGTCTCGAAGGCAAAGGCTGGACGAGGTTGCAGCAGCAACGTCAACACATTCAAAAGCAGTGCCGCCGTGCCGAGCGATGGTAGTGCCTGTCAGCGAAATTCAAGTTTGGATGTTGCCTCGTTCGGGGCCGTGAAGACAGTCATCACACCGCCTGTGTCGCACGACACTCCGGATAGGCCGAGCATCCCCAGAACTGCTGGCCCTCACGCACACCGGATTTAACAGTGCGCAACACCATACGGCTGCCACATTTCGGGCATTCACGTCTCGCCTGTGGATCATTGCGCTGCTTGAGATACTGCACATGAGCACGCTGCGTCGCCCGAGTCGGCGCCAGTCGCCCCGTCTGCAGCGCCTCATGCATGGCCTCGACCTGCGCCTCGCTGAAGATGGGGGCCTTGAACGACTGTACGAAGGAAACGAAGTCAGTCCCGCGCGTCACGTTGGCTGGCATCTCACCCTTGAGCCTGGCACTGCCGACGAAGACGATCACCGAATGCAGATGCTCGGGAGTCACGCCAAGCGTCGTCTCCAGTGCCTTGAGATGCTTGTAGTTCTGACGTAGCGGGTTCTGGAAGCTGAACGACTGGCGAGGAAACTGCTGGGTCCAGTTCGCCTCATGCTCACTGCCGAAGATCCAGCCCTTCATGTTCTTGGTTTCCAACACGAAGCAGCCGTAACGCGACAGCAGCACATGATCGATCTGGGTGGTGCCGCTCTCGGTCTTGAGGGTGACATTGTGCAAGACCCGATAGCCCTGCTTGCCGAGTCGACGCGCCATCCAGCGCACCCGCCACTCGCCGATGCAACCTTTCATGCGGGGAGACTTGAGATAACGACTGACGCAGGAGGCCAGCACGAGGCATAGCAGTACACTCATCACCGGCGCGATGTTCGAAGGGACAACCACTGTCATGACTCCTGGTGCAGCCTGTACGGAAAGGAATCAAGCGAGGTGATTCGTCCAACCGGAGTACTGAGTCTTGATAAGGGAAAGATAAGGCTGCGGCGCGCTTGCAGCAGGCCAATGCGGATGAACGCTGACCGCGCCCGATGGCTGGGCGCGGTGCAGCAAGCGCAGGATTCTAATGACTGATCAGCGATCAAGCCACTGTTTCTCATGAATTTATTGAGCATTGAACAGCGATAAAACGAATTCATTTGCCGACTCTTGCAAGAGATCCTGAGACGCCCCCCTCTGCCATGAATCGTATATCGCCTTAACTCATTACCGCAGATCTTACCCGGGACACACCCTAACTACTCCTAAAGTATAGGCAAGGAAATTATCATAAATTGATAATCCTTTTTTCTGTACAGACAGATACTAAATATAATTTACCAAAATATGAGGATAGTCATGGGCCCTTCTGATCGAATGCTTGCACTACTTTGCTGTTTGGCCCATCAGGGCACACCGATGACAGTGAGAGCACTGGCCGAATCGACCAACCAACCCACTTCCACTGCCTATCGACATCTACGACAACTACTGGCATGGGGCATGATCAGTGAGCGCGAGGGGGGATCCTATGCCCCTGGGCCACAGGCGGTTCGTCTGCAACAGGGCTTCATAAATCGCAACGACCTTCTTCGATGGGCACGGCCAGTACTAACAGAATTGACCGACATCACACAAGAAAGCTCTGCACTCCTTATGGCGGTGCGCGACCACGCCCTTTGTGTAGAGATGATAGATAGCCCACAGCCATTACGATGCTGCTACCACCGTGGACAAGTACAGCCGCTCATTAGGGGAGCCAGCGCTCGCGCTCTTCTCGCTTTCATGACAGATGAAGAACGTACGATGGCTATGACTCTATATTCCGAGGCAGAGCGTAAAGAAGCAATGATGGGTCTTGATGAAATTCGCGCCCAAGGAGTCGCTGTTAGCTTGGGAGAGATAGATAAGGGCATCTGGGGAGCAAGCGCTCCGGTGTTTAACAGCCGAGGACGACTCAAAGCAGTGGTTAGCATCATGGCACCGGAGTTGCGAACCCGAAACCGCACAACCTGGATAGCTGAACAGACACGTAACAGTGCACAACGATTAGGAGAACTCTTAGAGTGATAAAACAAGATAATAATGAGAAGAGCTTGGCACTTTGGCAGGGGCGAGTCGACAGCGAAGAAAGCGGAAATTCAACCCGGTGGCACCAAGTAATAAAACCTACTGATGGCTATGTCAGCCAGCCTGGTCGAGTGCTTATCGGTTTCTGTTCGGATGTTGGAGTGGAGCGTAATAAGGGACGAGTCGGCGCTAGTGAAGGCCCAAGCGCACTACGTCGACAACTCGCTAACCTAGCTTACCACTTGGAAGCACCACTTTATGATGCTGGTGACGTAGTCTGCCATGGCGACGCATTAGAAGAGGCCCAAGAGGAGTTCGCAGAGCGTGTAGCGGCTATGCTCGATCAAGGGCATCGTGTCATCGGCCTAGGTGGTGGACATGAAATCGCTTTTGCCAGTTTCTCTGGACTCTTCAAGCATGCACGCCGACAGCCGCGAATGCCACGTATCGGCATTCTAAACTTAGACGCACATCTCGATCTGCGTCAGGCCAAGCTAGCCAGTTCCGGAACTCCATTCCGGCAGTGTGCCGAACTCTGCGAGCGTGAGGGTGTTGAGTTTCATTATACCTGTCTAGGCGTAAGCAAAATCAGCAATACCCGAGCTCTGTTCGATCGCGCTACAGCGCTTGGAGTCGAATGGGTGCTGGACGATGCTTGCCGTTCAACTTCTAGCCCTGAAGTCAAGGGAGCACTAGATAGGCTGTTGGCACAAGTGGACATGGTCTATTTAACGATCTGCTTGGACACACTACCTAGCTGGATCGCCCCGGGGGTCAGTGCACCTGCCGCTCGGGGCATCGAAGTTGCTTTCATTGAGGATGTCATCGACTACCTTGCCGAGCGAATCCCATTGCCACTGGTCGATGTGGCTGAGCTCAACCCTAGCTTAGACATCGAATTACGGACAGCTCGCATCGCTGCTCGCTTTATCGAGCGGCTTGCTCGCTGAGCCTCTCTCCCCTAATTCAAAACGGCCTATAGCGCCCTCCTCGAGCCGCCACATGGTGGCAGGAAGAATGGAGCATCTGTTATGCATTTCTCCCTCGATGCCGTGACCACAACGGCATTAGCCCTCCTTTTGCTTGTGATTGGGGCTGGTCTCAAACGTCAACTGAAGTGGCTAGAACACCTTTGTGTGCCTACACCAGTAATCGGTGGTTTTGGTTTCGCATTATTGGCCTGGCTGCTACGCGATTTTGGCTTGGTCACCTTCGAACTCGACACTACAATGCAAAGCCCGCTTATGATCGCTTTCTTCACTACGGTGGGGCTCGGAGGAAGCCTAGCGCTCCTCAAAAAGGGAGGAAAGGCACTCGGCATCTATCTAGTAGCCTGTTGGCTACTGGCTGTAGTACAGAATGGCGTAGGCATTGGTATGGCTAGCCTCTTAGGCCTCGATCCTCTAATTGGCCTAATGGCCGGCGCCACATCCCTCGAGGGCGGCTTCGGTGCAGCCGCCGCCTTCGGCCCAGAGGCAGAAGCCCTTGGCGCTCAAGGCGCCACAACAGCTGCCATTGCATCGGCCACGTTCGGCATGATTATCGGGGGCGTGATAGGCGCGCCCATCGCTCGCTGGATCATTGATCGCCGCCAGATTCCAATTGAAGCTGAGGATGTCCATGATCTTGAGAAACTCTCTATTGAAGAACGCCCCTCAAAGTCAGTCATCGACGGCCCAGTGCTGCTGCGAGTTCTTGCGATCATAGTACCAATCATGGTGCTAGGTGTATGGTTCAAGCAGAGTCTCGTGACTCATCTCGGCATTATCCTACCGAGTTACGTAGGCGCCATGTTCGTAGCTATTCTACTACGCAACCTCAATGATCGATTCCATTGGGTCAACATGCCTGATAACGCACTCTCGAGCCTCGGAGACGTGGCGCTAGGGGTCTTCCTCACAATGGCCATGATGAATCTCAAGATATGGCAACTTCAGGAAATAGGCGGCCCGCTCTTGATGATCCTTATGGTGCAGACTCTGGCCATAGTAATACTTGGTGTCGTGGTATTGTTTCGCTTGCTTGGGCATAACTATGATGCTGCTGTACTCACAGCAGGCTTCATTGGCCACGGCCTGGGTGCAACGCCAAATGCCGTGGCCAACATGAGCGCAGTTTGTGAGCACTACCGTGTGATCTCTCAAAAGGCCTTTATCATCGTGCCGCTGTGCGGTGCTGTACTAATCGATATCGTCGCCATTCCTGCTATCACTTGGTGCCTCAATGCCTTTGCCTGAGTTCCATGATTGTTTAGCACTGAAATAGATCGATACTTTCTGACTCAAAACGCTCGATGTATTGCATCGAGCGTTTTATATTTCTGGAGTAAAGTAGATAGTGTTTCAATTATTCTATGAATCCTCCATTGATAGCAAATCCACCAACAACTATTCGTTCACGATGGACACCCCACCTCAAGCATGACCTTGTCAGCATCGAACGCCAATCGCCCTGCGATCGCCTGCATCTCCTCGATGGGCTGGTCGTAACTCCAGGCGATATCAGGAAGATCGGGCAAGGAATAATAGGTGCTGTCGCCCTTGAAGGGACAATGGGTGACGGTGCGAGAAACCGAGAGCTCCGCCATCGTCACATCGGCGCGCGGCAAGTAGAGCCTCGGCGGATAGCCCTTCTCGCGCAATTCCAGCGCGTTGCCCGTGTCAGCGATCACTGTCTCACCGATCAGGATTCGTACCCGCGAGGATAGCGGGTGCAGCGTGATACGCGGTTCGGGGTGGTCGGCCATGAAGACTCCTTTACGGGTTGGAAGATAGAAGCGGCAGATGAAGGTGTTTGGAGGCGCGTTCTAAAGGGGTCAGCCCATCATGCCCCACCGTCCCTGGCGAGACGGAAGCCGGAGAACGCCCAGCGCGCCTCGGGGGGGAAGAAGTTGCGATAGGTCGCGCGGATGTGGTCTGCCGGCGTGGCACAGCAGCCTCCGCGCAGCACCATCTGACCGGACATGAACTTGCCGTTGTACTCTCCCAGGCTGCCCGGCAGTTTGCGAAAGCCCGGATACGGACGATAGGCGCTGCCCGTCCACTCCCAGACATCGCCGAACATCTGACCCGGCATGCCGTCGGCTTTCGCGGCGGCGACTGGTTGCAGATGATCCTGATCGACGAAGTTACCCGTCAGGGGGACATCCTGAGCGACTGTCTCCCACTCGGCTTCAGTCGGCAGACGCGCGCCCGCCCACTGGGCGTAGGCGTCGGCCTCGAAGAAGCTGACGTGGCAGACCGGCGCGCTCAGATCAACCGGCACCAGGCCGCCGAGGGTGTAGTGATGCCAGACGCCGTCACGCTCGACCCAGTAAAGCGGTGCCCGCCAACCTTCGGCCTTGACCGTCGCCCAGCCATCCGCCAGCCAGTGCTCGGGAGTGGCGTATCCGCCGTCCTGCATGAAGGCGAGAAACTCGCCGTTAGTCACTGGACGATCCGCCATCTGGAACGCTTCGACAAACTGACGGTGGCGGCCCATCTCGTTGTCGTAGGCGAAGCCACCCTCGGATGCATCATGGCCGATCTCGCGAATCCCGGCGGGATAGGCCAGCCAGCCCAGCGGCGGCACCTCCCGCGCAGGCGTCGGTGCCAAGCCTGGCGCCAGATCCTCCCGATAAGCCGGACACAGCGGGTTCTGCACCAGGATGTGCTTGATGTCCATCAACAGAAGCTCCTGATGCTGCTGCTCATGCGGTAGGCCCAACTCCAGGCGACGCAGAATCTCCGGCAAATGTTCCTGGGGTGGATTCTCGAGCAAGGCCTGCATGGCCTGATCGACGTGCGCCCGATAACGATAGACATCGTCGACGGTCGGGCGCGAGATTGCGCCACGCTCGGCGCGCGGGAACGGCACGCCATGAGTCTCGTAGTAGGAATTGAAGAGGTGATCGTAGGCGGGATCGAGCGTCTGATAGCCGGGCTGAAACGGCTTCAGGATGAAGGCCTCGAAAAACCAGCTGACATGGGCGATGTGCCACTTGGGCGGGCTGACATCCGCCATGCTCTGCACCATGTAGTCTTCCTTGTGCAGCGGCGCACAGATCGCCTCGGTGGCAGCTCGCACTCGCTGGTAGGTACGTAGCCACGTCTTCGCCTGCTCGAGGTCGTGAGTGTCGCTCAAGGGTTGCGGTGCATATGACATCGAGACGTCCTTTTAGGTGTTACAGATCCATTGCCGAGATACTGATGTCGGGAGGTCGTGACCGACTTTCAAGGGGCTGCCCCGTGCAGAGAGTTGCCCTGCACGCTGGCCAGTCGCGACATGCCCCTGCAGGCACACCTGCCTTCACTCGTATTTCTTCTGCCAGCTCTTCACGGCGATGCGCTCCTTGAGCAGTTCAAGCATGTCGATCAGCACCTGCTCGGTGATCTGCTCAGTCCTCGGGTCAGTGCGCGCCCAAGCATCGAAACCACTCTCTGCCAGATGCCCCACCAGCGCCGAGAACTCCTTGGAGCGCAGGCCCACCAAGGCTTCATCGACAAGGTGACAGGCCAGATCCGACAGCGAGCTTTCCAGCCCTTTCGTCAGCTGGGTGCCCATGGGCAGGCGCGAGACACGCTGGAGCTCCGGGCTCTCCGCCAGGGTGCGACTGACCAGCCCCCGCACATAGCGCAGGGTATCGTCGCGGTTCTGGGTATAGATATCCCCTGCCATGGTCTCGAGTCGTAGGCTGATCTCTTGGATCAAGGCCTGCTTGCGAGGCTCCACCACACGCTCGATCACAGAGGACGAGAGGTCATCGCTGTCGCGCAACTGCTGCTGCACATTATCGAGCATGCGCAGGGAGATACGGTCCGTCAGCTCCTCCAACAGGATGTCGAGATACTTGGCCGCCACTCCGTAGAGGTACCAGCAGCGAACATCGATCAAACCGAGACGTTGCAGACGGAACAGCAGCGAGATCACACGCAGCACACGCAACAGGCGGAAGCCGCTCAGCGGGATACACCCCAGCACGTCATACCAGTGCACGAAGGGATAGAAGAACCAGCGGTGGTAGCGCCGCTCCGCGATGGCCACTGCCCACCCCGCTAGCACATCGAGCAGGAAGACGGCGACGAACGCCAGGTCGATGGAGAGGAAGTTGGCGTGGATGTTCTGCTCATAGGCCGCATGCAACCCGGGTGTTACGGCCTCGAAGGCCGTGTTCAGCGGGGGGATCAGGAAGAGGCTATCGAACAGCAGCAATGCCAGATTGGCGATGACGAGCACGATGATGAACAGATCCCACCACAGATGTATCCGCTCCCTGGCGGACGAGGGCGTGCGGGTGGCTGGCATGACAACTCCTTGGCGATTGTTTCAGAATGCGTAACGCGTCTTCCTGATTCAGCCTACAACGCTTCAGATGACCACGCTTCAGTGACCAAGAGGCGACGCCACTTTCTGCGAGAGCCTTCAATGCTCACGGAGCACAGCCCGCAAAGCACGGCCTTTGAAAGCACAGCCCCAAAATCAACGTAGACGATTTACATGGACAACCTATTAGTGAGGGAGACACCCGCATGAAACAAGCGCAAGTGATGACATGGGCCGCCGTGATGAGTGCAGCACTCATCCTGGGCGGCTGCACAGGCGCTCAATCCACTGAGGATTATCAAGGCGTCGACGAGTCGCTGGAGAACACCTATTGGAAACTGGTGGCACTCGATGAACAGCCGACACCCGTGGTGGATGGCAAGCGTGAAGCCCATATCGTCTTGCATACACAAGACTCGCGAGTAGCCGGCTCCACCGGCTGCAATCGCCTGATGGGGGAATATCACCATGACGAGCAAGAACTCGGCTTCGGCCGTCTGGCCACCACGCGGATGGCATGCCCCGGTGAAGTCGCAACGCTCGAACGCGATTTCCTCGCGACACTCAATGACGTGTCGAGCTGGCAGATAGAAGGCAAGACATTGACGCTGATGGATGCACAAGGGGCGTCGCGTGCCCGTTTCCAGGCAGTCCATCTCTATTGAGGACTCACAAGCTCCAGTGACAAGGTGTCGGGAAGAGAAGAAATGCTTGCACTGCTTCATCGCGCCTGAATCACTCGTCCCGCTCCGGTCTTTTTGCGACATCCACGCCGCAGGGTATTCCCCATCTCGCATCTTCGGACTGCCGGGAGCATGAAGGGACTCACCTCGGCTACGCCTTTATCAGACGGCGAATTGTTTCTGGTAAAGGTCTATACCGGATTGGCCATCCGAGGCCCAGCCTGCCATGGACATGATGTGGGTCGTTCTTTGCCCTTGCCACTCCCCGGCAGCCCTTAAGCGCGAGAGCTGGATGCACGACTCTGGCAGTGTGAGGCCTCTCTCTCACTGCCAAGCTTGTCGTGAAGAAATTCGATGAAGGTACTGATCCGTCGACTTGCATATCTGCCTTCCGGAAACACGGCGTACAGATTCACTTCAGGAATCCGATAGTCATTCAGCACAACTTCCAGTCGTCCGGCCTCAATATCCTCTGCCACATCCACCATCGATTTAAATATCACTCCAGCCCCTGCGATCGCCCACTCGCGCAACGCGCCACCATCGCTGGCCATTCGGTTGCCCGCCACCGTCACGGAAAATACCTGCCCTGCCTCCTGGAACTCCCAATGGTTCTGAGGCGCTCCTGGGCGAGCGAGCACCATGCACTGATGGGATGACAGCTCTGATGGATGTTGGGGGCGCCCTGCGTCCTGCCAATAAGCAGGTGCCGCACACACAACACGATGGGTGCTGACGAGACGTCGTGACGTCAAGCTTGAGTCCGCCATCGGTCCATGACGAATGGCCAGATCAAATCGTTCATCGACCAGGTCCAACACTCCATCGGATAGCACGAGTTCAAATTTTACTTCCGGGTGCTGTATCAGGAACTGATCGATCAGCCGTGGCAGGTGCGTGCGGCCAAAATCATTGGTCGCCGTCAGCCTGATGGTGCCACTCAGCGACCCTGTGCCCGAGATCCGCTCAAGAGCCTTGTCATACTCGGCCAGGATCCTTTCGCTGTCGTCTCGAAATTGTTCGCCTTCCGCCGTCAAATGCATGGCACGCGTTGTTCTGACGATAAGCTTGGCCCCGACCTGCTGCTCAAGCTTCTGTAAGGCTTGGGTGACCAGTGACGGGGACTGGCCTCGCTGACGGGCCACCGCCGCCATTGACCCACGCTCACAGATATCCACAAAAAGTTTCATTAACGCCAAGCGATCCATTATTCACCATCTAGTGAAGGATGAATTCATCAGTCGAGCATTTATTAGCAAAACAAACAATGCCACTGTCAGGCCGACGGCATGGGCGACCCCTCCCATGATCATGCGCCACAGGACAGGAGAGTCTCATGAGCCAACATCACCTATTAGTCGCTGGCGCCAGTGGCGTCATTGGCCGTGCAGCAACATTGGCCTTTGAAGAGGCAGGATGGCGAGTCACGACACTCTCTCGCTCCTCAGAGGGACCGGGAAGCGGGCATCACGTCAGCGCCGATCTCCTGGATATTGCCTCTTTGCGAGATGCAAGTGACGTACTGAACAGCGTGACGCACGTATTTTACGCCGCCTTGAAACCGAATCCGGATCCTGTCACTGAAGCACAACAGAATGGCGACATGATGCGGCACCTCTTCCAGGTGCTTGAAGAATCCCAAGCGTCAATCGAGCATCTGGTCTTCGTACAGGGCGGGAAAGTCTACGGTGCTCACCTCGGGGTCTACAAAACACCGGCTCGAGAAGAGGACAGCCGGCATTTCCCCCCCAATCTGTATTTCGAGCATGAAGATCTAGCTCGCGAACTCGAAGGCAAAGGGATTCGTTGGACCGCATTGCGTCCCGACATCGTGATAGGCCATTCCCTGGGTTCAGCCATGAACCTCGGCAACCTTATCGGTCTCTATGGCACACTTTGCCGGGAGCTCGGTGTTGCCATGCAATTCCCCGGCACAGCGCGTGCCTACGATATCTTGCTGAACATCTGCGATGCCGATCTGGTGGGCAAAGCCGCCCTATGGGCCATCGCAGAGAACCAGCAAGGGCCCTATAACGTCACCAATGGTGATCAGATTCGGTGGCGCCACGTCTGGCCAGAGATCGCCAACTGGTTTGGGCTCGAGACTGGCGAGCCCCAACCTATTTCGTTGGAGACACGTCTCGCTGCCGTGTCAGGCACTTGGAAGACGCTTGCAGAGCGCCAAGGACTTGCTGAGACAGATATCGACAAGATTGCGCAAGGTGGATTCGGAGATTTCATCTTCCATGTCGAAGAGGACGCTGTCTTTGATTTGACGAAGGCTCGCCAAGCGGGCTTTGCAGAAATGTGTCGCCGCTCCCCCCAGAGCCTTATTCAGCACCTTGAGGCTATGAGGGAACACCGCCTGATCCCTTGACGCTTAATCACTCGACCCTCTGGTACGCGCATGCTCGATTCGCCCCAAGTGCTTCAGCCATGACGTACTGCAGGAGCGCTAACACGCTGACAGATAACCGCATGATCCTACGCGGTTACCGAGTAGACCACCCCACGAACGAGGGTCATAAAGCCTTCAAGTGACAGGAGTCAGGAGCCGTCACGACAAACAGGCCACCTTCCATTAGCGGAAGGTGGCCTGTTTGTCGTGCTGTCATCATGTATTGAAGCATGATCAGCGCTAGCTCATAGCGTGAAGCCACCATCGACGGCGATGGCCTGCCCTGTCACATGCTCGGCCTGGGCGAGGTAGACCACCAGCTGCCCCATGTCCTCCGGTGTCTGGGCGACTCCCTGGGGTAACAGGCTCTTCTGCAGGCGCTCCCATGCAGCGGGCTCGCTTTCCCCTTCTTCGCTCCAGCGCGCGGAGAGTCCGCTCTCGCCCCGCCACATGCCGGTACCCACCACGCCCGGGCAGATCGCATTGACGGTGATGCCTTCCGCTGCGACCTCCTTGGCGACGGCATTGGTAAAGCCGATGACCGCGAACTTCGAGGCACAGTAGTGCGACAGATCAGGAAAGCCGACCTTGCCGGCCATCGAGGCCACGTTGATGATCCGCCCGAAGCCGTGTGAGCGCATCACGGCGACCTCGGCCTGAGTGCACAGGAAGGTCCCGCGGGCATTGACGTTCATGACGCGGTCCCACTCCTCCACCGTCAGCGCATCGATGGGATGGATGCCGATGATGCCGGCATTGTTGACGGCGATATCAAGTGGGCCAAGTCCGGCTTCGGCCTCTTCGATCAAGCGCCGCACGGACGCCGCATCCGAGACATCAACCCGCAGCGCCAGACAACGCCTGCCCAGTGCCTCCACTTTTTCTGCCGTCTCGCGGGCGATGGCGAGATTCAGATCCGCCACCACCACATCCGCGCCCGCCTTGGCCAATGCCAGCGCGATCCCCTGACCGATACCGCGCCCACCGCCTGTCACCAAGGCAATCTTGTCGTTCAGCTGCATGAGTCGTCTCCTGAATCTCTCACTGAAATCTGCAAATGCTGCGCTGCTGACATGACGCTGGCACAGTGCCCAGCGCCACTGGCCTCAGCTCAGGTGGTGGACTTCCTGAAGGCCGTAGACCGGCGTCGGAATACCCTCGAGCCGCGCCTTGAGCTGCAGCGCCAGATACTGGGAGTAGTGACGGGACTGGTGCAGGTTACCGCCGTGGAACCACAACGCCTGCTGCTGGGTCGGCTTCCACATGTTGCGCAGCTCTCCCTCCCAGGGACCGGGGTCCTTGAGCGTATCGGAGCCCATGCCCCAGCATTTGCCGACCTTGTCGGCGACGTCCTGCGAGATGATTCGTGCCGCCCAGCCATTCATCGAGCCGTAGCCGGTGGCATAGACAATCAGATCGGCGGGCAATTCCGAGCCGTCGGTCAGAGTGACCGAGCGCGGATTGATGCGCTCGATACCGACGCCACTGCGTAGCTTGATGTCACCATTGGCGACCAGATCACAGGCGCCCACATCGATGTAATAGCCGGAACCGCGGCGCAGGTACTTCAGGAACAGGCCCGAGTCGTCATCGCCGAAATCGAGCAGGAAGCCCGCCGCCTCCAGCCGACGGTAGTAGTCCGCGTCACGCTTGCGGATCGCCTCGAAGATCGGGCGCTGGAAGTCAGGCAGTATCCGGTAGGGAATCGAGGCAAAGATCAGGTCCGCCTTGTGGTGATCGATGCCGTTTTGCACTGCCTGCTCGGAATAGAGCGGCCCCAGCGCCTCTTCCATCAACGAGTTGGACTTCACCACATGCGTGGAGGAGCGCTGCAGCATGGTCACGTCTGCATCGTGCTCCCACAGCGCGGCGCAGATATCGTGAGCGGAATTGTTGGCCCCCACCACGACCACCTTCTTGCCACGATAGGCGTCCGGCCCCGGGTGCTGACTGGAATGTTGCTGCTCGCCTTCGAAGGACTCGGCCCCCGGGAAGTGCGGCACGTTGGGCATGCCTGACATGCCCGTGGCCAGCACCAACTGCTTGGGCCGCAAGGTCACGTGCTTGCCGTCGCGCACCACCTCGACCACCCACTCGCCGCTCGCCTCATCGAATTGCGCACTCTCACAGGTCGTGAAGTTCCAGTAATTGAGCTCCATGATCTTGGTATACATCTCCAGCCAGTCCGCGACCTTGTCCTTGGGCGCGAACACCGGCCAGTTTGCCGGGAAGGGTAGGTAAGGCATGTGGTCGTACCACACCGGATCATGCAGACACAGGGACTTGTAGCGATTGCGCCAGGCATCGCCCGCTCGCGGATTCTTATCGATCACGATGGTCGGCACATCCATTTGTCTGAGCCTTGCGGCCAGCCCGATACCGCCCTGCCCGCCACCGATGATCACGCAATACGGCTGGCGCTCGAAGCCCAGCTCAGCCTCTTCGCGCTGACGCGACTCAAGCCAGGTCTCACGTTGCTTGTTGGCACCATGCTCGGCGCCCTTGGGGCGTTGCATACCCAGCGGTTCGGGGAATTCCTTGAGTTCGCGCATGGCGGTCAACAGTGTCCAGCAGCGCCCTTCCTTCAGGCGCAACAAGCCCTTGCCGCGTGCATCGGCGGTCTCGAAGGTGAACCAGGCCTCGACGATGCCGCCTGCCTCACTGGCCTCACCATCCAGTTGCCAGTGAGAGGGAGCGACATGCTCGAGGGTCGCCGCGAGCATCGACTGGATCTCGTCCTTGCCCTCTGACGTCTTGAGATTCCAGGTGAAGGCGATCAAATCGCGCCAGTAGCATTCCTCGCCAAACAACGAGAGAACCCGGGCGATATCGCGCTGAGTCAGGGAGGACTCGAAATCATCGAGCCATTGCTGAGCGATCTGAGTTGGCGTGCGTGCGGTCATGGCGTCTCTCCGCGTGTTGTTGAATGTTGTAGTCACGCCTTCCATCCAAGGCATCAAGCATGCCAGCTTCGTCATGCACGACAGACAAAGCTCGTAAGCACTTGTCGTGAATGACAAAAATTCGCCACTACCGAATCACCACCCTCCTCGCCTCGCTGGGCTCCCCACCTTCCTTGTGACAACTGTACGCCGTACGCCTGACACGGGGCGTTACACCTGTAACGCCCCGACCAAGGATGCAGGACAGGATGATTGACGCTCCCGTCACACCGCATACGCTTGAAGGAGCACACGCCGCTTTCGCTATGGCCGCTGTTGTAACAACCGCGATTGCCACCGCCACTTTCACAAGAGCCATCGCCACTTGCACAAGAGCCATAGCCACTATCAAAAGAGCCGTCCCGAGACGGCCAGCGCCGAGGCAGCCATGATCCGCCAACTTGAAACAATGCAGCCCGACAAGCGGCAGCATATCCAGACCCTGATGCAACTGGGCGAAGGCCGCGACGTCTTCCCTGAGACGCAGCGCGATGTCATCCGTCGTTCCTGGCAGCGCTGTCTGGAGGAATATCAGCTGGACCCTAGCCGCCCTCGCCCGGTCCGTGTTCTTACTCAGCAGGCACTGCGCGATCACCAAGAATCGGCGGATGAGCTGCTGCATGTGGCACGTGCCGGGGTGGAGCGGCTCTATAGTCAGATCGCACAACATGGCTATGCGCTGATCCTCACCGATCAACGCGGTATCGCGGTGGATTTCCGGGGCCAACGTGATCAATTGAGTGAGCTGCGGCGTGCGGGCCTCTATCTTGGGTCGGATTGGAACGAGCGCTATGCCGGCACCTCGGCGGCGGGCACCTGTCTGCACGATGGCGCAGCCGTCACCTGCCACCAGCGTGAGCACTTCGATGCTACCCACATCGACCTGACCTGTACGGCGGCCCCCATCACCGATCCCCAGGGCCGTGTAATCGCCTCCCTCGACATCTCGGCGCTGAAGTCGCCCCGCCCGCAGGAGAGCCAGACCTTTGCGCTCTCCCTGGTCACCCTGCATGCCCGCATGATCGAGGACGCCTACTTCCTGCATCGCTATCGGGATTGCCTGATCCTGCGCTTCGACACCGCGCGGGAATTCGTGCACCTGAATGGTCGTGGCCTGTTTGCCATTCAGGAAGATGGCAAGGTGGTCGCCGCCAACCACGAAGGCCGACGCCTGATCGATGCACATCTGGAGCGCTGGCCTCCGTGGACGGTCTCCACCCTGCCCGCCGTCACGCAACTGTTCGATGGAGAGCTCAATGAGCTGCTGAGTATTCCGCACGCCAACCGGGATCAGATTCGTGCATTCCGCCTGCGGGCGGACGATGCCACCGTCTTCGTGACCCTGATCGAGCCGCGCGGCTATCCGGTGAAGGCCCTCCCCACTGTCAGCCAGCAGGATGACCCGGTGCCCGAGCTGGACCAACTCGCGGGAGATGACCCTTCCATGCACCGGCTGCTCAAGCTGGCGCGCCGCATGCGCCATGAGAACGTAAGCATCCTGATTCGTGGCGAGACGGGGACCGGCAAGGAAGTGTTGGCGCGGGCGCTGCATGACAGCGGGCCACGAGCCAAGGCGCCCTTCGTGGCGGTGAACTGTGCCGCCATTCCGGAATCGCTGATTGAAAGTGAGCTCTTCGGCTATCTGCCGGGCGCCTTCACGGGAGGAAGACCTAAGGGCATGCGCGGCCTGATCCAACAAGCCGACGGTGGCACGCTGTTTCTGGATGAGATCGGCGATATGCCGTTGCCGCTCCAATCACGCCTGTTGCGCGTACTCGCAGAGCGGGAGGTGTCACCTCTGGGGGCCGAGACGCCCATCAAGGTGGATATTCGCGTCATCACTGCCACCCATCGTGATGTCACGGAGCTGATCGCCAGCGGGCAATTCCGCGAAGACCTCTACTACCGACTCAACGGCGCCGAACTCCTGCTGCCCGCACTGCGTGAGCGCGCCGACCGCCACTACCTCATTCGCAAGCTGCATGCGGAGCTGCAAGCCGAACGCGACCAGTCACTCCACCTGCGCGCCGATGCCATCAGTGCGCTGCTGAGTCATCACTGGCCGGGCAACATACGCCAACTGCGCAATGCGATTGCCTTCGCGATGGCCACCGCGGAAGGCGATGAAATCACCCTGCATGACCTGCCGGAGGTCTGCCAGACCCACACCGGCAGCGCCCGCGGGTCTGCCAGTCCGCTTGCCGCTGCCTCCCCCTTCGCATCCAGCGCTTCCTCGAACCCGTCCTCTCCAGCGCCCGCGTCTGCTGGGGCTGATGCAGGGGCTGATGCGGACGCCAACAAACTGCTCGAACTGTTGCGCCACACGGACTGGAACATCAGCCAGGTCGCCCGCCAACTCGGCGTCTCGCGACCCACTATCTACCGCCGCATGCGCCGCCACGGCCTGGTGGCCCCTAATCATCAGCCGCTCGCCTCATGAACCATCTGCATCTTCATGGCCGAGTGTGAAGAGCATGAAGAGTGCATGAGCATGTCGTGCTCTGAAGTTGTAGGGGGTTGCCACGCAAGCCGACCCGAGTAGATGTTCGGGCCAGCCCGTATGCTGTCCTCTCCTTCCTCCTTCCTCCTTGATCCTCTACTCGCTTCAGCTTCCCTACGGCTCACATTGCGCCCTTGTTGAGCACGCCACTCCCCGCTCGTTTCGCCTGCTTTCACAGCATCAGGAATGACGCCCGCCCTCATCATGAATTTCGCTCAACTTGAACATTAAAAAATCCAGTTTGTCTCATGGAGCTGGGAAATGGATACTCACCTGCATCAGATCGTTGATGAAGACTTCCCATGGCGCTGCACTTCACCGCCGCCAGAGCCTTCACACGGAACGTGATGGCGAGCAGCGTGCCTCTCCCGGCATGGATGCATTCTCACAGAGAGCACCCCGCTCACGAGACGCCTGAAAGATCACGGGAAGATGTCGACGACACAGTGAATTTTCTCTCTCAGGATCAGGGTGAACGCCATGAGCAACGAATTCGGTTTCAGCATCAACAGTCTGCGCTTCGACGAGAACTACGTTCCGGCGGAAAACACACGCCTGACCACCAACTTCGCCAACCTGGCGCGTGGTGAGAGCCGTCAGCAGAACCTGCGCAGCACGCTGAACATGATCAACAACCGGTTCAATGCACTAGCCAACTGGGACAATCCCAAGGGCGATCGTTACTCCGTCGAGCTGGACATCATCTCCGTCGAGCTGAATCTTGATGCCGCGCGTTCCGACAACACCCTGCCGATCATCGAGATCCTGCAGACCACCATCGTCGACCACCAGACGAATCAGCGCATTGAGGGCGTGACCGGCAACAACTTCTCGTCCTACGTGCGCGATTATGATTTCAGCGTGCGTCTGCTGGAGCACAACAAGGGCAAGGACTCCTTCAGTGTGCCGGAGCAGTTCGGCGAGCTGCACGGCAACCTGTTCCAGGCCTTCGTGGGTTCTGCTGCCTACAAGGAATGCTTCAAGAAGCCGCCGATCATCTGCATCAGCGTCTCGACCACCAAGACCTACCAGCAGACCGAGAACGTGCACCCGATCCTCGGGGTGGAATATCGCCAGGACGATGACTCCCTGACCGATGCGTACTTCAGCAAGATGGGCCTGAAGGTGCGTTACTTCATGCCGCCGGGCAGTGTTGCGCCGCTGGCCTTCTACCACACCGGCGACCTGTTCAACGATTACAGCAATCTGGAACTGATCAGCACCATCAGCACCATGGACACCTTCCAGAAGATCTATCGTCCTGAGGTCTACAACGCCAATTCCGTGGCCGGCAAATCCTATCAGGCGAGCCTGAAGCAGCAGGACCACTCACTGACGCGCATCGTGTACGACCGCGAAGAGCGCAGCCAGCTCGCCATCGAGCAGGGCAAGTTCGTGGAAGAAAGCTTCATCAAGCCTTACCAGAACCTGCTCGAGCAGTGGTCCGCCAACTGGTCCGCCAACCAATAAATTCATCATTGGTCAGCTCACTGATCCGCAAACAGCGCGCGCTGATCGACGAACGACATTCGCTATCTGAACCATTCCAAGGACAAGGTTATTCATCATGACGAGATTACTCCCGACCTCTACCGCTGGCAGTCTGCCGAAACCGTCCTGGCTCGCCGAACCGGAGGTCCTCTGGTCTCCCTGGAAGCTCGAAGGTGAGGCACTGATCGCGGGCAAGCAAGATGCCCTGCGCGTCTCCCTGCAGGAGCAGCAGCACGCCGGGATCGATATCGTCAGCGATGGCGAGCAATCGCGTCAGCATTTCGTCACCACCTTCATCGAGCACCTGAATGGCGTGGATTTCGAGAAGCGCGAAACCGTCAAGATCCGGGATCGCTACGAGGCCAGCGTGCCATCCGTGGTCGGTCCGGTCTCTCGCCAGAAGCCGGTGTTCGTCGAAGATGCCAAGTTCCTGCGCTCGCAGACCGATCAGCCGATCAAGTGGGCACTGCCTGGCCCGATGACCATGGTCGATACCCTATTCGATGGCCATTACAAGAGCCGCGAGAAGCTGGCATGGGAATTCGCCAAGATCCTCAACGAGGAAGCCAAGGAACTCGAAGCGGCAGGCGTCGACATCATCCAGTTCGATGAACCGGCCTTCAACGTGTTCTTCGATGAAGTGAATGAATGGGGCATCGCCACGCTGGAGCGCGCAATCGAAGGCCTCAAGTGCGAGACCGCCATCCACATCTGTTACGGCTACGGCATCAAGGCCAACACTGACTGGAAGAACACCCTGGGCTCCGAGTGGCGTCAGTACGAAGAGGCCTTTCCGAAGCTTCAGCAATCCAACATCGATATCGTCTCGCTGGAATGCCACAACTCCCACGTGCCGATGGAGCTGATCGAGCTGATCCGTGGCAAGAAGGTAATGGTTGGTGCCATCGATGTCGCCAACAACACCATCGAGACGCCGGAAGAGGTCGCCGAGACCCTGCGCAAGGCGCTGCAATTCGTGGATGCCGACAAGCTCTACCCCTGCACCAACTGCGGCATGGCACCGCTGTCGCGTGAAGTCGCCCGCGGCAAGCTGCAGGCTCTCAGCGCTGGTGCCGCCATCGTGCGCAAGGAACTCGAAGCGCAGCGCTGATCGCTGGGCGAAACACTGAACTGGCCAAGGTACAGCGCGGGCCAAGGCACAGCACTGACAGACAGTGCCAGGCTAGTTCCGAACCGAGTTAGCTTGACGATAGTGCTCGAGAGTGAAAGCAGTAGTGGCTGACACCGCCGCAAACAAAAATGGCCATCGTGAAGGATTCACGACGGCCATTTTTTCATCACTCTCACTCTTGTCACTCAGCACCCAGTCCAGCGCCATCGTTGCAGCCCCTCCCCCACGGCTGACAATTACCATCTCCCCAATCTTCCAGGACTTGCCATGTCACTCTCCGATACCGCCACCAAAGCTGACACCAACACTAATACCACCATCGACCCCGCCAGTTTCCGTGAAGCCCTCGGTCACTTCGCCTCCGGCATCACCATCATCACTACCCAAGTCAACGACGAACCGATCGGCTTCACCTGCCAGTCGTTCTATAGCGTCTCAATGAATCCGCCGCTGGTCTCCTTCAGCGTCAAGGCAAGCTCTTTCAGCTACCCGAAGATTCGCCAGGCAGAGCGTTTCGCCGTCAACATTCTCTCCAGCGAGCAAAGCCATGTCTCCAACCAGTTCGCCATGCGTGGCGCAGACAAATGGCAAGGTATCGACTGGCAGCTCTCCCCCCTCGGCAACCCGGTGATCAATGACAGCCTGCACTGGCTCGACTGCAAGATTCACGCAGAGCACCCTGCAGGTGATCACCTGATCGTGATCGGGGAAGTGAAGGGACTGAACTTGGATGTTGCAGGGACGACGCGGCCATTGTTGTATTTCAAGGGGAAGTACGGGGGCTTGGCTGGGGGTGAAAAATAAGACTGGAGGATACTGGTCGGCTGAAACCTTCAGGATCAGACCAGGGGATTATGAGTTCGCTTTTAAAAAAATAAGTTACTGACACACAAGGAAAAGCAACCGTAATCGAGCGAAAGGTACAGTTCTTTGGAATCAGTAGCTTAGCGAAAGTTGATGATAGCATAGGAAGCTGGTGTGTGTACCGGTGGTGTACCGCTGAGTTGCTCTTGTCACGCATCGCTCTGCTCCTTTGAGGCAAGATGCGTAGGCGATAGCAGCTAGGCGTCCGGCATCATCAGGTGCATGCCACCATCGCCAGCCGGGCGCGGCCGGTAGCTGGGGTCGCGTCGTCCACCGATACCAGCCATGCCGTAACGTGAAGAGATATTCAGCGACAGAGGAAGGCGTCAAGAGGGAAACATATCGAGATCGATGTTCTCCGGAAAAACCTCTGGCTCACGTTCGATTTTGACGAAATGCTTCTCGAATGCGGTAATCAGGCTCGGATTACGGGTCTTCTTTATAGTCCCGAGTAGATCTGGCCCTAGTTTCAAGTCAATCGTATAGCGGCTCGGCCGGATACTCGACTTGGCTTTAGTGAACAACGCCATTGACTCATCGGTTAGCGGCGCGGTTGTCCAAAACTCGAAGGAAATTGGCAGCCCCTTCCAGTCCGGATGCTGTTTGATCGCGGCATAGCAGGTCGGAACATTGTGCTCAAGCCAGCGTTTGAACAGCTTGTCCGGGATAGTTGCCCTAGGGCTATAACCCTTGCACTCAACAAGAGTAATACCATGGTGCGGTGTCACAGCAACGATATCCGCTTCGGCCTCACTGCCAGGCACCTTGAAGATGCGGTTCATACTGACTTCAGTCGCGAGTTTCTGACGGGCGACCTCTGCGGCAATATACTCGAACAGAGTGCCGCGAAGCTGGTTAGCAGCGCCTTCGATTTTGCTGAGCTTCCTAAACAGGTCATCGAACTGGCCGGGATCGATGATCGCGTGCGCAGCATTGATCAGCACCGAAGTGAGCTGGGTTAGCGCTTCGGCCACCTCCTCGCCGAACAGTGTCTTTGGCGTTGCGGGAATAATCCCGTGGCGCTTGAGTAATAGGAAGGCATCATGATCGAAACGGTTGGCGACGAGAATTTGCATGCATGGCCCAATCTTAGGAAGGCCGCGCAAGGTCAAACATTTACGGATAAAAGGTGCAACACCAGCCCCGGTCATGTCCTTGCCCAGGAAGACGTCACAGGCGACAAAACCGGGCTTTGCCTTACCATCTGGGCCTTTGCGAACCATGTGGCCGAGATAGCAGGGAGCGGACAGGTCCCAAGCGAAGGTCCCAACCTGAGGTGTTTTTTCGCCGCCACGCAGCGCCACCTGACCGAAGCTCGCAATGCCGAGCCTGCGCAGCCAATCCTTGACGGCAGTGAGTAGGATATCTTCGGTGAGGAGCTCCGCACGCAGGAGGTCGGCTTGGGTTTCGTAGTGCCCCTCCTCCTGGATCAAAGCAATGCACTCCCCGACACCCGAGAGTGTGACCTTGGTCAGCAGCTTGGCATCGGATAGCCGCTCGAAGATCGTGTCAGGCGAGAGTTGGCGTTGCTGGCGAAGCGGCGCACCGCAGATGGTGGGGAACTGTTTGGCTGGCACAATACCGCCACGCTGCCTAAGGGCAGCAATGGCATAGCCATATGCTGAGTTGGACTCGATTAATGCTTGAGCCAAGCTCTCCCAATACCATGGAGAACCGAATTGTTGTTGGAGATAGAGGAAACGCGCCTTGTGCGGGAAGACGATCCCCGCCAGCCGCCGCACCTCGCCACCCGCCCGCGAGACACGTTTACGCGCTGCTGATGGAGTGAGGCTGTAGGTGTCGATCAGATATTGGGCGACCTCGCTGGTGAGCGAGGGCCCATTGGTTTCAAGATAGTCAGTGATCGGATCCATGCTCCCTCCCCATGCCTTATGTCACACAGCGCTATTAATAACATACTTACATGTTCATGCTCTTCCTTTTTTGAATCAGGATATATAGCATTGATTCAAAAGGATAAATTTTATCATTTCCACCAATGATACTGGCCTTCAGTCACAATGTGCGGCAGTGAATTTGTCACACGGCCAGTTGTGGGACGCTGCCATTGACTTTGGCTGCACGGTAGAGAGGTATGGGGCCTGATGCTCGATTGTCGGAGCTTGGCTCGATCAGCCAGGCGCTGCTTCTCTGGATCGTGGGGCTTGCCGGAGCCCACCTCGCTGACCGGGGTGGGGCCGAATCGCCCTCGACCTCTTCCAGTCGCAGGCGCTTCTCCTCGCGCTTGGTGAGCCGGTAGCAGATTAGCTCCTGCTCGCGGACGACCTGCTGCACAACCACAGTCTCAGGCGCCTGCGAGTTGGCCTTGCAGTACCTCTACCAGCGCTCTTGCCAGCACTCCCACACGTAGCTGAGCAGATCCTCGGTATAGAGCGCGGCTGCTCAATCGCCGTTGGGCGCGACGGCCTCGCACCTGTGCGAGTACGTGAAACGCATAGACACGATACAATATAGAGATATAACCTTAAGTGAAACTCTCTCCTCTCAAGCTCAGGGAACAAAATATGCTTTGGAGAATTAAAGCAACACTAGACTCCGTTAAATATCGGGCCGAGAAGGACATTAGAGAAACGTTACTTAAAAACAGAAATTTTAAAAACAACAAATGGTCATCACTAGAAAGGCTGGTGACATGGGGAGCCAAAAATACCATTAAAGCTACTGCCATAATAGCTACAATGTATGCCATAGCGACATCTTTAATTTCTAAAAACTATCATGAGCTGAAGGAGATTCTTCCAAAACCTATAAACAGCCTAGATAAAGTCATTGAAATCCAGGGGACACTATTAGGAACTCAGGCAACTTTGGTTGGCCTTATCTTTCCACTGGTAATAGCTTTTATTGGCATATTGCTACAAGGTAAGTCTTCCAACAAAGCAATGTGGGCTATCTATAAAGATTGCTCAGGGTTTATGCTCGTCGGTTTCAGCTCTTTAACCTTAATACTCAGCTCAACTATAACAAATGCCATTTCACCTTGGCTAGAGCTCCATACTATCTCGGCAGCATCTTACGCACTAACCGGCTGGTTTTTATTTAATTTATTTTTATCAGGATGGTTTCTATGGAAGACTATTCAATTTTTACACACTGAAGAACGAATGAACATGGTTCTCAAATACTCCATAAACGAAGTGATGAAGAATGATATAAGAAACAGGCTTGAGGAGCACCACGGAAACTCCGCACTACTAAAAGAGCTTTGTGAAAGCACTAAAAAAAACACCCTTAAGGTAAAGCCATACACTTTAGAAGAGCTACCAACGAAAATAAATAAAATTTCAGACAACCAGGTTGTCAGCAATATTTTACTTATGCCTATAAGGTTCAGCATATCAATCTTAAACATTCAGACAAGAATATCAGAAGATAAAAACAATGAGCACACTCTCTGTTTTTCTATCAAAATCAATGACAAAGGACATCCAGATATTAAAATCGCTGAGACCAGCCTCTCTAAAGCAAACCCACTTTCCAAGGCCTTAATAAAATCTTCCATACGAACATCTAAAATAAAACCCAGCAAATCAATCAGCGTAGAGGAAATAGTCTCAGCCTTATTTGGCCAACTAGAAGATTCATTAAAAGAAAACAATAGCCCAATTCCAGCAGTCAAGAGATGAACTAATAAAGTTCCAAAAGGAAATAGAAAAATCATGCCAGTTTACCAACGAACAAGGTAAACCAGACAACTGGTTACTCCTACCAGAAGCAAGGCTTTTCGGGAAGGACTTTCTCTTCACCTTTATAGTGGAAGGAACTAATGTTTCATCATTGGTTACAAGCCGCATACAACAAGACAACAGCTATTATGAGAGCTGGTGTTATTTTTATCTTGGACTATTCACTTTTGAAAATTCTGCAAGGCCGAAAAACATTGGTCAAGAATACATTGAAGGCCACTATTTCATATGGGTAAAACTTATGGAGTGGATTAGTGGAAATGACAGCAATTCCTCACACAAAGATAACAATGAAGACAGATCAATAAAACACTTTACTGGAAGCTGGGAAAGCTGGAAAAACCGAATTGGCAAAGATGACGCAACGATATCAGACAGTGAATATTGGTATAAAATAACCCATTTGGAAAGAACCAGCCATATGGCAATAACCTCTATAAAGCATAAAAACATAGAGGCTGCAAAATGGGCCATTGATGCTCTAATATACTGGGAGGACAAATTCATAGAAATACACAAACTAGCCAACTACTACATGTGGCATAGCGCAATTATCACACCCGACCTAATGCAAGACATACCGGAAGAACTTAAAGAACTTATAGCCGGAAAAAACAACTTTAACGAGATAGAAGCCGCAACAATCTCTTTGCTGAATTATTGGACTGACATACGCTGCCTAACCGCGGCTTACATCATCTCACTAACTGGATATATAGATAACCATATTCTCAAAGAATTCTTGAGCTACATAACTGAAGCAAAAAGAATCAAGCCGTCAGGGCACATAAGCAATACAACTAACTCAATAAACAATGCCAGCGAACTAATCGGGATTTACCTTAGACAAAATGGTTCATGGAACACCCAAAATGATTATAAAGAAAGACTGGAAAAGCACATAGAAAATCTTGCAAGAATTCAAGAACCTGCTTGGGTTTCTGGCAGAGTGTATTCTTTCGATGGGAATACGCGCGACCAATATCTGTCAGTTTTTTTTACAACATATGGAATCGGGCTCTCCACTAGGGAATTTTCAATCAGTAGGGATTGGCAATCGTTCCTCAACTCCTGCTCCATAGTAGAAAAAGAAAACTTGATAAACAGCTTAAGCAGCTTGAAAAGCACAACCGAAGAAATAGAAGAAAAAATTATAGACCTATTTGATATAGACCATAAGGAAATGAAATCAAGAAAGTCAAATTTCGAAAAATCAGTAGACGTCCTAATCAATGATTTAAAAGAAGGTGCCACCAGATCAATCATAGAGTCTGATGTAGATGAAGATATCCTTCGTAGCTATAGCTCCTACGCTTCCGAGAATAATTTTTCAAAAGAGAAAGGACCTATTCCATTAAGCATGTTCGACAAAGTTTTTCACACTTCAGCTTCAGAAGTAACCTTAAAGACTTTCAATATAACTAATTTTAATAAATCCAATGTTGGGAGAGGCCTTGAGGTGAACAGAGCAATAAATGAGAAAGAGTGGCTTAACAACGTAATGAGGCAAAGAGCTCAGCTAGATACCTTTCGAGAATTAATCATGGGAACAAGCTGGAAAAACCATGAAGCAAAATCAGCTAACGAAGTAATAGAACATGCCGTTAATGAGGGAAGATCAATAATAAAATCTGGAAAAACCCCTATCCTTTTCATAGGGCCATGGAGTGTTTTTAAGAAAATTGATTCGTCAAAGTGGGATTACACTCCGAAATCCGAAAGACTCCCCTATGAAATAAATATTGAGAGTGGAATGCCAGAATCATACATTTGTCACATTGATGGCATTGAGACTTACAGGCTCCCGTTCTCAAGGTCACCTGAATGTTTTCTCACCCCAAAAGAAAACATGGAATCTTTAGAAATAGCGGAGTTCGACGAAGGCATTTATGTAAACATTGCATTCGAGGAAAGTGAGGACGACCCATTAACTGGAACCCTTTCACTTAGATATAGGATTGAACCAAGTATTGGTATTGAAAAAGGACATCGATACATACTCAGTGATGCTGAAGATTAATTCTTTTTTTAAACTTCATGAAAAGAGCTACTAAATATATAATAATCAAAATAGCCCTAAGCGCTGATTACTTAGGGCATTGAGACATAGTTATTGTTTTGAATAGTCGATGCTACCGGCTCATTCTGTCCTCCTGATGGCTGCACTATAGCCTGTGCAGCTATGGAGGAGGTCACTTCAATAGATGGAAAAATCAAGTCCTTGGCTACTCATCTCGTCCACTCCTCCTCGCCAGAAACCCAAGCATCAGCAGCGCAAATGCCTCCCCGTTTCCACGTCTCCTCAGCAGCGGCATGCAGAGTTTCTCTTGGTCGCTCACGGAGTCGAGTACGGCGTCGGAGACCTTCTTCGGGAAGAGGCCTTGCATCACCAAGTCTTCGCTATGGTTGCGCACCTGGGCCGTCACCGCTTCGTCGCGTTCAATGCGGTCGGCGATGCGGTTGGTGAAGAGCAGCTTGTTGTCGTCGCTGGCCTCGATGCCGTAGACATCGTGGAGTCGGCCGATGATTTCGGCCAGACGCTGCTTCTCTGGGCCGTGGGGCTTGCCGGGCCCTCCTCGCTTCCCCCATGCGTATCGGCTCAGCTTCACGTAAGCTAGCGTAAAAAGTGATAAGTAATCTATAAACGCAGCAGGGAAGCAGCTATGACAAGGCAAGCTTTCAGCGAACGGGACATCTGCACCAAGTTCATCACCCCCGCCATCCAGCAGGCGGGGTGGGATATTCACACCCAGGTTCGCGAGGAGTACCCGGTTAGCGATGGCCGAATCACGGTACGCGGCCGCATGCACCACCGGGCTCACCCGCGTCGGGCGGATTACGTGCTGTCTTTCCAGAAGAACCAGCCCATCGCCGTCATCGAGGCCAAGGACGCCAGCCACAGCCTGGGCCATGGCATGCAGCAGGCCCAGGCCTACGCGGAGAAGCTCGATGTCCCCTTCGCCATTAGCTCCAACGGCAGCGGCTTCCTGTTCAGCGACCCCCACCGCCTGGTCTTCGATCAGGCCGAGACCACACTGGCGCTCGATAAGCTCCCCGGGCCCGATGCGCTCTGGCACGGCTACCGCCGCTGGAAAGGCCTGAGTGAAGAGACACGCCCGGTCGTCGAGCAGCCTTTCTATGACGACGGCAGTGGCCGCACGCCCCGCTACTACCAGATGGTCGCGGTCAATCGCACGGTCGAGGCCATCGCCAAAGGGCAGGATCGCCTGCTGCTGGTAATGGCCACCGGCACCGGCAAGACCTATACCGCTTTCCAGCTTATCTGGAGACTGTGGAAGGCCGGCCGCAAGCAGCGCATCCTGTTTCTGGCCGACCGTAACGTACTCGTCGACCAGACCAAGAGTGGCGACTTCAAGCCCTTCGGCGCGGCCATGACCAAGATCTCCAAGCGCCAGATCGAGAAGTCGCACGAGATCTACCTCTCGCTGTATCAGGCCGTCACCGGCAGCGAAGAAGAAAAGAACATCTACAAGCAGTTCAGTCCGGACTTCTTCGACCTGGTCGTCATCGACGAATGCCACCGTGGCAGCGCCGCCGAAGACTCTGCCTGGCGCGCCATCCTGGACTACTTCAGCGGGGCCACCCATATCGGGCTGACCGCGACGCCCAAGGAGACCACCGAGGTTTCCAACATCCACTACTTCGGCGAGCCCATCTACACCTACTCGCTCAAGCAGGGCATCGACGACGGCTACCTGGCGCCCTACAAGGTGATTCGGGTCGACCTGGACCGCGACCTGCAAGGATGGCGCCCCAGCGACGGTCAGACCGACATCCACGGCGAGGTGATCGAGGACCGCATATACAACCAGCGCGACTTCGACCGTCACCTGATACTAACGCAACGCACCGAGCTGGTCGCGCGCACCGTCACCGATTACCTGACCCAGACCGACCCAATGCAGAAGACCATCGTCTTTTGCGAGAACATCGACCACGCCGAGCGGATGCGCCAGGCGTTGGTCAATCTCAACCCCCAGCACGTGGCCAAGAACCGCAAATATGTGATGCGCATCACCGGCGACGAGCTCGAGGGAAAGGCCGAGCTCGACCACTTCATCGACCCCGAAGAGCCCTATCCCGTCATCGCCGTCACCAGCAAGCTGATGACCACCGGCGTCGACGCCAAGACCTGCAAGCTGATCGTGCTCGACCAGCGCATCCAGTCTATGACCGAGTTCAAGCAGATCATCGGACGCGGCACGCGGATTGACGCAGAGCACAATAAGTTCTGGTTCACGATTCTGGACTTCCGCAAGGCCACGGAGCTTTTCGCCGACCCCGCCTTCGACGGCGAACCAGAAAAGGTCTACGTACCTGGCGAAGGCGACCCGCTACTACCGGACGACGACGATGAAGTCGAGGACAGCGGCGATGGAAACGCGGCCGCTGACGAAGACGGCGCATCCTCCGACGACGAGTCGCCGAACGATCCCGCCTTGCCCCCCGAAGGGGGCTGGGTGGATGACGAAGACGGCGGCATCGGCGAGCCGCCCAAGCGATACGTCGTCGATGACGTCACCGTGGCGGTCATCGGCCGGCGCGTGCAGTACCTGGGGCCGGACGGCAAGCTGATCACCGAAGAGCTGACCGACTACACCCGCAAGACGGTACGCGCCCACTACGCCACCCTGAAGGACTTCCTGCGCCGCTGGGAGGCCAGCGACCGCAAGCAGGCCGTGTTGGATGAGCTGGCCGAACAAGGCGTGTTCTGGGAAGACCTCACCAGCGAGGTCGAGAAGACCATCGGCGATACGCCGGACCCCTTCGATGCCATCGTGCACATCGTCTACGGCCAGCCCGCGCTCACCCGTCGCCAGCGCGCGGCCAAGGCCCGCCAGTCGGACTACTTCACACGCTACGAAGGCCAGGCTCGCGCCGTGCTGGACGCCCTGCTCGACAAGTACGCCGACAACGGCGTGGCCACCATCGAGGACACCAAGGTATTGAAGCTGGCACCGCTGGACCGGCTCGGTACCCCCGTGGAGCTCGCCAAGGCCTTCGGCGGCAAGGCCGGCTATCGCGAGGCCGTGAGAGCCCTCGAGGAAACGCTCTACTACGACGCCGCTACAGCCGGCTGACACAGCTAGGTACAATACGTCGCATTCTGCGCGCCGGCAGCCACACCGGCGCGCTTTCGGCTATCGAGACGAGATCCCCATGAGCATCAGCACTACCATCAAGAGCATCCAGGACATCATGCGCAAGGACGTCGGCGTCGACGGCGACGCCCAGCGCATCGGCCAGCTGGTCTGGATGCTGTTTCTGAAGATCTACGATGACCGCGAACAGGAATGGGAGCTGGACTACGACGACTACGTCAGCCCCATCCCCGAGCAATTGCGCTGGAGCAGCTGGGCCGCCGACCCGGAGGGGCTGACTGGCGAGGGCCTGAAGAGCTTCATCGACAACACCCTCTTTCCCGGACTGCAACAGCTGGATGCCGGCGGCGACGCCCGCGCCACAGTCATCCGCAGCGTGTTCGAGGATGCCTACAACTACATGAAGTCCGGCCATCTGCTGCGCCAGGTGATCAACCGCATTCAGGAAGGCATCGACTTCAACGCATCTCAGCAGCGTCACGCCTTCGGAGACATGTACGAGCAGATCCTCAAGGACCTGCAGAGCGCCGGTAATGCCGGTGAGTTCTACACGCCGCGCGCCGTGACCGAGTTCATGGTCAACCGCATCGATCCCAAGCTTGCCGAGAGCGTGATGGACCCGGCCTGCGGCACCGGCGGCTTTCTCACCTGCACTATCGAGCACAAGCGTAAACATTATGTGCAGACGCCCGCCGACGAGCAGACGCTGCAACACAGCATCTACGGCTGGGAAAAGAAACCGCTGCCACACCTGCTGGCTACCACCAACATGATCCTGCATGGCATCGAGGTCCCCAGCCAGATTCGCCACGACAACACCCTGAACCGTCCCTACCGGGACTGGGGCCCGAAGGAGCGGGTCGATGTGATCGTCGCCAACCCGCCGTTCGGCGGCACCGAGGAAGACGGCATCGAGAACAATTTCCCGGCGGAATTCCGCACCCGTGAGACCGCCGACCTGTTCATGGCGCTGTTCATTCGCCTGCTGAAGCAGGATGGCCGCGCCACCGTGGTGCTGCCCGACGGCTTCCTGTTCGGCGAGGGCATGAAGACGCGCCTCAAGGAAAAACTGCTCAGCGAGTGCAACCTGCACACCATCGTTCGCCTACCCAACGGCGTGTTCAACCCCTACACCGGCATCAAGACCAACCTCCTGTTCTTCACCAAGGGGCAGCCCACCGAACAGGTGTGGTACTACGAGCACCCCTACCCCGAGGGCTACAAGAACTACAGCAAGACCAAGCCCATGCGCGCCGAGGAGTTCGCCACCGAGATCGACTGGTGGGGCGATGAGGCCGACGGCTTCGCCAGCCGCAAGGAAACCGAGCAGGCCTGGAAGGTCGGCATCGATGAGATCAAGGCACGCAACTACAACCTGGACATCAAGAATCCCTGGCAGGAAGAGCAGGTCAGCCACGACCCGGACGAGCTGCTCGCGCAATACGCTCGCCAGCAGGCCGAGATCCAGGAGCTGCGTGATCAGCTGAAGACCGTGCTCGGCGATGCGCTCAGTCATGAGCCGCAAGACCAGACCAAACCGCAGCAAGCGGAGGAGCCGGCATGAGCGCTCAGCAGTTGATCACCGACCACCTCGACCTCTGGACCGGTGCCGTGACGCACAAGAGCGGCTCGGGGCGTAGTGCATCGGGTAAGAACGGGAAAATCGAGCTCACTGGCATCAAGAAGCTGCGCGAGCTGATCCTGGAGCTCGCCGTGCGCGGCAAGTTGGTGGAGCAGGACCCGAGCGAAGAGCCCGCCAGCGTGCTATTGGATCGTATCGCCGAAGAAAAGACCCGGCTGGTCAAGGAAGGGAAGATCAAGAAGCCGAAGAATCTGAAGGAAGTGGCGGACGAAGAGAAACCATTTGGGCTGCCAGAAGGGTGGGCTTGGGCTCGCATGGAGGCCGTCAGTGAATATATCCAGCGTGGAAAGGGCCCGAAATACGCAGAATCAGGCAAGGTACGGGTTATTTCTCAGAAATGCGTCCAATGGTCAGGATTGGATCTAAGCACCGCGCGCTTCGTCGATGACAACAGCCTGAAAGGCTATCAGGATGAGCGATACATCCGAAAAAACGACATTCTCTGGAACTCTACAGGCACAGGTACTGTTGGCCGAGCCATTGTAGTTAAAGAGTCGCAGCACTCAACTGTTGTCGATTCACATGTGACAATCGTTCGCCCACTGGTTGCCGAGCCAAGTCATATCCTGAATTACATTTCATCTCCCAGCGTTCAGCAAAGAATAGAGCCTGACCATGAAAACTCCTTGGTATCAGGAAGCACTAAACAAGTTGAATTAAACTCAGGTTCAGTAAAGCTGCTTGCAGTTCCATTACCTCCCTTGAGTGAGCAGCATCGCATCGTCAAAAAAGTCGACGAGCTAATGGCCATCTGCGACCGCCTGGAGCAGCAGGTCGGCGACCAGCTGGAAGCTCATAAGGTACTGGTCGACACCCTTCTCGATGCCCTCACGCACTCCACAGATGCGGCCGAGCTGGCCGAGCACTGGGCCCGCGTGGCCGAGCATTTCGATACCCTCTTCACCACCGAAGCCAGCATCGACAAGCTCAAGCAGACCATTCTTCAACTGGCGGTGATGGGGCGGCTGGTAGAGCAGGATCCCAATGACGAACCAGCTCGTGTGTTGCTGGAAAGGATCGCCGAGGAAACCGATAGACTAGTCACCGAAGGAAAAATCAAAAAGGTTAAAAATCTTCCACCTGTTAAAGATGAGGAAAGAACCTTTGGGATTCCCAAAGAGTGGGAATGGGTGCATTTCTCAGACGTAGTCAAAGACTTAAAGTACGGAACATCAAAAAAATGTTATTACGACCCCAAAAACACAGCCGTTCTTCGAATACCAAACGTTGCTGAAGGACAAGTTTCAACAAAAGACCTAAAATTTGCCGAAATGTCTCAACAGGAACAAAATGACTTTATTTTGTCTCCTGGCGACCTCCTATTTATCCGCTCCAACGGAAGCTCCTCTATCGTGGGCCGCTGCGCAATTATAGACAAAGAAATGCATGGATATGCATACGCAGGCTACTTAGTAAGAGCCAGAATCTTCACAAGATATATCCATACAAAATATTTAAAGCTCACCATGGACAGCCTTGCTGTACGAAAACAAATCGAGCAACCAATACGTACTACTAGCGGTGTGAAGAATATTAACTCGACGGAACTTAAACGTATTGTATTCCCCCTTCCCCCACTCGACGAACAGCACCGCATCGTCGATAAAGTCGAGGAGCTAATGGCCCTCTGCGACCAGCTAAAAACGCACCTGAGCGAGTGCGGCAAGACCCGGTCCCAGCTCGCCGAGACGGTAGTGGAACAGGCGTTGAGCTGATGACCTACGATCGCCCTTGGAAGTCGTTTCAAGAGCAGTTAGCCCTGCTCATGGAGCGCGGAATGGAGGTCGGCGATGAAAGCGCCGCTTTGGAATACCTGGAACGCGTCGGCTACTACCGTCTAAGCGCCTACTGGTACCCCTTCAGGGTCTTCGAGGCGGTAGGTCATGACCAACATGACCGGCCAATCACCCACGCAACGGATAGCTTCGTTCCTGAAACCCAGTTCGTCGACGCGGTGCGGCTATATCTCTTCGACAAGGAGCTTCGACTTCGCCTGACCGATGCCCTGGAGCGCATCGAGATCTCTCTGCGCGTGGATATCGCCTATCGGCTGGGGGAGCGGGACGCCTTCGCGCATCTTCACCGAGGCACTTTCCACAAGTCTTTTGCTCGAAAGCCTGTCGGAAAGAAGCGTATAGAAGCTTTTGTAAGCTGGCAGGGGCATGCCAAACGGCTAGAAGATCGCTCTAAAGAAGACTTCGTCAAGCACTATCGGCAGAAGCACGGGCCGCGACTGCCGATCTGGGTCGCTATCGAGACTTGGGACTTCGGCACCCTCTCACATCTGTTTGCCATGATGAAGGTGCCGGACCAGAGCCACATAGCGCATAAATACGGCGTGCAAGACTGGGAGGTCTTTCAGACCTGGCTTAGGTCGCTGAACTACCTGCGTAACGTCTGCGCTCATCACAGCCGACTCTGGAATCGCAACGTCATCGACCAGCCCATGCTGCCCAAGCAGGGTGAGGTACCGTGGCGCGATGAGTTCAGAGACGCAAAGCGCCTCGCCCGCCCCTTCCTGCTATTGAGTATCGTGCGGCACATGACCCTGGTGGTCTGCCCCAATACCGAGTGGCATCGACGCCTACAGGCACATCTAGAACGTTTTCCGGTGCCGAATTCCAGGCGGAGGCTATCGCTGGAGGACATGGGGGCTCCACCGGGCTGGGAGCGCTGGTGGACCGAGTGAGGCGGTTGAGAACACAAATAAGAACCCCCGCGTAAGCTCGTGAGAGCCAAGAGGCGGGGGCCGTGTTGATACCTATGATAGAGCACCACCCTGGGCGAGGCAACGCTTTTCTCTACCAAACGCAAGGAGGCACCTGGATGGCCATCGAGCAAGGAATCTGGAAGCTGGCAGGTACTACGGGCGAGCTGCCGCAGAAGCTGCGGCCTACTGGGCTCGCCGACGAGGGGCAGCTGGAAGATCAGATCATGCAGGATGTCTCGATCCTCAACCGGGATTGGCTGCTAATCGGTCGGCAGGTACGCACCGGCTTCGACAAGCTGATCGACCTGCTGGCCATCGACGCCAACGGCACGGTCATCGTCATCGAGCTCAAGCGCGACAAGACGCCCCGCGACGTGGTGGCTCAGGCCATCGACTATGCCTCCTGGGTCGTCACCCTGGCCGACTACCAGCTGATTGAGATTTACCAGGCCTTCGCCGAACGCTATCAGCGCCCTCACGCGTCTCTCGAGGACGCCTTCGAGGCCAAGTTCGGCATCACGCTGGACAGTGTCACCCTCAACGAGAATCACCAGCTGGTCGTCGTGGCCACCCAGCTCGACGCCAGCAGCGAGCGGATCATCAATTACCTCAACGAGCATGCCCAGCTCTCGATTAACGCCATGTTCTTCGCCGCCTTCGAGGACCAAGGCAACCATTACCTGAGCCGCGCCTGGATGATCGACCCGGACGAACCACCCCAGCCGGCCGCCCGCAAGGCACGTAAAGAGCCTTGGAACGGCGAATTCTACGCCTCCTTTGGCGATAACCGCCCTTGGGAGCTGGCACGACGCTACGGCTTCATTGCAGGCGGTGGTGCGGCCTGGTATTCGAAGACCCTCGCCATGCTCTCTGAGGGGGACCGGGTATGGGTCAACATCCCCAAGACTGGCTATGTAGGCGTGGCCGAGGTGACCGGAGAGCGTTGCCGAGGCGACCATTTCACGGTGCAAACCGATCAGGCATGTCAGCGACTCCAGGATCTCACTACGGCCACCGAGTATCCGCAGATCCACCGGGCTACCGATGTAGACGACGAGGAGGCAGCGGAATATCTCGTGCCAGTCCGCTGGATCGCCTCATTTCCTGCCTCGCAGGCATTCAGCGAAGTCGGCCTGTTCGGCAATCAGAACACGGTGTGTAAGCCTACAACGCCAAAATGGGAGCATACCGTGGGACGTTTGAAGCAAGCATGGAAAATCGACTAATAAGTCCGCCCTGGAGCGACTACGATGAGAAGTTTGTCCGCCCTATCGAGTAACTTTAAAACTTGAAGATAAGTTGATTAGGGTCTGGCTCGCTTTCAAGCATGGCCACAACCAGACCCTTCATGATCATCTTTTCTCACCATCCCTATCTGCCAGCGTAGTTGTCACCTAAACGGATTGAGAGGTGATCAACGTGCGTTATTCCACAGAGCGTAAGGAAGCCATCCTCAAGAAGATGGCGCCGCCTATGAGCATGACCATCCCGGAATTGGCCAAACAGGAAGGCATCACTGCAACAACCCTCTACAATTGGCGGAAACAGGCCAGAGAGCGAGGACAAGTTTTGCCATCACGTTCCACCCAGCCCGACCAGTGGACCAGCCAAGAGAAGTTCCAGATCGTCCTGGAGACGGCCCCGATGAACGAGGCCGAACTCAGCGCCTATTGCCGCGAGCGTGGGCTCTACCCCGAGCAGGTGGAAGCCTGGCGGGATGCCTGCATGAACGCCAACGACGACGTGGCAGCGCAGGCCAAGCAACAACGCCAGGCTCGCAAGGCGGAGCAAAAGCGGCTCCGTAAGTTGGAGCGCGAGCTGCACCGCAAGAACAAGGCCCTCGCCGAGACGGCGGCCCTGTTGACCCTGTCAAAAAAAGCCGAGGCGATCTGGGGCACGACCCACGACGAGGACGACTGACCAGCCTCCCGGATCGCCAGCGCATCGTGACCCTGGTGCAAGATGCCCAGCGTGACGGGGCTCGGCTGGCCAAGGCCTGTCAGGTGATGGGTATCAACGTGCGGACCGACTACCGCTGGGTCGCAGAAGGCGAAGTGACGGCGGACCGCCGCCCCGACGCCGATCGCCCGGAACCGGCCAACAAGCTATCTCCCGAGGAGCGAAAAGCGATCGTAGCGTTGTGCAACGCTCCAGAGTACCGAAGCCGCCCTCCGGCCTTCATCGTGGCCGATCAGGCTGACAAGGGCCGCTATCTGGCCTCTGAGTCGACGATATACCGAGTGCTTCATGAATATGATCAGCAACATCACCGCGGCCGACAGCAGGCCCCTCAGCGTAAGCGCCCACCGACCACTCACCAGGCGACGGCGCCGAACCAGCTTTGGTGCTGGGACATTTCGTGGCTGCCCGGTCCCGCGCGCGGCACTTGGTGGTATCTGTACCTGATCATGGACGTCTTCAGCCGCAAGATCGTCGGGCACGAGATCTATGAAACAGAGACTGCCGAGCTGGCCGCTGAGTTGATCCAGAAAGCCTGCTGGCGAGAGCGCCTGACAGATCGTCATAAACCCTTGATTCTGCATTCAGATAACGGCAGCCCGATGAAGGCAGCGACCTTCCTGGAAAAGCTCTATGACCTGGGCATCACTCCCTCGTACAGCCGACCGCGAGTCAGCAACGACAATACCTTCGCCGAGTCGGCCTTCAAGATGCTGAAGTACCGGCCGGGCTTCCCCGTCGCCGGGTTCGCCACCCTGGCCGAGGCTCAGGACTGGGTTCAGCAATTTACCGAGTGGTACAACCATGAGCACCGGCACAGCGCCCTTCGCTACGTCACGCCGAGCCAGCGTCATGACGGCGAGGCCAAAGGCATTCTGACGCAGCGCCGAGAGGTCTTCGAGGCCGCGAAGCAGCGTCACCCGGAGCGATGGTCAGGTGACATCCGAAAACTCGATCTGCCGGAGATGGTGCATTTGAATCCGGAGCGGGATCCGATACCGCAGGCAATAGGGTTTTAAAAAGCCAGAACCACTTCATGTGCCAATTATGTTGAAAGATTCAGCCAGAAAGGCAGAAGAAACTTTAGCCGCTATACTTTCCCTATTCATTGCTGAAGGGATAATCACCTTTCAACAAATGTAGTATGTTGTATGCTACTACAACATACTACAGGCTACATAACGCCCATAACTTAAAATCATGGTACCGATCAGAAGCTGTTTTTTTGTCATCTCTGATTAACGCTTTGCTTACCGGAAAACTGCGAGTGTAGCGAGTGATTTATCCGCATGCAGCAACTTATTAAATACACCTTTCAAATTTTGTTTGAAACTGACCCCATCTTTCCCACAAATATGGCCATCTATTTTTTAATGGTTCTGTCGATGCCTTTTTTTCAAAGTAATTGACAAGAAATTCCAGCTGAACAAAGCTTTCTTGTGATTCACGCTTAACAATATCAAGTAGTGCTATCTTGACCTCCTCAATAGATGGCCTATCAGAGGGGTCAATTGAGATCATATCAAGAACAAGAGATTGGATCTCAGGCTCTACAGGAGATACTCCTTCAAAATTTATACTTGCGGTCTTTGCCCATTTTTTCCAAACCTCAGCTTTAGTCCACTTTTTACTATAATCCTCAACTGGTCGAGGCCAATAATCGTTGAGCTTTATGCCAACCGGATGGAAACCTCCACTCATTAGCTCATAGAGAATGACCCCCAGCGCAAATACATCTGTTTTAGGTGAAAGCTCAGATTCACTCCACTGTTCTGGAGCCATATAAGGCCGAGAGCCACCGAAGAAAGATGAGTCTTTAAAAGCATTAGCTAGACCGAAATCAGCGATTAGAGCCAAGTTATAGATATCTAGATCAGGTAAATCACGAAATTCGTTTTTTACATCCCTCAGAAAAATATTAGCAGGTTTCAAATCTTGATGTGCTACTAGACCGCTCTTATAGCAGTGGCTCAAGCCACTACAAGCATAAACCATTATTGAAAGTTTTTCGATCACGCTAGAAAGTTCAGGCTTTCGTATCATCTTATCAAGGTCACTTCCCCAATAACGAAATAGTGCCACAGGGCTTCCATGAACCTCAGTGAAATCAAATACCCAATGAACAAACATCTGGTGGTTATATGAAAGCTGATTCTTTAGCTCATTGACAAATCTTTTATTCGTTTCCTGAACGGAAGAGTTTTTAAGAGGTTTCGGTATTTTCGCACATATATACCTAGGTAATACATTTTCACCTTGATCAAAGACATAAATCTCTCCGCACATACCTCCAGAAACTGAAACACATGTTCCTTTGTTACCCAAAGCAACCTCTAACATAAATTTCTTCTGAGTATCATCGAGGGCATGAAAATCTATTTGATCCATGAAGCTTATCTTCCTGTGCATTTAACGCCGCGTTGGGTGGTGAGTAACGCTACCACTAAATCTAAACCATTGTGCCGTAAAAATTAAATTCAAAGATAATCGAAAATGCCAAGCGTTGGGAAACCGTCTTAAATGCTGTGTTTAGTTGCAAACCTCAAGTGTTCGTAAGCATTTTTCTTTATGTCCCTTAATTGTTTTCAGGAATGAGCCACACGAGAAACATCTAGTTTTACCTTTTAAGTCTATGCTATTCTGAACGAAAAATTGGTTCCATGACTCAGGATGCGACTGACTTACATGCTGGGTAAGATCAACCACCATTTTTGCGCAGTATGGACAAGGAATTTTATTGTAAACTGGTTTCTTTTTTTACTTTGCACGCATTTCTTCAATTCGGTGGCGAAGATGAGTTTTATATAAATACTCAACTCGATCTATGTGAAACTCAGCCCCTCGACACGAACTGATACCCGCAGATCGAAATTTGATGGAAAGCAAATATAAAGAGTCACCAAGCTCAAGATCTTGGAATAAAATGTACAATTCGCAAGCGCTGTTGATAAATTCGGTAGAGTAAGTTGTAGCCCAACTTCCAGAACCGTGATGTGCTGGGAGATATTCTTCTTGCTTGGATTTACACTTTTCCACTAACGCTCTAATTTTCTTCTGTTTGTTCTTTGATATTTCCATTTATACTCCAAGCAACTAACGCCGCGTTCACCGGCTTGTCCGGTGCAACGCTTTGTTAGCTGCGCTGCACATGTTTCGAAAGATTCGAGACAATTACTTTAAGGTGGCCTATCAATGAGATAACATCATTTTCAGTAATTAGAACTTTCTTCCCCAACTGTTCTGGGTGACTGCCCGTTTTCTTTATGTATTCTTCATCAACCACACCCATTTTATGCGCTAGAAGATGGCGTTTTTGAAACTGCTTTACGACGAAATCCCACTCGGTGCTATCGAGACCTTCAGCAATATTAATTCCGGATTCATCGAGTTTTTTCTTGGCCACGTAAATATTCTGAAAAGACAGCTTAGGATATCGGTCACGACAACGTTCTCGTGAAAATCCATCAAACGCTGAAATGCAGTCCTCCAGCCCATTTTCAATCAGCTTGCTTTTTATATCTGATGGCGCTTCTTTAGCCAGATCAAGTATTTTTATTACCAGATCAAAATTTGCCTCGGCTATCTGTTGTGAGTTGTGCTCTGCACAATCAGGACAGTACCCGAACGCACCATAGGTAGCATACTGCAAGGTACAGTTTTTACATTCGATTTTTTCTTCAAGTTCTTTTTCAGAATAGTAGGTAATGGGAGTTGGCCTTCCCTTTACGGTTATGCCAATAGAGATTAGCTGATTCTTTTTTGGTTTCGTCTCCATCTTCTTCATCATTTTGAGAAGATCGCCAGAAACCTTATTAAGAACAACCGATCGAGCATACTCAATCTGCTGTTTTGTCCAAAAATGGTCTTGCGGCCCCAAGTGTTGACAATAGGGGCAATAGCAATCGGAGAAATCAGGGATACCTGTGCCCGGCTTTATCTTGAAGTACTTTTCGCACTCGGGACACTCTCTACCCAAATAGCCTTCATCGTCTTTTTTAATATCCACAGAGTAGGTTTCCACTACTGATTCCTTTTTTCAGCTAACAGTGATTATACGCCCCTCGACATAACGTCAATGACCCGGCAGCGCGTTCACTCAGGTTATACCGCCTATCATTCACGATCTCTCCCATTGAAATTATAATAAATTAAGTATAAACAGGAAGCATAACATATATTATTGTGCCGGCTTTATAACTCGGTTGAACCAACGTGCCGCTTTCGCCGACATAGCCGCTCAGGGTCGGAATCCGCCTGATCGTTCTGCCTAGTTTTCTCAAGCTATTAATGTATTAGACCTCCCTTACTCTATCCAGCTTCACGACCAAATCCTCGGCTCTCAAATGCGTATACCGTCTCAGCATCTGCATCGACTTGTGCCCGCTGATCGCGGCGACCTCCTGATCGGATAGCCCCGCCTCCACCAACCGGCTGAGGGCCTCATGGCGTAGATCATGAAAGCGAAAGTCATCGAGCCTGGCCTGCTTCTTGGCCTGGTTCCAGAGCTTGGTGTAGGCGTAGGAGCCCCGCTTGCCATCCTTTCCAGGCTCGCCAAAGAACACTAGGTCACAGTCAAGCGGGCGCACCGGGTTGTTCAGCGCCAGTTTGAACACCTCGGTGGCGGCCAGGGTTAGTGGCACTAGGCGGGCTTCGTTGTTCTTGGTGTCCGTGAGGCGTACCACGCGGCGCTTCACGTCGACCTGAGAGCGAGTGAGGGTCAGGATCTCCGACGAGCACATGCCCGTCTCTAGGGCGATTCTGGCGATCCAGGCCAGTATGGGGTTGCTGTGTTGCCGCAGCCCGGCGAATAGCCGCTTATCCTCATCAGAGCTTAGACGCCGGTCGCGCCCCTCCCCCGGGCTGGGCTTGGGGATGTTCTGGATGGGGTTGCAGGTCAGGCCGAGGCCCCATTCCTGGATGGCCACGGTGTAGAGATGGCCGAGCAAGGCGAGCTCCAAGCGCACGGTATTGCCGCTGATGGACTGGCCACGATGGCCAATGCAGTTCAAAAGGGTGTCACGGAAGTTGGCGATCAACTCCGGCGTAAGCGCCGCGAGCGAGTATTTTCCCAAGTGTTCGATGAGCGTGTTGGCCTTGTGGCGTTCGCTCTTTTGGGTACTGGGCTTCTGGTAGAGGTAACGTCGGCGAGGTAGCGTATCAACTGACCTTCTACTTTTAGCACGGCTACCGCACGGCGCTTACCGCTGGGGCGAGCTCCATCTCATGGTCTTCCACCATGGCGTCCTGCCTTGGCGAGAAATGCATATCTGAATATAGGAGATTTCAAAAAACCTAATAATAGCCGAGTCGAGGCAAACACGAGAAGGAATCGTTAGTTAAGCACGACACCCTGCGTCGCTTTAACGAGACACTAGACTCGATATCCAGCGCGCCTCGCTGCGCCCTCCTCTCTATCGCATCTAACCCCACGCCGGAAATTTCCGCGACGTTCGCCAACACCTACGTGCCCTGTCTGACTGAACTGATACCCAGCCTCATAAAATTCATACGCCTGCGTAAGACATTGCCGCCAAATTCCAAAAATCCACTTTCCCCAGCCCCACGGGAAATTTCCGTCCAGGCCCGGAAAATTCCGGTTTTTCTGGCCCAGCACTATCACTAACTTACTGATTCATATAGAAAGTGGTGATAATGGAGGCTCCGAATCGCCCTATCTCATCTCACAGCCAAAACTCATATTGCACTGCAGCAAAAACAGGCGTATCAATGTACTCAGGTTCCTTACTTGGAGAGCACAATGGCTAAACAACCTGCCTGGTCAGAGTTGGTCCCGACGACGCCGGCTGCGATGTTCGATGTCTGGAAACTGGGCACGACGTCGGTAGAGATGTGGTCGACGGCCATGTCGACCATCATGTCGCGTACTCAGTTGTGGGGAACCCAGTCACCGCTGGACCCGAAGATGATCACCGAGAACCAGAAGATGGTGTCGGAGAAGATCGCGGCCAGCTGGGAGATGTGGTTCGTGATGCAGAAGACGTGGATGAACGCGATGACGGGCGGCAAGGTGGCGCCGTGGTGGACGACGGGCACCCTCTTCATCAAGCCGTTGCACAAGCGTACGACGGCCAACTCGCGTCGACTGTCGTGAGAGGCAATGCATGACTTGCAGATGCGGCCGATAGGCTGTGAGCTGAGATGCGATCAGATACGGTCGGATGCGCTGAGATGCGCTTAGTTGCTACAACGCAAGACGGGAGCCCAGGTGGCTCCCGTCTTGCGTTGTGCTCTCGCGATGATTTCAGGTCATTGCCCTGCTCTTTGCTTTGCGTGCTCTTTCCGTTGCGTGCTCATTCCTATCTGTACTCTTTCTTCTCCGGCCCTTTCTTTACCCATCCCTTCTCTGGCACGCCGCGAGCAGACTACTGGCCTGACTCGAGGGCCTCGTCTTCGGCAGTCAGACAGGCTTGCCAGATGCGTTCGGCCACGCGCTGATCATGCTCGGCGTGGCGGAAGAGGCAGATGTCCAGCGGCGCGGTGTGGCTATTGTCGCTGATGATGACGAGACGTCCGGCGGCCAGCTCGTCACGTACGGCGCGCTCCGGTACCCAGGCGATGCCGCTACCGGCGAGTGCACCACGCTTGAGCACGTCAGACATCGAGCATTCGTAGCGGAAGTTGAGACGCGCGGCGAGGTTCTGGCGGCCAATGATCAGTGCGGTCAGGCGCCCGAGATAGCTGTCACTGGAGTAGCAGAGATAAGGTTGCGGCGTGTCGCTATCGAGGGAGTAAAGCGCCTGGCCTGTGTCATCGACGGCGCTGACGGGCACCAGTCGCTCGGAGCCGAGCACGATGGAGGGATAACGCACGATGTCGGTGAGCGTCGGGAGTAGCGGGCTGTTGTAGGCCAGCATCAGATCACAGTTGCCGCTGATCAGGGCATCGACACAGCCGGCGACGTGGTCGGGCACGATGCGTGCCTTCAAGTTGCCCAGTCGGTTTTGCAGCTGTTCATGCCAGTCGACGAAGAAGCTGACCGCCAGCGTGTGTGAGGCGGAAATCGAGACGACTTCTTCTATCTTGGGCACGAAGCCAAGCGCCTCATCGCGCCCGACGCGCAATACCGAGAGCGCATCCTGGGCGGTGCGCTGGAAGGATTCGCCTGCGGGGGTCAGGCCGACGGGGAACAGGCTGCGGTCGATCAGGGTGGCGCCGACCCAGTATTCCAGATTGCGAATACGACGGCTGAAGGCAGGTTGCGTCACGTTGCGCAGGGTGGCGGCGCGCGAGAAGTTACGCGTCACCGCCAGGGTGAGGAAGTCTTCCAGCCAGTTCATTTCCACGGCGAGCACCTGAAGAGAGGCATGAATGAGGCAAAGGCACACAGCGCGCCTGCGTGGGCGCAGTATATCGCGTCGCTGCGTGTCTTTTCTTCAAGCTCTCTTCACTGGCTGATCGGATGGGTGCAGCGCATCAGGCATCGGCTTGCGCCAGTGCCACACAGTGCTGCGCGAGAATTTCCGCGGGGTCGAGCAGCGCCACCCGCTCACGCAGTGCCGCATCGAGCTCGATCAGCGGAAGCTCGGTACAGCCCAGGATGATCACTTCTGCGCCCCGCGCCAGCAGGTGGGAAATGGCAGCCTGCAGATGCTCGCTGCACTCCCCTGTCGTATGCCCCGCCTTCACGCCGTGATGCCCGTAGATCGCCTCCATCACCTGGGTCTGACAGCGCGCATCGGGCACCAGCGTTTCCCGCCCCGAGGCCTCGATGATGTCGTGGTAGACCCGACTGGTCACGGTGCCGCTGGTCGCGAGCAACCCGACCCGCGTCACCGGCGTCTGTATCGCCGCGATATGGTCAACCACCGCCGTCAGCATGTTGATGATCGGGATGCCGATATAGGGCTGGATACGCGCCACGAAGGCATGCGCGGTATTGCAGGGGATCGCGATGGCATTGGCGCCATCGGCCTCCAGCCGCTGACAGGTCGCGAGCATCGGAATGCTCGGATCTTCGCCCTTGCCGATCAGATTGGCAGTGCGATCGGGAATCTGCGGATTCTGCTCCACCACCATCTTGAGGTGGTCCTGATCGCGCTCGGCACGCGTCAGGCTGACCACCTTGCGCATGAAGTCCACCGTGGCCGCCGGCCCTACCCCACCGAGCACGCCAAGCTTGAAGTTGTGATTCTCGCGCTCGCGGTCCACGCCCAGTGCATATTCGGCGTAGATGAGGTTGGAGTCGAGCAAGGGCACCGGCACCAGCGGCTGCAGCGACTCCATCAGTACCGGAATCTCGCTCAGGCCCGGCACGATGATCTCCGCCCCCTGACTGACCAGGTCATCACAGGCCTCGAGCAACAGTTGCAGACACTCGCCACCATGATGGCCGCTCTTGATGCCGCTCGGCCCATAGATGGCCTGCATCAGGGCATCACGCTGCAGCGTGGCATCGGGGTAGATGACCTCGAGGCCGCCAGCTGTCGCGAGGCTGCCGTCTTGCGTGGCCTCCGGCTCACCGAAGCGCTGCTCGAAGATACCGGAGGCGCGCACGTAGCTTGAGGTCAGCACGCCGATCTTGCGCACCTCGGGATAGTCACGGCGAATGCGCGCCAGCAGCGCATCGAAGATATCGACGACGTTGAAGCTGATTTCCGGAGTGATCTCGGCCAGGAAGGTGTGGGAGAGAAAGCATGGCACCATCGCGTTCTCGACCTTGCCCTGCATGTCCTTGAGCACGTTGTAGACGTAGAACTTGCGCCGCAGCGGGTCGTAGGCCTCCGCGGCGATTCCCGGCCCATCATCGAAGTGTCGTTGCTCGAAGGCGATATCCACCCCGCCCGGCGGCTTGCAGTACTGCGCCGCGCGCACCGTCTTGAGCAGGACATCCGCGCTGCCGATCGCCCCCAGGCCACCCACGACGCCGTAGCGAACGACAGAGGGGCTGGCTTTATGTGAAGGTGCGTTGGGGCGTTCCATGACGATGTTCTCCTGATGTCTTTGACACGCTTATCACGCGGATGCCGACAAGCCGATGATGATGACGCGGTGGGTGTTCAGACAAGAGCGCTCAACTGAGCTCTGAGCACATGACGTGGGGCGTATTGAAGACTTCCTCGTCCAGCTCGCCTTCGCTCTTGGCGACCAGGCAGCTGACGGCGCAGTCACCCGCCACGTTCAGGCCGGTACGCGCCATGTCGAGCACACGATCGATACCCGCGATGATGGCAACGCCTTCCAGCGGCAGGCCGACGGAGGTCAGCACCAGCGAGAGCATGATCAAGCCGGCACCCGGCACACCGGCGGTGCCGATGGAGCCCAGCGTCGCGGTCATGATGATGGTGACGTATTCGGTCATGCCCAGATCAACGCCATAGGCCTGGGCGATGAACAGCGCGCAGACGCCTTGATACAGCGCGGTGCCATCCATGTTGATGGTCGCGCCCAGCGGCAGCACGAAGCTCGAGACGCCCCGCTTGACGCCCAGGTTCTGCTCGGCGGCCATCATGGTCACCGGCAAGGTGCCGGAACTGGAGGTGCTGGTGAAGGCGAGCATGATCGGCTCGACACTGCCCTGGAAATAGCGCAGCGGGTTCAAGCGCGCCAGAAAGCGCAGCATGCCGCCATAGACCACGATGGCATGCACGCAGCAGCCGAGATAGACGATGCCGATCACCTTGGCCAGCGGCGCGAGCATTGCCAGGCCATAGGTGCCGGCCACCCAGGTCATCAGGGCGAAGACACCGTAGGGCGTGAAGGCGATGATGATGCTGGTCATGCGATAGATGATTTCCGCCGCGGACTCGAAGAACACGCGTACCGGACGGGCTTTCTCACCCACCAGCGTGATGGAGAGGCCAAACAGGATCGCGAAGACGATGATCTGCAGCACATTGCCTTCGGCGAAGGCCTCGACGGCATTGGTCGGCACCAGCCCGAGCAGCGTATCGACGGCAGTCGGCGCTTCACGCACCTCGACATTGGCCGCGCTGCCCAGGTCGATCCCGACGCCCGGCTGGAAGATAGTGGCCAGACCCAGGCCGATGGTGATGGCAACCGCCGTCATGCCCAGATAGAGCACCAGCGTCTTGACGCTCAGGCGGCCGATCTTGGAGAGGTTGTTGAGCGAGGCCACACCAGTGACCAGTGAGATGAAGACCAGCGGCACGATCAGCATCTTGATGCCGCGGATGAACAGGTCACCCAGCGGTTTGATATCGGCGGCGATATCGGCGCGCCCGGTCTGGTTGAGCACGATACCCAGCCCCAGGCCCAGAACCAGCGCGATGAAGATCTGCTTCCACAGCGCCAGACGTGTCCAGGGAGACAGAAAGCGCGCAATGGGCCCGGGAGAGCGAGGCAACGAGGCGGAGGAAGAGCCTGAATCAGCCATGAGTGTTTCCTTCTTGTCATTATTGTTGGCTGCGCGTGGAAGCAGCGCAGAGTGCAGACTGATGGTGATACAGGCCCCTATCCCGCGACCAATTCTTTATTTGGATTTTCCATGCAAGATTTGCATGACGACGAATTCTCCCCCTGATGGGCAGCACGCCAGAGGTCATTTTCTGCCCTGACACTGCGCACGCTTTTGACACGTTCACTGCTGTAGAACGCACGAAGCCCGCTCAATGAGCGGGCTTCGTACACTGACCACAATATTCAAGGTGCTGCATCCACAAAGATCAGCGGCACCTTTTCAAGCTGTCGATCATGCCTCCGGCAGACCCAGGGCCTCCTTGACAGCCGGCCAGGCAGGTTCGCCATCACGGGTGGTCACGCCTTCCAGCCAGGCCTTGACCTTGGCCGGGTTGGCCTTCATCCACTCACCGGCGACCTCTTCCTGCGGCTTTTCTTCCTTGCCATAGCCGTAGATCAGCGCGCTCTGATCATCCGAGCTGAAGGCCAGCTGATCGAGCAGACGGGTCGCATTGGGGTGCGCTTCCGACCACGCCTTGTTGGCCAAGGTCTTCACATCACTGGCGCCGCCGCCCGGGCCCCACATGTCCTCCGGGTCGTCGAGGAAGACCATGTCGTATTCGATGTTCATCCAATGCGGTGTCCAGCCGACGAACAGAATCCACTCCTTGCTCTTGGAGGAATTGGCCACGGTCGCCAGCATGCCCGGCGTCGATGACTCCTTGAGGTCCCAGTCGCCGAGACCATAGATATCACCGTCGACCCCCTTGTTGACGATCTCGCTGGAACCGGAGCCAATCTCGATGGAATAGATGGTCTTCTCGAACTTGTCGGCGAATTCCGGCTTGTCGAGGTCTTCGTTGGAGGTCACTCCGGCCTCAGCAACGTAGCCCGGCACCGCGAACCCGAGGCGCGCGCCTTCGACATTGTTGCCCATGTCGACCAGGGTGCCCTTCTCCATCGCGGCGTCGTACATGTTGCTCTGCGCCGGCAGCCAGGCGGCGAGGAAGGCATCCACCTCGCCCAGCGACATGCCTTCATAGGTGATCTGCGCGCCCAGCTGACGCGTGCTGGGGGAGTAACCCAGCGCTTCAAAGACTTCCGAGGCAATCTCGGTCTTCATGGTCACGCCCGGCCACGGCGGCGCGGAGAACACCACACTGGCATCTTCCGCAGCAGTCGCCGGCGCCGACAGCGTTGCCAGCAACAGGCCACTGCCCGCCAGCGCCATGCGCAGCGGCAGAGGTTTCAGCAGGTGGGACCTGGTGAAGGGAGACGACTTGAAGAAGGGGGACGACATAGTGGATTTTCCTCGTTGTTGTTATGAATACGCCATTGTCATGAAAATACTGGAAACAAGCGTTTGATTGAAGACGGCCTCTACATAAATACCACTTCTGCAAAACGCGCTTCCCGCAAAGAATTCACAATACGAGCAGACAATTGCCTACCTTAAGCGCGATCGTTGGATCGATACAAGGCTCGGCGGCCAACGACGCGCATGAAAAAGCCCCCGCCATTCGTGAAAATGACGGGGGCTTTTTCATGACGCATGCGTCGATGAATCAGAAGCTAGCGACCAGAAGCGAATGATCAGAAGCTGGCGATCTCTTCCGGACGCAGGAAGCGACATTCGCCCGGCTCCAGCTCCGGGTCCAGCTCGACAGCCCCGATGGCTTCGCGATGCAGGGCTTCGACGTGATTGCCGATGGCCGCGAACATGCGCTTCACCTGGTGGTAACGGCCTTCGGTGATCCACAGCAGACCCACGGTGGCGGTTTCCATCTCGAGACGCGCCGGACGCGTCGGCTTCTCTTCGCCATCCAGCATCAGGCCGTGATCGAAGTCCTCCACGGCGCGCGCCAGCTCATCGCCTTCCAGCGGGCGCGCCAGAGTGACGCGATAGCGCTTGGCACAGGCCTTCTTGGGCGAGGTGACGCGGTGGTTCCACTGGCCGTCGTCTGTCATCAGCACCAGACCGGTGGTGTCGACATCGAGACGCCCGACGATGCTCAGGCGCTCGACATTGGGCAGATCGATCAGGTCATGCGCGCGCTCATAGAGGCCCGGCTTGCTGGTGCATTCCACATTGGCCGGCTTGTACAGCATCAGATAGCGCAGCCCCATCAGCTCCAGGTGCTCGCCATTCCATTCGACGCGCATGCCATCCTTGACGGCGCTCGCGGTGTTCTTGACTACCTCACCATCCACGGTGACATCGCCGCGGTGCACGACCTTCTTGGCATCGCTACGGCTGAGATCCGTGGTTTCGGTAAGGAATTTGTCCAGGCGCATCAGGCCTCCAGAGTGAAATGATCGGCGTCCATCCACGCCGGAAACTTGGTTCGAAACTCGTCGAGCGCGCCGCGTTCAAGCGTCACGGTCTCGATGAAGGGCTGGTCTGGCGCAGGATCGAGGATGGGCTCGCCCTTGAAGTCGCAGACCATGGAGTCGCCGGTATAGTGCAGCCCGTTGGCGTCGTCACCCACACGGTTGACGCCCACCACGTAGGCCAGATTCTCGATGGCGCGCGCCTGCAGCAGCGTGCGCCACGGATGACGCCGTACGCCCGGCCAGTTGGCCACGCACAGCAGCAAGTCATATTCAAAGGCGCTGTCGGCGGCGGTCTCGGCAGCACTCACGCCACCGATGACAGGGCGCTGACGCAGCCAGGTCGGGAAGCGCAGGTCATAGCAGACCGAAAGCTGAATCCGAAAGCCGTTGAGCTCGACCAACACCCGCTCATAGCCCATGCCATAACGCTCATGCTCACCGGCCATGCGGAACAGATGGCGCTTGTCGTAGTGCGTCACCTCGCCGTCGGGCGTGGCCCACAGCATGCGGTTGTAACACTCGCCGTCATCCAGCACCGCGATGCTGCCGGTCATCACACAACCACGGGTGATGGCCTGTGCCTTGAGCCAGTCGACGCTCTCGCTGGACTCCATCGGCTGCGCCATCTCACGCGAATTCATGGTGAAGCCGGTGGCGAACATCTCGGGCAGCACGATCAGGTCCGTTTCGGCATTGCGGCCATCGGCGCCCATGACCAGGCCAGCGGCATCCAGCTGCTCGCCGAGCAGACGGCAGTTCTCCGCCGGGTCTTCCCAGCGCAGGTCCGCCTGCACCAGGCTGACACGCAGTGTCGCCCCTCGCGAGGCATCACCAGCATTCGCTTGCGAGGAAGTCGCCTGTGGCTGTGTCGTCATGGTCGTCGTGCCTCCCTGCTGACTGAATGGACGCTTGAGTGGCAACTGGCGGATTCGCGGCGGCGTGAGCCTTGCCCACCCTGCCGCTGGTCGTGCCACGCCTTCAAAGCGCTCATTCTACCGTCTGTGGCGATCAGATGTGAGAGGCAAAGCATGATCTGTCACCACCGCACTGCTCAGCACGCGCACGAATCCCTGGCGGCGGGTGTGAGCATCAGAAGCCAGTGATATATTGGCGATGAACGCAAAGTCGCCACGCCAGGTTGCGGCGACGTCTGTTCACCGCGAGCTTGCTCGCCCCCTCCCTATCCCGACTCACAGGAGAGCTTCATGCCTCAGCTTCGCTTCCACGGTGTCACGCCTGCCCGTCTTGCCCCTGTCTCGCGCGCACTGATCGATCAGCTGAGCGAAGCGACCGCCACCGCGCGCGACGAATTCACGCTGGAATGCATCACCACCCAGTATGTGTTCGATGGTCAGCTCGTCGATGCCTTCCCCTTCGTCGAGGTGCTGTGGTTCGAACGTGGCCAGAAGGTGCGCGATCTGTGCGCCCAATCCATCGCGCATGCCATGAATGAGGCCGGCTATCCGGAGGCCGAAAGCTTCTTCATCGCCCTTGAGCCGTCGGGCTATTACATCGCAGGTAAACCGCTGGCGCAGATCGCAGACAAGCCGCTGGCGCAGGATGGTTCGAGCGACTCCGCATGAGGCGGGAGCAGGCAGGCCCCTCAGTCGAGAGTCTGGCGCAGGCGCGCCGCGAGAGCGCCAAGGGTGTCGGCTTCGGGCTGGGCGCCTATGTGATGTGGGGCTGTTTTCCGCTCTACTTCGCGCTGTTCGAGGGCATACCCGCCTGGGAAGTGCTACTGCACCGCATTCTGTGGAGCTGCGTGTTCATGGTGCTGCTGATCAGCGTCATCCGGCGCTGGTCGCCGGTGCGCGCCGCCTTCGCCGAACCCCGCAAGCTTGTGCCGGTGCTGGCCTGCTCGATCCTGATCGCGCTCAACTGGGGCATCTACATCCACGCGGTGGAGGTGCATGAGGTACTGCAGGCAAGCTTGGGTTACTTCATGACGCCGCTGGTCAATGTCGGGCTGGGCATGCTGTTCCTGAAGGAACGCCTGACGCGCGTGCAGCTGTTCGCGCTGGGGCTGGCCGTTCTCGGCCTGAGCCTGCAGCTGATCGGCCTGACGAAACTGCCGTGGATCACGCTCTCGCTGGCTGTCACCTTCGGCACCTACGGGCTGCTCAGAAAGCGCATCGCGCTGGATGGCCTGTCGGGCCTGCTGGTCGAGACGATGATGCTCGCGCCACTCGCGCTGCTGCTGATCGGCGGTCAGTGGTTCTCCGGCGAATCGCACTTCACGGCCAGCGATGTCGGCCCGCTGGGGCTACCCGCCAGCGTGCTGATGATGTCCAGCGGCGTGCTCACCGCACTGCCGCTGCTCGCCTTTGCCGGTGCGGCGCGACGCCTGCGTCTCGCCACGGTCGGCTTTCTGATGTACATCAACCCGACCATGCAGTTTCTGATCGCGCTGCTGATCTTCAAGGAAACCCTGCATCCGACGATGCTGATCACCTTCGTGCTGATCTGGAGTGGTCTGGCGCTCTATACCGCCTCGACGTTCTTCCAGCATCGCGCCCGGCAGCGCGGCTGATATCACCCTTGTACTGACTTAACGAACCAAAGCGAGGATGCCCAGCCATGCCAGACCCTGCTGCAGACTCCGTGAGCAGCCGCCTGTTGCGCTTTCTGCCGCGCCTGCTGGCCTTCGCCCTGCGCGTCATCGGGCAGTTCATCGCCAACCGTGGCGTGCTGCTGGCCGGTGGCGTCGGCTACAACATCCTGCTGTCCAGCGTGCCGCTGTTCGCCTTGCTCTGCGTGCTGCTGACGCACCTGGTGGATGAAACGCGCCTGATGAGCATCATCGCCATTCAGGTCCAGCATCTGGGGCCGGGCCAGGAAGATATCCTGCTGGACGCGGTGCGCAAGCTGCTGGCCAATCGCGAGGTGATCAGCTGGATCGGCATGGGCGGCTTGCTGTTCTTCGCCGGACTGGCCTTTCGCATGCTGGAAGACGCCATCGCGCTGATCTTCCATCAGCATCCGGTGATTCGTAAGCGCAGCGCGTGGATTTCCGCCCTGCTGCCCTACGCCTTCGTGATGGTGCTGGGCGCGGGCCTGCTGGCGCTGACCTTGCTGGTGGCGCTGGCCTCGGCGATGAATGACGCCCTGACGCTGCTGACCGGCATCGAGCTGACCCTGGGCGATGCCGGCAGCGAGGTAATCTATCTGATCAGCATCGTCGGCATGTTCGGGCTGTTCAGCGCCATCTACAAGATACTGCCCCAGACCCGCGTCTCGACCCGCCGCGCGCTGGTCGGTGGTCTGGTCGCGGCCACCCTGTGGGAGCTGACACGCCTCGCCTTGAGCTGGTACTTCACCCACCTGTCCTTCGTCGGTGCCGTCTACGGCTCGCTGGCGACGCTGATCGTGCTGCTGCTGGGGCTGGAGATCGGCGCCGTGATCCTGCTGCTCGGCGCCCAGGTGATCGCCGAGCTGGAACAGTGCTCACGCGAGAACATTCGCTGGTACCGCACGCCGGATCGCAAGCCGCTGACGCGGCTGCAATCGCGCCGCAATGCCATGCAGCATGCCGGCGAGGTCAGCGAGGAGGATAAGCTGGCAATGAGCCCAGACAGGGGTTCAGGCAAGGGTTCAGACAAGGTTGCAGAACACGGCTCAGCAAACGGTTCTGAAAGCGGCTCAGACAAGCGCTAGTAAACGCCCTCGGTAATCCACCACGAACACAACGAAAAAACCGCCCCGAAGGGCGGTTTTTTATGCTCGCGTCGCAGAGTTGAGACTTGAGGTCACGCGAGTCGCTGTCGTTGTCGTCGTGGTCGTGGTCGACGCCTGACGGCTATTCGCCCGCACGACTGGGTCGACAAGCGGCGCCTCAGTTGACCAGCGAGGCTTCCAGCGAGATCTCGGCGGTGAACAGCTTGGAGATCGGGCAGCCACCCTTGGCCTTCTCGGCGGTGGACTGGAAGTCTGCCTCGCTGATACCCGGCACATCGGCCTTGGTCACCAGGGCGACCTTGGTCACGCTGAAGCCGCTGTCGTCCTTGTCCAGATGGACGGTGGCGGTAGTGTCGATGGCCTTGGGCTCATGCCCCGCCTCGCCCAGCATCATCGAGAGTGCCATCGAGAAGCAGCTGGCGTGAGCCGCCCCGATCAGCTCTTCGGGATTGGTGCCGGCGCCATCTTCAAAGCGCGTATTGAAGCCGTAAGGCTGATCCTTGAGCGCACCACTTTCACTGCTGACAGTGCCTTTACCCTGCTTGACGCTACCTTCCCAATGCGCGGAACCGGTTTTCTTGATCGTCATGCCTGTCTCCTTGACCTGGGTGAACACTCAGGGCCGTTGCCCTGTCCCTCCCACATTGTCACGGCGCGTCGCGACTTCAAGGGGCGCCTGCCCTTTTGCCATCAGAAGTGTCTGATCGATCGCGTGTCGGCTGCCTATCAATTGTGTGAGCAAGACACGCCACCCACCCCGGCGAGTGCGCCCGTCGCCATGGCCAATTATTGAACAAGAGTTGAATTCGCGCCGTGCGCCCCGATAACTGTTCTATCGATTACCTGGCGCGCAACGCCGAGTTGCAGTCACTCACGTCATCCTCTCATGTCTGGCATCGTGCGCTCGCAAGCTGGCGCAGCATTCGCCGACACCTCATACGTCGCCGGTGAATCCCTCACCCGCGCGGCTGCCGACACCGGCAGCCAGACCCGCAAGGAGTCCCCTCATCATGTTCTACAAGACCTCAACAGACATCACTGACGACAACGCCTCTCTCCATGGCCAGCGCTCTGGCCTGCTCTCAGGCAAGCGCCCTGCCGCGAGCACCCGCCTGCGCCGTGGCATCGGCGCCGTCGCAGTGATGCTGGGCCTGCTGGGCCTCTCCCCGGCCCAGGCCTTCGACGAGATGAACACCGAGACAGGGACCAGCGGCGCGGCCTCTTCCCAGCATTCCTCGCAGGGCCAGCCAACGCCCAGCCACTCCAAGCGCACCGCGGACGGCGCACCTGACAACGGCGCGCACTATCAACAGAACGAACAGCCCGAAGCAAGTCAGCAAGATAAGGACAACGCCACGCGCCAGGTACAGAAAAGCCTCGATGGCGGCGAGATCGGCAGCCAGGGCGGCCGACACGCCAACACTGGCCAGGCCAAGCCGACCGAGAACTGGTTCGGCTGCCCGCCTTCCGGCAGCAGCAAACAGAACGCCCAGTGCGACGGCAAGTGATCGCCAGCACTGAGCACTCGCCATAGGCACGATTGGCGTAACGACGCAGGCCCCGCAACCCACGGTTGCGGGGCCTGCGTCGTTGCGCGCATATGCTTATGTGCATGGAAAGCAGCACTGCGTTGCCACTTCATGCAGCAACCCTGAATTATTTGAGAAAAAATCTCGCAAATTCAGTCAATTACATGCACAGGTTGTCAAAACGACAACACTCTCCTTCCAGCGTTCCGGCTTGTGACACCCAGGTGCGGCAGGCACGATATAGGACATGCAGATGATCCGTCGATCATTCATTCAGGCCACCGCACTGCGTCGATCTTCACCTCTTTGTGCACGCAGACGCTCAGGGCCTACGACCGGATACCACAGCGGAATGCTTTCCGCGGGAGACGTACTAGATGACAGACACCACCGCACTGTTCACCCCCCATGCCTTCGCAGGGCTTGAGCTCAGCAATCGCCTGGTGCTCGCCCCGATGACGCGTACCAGCGCGCAGGATGACGGCCAGGTGCACTTCGACATGGTCGATTACTATCGCGATTTCGCGCGGGGCAACTTCTCGCTGCTGATCACCGAAGGCATCTACACCGATGAAGCCTTCAGCCAGGGCTACGACAACCAGCCGGGGCTGGCCAATCAGGCGCAGCAGAACAGCTGGCGTCCGGTGGTCGACGCCGTGCATCAACAAGGTGGCAGTATCATCGCCCAGCTGATGCATGCCGGCGCCCAGACCCAGCACAACCGCTTCAAGGATGAGGTCGTCGCCCCCTCCGAGAGCCGCGCCAGTGGCGAGATGCTCAGCTTCTACGGTGGCTCCGGCCCCTTCCCGCTGGCCCGCGAGATCAGCGAAGCGGAGATCCATGACGCGATCGCCGGCTTTGCCACCAGCGCCCGTCGCGCCAAGGAAGCCGGCTTCGATGGTATCGAGCTGCATGGTGCCAACGGCTACCTGATCCACCAGTTCATCAGTGAGCGCTTCAATCAGCGTGACGATGCCTGGGGCGGCGACGCCATCGCGCGTCTGGCCTTCCCGCTGGCGGTCGTCCGCAGCGTGCGTGAGGCGGTCGGCGCCGACTTCGCCATCGGTATGCGCCTGTCCCAGGGCACCGTGACCGAGCCGGAGCTCACCTGGCAGGGCGGCCCTGACGAGGCCCGCGAGCGCTTCGCCAAGCTGATGGAGGCCGGGCTGGATTTCCTGCATCTGACCGGCAGCGATGTCGATGCCCCCGCCTTCCCCGAGGCAGACGACGAGCGTGAGCGCAGTCTCAGCCTGACCGCACTGGCGGCACAGGTGCGCAGCGAGAAGGCCGCCGAGGTGAGCCTGATCACCAATGGCAATGTCGCCAGCGTCGCGAAGGCGCAGGCCGCCCTGCAGCACGCGGACCTGGTCGCCATCGGTCGCTCGGCGCTGGCCAACCATGACTGGCCCAAGCGCGTACAACGCGGCACCTGCCTCACCGAGTTCGACTTCTCGATGCTGTCGCCGCTGGCCACGCTGGCCAACGAGGAAGACTGGCGCATCGCCAATGACAAGCCTGCCAACTGCGAGGGTCGCTGCTGATAGCGACTGACAGGCAAGACGCAAGGAGCCCCGCCAGTTCACACTGGCGGGGCTCCTTGCGTTGGAGGCTGGCCTCTTCTCGACCTGACCTCAGATATACAGCCGCTGATCCCACTCAGGCCTTCAAGAGAGTTCCACTACTGAAGGCCAAGGCCGTCATGGCGGACATGCCGGCCTTTGTCATGCGTCCAGAATGTCTACCTGCAGCGACGCCTGCTTCGTCAGGACATCCCACCCGGGGCGATTGCTCGTCATCGGTTTCTCTCAGCAGTGACGGATACTGCTGCGCCCACTCAGCCAACTCCTCAAGCCCTGTGGCAAGACTGACACTGGGGCGAAAGCCGGTCAGCGTCTCGAGTGTCGAGGTATCTGCCCAGGTACGCTCGACATCCCCTGGCTGCATCGGCAGCAGACGCTTGCGAGCCGGGACACCCAACGCTGCCTCGAGGCCATTGATGAAGTTCCCCAATGCGATGGGCTCGCCACGCCCGAGGTTCAGGACACGCGAGGGAGCGGCATTCACTTCCTGCGTCGGCGGCAGGTGCATAAGCCGGTAGATGCCCTCCACGATATCACTGACATGGGTGAAATCACGCGCCATCTGTCCATGGTTGTAGACATCGATCACCTCGTCGGCCAGCAGCTTGCGTGCGAAACGAAGTGGCGCCATGTCCGGGCGCCCGCGGGCGCCATAAACGGTAAAGAAGCGTAGCCCTGTCACCGGCAAACCATAGAGATGCGCGTAGCTGTAAGCCATCAATTCATTTGAGCGCTTCGTGGCAGCGTACAGCGAGAGCGGGCGTACACCCGCCTGGGATTCCTGCAGAGGCTGACGGGTATCATCCCCGTAAACGGAACTGCTGGAAGCATAGAGCAAATGGCTCGGGGCCGTGTCACGACAAGCCTCAAGAAGATTGACGAAGCCGACCAGGTTGCTGTCGACATAATCAAAAGGCTGAGTGATGGAGTGGCGCACCCCAGCCTGGGCTGCCAGATTGACGACGACATCAAACTCCTCTTCCTGCATCAATGTGCGAAGCGCCTCACGTTCGACAAGATCCAGCTTGACGAAGCGAAAGCTGCCCAGCCGGCGTGCATTCCCGGGGGCAGTAACGCACTGCCCGGCAAGTGCTTCGAGACGTGTCAGGCGGTGCTGCTTCAGCGCCAACGGATAGTAGGGGTTGAGATTGTCGAGACCGACGACCTGCAGGCCTTCCTTCAAGAGTCGCTCACACAGAGCAGCACCAATGAAACCTGCAGCCCCAGTTACCAGTATCTTCATGCTCATCGTTTCTCCTGAGCGGTCATGACCAACGCCGTTGGTGCTGATGAGGGGCCGCCCAATGCCGCTGCGGGTACCGCCAATAATCGGTGGCGTCCCTGATGAAAGACCGGCGTGGCATTGGCTCCATCGTCTACTGCCGCCTGACACCAATCACGCATGCCGGCCAGAGGGCCTCGCGTGCCGGGTAGACGCAGACATTTGTCAGCCTCGATTATCAGCCAGCCATCGGAATGCGCTGTCTGCCAGGAATTCAGCTGACTCGAATCGCGCTTCAACTGCTTCAGCGGTTGGGTCAGTCGCCCCAGAAATTGCCAGGTTGCCTGATAGTCCCAGCCAACGACGGCCACCTCCTGGCCCTCCTGTTGATGGTGCTGAACCCATTGAGCCAGGGCAGCCTGATCCAGGCGCGGCCATAACGGACGCAATGTCAGGGCCAGCAAGCAGGTCACCAGCAACACGCTGCCCAGCGCCAGTCGCCGCTGAGCATTCAGCGCGCTATTGCCCAGTGACTCAGCGGCAGGTGTTTGAGCCGTGATGGAGCGTCTCGCCTCATCCACGGAAGGCCATAGCCATACCATCAAGGCCAGCAAGCTAGCTCCCGCCATGAGACACGCAAGGCTTGCGTTGCCCGAAGCCACCAGCGCTGCGTTGGTCGGCAGAAATGAGGCATCAGTCAGCCAGCCTGCGGGCATGACGATGACCGCCAACGCCAGGCTTGTCAGTCCCAGGCCACCGCTGATCATTGCCAGCAGTTTCAGCGATGAGCGAGCCGGAGGCTGGCGCAGAGCAGCCCAGGCCAGCAGCAGACTCACCGGTACCAGTAACGGCATCAGATAATGCACTTGCTTGCCGGAGATAAGTGAAAAGACCAGCAGCCCGCCCAGTGCCCAGAAGCGTCCCAGCTTCAGCAAGGGTTGCTCTGACGTTGGCCGCCGAGCAACCGAGGCCAGAAATCCCTCGATCAGCAATCGCGGGCGCAGGCTGAGCGGGAAGATCAACACCGCCAGCCACGGTAGATACCACCATGGCGGTCGAGCATGATCCTGCGCGGAGACGACGCGGTTTGCCGTCTGGCCCCAAAGCAGATCCTCGACATAGTCGGGAAGGCCAGTGATGACGGCGGGAAGCAACCAGATGCACAACACCGCGATGCTCAGCAGCAGGCTCAACACCCAACCGCGCCACTCACAGACCCACACCTCGCGGGCTTGTGCTTGCGTCCACCAGGGGCGCGAGCCGACCACCAACAGAAACCACAAGAGTGCGACCGGCCCTTTGGCCAGCAAGGCCAACCCCAGCCACACACCACTCTCGAGCACGACGCTCAGGCTGAACGGCTGCGCTCCCTGTGGTGTACACCAGGGACGCAACGCGCCCAGTAGACACGTCGTCAACAGCACATCGAACATCAAGGCCTGGCTATAGAGCACCCACATCAGACAACCGGCGAGCATCCAACGCACCATGCGTACCCAAAGCTCATGTCTCTGCCGTTCGGCATCGGCCAGGCCAGTGGCCGGCCACAGGGTGCGGGCGACACGCCCTATCTGCCAGATACCCAGCAGACTGACCAGCGGCATCACCAATCTTGGCCAGACATCATTGACTCCGAAGACCACCCATCCGGCGTGAATCAACCAGAACAACAGTACCGGCTTGTCAGCGTAGGCCGCCCCGTTCATGGTCGAGACGAACCCGCTGCCGGCATGCCACATCTCCCATGCCACCGAGACATAGCGAGTTTCATCGATGGGCAGGTAGGGTCGTGCCAGCGCTGCTGACATCAGCAACACTCCCCATAGCGTCCAACATATTCGCTCGCTGGCATTCAGGTTGATCAACGAATGGGAGCCCCTTCCCACCAGGGATATCGCACATGAAAGTTGCTTCTGATACTTCATGGCTGAACCTCCGGCATCAGAGTATGTCGCTGGGGAAGTCCGATCAGCTGTGCCGCTTCATTCGAGACCGCGGTCGGTGCCAGATACATCGGCGCAGCATCGGGATTGCCCTGACATTTCACGGCCGCGCTGCCAGGTAGCAGTACCCATTGCTCATCCGGCTCATTCAATGTGATGGCCTGTGCGCCATCCAGACAGGCATGCCGCTTGAGCTTGCGGGGTGTCAACAAGGCCCAGCGGTTCTGCGGGGCCTCCTTCAGCCATGCATAGAGGCGCGAGAATTGGTCTTCCTCCGGCGTCTTGTAACCGAAGTGCCACAATGGCTGACGCGCCTGCAGGATGTATTGCTCACGAAAATCGGGAATGGCCAATGCCTGGTAATCGCTCTTCTCGGCAACCTGCGCCATCAGTACGGCAGGATTGCGAACCGGGTCCATCAATCGTGCCCCCCAGGTGCCCCACAGACTCCAGAACACCACGAGCCAAATCCCCAAGGCCAACAAGCCGTTCCGTGGTTTCAGCCAGGTACAGAGCGCGATACCACTGACACCCAGCAGCCCCCACCACCCCCACGGCACC